>NZ_JH594606.1:662933-885501 GCF_000243235.1 Gillisia limnaea DSM 15749
AGTCCTCAAAAGTTCCCGAAGCGATTTGTTGTTTTTCTTCTTTGGTGAGATCCGTGGTATTTTCGGCTAATTCGGTATAGCTCATATTAAAGGATTCAATCATTTTGGTATCCCAAACACTGTGAATGTTCGTACCGTCATTATACCATCTTACCTGGATGTCGTTTCCTCCTTTATCTTCTCCCCTTCCCGCGTGGAGTGGTTGATGAAGATCCCCTACAAAATGAACAAGCATTTTTAAATAGAATTCCTTTTCCTCTCTGGAAGCAGATTCATCCTGTAATACGGCTTTGCATTTTTTTAAGGCCGCCAGAAGGTCACCATCCGGATTTGCAGTTTCCAAATTGTATTTTGTTTCTCCGGGTGGCATATTCACATAATGCCATGGACCATATTCCCGGTATTTTGAGTCACTCTTAATTTCATCGGCATAAGTAGAAACGAGTGCAAGGCTCTTGCCTTGTAATAGTTTATAAATCTCTTTTTTTGCTTTCTTACTAAGATAATTTTGAGCTATTTCTCCGGTAGCACGATGTCCATTTTGTCCCCAGTCATATTCTGAAGCAAAGGAAATACTCAACCCCAGAAAAAAAACAGTTATTAGTAACAGGTTTTTCATGAGCTATTTATTGTTTTAAATCGGATAAATGAAATTTATAAGTGTACTCCTATCGATTGAGATGTCTATAAAAAAATTAATCCTGTTGTTAGGAATTGTGCAAATATAAAGAAGGATATCTTATCTTAACGTTAAGTTATGATTTTGTACTTAAAATTTATTTTGATATATTTACGATATTAAAATAATATCACATTAAAAACCACTCGAAAAATGGCTTCAAACGAAAAAACCACAAGTCCCTCCAACGGCTATTTAATGCTGTTTTTTATTTTCCTTCTATTCATAGCTAGTATAGCGGGATTTATTATGTTTAAATCTCCCTGGTTTATTCTGGTTATATTTTTGTCCTTTTTTCTGGCAGCCGGATTGATTCTTGTAAATCCAAATGAATCCAGGGTTTTACTTCTTTTTGGGAAATATAAAGGAACTGTAAAACAAAATGGATTATTTTGGGTTAACCCGCTATTTGTGAAAAAGAAGATCTCTCTCCGGGCGAGGAATTTTGACAGTGAGCGTTTAAAGGTGAACGATAAAATGGGAAATCCTATAATGATAAGCACTATTTTAGTATGGCGGGTTCAAAACACCTATAAAGCAGCTTTTGAAGTGGATAATTTTGAAAACTTTGTAGTAGTGCAAACAGATGCTGCAGTACGAAAACTAGCCAGCCTATATCCTTATGACAATTTTGCAGATGAAGGCCTTGATGAAGATATCACTCTTCGCTCCAGTTTAAATGAAGTAAGTGAAGCCCTGGAAAAGGAGGTTCAGGAACGGCTGGAAATAGCGGGAATTGAAGTGCTGGAAGCTCGTATTGGATACCTGGCCTACGCCAATGAAATAGCAAATGCCATGCTCAAACGGCAACAGGCCACTGCAATTGTTGCAGCCAGACATAAAATCGTGGAAGGAGCGGTAAGTATGGTAGAAATGGCTTTAAATGATCTTAGCAAGAAAAACATAGTCAACCTGGATGACGACCGTCGTGCGGCCATGGTTAGTAATCTTATGGTGGTTTTATGCAGTGATAAAGATGTAACCCCTGTAGTAAACTCGGGCACTTTAAATCATTAGAATGAAAATATTTAAGGAAAGTCAGCGCTTTAATCAGTGGTGGCTATATGCTATGTTTGCGCTGGTGCTTACGCTACTCGTTGGCGGCATCTATAAAGATTCTGAAAGTTTTCAAAATTTTAACAATCCTGCTCTTGTTCTTTTCTTTCTTGCTGCATTGTTTTTAATGACCTTCATCCTTTTTCTACGCCACGATACCAGGATAGATTCTAAAGGGATTACGACTAAATTTTATCCTATGGGCTTTTCCAGAAAATTTTTCGCCTGGAAAGAGATCGATGAATGCTATGTAAGAAAATATAATCCCTTTGTAGAATATGGTGGTTGGGGAATAAGAGGTTCAAGCAGAAGAAAAGCATATAATGTATCCGGCTACCTTGGCATTCAAATTGTAACCAAGGATAAAAAAGAGTTTCTAATTGGCACCCAAAAACCGGATGTAGCAAGAGCGGTGCTTAAACAATATCAACACAAGAAATCAAAAACCCTGGGTGATTAAACCCTCAATGAAGGATAAATAGAAATAATAAAACAGCATAATGAAAAAATTAATTTTAAGTTGCCTGGCACTTATCCTTACAACTTTAAGTTTTGCCCAGGATTCCCTTAGCTCCCTTGAGCAAAATTTGTCTATTGACAAATTTACAGATGGCACACTCCTTCATCCTAAAAATACAGAGAATCCACCATTAGTCATCTTTATTCAGGGATCCGGTCCTGTGAACAGAGATGGGAATGCGCCAATGATGAAAAATGATGGAATGAAGAAAATCAGTAAAGAACTTGCCGAGAATGGGATCGCATCCTTCCGTTATGACAAGCGCATTTTTAAGATGGAAAAATTCCGATTAAAAGAAGAAGATCTCTCTTTTGATGATTTTGTTCTGGACCTTTCAAATATTATCAAGTATTTTCAGCAGGAAAAAAACTTCAGTAAGATTATAGTAGCAGGGCACAGTGAAGGATCATTGATTGGAATTTTAGCCGCTCAGGAAGAACCTATTGATGGTTATATTTCCCTTGCCGGAGCCGGCCGAAAAATTGATGATATTATCGTGCATCAACTTTTCAAACAATCGGCAGAACTCTCAGAAAATGCAAGAATTGCTTTTGATGAAATGAAAATAAATGGTAGCACTCAAAACTATAGTCCTTATCTGGAATCTATTTTTCGCCCAAGCGTCCAGCCGTTCATCATGTCCTGGATGAAGTATGATCCTGCAGAAGAGATTTCAAAATTGGAAATCCCTGTGCTTATTGTAAACGGAAGTAATGATCTACAAGTGGATGTAAAAGATGCTGAAATTTTAAAAGAAGCCAACCCTAATGCAAAACTGGTGATCCTGGAAGACATGAACCATATTTTCAGAAAGATTGAAGGAGAAAACCTTGATAATACCAAGGCTTATAATGAACCAGCCAGGCCATTACATCCGGAATTGATCCCGACCCTGGTGGATTTTGTAAAATCTATTAAATAAGCGATGAGTAAAAAGAAAGCATTTGCCCTTAGACTGGATGAAGATTTGCTCAAAGCCGTTGAGAAATGGGCTTCTGACGAATTCCGAAGCACCAATGGGCAAATAGAATACATGCTTTCAAACGCACTAAAAGATGCTAAACGGCATCCAAAAAAACAGAAAACAGAAGAGAAATAATGGATTACAAAATAGTTTTTTCAGATATAGATGGAACCTTATTAAATGAACAAAGGGAACTTTCTGAAACAACCATCCTGGAAATTAAAAAACTGAAAGATAAAGTTCCTTTTATACTTATTTCAGCCAGAATGCCCGCGGCGATGAAACATCTTCAAAAGGAATTAGAAATTGAAGAACTTCCAATTATAAGCTATAATGGCGGATTAGTGATTGTGGATAACAAAGTGGTTAGCTCTACCGAGATTTCTCTGGAAATAATTGAAGATCTAAGTGCGTTGAATGCTGAAATCAACTGCCATTTAAGCCTGTATCATAAAGATGACTGGTATGTGCCGAAAATGGACCAATGGGCGCTTAGGGAAGAGAACAATACGAAAGTTACTCCGCAGGTTAAATCAAACTCCGAGGTAATCCAAAAATGGCGATCGGAAAGTAAAGGTGCCCATAAAATCATGGCGATGGGAGAAGAAACCCACATTGACAAAATTCAGGATTATTTAATCAGGAAATATCCAGAGGAGCTTCATCTATATCGTTCTAAAGACACCTACCTGGAAATCGCCAATAAAAAAATCTCAAAATTTACGGCTATAAAATTCCTTTTAAAACAGCATTACAGAATTTCTATTGAAGAAGCTATCGCAATTGGAGACAATTACAATGACGTAGAAATGCTTAGAAATATAGGATATGGAATAGCGGTAGGAAATGCGCGCCGGGAAGCCAGGGAAGCATCGAATTTCATAGCCGAAAAAAGCATAGAGGACGGTGTTGCTAAAAGCTTAATGAAGATCTTTGGATTTTAATCATCCCTGTCAGGAAAAAGAATCAATTACCTAGAATCAAGCTCATTAGGCAGGATTAAAAGTCTAATTGACTTAAGAAATCACGGTTTTTCTAAGTTTTAAATCCCGCTACTCCATAGAAAATTCTTCTATGTTGGAATTTTAAAATTTCTGGATCTTTAAATCACCCCTAAAACCACCCCCTAAAAACCTACTTGAATTTTCTTTAAACAAGCTCTTGAAATATGCTGAAACAGGAGGATTCACTAATAAAATTTGTATTTTGGCGCCCAAAGAAATCGATCTATGGAAAATGCCCCTCTTTTTACGAATGATGCTATAGTTTTAGGAATATTAATGATAGCTCTGGGATTTGTATTTTATACCTCCTCCCAAAAAGAAGGCTTCTGGAAAAAATTCTATTCGGTTGTTCCCGCTCTTTTAATGTGTTATTTGATACCCGCAATTTTTAACTCTCTTGGAATCATCGACGATGATACCTCCCAGCTATATTTTATTGCCAGCAGGTATTTATTGCCGGCTTCCCTGGTTTTAATGACCCTGAGCATTGATCTTAAGGCAATATTTAATCTAGGTCCTAAAGCACTTATTATGTTCTTTACGGGAACCATTGGGATTATAATTGGCGGTCCGCTGGCTATTTTGTTAATCTCCACGGTATCACCAGAGACGGTTGGTGGAGTAGGTCCGGATGCGGTTTGGCGTGGACTTTCCACCCTTGCAGGAAGCTGGATTGGCGGCGGTGCTAACCAGGCAGCGATGCTGGAGATCTATGAATACAACCCCGATCTTTATGGAGGGATGGTATTGGTGGATATTGTGGTAGCAAATCTCTGGATGGCTTTAATTCTATTTGGAATTGGAAGAAATGAACGCATAGACAAATGGCTGAAAGCAGATGACTCCGCGATCACAAACCTAAAGAATAGAGTTGCTTCTTACGCCGAAAGTGTTACCCGAACCCCTAGTCTTGCCGATTTTATGATCATACTGGGAATCGCTTTTGGAGCCGTAGGAATCGCGCATTGGGGTGCAGATGGAATAGCAAACTATTTGACTTCCAATTTTGAAGTTTTTAATGACAAAAAAAGTACACTAGCCTCCTTTGCATCGTCATTTTTCTGGATGATCTCTATTGCAACCACAATAGGAATTATACTTTCCTTTACACGACTCAAGACGTATGAAGGCGCCGGGGCAAGTAAAATTGGGAGTATATTTATCTATATTCTGGTTGCCACAATCGGGATGAAAATGGACCTCACTTTGGTTTTTGACAATCCCGGGCTTATAGCTATTGGTGTAGTGTGGATGGGTATTCACGCCGGATTATTAATCCTGATCGCAAAATTGATCAAGGCTCCTTATTTTTTCCTTGCAGTGGGAAGTCAGGCCAATGTTGGTGGCGCAGCCAGCGCCCCTGTTGTAGCAGCAGCTTTTCACCCTTCCCTTGCCACGGTAGGAGTTCTGCTTGCCGTTTTTGGGTATGTGGTAGGAACCTATGGCGCAATATTGTGTACAATTTTAATGCAATTGGCAGCCGCGAGTTAGTAAAGATTGAAAATTTATATGATATTTGCGCCCGTTAAATCAACAGGAATCCATGAAAAAAATTAGTTTTTTATTTATAGTGTTTATCAGTATTGCGGCTTGTTCCAAAAAGGAAAGCAACCTCCTTGTTAAAGGGAATATAGAAGGACTTAAGAAAGGAACTCTCTATCTTCAAAAAATTGATGACACTGTTTTAGTGAGCGTAGATTCTGTAGAAATTAATGGAGATGCAAATTTTGTTTTACAGGATTACCTGGAAAGCCCACAGATCATGTATTTATCTCTTGATAAGATTGATGACGGACAGTTTGAAGACCGTGTTGAATTTTTTGCTGAAGAAGGAGAAGTAACTATCAACACCTCCCTTAAAAATTTCACGGGTGATGCAAAAATTTCCGGTTCTGCTAATCAGGAGAAGTTGATGGAATACAAAACTATGATGCAACGTTTCAATGACAAGAATCTGGAACTTATTCAGACGAATTTTGAAGCGCAAAGGGATGAAAACAATGAACTTCTATTGGCCGTAAACAAAGAGTACGAGCAACTTTTAAAAAGAAGATACCTATACACTGTTAATTTCGCGATCAACAATAAAGATCTGGAAATTGCGCCTTATCTGGCTTTAGCTGAAGTTTTTGATGCGAACATTAAATACCTGGATACCATTTATAATTCTATGAGCCCGCAGGTACAGAAATCCAAATACGGGAAAGACCTGAAGGAATTCCTGAAAGAACGAAGAAAGCTTGAAAAGCAGGAAGCAAAAGTGGAAGAAATAGAAT
The DNA here is from genome assembly GCF_000243235.1 of Gillisia limnaea DSM 15749. GTDB lineage: Bacteria > Bacteroidota > Bacteroidia > Flavobacteriales > Flavobacteriaceae > Gillisia > Gillisia limnaea. The sequence continues at coordinate 669,433 of NZ_JH594606.1, forward strand.
AATTTTTTTAAGGTATACAATCAAGAACCTCGGGGCAAGCCCACGAGGTATGAATTGGAAAATATTTTTAAAAACTCGAGGCAAGCCTCGGGGAATTAAACCCTCAATGAGGGATTAAAATCCGGAAGCTTTTGGTTTCCGGATTTTTTGTTTAAAAAATTTGGATAGGATTAGTACTTCCGCACGGATTGCAAATCCGCGCTAAAGGTTTATTAGATGCAATTTGCACACTTGTTACTTTACCTGTATTTGCACCTCTTAAATATTCCCATCCTAAACATAAGAATGGTGCCGGGTACAGCCTGAAATTTTATCAATGTTCAAATTATTATTTAAATTAAATGCGCCGGTGAAAAACCGGCTTCGCTCAGGACTCCGTATAGCTATCGGGATCTCGTGCCGTTCATTTGACTTCATAAAAAAAGCTTCTCCAAAAAGAGAAGCTTTTAAAAAGAGCCGATGGAGGGAATCCCTTCGACTTCGCCGGTGAAAAACCGACTTCGCTCAGGACTCCCGATAGCTATCGGGATCTCGTCCCGTTCATTTGACTTCATAAAAAAAGCTTCTCCAAAAAGAGAAGCTTTTAAAAAGAGCCGATGGAGGGACTCCCTTCGACTTCGCCGGTGAAAAACCGACTTCGCTCAGGACTCCCGATAGCTATCGGGATCTCGTCCCGTTCATTTGACTTCATAAAAAAACCTCTCACGAAAAGGAGAGGTTTTAAACTTGAGCCGATGGAGGGACTCGAACCCACGACCTGCTGATTACAAATCAGCTGCTCTAGCCAGCTGAGCTACATCGGCCTTTATCTTTTACTACAATTCGTTGACCTTGGCAACTAATTTATTTGCTTTAGTTTCCAATTCTTTTTCAATTGACTTAAAATGTTGCGATTTATTCTCAACATCCTTTGCATTGATCTTTTTTATCAAATCATCAAATTCTGAAATCGCTTCATCAATAATCGCTTCAGATTTTTTGTTGTCCGTCTTAGGGTTTGCTACTTGGTGGATGTATGCTGCTTCAATGATATCTCCCATCACATAATTCACATCGCGCTTTAACAATCTTTTACTTGCCATTCTTTCTTAAATTTAGGCTGCGAATTTAATCTATTTTTCAATATAATTATAGACTTACCTCTAAAATTTTCGAATTTATCCCTTCTATTGTTATTTCATGGATCTCTGCAGGTATCAAAATGCTTTCACCCTGCTTTAATACTTCCCGGTTATCACCATGTTTCACAATCGCTTCCCCTTCTACCCCCATAAGGATTACAAAAGAATCCCGTGAGGAATAATCCCTTTTTACGGTGCTTTCAAGCTGAATAATATTCGTTTTGAAATAGCGTGTCGTGATAATTTCTGAAGATTGGTTGGGTTTTAGATCAAAATTTATTCTAAAATCCCTATTCTTAGAAAGATCGATTGCTTCCAAAGCCAGATCGGTGTGAAGTTCTCTTTTTTCTCCGGAATCGGAAGTGCGGTCCCAGTCGTAAATACGGTACGTAATATCTGAAGTTTGCTGGATCTCTGCCAACACCACTCCGGCTCCAATGGCGTGTACCAGGCCCGGTTTTATAATAAAAGAATCCCCAACCTGCACGCGTTCACTGTTTAAAGCAGAAAGCAATTTATTGGTTTCTACCAGTTTTATATATTTCTGTTCTGTTAGAACCTCTTTGAATCCTAAAATCAATTCAGCATCTTTATCGGCCTGCATGATATACCACATTTCTGTTTTACCAAAGGAATTGTGCCTTTTTTGCGCGATCTCATCGTTGGGATGCAATTGAACCGAAAGATTTTCGGCAGCATCGATGAATTTTATAAGCAAAGGGAATTTTGTGCCAAACCTATCAAATACCTTCTCTCCAACAAGCCTGGTATTATATTCTTCCATCAACCATTTTAGAGATCTTCCTTTAAATTTCCCATTGGAAACAATCGAGCCGCTTCCTTCAACATCTGAAATTTCCCAACTCTCTCCGGTCTCATCCGAAGGACTATTCTTATTGAAAAGTTGTTTTAATTTTTTTCCACCCCAGACTTTCTCCTTTAAAATAGGATCAAACCGTAATAAATACAACTCACACTTCTTCATCTTTTAATATTTTTAACTTCTCAAGTGCTTTCTCTGTATGCCCGGAAGCAAACATATTATTGAAACGCATTCTCAAAACACCTTTTTTATCGAATATAAAAGTCTCCCTTCCCGGCACAAGCCCAAGTAGGGAAGATTGTACACCAAAAGCCTTTCTCGCTTCTTTGTTTTTATCGGAAAGAAAAACAAAAGGCAAATTAAATTTATTTACAAATTTAGAATGCGAAGCTTCAGAATCTGCACTTATGGCAATAACTTCAGCTCCAAGATCTTTAAAATCCTGATAACTGTCACGAAATTCGCAAGCTTCCTTTGTACATTCTGATGTGAAATTTTTTGGATAAAAATAAATCACGACTGCTTTTTCTCCCTTAAATTTGCTCGTATTAAAAGGTTTATTATCCTTATCCTTTAATATTACAGATGGAACTGTATCTCCTCTTTTCAAACCCATAAACTATCCATTAAAAGTTACAAAATTTCTTGGTGTTTCATACAATGTAACTGAAAGTTCCAGGTCATTTTTTAATTTAGGCTTCAATTTATTCCAAATCACCACCGCAATATTTTCTGCAGTAGGATTAAGGTCCTGAAAATCTGCCACCTCAACATTTAAATTTTTGTGATCAAAAGCTGTTTCCACTTCAGAATAGATTAAGTCTTTCAACACTTTCATATCTATTACAAATCCGGTTTCAGGATCAATGGTACCGGTAACAGAAACCGTTAATTCGTAATTATGACCATGGAAATTAGGATTGCTGCATTTGCCAAAGACAGCCAGGTTTTTAGCATCATCCCAATCCTTTCTATATAAACGGTGCGCTGCATTAAAATGAGCCTTCCTATGTACGGTTACTTTCATTGTTGTATGGTTTGGTAATATTTGTCGAAAATTATTTTAAACCATTCGGTATATAATCCAGGATTGGTTTGCATATCCTCTGCAACACCTTCCAGATTCATCCATTTCCAGCTTGCTGCTTCCTCCGGATTTAGATTGGGAATATCATTGTATTTTCCAACGAGAATATGATCGAACTCATGCTCGGTCAATCCATTATCAAAAGGAGCTTTATAAATAAAGGCAATGGTATCATCAAGTTCTGTAGTAAACCCCATTTCCTCCTGAAGGCGACGTTTTCCGGCTTCTATATTTGTTTCTCCCTCCCGTTGATGACTGCAACAGGTGTTGGTCCACAACCCAGGGGAATGGTATTTATCCAGTGCCCGCTGCTGAAGCATTAGTTCGTTTTTATCATTGAAAACAAAAACCGAAAAGGCCCGGTGTAAAAGGCCTTTTTGATGTGCTTCCATTTTGGGCATCAAACCTATAGGCTCGTCTTTTTCGTTCACTAAAATCACTTTTTCTTCCTGCATTCTTTTTTTTAATTTCAAAAATACGAAATAGGTAAGCAAAATCATAAGAAAATAAGGAGGTAGCAGTCTAAAACTAGTTATAAAAATATTAAAAGCTAATCCGGAATCTATTCAAATTTATGCATCAAAAATTTTTATCTTTGCAAACTTATATAGGCAATCTGGATGGGCATAACAGGAATCTCAATAAACTCCTGCGCAAATCAATTCGAAATATACCAAACCTATACAAGCACTAAGAATCCACTTATGAAATTTACCGACGAGATCAAACGAAGGAGAACTTTTGGAATTATATCACACCCGGATGCAGGAAAAACAACCTTAACTGAGAAACTACTCCTTTTTGGTGGTGCAATTCACGAGGCAGGAGCAGTTAAATCCAATAAGATAAAAAAAGGTGCTACGAGTGACTTTATGGAAATTGAACGCCAAAGAGGGATCTCTGTAGCTACTTCGGTATTGGCATTTGAATATAAAGGAACAAAAATAAATATTCTCGATACCCCAGGGCATAAGGATTTTGCCGAAGACACCTTTAGAACCCTTACAGCAGTAGATAGTGTTATTGTGGTAATAGATGTTGCAAAAGGAGTGGAAGAGCAAACAGAAAAGCTCGTAGAAGTTTGTAGAATGCGCAATATCCCAATGATCGTTTTTATAAATAAGATGGACCGGGAAGGAAAAGACGCCTTTGAATTGCTGGATGAAATTGAACAAAAACTAAATTTGACCGTTACACCTTTAAGTTTTCCTATTGGAATGGGATATGATTTTAAAGGGATCTATAATATTTGGGAACAAAATGTGAATCTCTTTACCGGTGATCCAAAAAAAGACATTGAAGACACTATAGAAATTAGCGACTTAAGTTCTCCGGAACTTGATAAATTGATTGGTGAGAAATCTGCAGATAATTTAAGGGAAGAACTCGAACTTGTTGATGGCGTTTATCCAAAATTCAATAAAGAAGCTTACCTGGCGGGGAATCTTCAACCTGTATTTTTTGGATCGGCTTTAAATAATTTCGGGGTGCGGGAATTGCTGGACTGTTTTGTTGCCATCGCCCCTACTCCAAGAGCTAAGGATAGTGACAGTAGAACTGTAAAGCCTGATGAAAAGGAATTTTCAGGGTTTGTTTTTAAGATCCATGCCAATATGGATCCAAAACATCGCGACAGACTGGCATTTATAAAGGTGGTATCCGGAACCTTTGAACGAAACAAGAATTATTTACACGTACGACAAGGAAAAAATCTTAAATTTTCAAGTCCGAATGCCTTTTTTGCTGAAAAGAAAGAAATTGTAGACATTTCCTACCCCGGCGATATTGTAGGATTACACGATACAGGGAATTTTAAGATTGGTGATACTTTGACTGAAGGGGAAATCCTGAATTACCGTGGAGTACCAAGTTTCTCCCCCGAACATTTCAGGTATATCAACAATGCCGATCCAATGAAAACAAAGCAACTTGACAAAGGAGTAGATCAATTGATGGATGAAGGGGTTGCTCAATTGTTTACATTGGAACTCAACAACAGGAAGGTTATAGGAACTGTAGGAGCTTTACAGTTTGAGGTTATACAATATAGGTTGGAACACGAATACGGAGCAAAATGCACCTATGAAAACCTGAATGTTCACAAAGCGACCTGGGTAGAAGCCAAAGACATTAAAAGCGAAGAATTTAAGGAATTTAAAAGAGTTAAAGCAAAATACCTTGCGCACGATAAACGCGGTCAACTGGTTTTCTTTGCCGATTCTCAGTTTTCACTTCAAATGACTCAGCAAAAGTATCCTTCGATAAAATTCCATTTTACTTCAGAATTTTAAAAAGAATAGAATACTCCGGTTTCCTTTTCTGAAATTTTCCAAAGTTTTTTTGAGTCCTCTTCATTTTTGGCTTGAGAAGCGACATTGGCTTTTCCGGGATTTCCTTTCATTTCCTTAAATCCCTGAGGACCATAATACCCTCCCTTACTAACATTTTTATCCAAAGATGCCATCAGGGTTGAGTGAGATCCTTCTTTAGAATCCTGAGTAAATAAAGGAGCTAATGGAGTAATAACTACTGAAACCCAATTAGGGAAATGTCTAAATAATTCTGTTCTTGAAACTCCTGGATGAACGGCCGAAGAAATGGGGTTTTTACAATTATGCTCATCAAGTTTCCTTTGTAATTCCCTGGCAAACATCAGGCAGGCAAGCTTGCTTTGGCCATAAGCCTTATATTTTGAATAATTCTTCTCACTTTGTAAATCTTCAAAATCTATTTTAGCCTTTTTATGTGCCAGGGAACTTATATTTACCACCCTGCTTCCAGAAGTTTTTTTAAGAAGGTCGAGAAGCAGACCTGTTAATGCAAAATGTCCAAAATAGTTGGCAGCCATTTGTAATTCGAAACCATCTTCTGTTTTATGATATGGAGGCATCATTACCCCGGCATTGTTAATCAGTAAATCCAGTGCATTATATTTTTTTTGAAATTCTTTAGCAAAATTCTTAACAGATTTCAAACTGCTCAAATCTATCTGAAGGATTTCTAATTGGGCATCGGGTACTTCTTTTAAAAGATCGGCTTTTGAATTGTTACCCTTTTCTATATCCCGACAGGCCATGATAACCTTTACTTTTTTCTGCACCAAACCTAGTGTAGTTTTGTATCCCAAACCAGCATTCGCACCGGTAACGATAGCTATTTTACCAGGTTGATTGGGTAGTTCATTTAAGTTGAAATTTTCCATATTAATCTTTTTATGAATTAAAATTTTTCTTTCCGAAGAGGATTTCAAAAAACAATCGGAAATACTAAAGCAGGCTCCAAAATGGATATTTAAATGTGGCAGGTTTATTCTTTTCGAAAAAAGCGTGGCCTATCCAGGAAAAACCGTAACCTACAACAGGTACCAGTATCCATTTCCAGCCCCAACTTTGGGAAGATAGCCACAAAGAGCAGAATAAAAACGAGGAAAGTGCCAATAAAATGTAGAATCCGGGTGGTTTTATTTTTATGTTCAAATAAATAATACTGGTAGAATTCCCTATAAGATTCGATTCTCTCTGTCATTTTTAACTTTGTTTATTTAATAATTTTCCAAAGCAAAAACTTTTTTCAACACCGGCATATTGCCCGTAATTAGCAATTAATTGATACCCGTTCTTTTTATAAAGGGCAATAGCTTCCGGTTGATTAATACCAGTTTCCAAAATACATTTTTCATAACCCAATTCTCCTGCCCAGTTCTCAAGTTCATTTAGGATCTTCGAGGCATACCCTTTGCCCCTGCTTTGTCTTTGAGTAAACATACGCTTTACTTCCATAATCCCGGGCTGGAATTCTTTAATGGCTCCACAACCTGCAGGTTCTGCTTCTTCATAAATAATAACGGCATACCTTATTTTGTCCAGTTTATTGAACTGATTATAAAAAGCGTGGTCCTCACCATCGGTCACGGCAAGTTCCTTATCAAGTTGTTTTATCAACAATGGAAGATCGGAATCTTCAGAATTGGTTCTTTTTAATAGTATCACTTTTTTTATTCTATTGCAGTCCCTATTCAATACAAACAAAAACCCGAAGCTTTCACTCCGGGTTTAAAATTTTATGCTTGTCCCGTAGGACCAAAATTTAACGGAATTGGTGGCTGCTCATAATCCTTGATCTCACCGTGGGCTTTTTCAAACCTACTCACATTATCACCCAATGCTTTCAAAAGTCTTTTAGCGTGTTGAGGGGTCAAGATTATTCTGGATTTCACTTTGCTTTTAGGAGTTCCCGGCATAATGCTCACAAAATCTACCACAAATTCTGAAACCGAATGGTTAATAATTGCGAGATTGGAATAAATTCCTTCTGCTACCTTCTCGTCTAATTCTATATTGATCTGGCCTTTTTTTGGCTTTTTATCTTCGTTCATTTATTTCTTAATTTTAATACCAACAGTGGGTTTAATTCTACGATAAGCACCCGTCCTGTTGGTGAGGGATTTTATTGAATTTCTGAATATTTTTTTTATCACGTACCTCTTGAGCCTGCTCTAAGGTAATTGATGTCTTAAAAGTACAAAAAAAATCCCGTCCCATTTTACAGGGACGGGATTAAAACTATTTCAATTGCCGGTATACCGGAATCTCATTAATTGTAATTAACTTCTTGTTTTCGCTCTTTCATTTCCTCGAAATCCTCTTTAGAACCAACGATAATATTGTCATATTCTCGCATTCCGGTACCTGCAGGGATCTTATGTCCAACAATTACGTTTTCTTTAAGACCTTCAAGATCATCAATTTTTCCGCTAACTGCAGCTTCATTAAGAACCTTTGTAGTTTCCTGGAAGGACGCTGCAGAGATAAAGGATTTAGTTTGTAGCGAAGCTCTTGTAATACCCTGAAGTATTGGCGTAGCCGTTGCAGAAACCGCATCTCTTGCCGTTGCAAGTTCTTTATCCTCTCTTCGTAAGGAAGAATTCTCATCTCTCAACTCACGAATGCTAACAATTTGTCCCGGTTTAAGCTTGGTGGAATCTCCGGCACTTTCAACAACCTTCATTCCAAATATATTATCGTTTTCTTCGATAAAGTCAGCTTTATGGATCAATTGATTTTCAAGGAAAATAGTATCTCCCGGATCTACAATTCGAACCTTACGCATCATTTGGCGTACAACAACTTCAAAGTGCTTGTCATTAATTTTCACACCCTGTAATCTATATACTTCCTGAACTTCATTCACAAGGTACTGTTGAACCGCGTTTGGACCTTTGATACTCAAGATATCTTCCGGCGTTATAGAACCATCAGATAAAGGCATTCCGGCACGTATATAATCGTTTTCCTGAACAAGGATTTGGTTAGAAAGCTTTACAAGATACTTTTTAACTTCTCCTAATTTAGATTCAACGATGATCTCACGGTTCCCTCTTTTGATTTTTCCGAAGGAAATAACACCGTCAATCTCACTTACTACAGCAGGATTTGAAGGGTTACGCGCTTCAAACAATTCGGTTACACGAGGTAGACCTCCTGTAATATCACCTGCTTTAGATGATTTACGTGGGATCTTCACCAAAATTTTACCAACCTTGATCTTTTCGTCTTTGTCCACCATAAGGTGAGCTCCAACGGGAAGGTTATAAGAACGAATCACTTCGTCTTTTTTACCCAGGATCAATAAAGTAGGAATTACCTTTTTGTTCTTAGATTCTGAAATAACTTTTTCCTGGAATCCTGTTTGCTCATCTATTTCTACCTGATACGTAATACCCTGATCAATATTTTCATATTTGATCTTACCGGCAAATTCTGAAATGATCACACCGTTATATGGATCCCACTGGCAGATGATATCATCACGTTTCACAGTATCTCCATCATTGATAAAGATTTGCGAACCATAAGGAATGTTACTTGTAGTCATCACCACTCCCGATTTCTTATCTTTAATCTTAAGTTCTGAAGTTCTTGAGATCACGATATCGGTTATAGATCCATCCGGACCTTCTCCTTTAACAACTTTAAGATCTTCAATCTCGGCAACACCACCAACTTTGGCGATTAATTTATTTTCTTCGGAAACGTTACCTGCAATACCACCCACGTGGAAGGTACGAAGTGTAAGCTGAGTCCCCGGTTCCCCGATTGACTGCGCTGCAACAACTCCTACTGCTTCCCCACGTTGCACCAGCTTATCTGTTGCAAGGTTACGGCCATAACATTTCACACAAATACCCTTTTTAGCTTCGCAGGTAAGTGCAGATCGCACTTCTACGCTTTCTATAGGGGCGTTTTCAATTTTAGCAACAGTAGCTTCGAGAATCTCCTCTCCAGATTTAACCAATAACTCTTCAGTTATAGGATTATATACATCATTTAGTGAAATTCGTCCTAAAATACGCTCTCCAAGAGATTCTACGATTTCATCATTCTTTTTAAGCGGTGATACTTCAACACCACGCAATGTTCCACAATCTTCCTGGTTTACAATTACATCCTGAGAAACATCTACCAACCTTCGGGTTAAGTACCCGGCATCGGCAGTTTTAAGTGCTGTATCGGCAAGACCTTTACGTGCACCGTGTGTAGAGATAAAGTATTCAAGAATTGAAAGACCTTCCTTAAAGTTGGAAAGGATTGGGTTTTCAATAATTTCACCTCCACCTGAGTTTGATTTCTTAGGCTTGGCCATCAATCCCCTCATACCGGTTAATTGACGTATCTGTTCTTTAGATCCCCTTGCACCGGAGTCAAGCATCATATAAACAGAGTTGAACCCTTGATTATCCTCACGAATCCTTTTCATAGCAAGCTCGGTAAGACCGGCATTGGTAGAAGTCCAGATATCAATAACCTGGTTGTAACGTTCGTTGTTGGTAATAAGACCCATATTATAGTTTCCTATAATACCTTCAACCTGCTCATTTGCCTCATCGATCATTGACTGCTTTTCTTCAGGAATAATAATATCACCTAAACTAAAGGACAGTCCACCTGTATATGCAAATTTGTAACCCAGATCCTTAATGTTATCAAGGAACGCTGCAGTTTCTGCAACACTGGTCACTTTTAATACCTTTCCAATTATATCACGAAGCGATTTTTTGGTCAATACTTCATTTATAAAACCAGCTTGCTCAGGAACAGATTCGTTAAATAAAACTCTTCCTACTGTGGTCTCAATAATTTGATTTACCAGTTCGCCTTCCGCATTGAAATCTTTCGCTCTAATCTTGATTACCGCGTTAAGAGCAACTTGCTTCTCATTATAAGCGATTACAACTTCCTCTGCAGAATAAAAAGTAAGACCCTGGCCTTTAATTTTTATATCCCCTTCAGAAACTCTGGGTTTGGTCATATAATAAAGACCAAGCACCATATCCTGAGATGGAACCGTAATTGGGGAACCATTTGCAGGGTTTAGAATATTATGAGAACCTAACATTAATAATTGAGCTTCCAAAATTGCCTCTGGCCCAAGTGGCAAGTGAACAGCCATTTGATCCCCATCGAAATCGGCGTTGAATGCAGTACACGCAAGTGGGTGCAACTGGATTGCCTTTCCTTCAATAAGTTTAGGCTGAAATGCCTGAATACCTAAACGGTGAAGGGTTGGAGCCCTGTTAAGCAATACAGGATGTCCTTTAAGAACATTCTCTAAAATATCCCATACTACCGGTTCTTTTTTGTCTATTATCTTTTTAGCGGACTTTACCGTTTTCACAATCCCTCTTTCAATCAGTTTCCTAATCACAAAAGGTTTGTAAAGCTCGGCTGCCATATCTTTTGGGATACCACATTCGAACATTTTCAATTCCGGTCCTACAACAATTACCGAACGTGCTGAATAATCCACACGTTTTCCCAGCAGGTTTTGACGGAAACGACCTTGTTTTCCTTTTAAGGAATCGGAAAGAGATTTCAACGGCCTGTTAGAATCGGTTTTAACAGCAGATGATTTTCTTGTGTTATCAAAAAGTGAATCTACTGATTCCTGAAGCATACGTTTTTCATTACGTAAAATCACTTCCGGAGCTTTTATTTCTACCAATCTTTTTAAACGATTGTTACGAATAATAACCCTTCTGTAAAGATCATTTAAATCTGATGTTGCAAAACGCCCACCATCCAATGGCACCAAAGGTCTAAGTTCCGGCGGAATGATTGGAATTACTTTCATAATCATCCATTCAGGTCGGTTCTCACGGTTTTTGTTAGAATCGCGAAGTGCTTCAACTACCTGTAATCTTTTTAAAGCTTCGGTTTTACGTTGTTTAGAAGTTTCGTGGTTTGCTTTATGTCTTAGATCGTAAGAAAGTTCATTAAGATCTATTCTTTTTAAAAGTTCTATAAGACATTCGGCACCCATTTTTGCGATGAACTTATTTGGATCGCTATCTTCCAGGTATAAATTTTCCTGCGGAAGCGTATCAAGGATATCAAGATATTCTTCTTCAGTTAAGAAATCTAATCTTTTAAGTTGTTCTCCTTCGGCACTTTTTGCGATACCCGCCTGGATCACTACATAGCGTTCATAATAGATAATCATATCCAATTTCTTGGACGGAAGACCTAATAAATACCCTATTTTGTTAGGTAAAGAACGGAAATACCAGATATGTGCAACCGGAACTACCAAATTGATATGTCCCACACGGTCACGACGTACTTTTTTCTCGGTTACCTCAACCCCACAACGATCACATACAATTCCCTTGTAACGAATTCTCTTATATTTACCACAGGCACATTCATAATCCTTTACAGGACCAAAAATACGCTCACAGAATAAACCGTCACGCTCTGGTTTGTGCGTCCGGTAGTTAATAGTTTCAGGTTTTAGGACTTCCCCTCGAGACTCTGCCAAAATGGACTCGGGTGAAGCTAAACCTATAGAGATCTTATTAAATCTCTTTTCTATAGTATGTTCATTATTTCTAGCCATAATAAGTGATGCTATATAATTATTGTGAAAATCCTGCTTTTTAAAGTTGGGCAAACGAGTGCCCAACTTTAATGGCAGTAATTTATTCTTCTAGTCTAATATCCAATCCTAAACCTTTCAGCTCGTGCATTAACACGTTGAAAGATTCCGGCAATCCCGGCTCTGGCATTGGCTCTCCTTTTACGATAGCTTCGTAAGTTTTTGCCCTACCAATAACGTCATCTGATTTTACGGTCAAGATCTCACGCAAGGTTGCAGAAGCTCCATAAGCTTCCAGCGCCCAAACCTCCATTTCACCAAACCTTTGACCTCCAAATTGTGCTTTACCACCAAGTGGTTGTTGCGTAATAAGAGAGTATGGTCCAATAGAACGTGCGTGCATTTTGTCGTCAATCATATGCCCTAATTTCAACATATAGATCACCCCAACAGTTGCTGCCTGGTCAAACCTGTCTCCGGTACCACCATCATATAGGTGAGTGTGCCCGAAGCGCGGTACACCAGCTTCATCTGTAAGTTCATTGATTTGATCCAGTGTTGCTCCGTCAAAAATAGGAGTAGCATATTTTTTACCCATTTTTTGACCGGCCCATCCTAATACAGTCTCATAAATTTGACCAATATTCATACGGGAAGGTACACCAAGCGGGTTAAGAACGATATCTACCGGAGTTCCATCTTCAAGGAACGGCATATCTTCCTGGCGAACGATACGTGCAACAATACCCTTGTTCCCGTGACGTCCTGCCATTTTATCACCAACCTTAAGTTTTCTCTTTTTAGCTACATAAATCTTAGCCAATTTGATAATTCCTGCAGGCAATTCATCTCCAACAGAGATGGTGAATTTTTCTCTTCTCAAGTTCCCCTGAAGATCGTTTTCCTTAATTTTATAATTATGGATCAAATCTGCAACCAGTTTGTTCAGGTTGTCATCTGTAGTCCATGTGCCCTGAGTAAGGTGAGCATAATCATCTACAGAATTCAACATCTTTAGCGTGTATTTTTTACCTTTTGGTAAAACTTCCTCTCCAAGATCGTTCTGCACTCCCTGAGCGGTTTTTCCACCAACAATAGCAAATAACTTATCTATTAAATTAGCTTTTAAAACAGCGAACTTTGCATCATATTTTTTCTCAAGAGCGGTGACGTCTTCTTTATCCTGAACGCGTTTGCGTTTATCTTTTACTGCTCTTGCAAAAAGTTTTTTATTGATCACCACTCCTCTTAACGATGGATGTGCTTTCAAAGATGCATCTTTTACATCACCCGCTTTATCCCCAAAGATCGCTCTAAGTAGTTTTTCTTCAGGTGTTGGATCGCTTTCCCCTTTTGGAGTAATTTTTCCAATAAGGATATCACCGGGTTTTACTTCGGCACCAATTCTAATCATTCCGTTTTCATCAAGATCCTTGGTGGCCTCTTCAGAAACGTTTGGAATATCATTGGTCAATTCTTCATTACCCAATTTGGTATCACGAACTTCTAAGGAATATTCGTCAATATGAATAGATGTAAACACATCTTCTCTTACAACCCTTTCAGAAATTACGATAGCATCCTCAAAGTTATATCCTTTCCAGGGCATAAAGGCTACTTTCATGTTTCTACCAAGAGCAAGCTCCCCTGCTTCTGTGGCATATCCCTGGCAAAGAACCTGTCCTTTTAATACCCTGTTGCCAACACTAACAATTGGTTTTAGGTTAATAGAAGTTCCCTGGTTGGTTTTTCTGAATTTTATCAAGTTATACGTCTTGGAATCAGATTCAAAACTTACCATTCTTTCTTCTTCCGTACGATCGTACTTGATGGTAATTTTATCTGCATCTACGTATTCCACTACTCCCGCACCTTCTGCATTGATCAATACACGGGAATCTGTAGCTACCTGTCTTTCCAATCCTGTTCCTACAATTGGAGATTCTGCTCTTAATAAAGGTACTGCCTGACGCATCATGTTTGATCCCATCAAGGCCCTGTTTGCATCATCGTGTTCCAAAAACGGAATTAACGAAGCAGAAATTGAGGAAATTTGATTTGGTGCAACATCCACATAGTGAATCTCTTTAGGATCTACTACCGGGAAATCACCTTCCATTCGTGCAATTACCTTATCTGAATCTATTGTTCCATCATCTTTTAAAGGAATGTTGGCCTGAGCGATCTTTTTATCTTCTTCCTCTTCAGCACTCAAATAAATAGGCTGATCTTTAAAGTTGATTCTTCCTTCGCTAACAGTACGATACGGAGTCTCAAGGAATCCCATGCTGTTTACTTTAGAATACACCGCAAGGGAAGATATCAAACCAATGTTTGGACCTTCAGGAGTTTCAATTGGACAAAGCCTTCCGTAGTGGGTATAATGAACATCACGCACTTCAAATCCAGCACGTTCTCTTGAGAGTCCACCTGGTCCTAATGCCGATAATCTACGCTTATGAGTGATCTCTGCCAATGGATTTGTTTGATCCATGAACTGAGATAACTGGTTTGTTCCAAAAAACGAATTGATAACTGAAGACAAGGTCTTCGCATTGATCAAATCTATTGGAGTAAACACCTCGTTATCACGAACATTCATTCTTTCACGAATGGTACGCGCCATACGGGCTAAACCAACACCAAATTGCTGAGACAACTGCTCTCCTACTGTTCTAACACGACGGTTAGACAAGTGATCAATATCATCGATCTCTGCTTTTGAGTTAATTAATTCTATCAGGTATTTCACAATGGTAATAATATCCTCACGGGTAAGCACCTGCTTATCCATTCCAATATCAAGACCAAGTTTTTTATTCATTCTGTAACGACCTACTTCCCCAAGGCTGTAACGTTGGTCTGAAAAGAATAATTTATCTATAATTCCACGTGCAGTTTCTTCATCGGGCGGTTCCGCATTACGCAACTGGCGATAAATATGTTCTACTGCCTCTTTTTCAGAGTTCGTTGGATCCTTTTGCAACGTGTTATGAATAATTGCATAGTCCCCGGTAGAATTGTCCTCCTTATGAAGAAGAATTGTTTTAGTTCCTGTTTCCAGAATTTCTTCTATGTGATCTTTATCCAGTTCTGTATCGCGATCTAAAACGATCTCGTTACGTTCAATGGAAACCACCTCGCCGGTATCTTCATCTACAAAATCCTCATACCAGGTATTTAATACCCTGGCTGCAAGTTTACGGCCTAATACTTTTTTAAGTCCTGTTTTAGAAACTTTTACTTCTTCGGCAAGGTCAAAGATCTCAAGGATATCCTTATCTCTTTCAAAACCAATTGCACGGAAAAGTGTAGTAACAGGTAATTTTTTCTTTCTATCGATATACGCATACATCACGTTGTTTATATCGGTAGCAAATTCTATCCAGGAGCCTTTAAAAGGAATCACTCTGGCAGAATAAAGTTTGGTTCCATTTGCATGGAAAGACTGTCCAAAGAAAACACCAGGAGAACGGTGTAACTGTGATACCACAACACGCTCGGCGCCGTTCACACAAAAAGTTCCGCTTGGAGTCATGTAAGGAATCGTCCCCAGGTAAACATCCTGCACGATGGTTTCAAAATCCTCATGTTCCGGATCTGTACAATAAAGCTTTAAACGGGCTTTAAGCGGTACGCTATAAGTTAAACCACGCTCGATACATTCCTGGATGGAATATCTTGGTGGGTCCACAAAGTAATCAAGAAATTCTAAAACGAATTGATTACGGGTGTCTGTAATGGGAAAGTTTTCCATGAAGGTATTATAGAGACCTTCATCTCCCCTTTCTTCTGATTTTGTTTCTAGTTGAAAGAAATCCTGAAATGACTTAATCTGGACATCCAAAAAGTCTGGATAATCAGGTTTGTTCTTTACAGAAGAGAAATTCAATCTTTCAGTTTGCGTTGCTAACATCAATGGACGGAATTATAATTTATATAAAAAAGTGTGTGCGTTATAGGCTTTAAGCTTTATATACGCAAAAGGGTTTAGACCTTCAGGAGCGAATCCTGAGGTCTAAACCTAAATAAATATTGCTTGTTAAGCTTATTTAAGCTCAACCTCGGCTCCTGCTTCTTCTAATTGTGCTTTTAATGCTTCAGCTTCATCTTTAGAAACTCCTTCTTTAACTGCTTTTGGTGCATTGTCAACTAATTCCTTAGCGTCTTTAAGACCTAAACCAGTTAATTCTTTTACCAATTTAACTACGGCTAGTTTAGCACCACCCGGAGCTTTAAGGATAACATCAAATTCTGTTTGCTCTTCAGCGGCTTCTTCACCACCACCTCCAGCGGCAGCAACAGCTACAGCTGCAGCAGCAGGCTCGATGCCATACTCATCTTTTAATATCCCGGCTAACTCATTAACCTCTTTTACGGTTAAATTAACCAATTGTTCTGCGAAATCTTTCAAATCTGCCATTTTCTATCGTTTTAAAATGTTCTTTAATTTATATTTGTTAAAAAGTGCGTACGTGCTTATTCTTCCTTCTCAGAAAGGGTTTTAAGAATTCCGGCTAATTTACCACCACTTGACTTAAGCGCTGAAATAACGTTTTTAGCAGGTGATTGTAATAATCCGATGATATCTCCAACAAGCTCCTCTTTGGACTTGATATTGACCAGGGTATCTAAATAGTCATCTCCTACATAGATCGCTTCTTCAATAAAAGCTCCTTTAAGCAAAGGCTTATCAGATTTTTTTCTGAATTCTTTGATGATTTTGGCTGGAGCATTTCCAACTTCCGACATCATAATAGATGTATTGCCTTTCAAAACGTCAGGAAGTTCTCCAAATTCTTTATCGGAAGCTTCCATAGCTTTTGCAAGCAATGTATTTTTAACTACTGCTAGTTTTACGTTTG
Source organism: Gillisia limnaea DSM 15749 (assembly GCF_000243235.1). GTDB lineage: Bacteria > Bacteroidota > Bacteroidia > Flavobacteriales > Flavobacteriaceae > Gillisia > Gillisia limnaea. The sequence goes on from NZ_JH594606.1 coordinate 686,203, forward strand.
CCTTAAAACAGGCTCTGCGTAAATTTGAAGTACTCAAGGCGTTTAAACCTGAGATATCTGCAAGGTAAATAATGGAATTATTTGATAACTGCGCAGTTAAATCTTCAATTACTAATGATTTTTCTTCTCTTGTCATAATCTATAATATTATTGCTCAGTGAACCTTTTAGTATCAATTTCAACACTAGGACTCATTGTAGAAGAGATATGTATACTCTTAATATAAATACCTTTTGAAGTCGTAGGTTTCAATTTCACCAAAGTGGTTAATAATTCCCTTGCGTTTCCAGCAATTTTCTCAGCATCAAAAGAGGCTTTTCCAATTCCTGCGTGTACAATTCCCGTTTTATCAACTTTAAAGTCAATTTTACCGGCTTTTACATCAGATACTGCTTTTGCAACATCCATAGTTACCGTTCCGGTTTTAGGATTAGGCATCAAACCTCTTGGTCCTAAAATTCTACCTAAAGGCCCTAATTTACCCATTACACTAGGCATTGTGATAATTACATCAACATCTGTCCAACCACCTTTAATTTTATCAAGGTATTCATCAAGACCAACATAATCTGCACCGGCTTGTTTAGCTTCTTCCTCTTTATCGGGAGTTACCAAAGCAAGTACTTTTACGTCTTTACCAGTTCCGTGGGGAAGCGTTACAACACCTCTCACCATTTGGTTGGCTTTACGGGGATCTACATTCAAGCGAACTGCCAAATCTACAGAGGCATCAAAATTTTCACTTGCAACTTCTTTTATTAAAGCAGAAGCTTCAGTTACCGAATACATTTTACCGTTTTCGATCTTTGACTGGGCTTCCTTTTGCTTTTTAGTTACTTTTGCCATTTTTAAATTCTATTTTGGATTAAAACGGCGCTTGCCCTTTAACAGTTACACCCATTGAACGAGCTGTTCCCGCAACCATTTTCATAGCCGATTCTATTGTAAATGCATTTAAATCCTGCATTTTATCTTCAGCAATTGCTCTTATCGTATCCCAGGATACACTCGCAATCTTTTTACGATTAGGTTCTCCAGATCCTTTTTTAGATTTTGCTGCTTCTAATAACTGAACAGCGGCCGGTGGAGTTTTGATAACGAAATCAAAAGACTTATCTTTAAAGACAGTAATTTGAACCGGTAAAACTTTACCAGGTTTATCCTGAGTTCTGGCATTAAATTGCTTACAGAACTCCATTATATTTACTCCGGCAGCACCTAAAGCAGGTCCAACTGGTGGTGACGGGTTAGCAGCACCTCCACGAACTTGTAGCTTAACAACTTTACTTATTTCTTTTGCCATTTTTATAATTTTTAAGTGATAGTTTTACGAGTGGAAGCTTTAAAAACTATCAAAAATATATGTAACACTATTTACTGTTATACTTTTTCAACTTGCATATAACTCAATTCCAATGGTGTTTTTCTTCCGAATATTTTCACCATTACCTCAAGCTTGCGTTTCTCTTCATTTATTTTTTCAACCGTACCATTAAATCCATTAAAAGGACCATCAATTACTTTGATGGTTTCGCCCATGGTAAAAGGAATAGCGACATTATCTGCCTTAACCGATAATTCATCCACCTTACCAAGCATACGGTTAACTTCTGATCTTCTTAATGGAACTGGCTCACCTCCTTTGGTTTCACCCAAAAATCCAATAACTCCATTTATAGATTTGATCATATGTGGAACTTCTCCTCCCAAATTTGCCAAAACCATAATATATCCAGGGAAATAAACACGTTCCTTGGTAATTTTCTTACCATTCCGAACCTGAATTACCTTTTCTGTTGGAACAAGAACCTCACTAACATAATCTTCCATTCCCTGATGGGAAATCTCACGCTCAATATATTCCTTAACCTTATTTTCCTGACCACTTACGGCACGAACAACATACCATTTTTTATCCTTTACCTCTGCCATAGCCATTTATTTAAGATTTGATCCATTCAAAATATTGCTCTATAAGAGAGCTAAATACTGTGTCCACACCCCAAATAGCTAAGGAGAAAATAATTGAAAAAACGGCTACAACTATTGTTAGCCTCTGAGCCTCTGGCCAAGTGGTCCATGTAACGTGGTTTCTTAACTCGTTATAAGACTCTGAAATATAATTAACGATTCCTGCCATTGTATTTTACTATTTGCACGGGTTGAGAGACTCGAACTCACGACACCTGGTTTTGGAGACCAGTGCTCTACCAACTGAGCTAAACCCGTAAATATAAATTAAGGCATCCCACCTTAGGCAGGATACCTTAATTTTATATAGATTTAATTAGTCTAAAATCTCAGTTACCTGACCAGCTCCTACTGTTCTACCACCTTCACGGATAGCAAAACGCAAACCAACGGTCATCGCAATTGTTTGTAACAATTCAACGTGAATGGTCAAGTTATCTCCAGGCATAACCATTTCAACACCTTCTGGCAAAGTAATAGTTCCAGTTACATCAGTTGTACGTACGTAAAACTGAGGACGGTAGTTGTTATGGAATGGAGTATGACGTCCACCTTCTTCTTTTTTAAGAACGTAAACCTCTGCTTTGAATTTTTTGTGAGGCTTTACAGAACCTGGCTTACAAATAACCATACCACGAGAGATTTGAGTTTTCTCAATACCTCTTAATAGTATACCTACGTTATCTCCAGCTTCACCTCTGTTAAGAATTTTACGGAACATCTCAACTCCAGTTACGGTAGAAGTCACTTTCTCTGCTCCCATCCCGATTATCTCTACAGGATCTCCGGTATTTGCAACACCAGTCTCAATACGACCAGTTGCAACAGTCCCACGACCAGTAATAGAGAATACATCCTCGATAGGTAACAAGAATGGTTTATCAACATCACGTTCCGGCAATTCAATCCAGGAATCAACAGCTTCCATTAAGTCCAAAACAGTTTTAGACCATTTTTCATCACCTTCAAGAGCTCCAAGAGCCGATCCTGAAATTACAGGTCCATTATCACCATCATATTCGTAGAAAGAAAGCAAATCTCTTACTTCCATTTCAACTAATTCCAAAAGTTCTTCATCATCTACCAAGTCAACTTTATTCAAGAAAACTACGATTCTTGGAATACCAACCTGACGACCTAAAAGTATGTGCTCACGAGTTTGTGGCATAGGACCATCTGTTGCAGCTACCACTAAGATAGCTCCATCCATTTGAGCAGCACCAGTAACCATGTTCTTCACATAATCCGCGTGACCAGGACAGTCAACGTGTGCATAGTGACGGTTAGCCGTTGCATATTCAACGTGCGATGAGTTAATTGTAATACCTCTTTCTTTTTCCTCGGGAGCATTATCGATTTGATCAAAAGCACTCGCTTCTGAATAACCAGCATCAGCCATTACTTTAGTAATAGCTGCAGTTAATGTTGTTTTCCCGTGATCTACGTGTCCAATCGTTCCAATATTTAGGTGCGGTTTGGAACGATCATAAGTTGCCTTTGCCATAATTAATAATTATTTAATCTTAGTTATATATTAGTGTTCAATTTAATGCAAATCATTAAGAGCCAACGACGAGAATTGAACTCGTGACCTCTTCCTTACCAAGGAAACGCTCTACCCCTGAGCTACGTCGGCAAAAAAGACTATCCCCACTAAGTCACACTTATGGAGATAATTCAAACAGCTGCTCTAAAAAACGCTGCTATATTTAATTGAGTGATCTAACCTCAGGGGTGATGACCTACTCAGAAGAATAAAGCGCTTGGCTTAAATTCTTTCTTGGAGCGGGGAGCTACGCACTGGGCGCAACATCCTTTTCCTAGAGCGAAAGACCGGGTTCGAACCGGCGACATTCAGCTTGGAAGGCTGACGCTCTACCAACTGAGCTACTTTCGCAAAATTGAAACATCCTTAGAATGCTTCGTGTTGGATAAATCACTTAAAAGTGATTTGTGGGGAGAGCAGGATTCGAACCTGCGAAGACGTAGTCAGCAGATTTACAGTCTGCCCTCGTTGGCCGCTTGAGTATCTCCCCAAATAAAAAATCAATATTTCACAGAACCAGTTTGAACTTTGGCTTATTTTTTCGAGGGGCAAATTTAAATATAAATTTCACCATTAACAAAGCTTTTCATTCAAAATTTCAAAATCAATAAAGGAACACACTTCGAATTCACTCAGGATTAACTTTTTATCCTTATTTCGTAAAGCAAAATTCCTCTCACAGTACAAAACCTAAGCGGTTTTCAATTCAAAATTTCAGAGCCGATGGAGGGACTCGAACCCACGACCTGCTGATTACAAATCAGCTGCTCTAGCCAGCTGAGCTACATCGGCCTTTCATAACTTTTTTAGCATAAAAAAGTCCGCTATTTCTAACGGACTGCAAATGTATACATTTAATTCTTTTCACAAAACAAATCTGCAAAAAAATTATGATACTTTGGCGTTCATTTTTTCCTTTTTCTTTTTTAATTGCCTCGTCAAAGTTCCAACACACTCATCTACACACTCTTCAAATTTTCGACAGGTTTTTTTTACGATAACATCCCCACCCGGAATACTCAATAAAATTTCAGTGATCTTATTCTCTTTCCCACTTGTATTCTGAACTTTCAGAAAAACATCTGCATAAATAATCTTATCATAGTAATGCTCCAATTTATCCAATCTAACCTGGATGAAATCGATTAATTTTTGATCCGCATTAAAGTTTACTGATTGCACATTTACTTTCATCTCCTAAAAATTTTAATTAAACAATAATTTAAAAATCACTTTTTAGTCTGGCGGGGGTGAGCATTATTATACACCTTGCTTAATTCTGCAATACTATTATGGGTATATACCTGTGTTGCCGCTAAACTGGAATGACCTAATAATTCTTTTACTGCATTTAAATTTGCACCCTCACCTAAAAGATGTGTAGCAAAAGAATGTCTTAAAATATGAGGACTTTTTTTTGCCTTTTTGGATGCCAGACTAAAGTAATTATTAATAATCCTATAAACAAGATTTTCATACAATTTAACGCCGCGTTCTGTTATAAATAAATTAGGAGTTTCTTCCTTAACCAAATCCTCTCTATATTTCAAATAAATACCAAGAAGCGATACAATTTCCGGAAGCAGCGGGACAAACCTTTCCTTGTTTCGCTTTCCAAGAACTTTTAACAAATTATTCTTCAGGTCCAGATCCTTTATAGTAATGCCAATAAGTTCCGCCCGCCGTATTCCCGTGGCGTAAAGCAATACTATAACAGAGAGGTCCCGGGAATTTTTAAAATTGTTAGGAAAAATGGAGCTGATTACTTGCCCTACTTCGTTTTCAGAAAAAGGGATCTGTATATTTTTTTTGATTTTTAAGGACTTGTGAGTAGCCAAAGGAGTTACATCTATTTGACCTGTACGCAGAAGAAATTTATAATAAGCTTTTAACGAGGAGATCTTCCGGTTAACACTTCGGGTGGTTAAACCAGCATTTACCAAGGCTATTATCCAATTCCTGATTTGATTGTAGTGAATACTTTTGAGATCCTCCTCCTTAAATTCTTTCTTTATAAAGATTGCAAATGCGCCAAGATCTGCTTCATAGGCTTTCACCGTATTTAAAGCATATTTTTTTTCCAGTAACAGGTAATCCAAAAATTGATCGAAGGGCATAAAAAAACTGTTGGTAAACAAAGTTATAAAACTTTGACTTACCAACAGTGGTTTATTTAAATACCCTTGAAGCAGGGCTTCTTATTCTAAATAACTTTTAAAATAAAGCAAATTTAAAATCTGTAGCAACTTTTAGATTTACCGAAAATAATCAATAAACAAAAAAATTAAACAAAGGATCTAAATTTCCTCCTGGTCTCTTAAATTCTGAATATATTCAGCTTTCTGGACCTGAGCCCTACGTTCAACAGACGGTTTTGTAAATGCCTGCCTGCTTCTCAGCTGGCGCATTGTTCCGGTTCTATCAAATTTTCTTTTAAAACGCTTCAGCGCTCTGTCGATATTTTCTCCGTCTTTAACTGGTATAATTAACATAGTGTCACCTCCTTTCATTAAAATTAAGGTGCAAAGATAACTCATTTAGGGAATCCTGCAACCTTTCTTATTATTAATATTTATTTTTTATTCCGTAGGCTTTAAGCCTTAGGCTAAACATCAAGAACCGAAATCTTGAACCTTGAATTTTGAATCTATCTAGCTGCCTTCTCATATTCCTTTTTATCGATCACCATTTTAGCGATAAAAAAATTGAATTTTCGCTAAAATATTGATCTCACGCTATCTTGCTGCCTTCTTATATTCCTTTTTATCGATCACCATTTTAGCGGTAAAAAAATTGAATTTTCGCTAAAATATTGATCTCACGCTATCTTGCTGCCTTCTTATATTCCTTTTTATCGATCACCATTTTAGCGATAAAAAAATTGAATTTTCGCCAAAATATTGATCTCACGCTATCTTGCTGCCTTCTTATATTCCTTTTTATCGATCACCATTTTAGCGATAATCTCCCTAAGGATTTCCGAAGTTCCACCACCTATGGGACCCAATCTACTATCCCGAAGCATTCTCGCCATTGGATAGTCTTCAATATATCCATAACCGCCTAATAACTGAAGACAATTATAGATCACCTCATCTGCGATCTTGGTAGATAAAAGTTTGGACATACTGGCTTCCTTCACCACGTAAACTCCATCGATCATTCTTTTAACTATAGAATAATTGAATTCTTTGCACATTTCAACTTCACTGGCCATTTCTGCAACAGAATGCCGCAGCGCCTGGAATTGATCTATTGTCTTTCCAAAGGCTACGCGTTCCCCCATATAATTAATGGCATAATCCAACGCGAATTCTGCGCGGGCGTGTGCATTTATACCCATAATAAGACGTTCCAGAGCGAAATGCTGCATGATGTAGTTAAAGCCCAGGTTTTCTTCCCCCATCAGGTTTTCTGCAGGGATCTCAACATTATCAAATGCAATTTCTGCTGTATCTGAAGCTCTCCATCCTAATTTATTCAATTTTGTGGCCGAAATTCCAGGACTATCCCGGTCCACCACAAAAATGCTCATTCCTTTTCCTCCCTTTTCAGGAGCTGTCTTGGCCGCAACTATTAGATAATCTGAATAAATCCCATTGGTGATAAAGGTCTTGGATCCGTTAAGAATATAGACATCTCCCTTTTTCACAGCGGTACTTCTCATCCCTGCAACATCCGATCCTCCGAAAGGCTCAGTAATACAAAGACATCCTATTTTATCCCCGGTTATACTTGGTGCCAGGTACTTTTCTTTAATTCTGTCATCTCCTTCTTTCAGTAAATGTGTCATTGCCAGATAGGAATGAGCCCACATAGCTGCCGCGAATCCACCAGAATTTATCTTTTGTAATTCCTCTAAAAATATTGTGGTATAAAAAAGGTCCAGATCAAGTCCTCCATATTGCTCCGGATAATTCAAACCGAAATATCCCATGTCTCCGAATTTTTTCCAGATAAAACGTTCTATAGTCCCTGTTTCCTCCCATTTCTCAATGTGAGGCACAACTTCCTTCTGCAAAAATTCCTGGAAGCTTTTTCTGAAAAGTTCATGCTCTTCTGTAAAATACATATTCATTAAATTTAATACTTAATTCAATTAAGACCGATTTATAAATAAAGAAAATCGCATCCTGCCCGGAAGTATCCTGCTACATAAAAAAGATATGGCCAGGATTTTTGGTATGATTTAGTCAGGATTGGATTAGCTTTTAAACAGCCAATTTCAAATTCTTTATTTTACGGACAAATATAATGCAATTCGGTCTATTTTTTCTGAAGGAAAGTCCTTAATTTTTGCCAATTCTTCAAAATTATCGATTTTTTCGTTCAACAATCTATAATTTATTATTTCCCGGGCTAATTCATACCCAATATAAGGAACAGCTGCTAGTTCGAGAACGGTAGCTTCATTAATATCATGAACTGTGTGAGATGGAATTGTAAGAACTGTGAACTGGCTTTGAAGTTCAGACCGAACTTCAAAGTTAAGCCCATAAATATCTTTAAGCTGGATGTCATCCAAAAAACCACCAATTTTATTCCTGTAATTTATAATTCTTCCAGCCAACACCTCTCCAATACCATAGATGCCGGTTAAATCCTCCAGGGTAGCCAGGTTGAGGTCCTTTCTGTTCTTAGGTTGGGTTTTAGAAGTGACCGGTGCTCTTTTTAAATATGAGGGCTTTTCTGAATTTACCCAGTCAGGAAATTTGAAATAGGGTGAGATTTCATTGAAAAGAGAATCTGAAATCCCTGTAATTTTCTGAAAGTCTTCAGCAGAATTAACCCACTTTTCCTCTGCCCTGAAAATATGTAATTTATCGATCTCCTCCGGAGTCATTCCCAGGGTATATCCCTTATAATCTGTAATAAAATTTGGGTTAAAAGGAAAGATCTCAGCTCCAACATTCTCTTTTTCAGAATCTTTAATAGAATCGATTATTTTTTGAAATTCTGTGAGCTCTTTCTCCTGTTTCTCATATCTTTTTTCGGACGGAGTAAAATCCACAAAGAAATAAACCAGCTGAAGGACTACGACGATTAATACCAATAAAAAAATCCCATTTTGTTCACTCCTGGTGAAAATAAAATGGGATTTAAAATTTTTCATTATTTCTAATTCATTAGGAGGCCTTAGCTTTTTCGGGGGTTTTATAAAGTTCGCCGGCTTTAAGCTTCTTAACATAATCGCGAAGATCATTCTTTACTTCTCCGGACATTATATATAAACCAATAATGTTAGGGAAAGACATCGCCAGTATCATCATATCTGAGAAATCCAGTACAGCACCAAGACTTACTGAGGCTCCTACAACTACAAATACAAGGAACAATACTTTATAAACAATTTCACTTTTAATACTCTTACCAAAGAGGTATGTCCAGGCTCTCATTCCATAATAAGACCAGGAAATCATGGTAGAGAAGGCAAAAAGAAATACTGCTGCTGCCAGAACATATGGGAACCATGAGATAACGCTTCCAAAAGCATCCGATGTTAACTGCGCTCCGGCTATTCCAACCACTTCATGTTTTCCTGTAAAGATCAACACCAAAGCGGTAAGTGTACAAACCACTACCGTATCTATAAAAGGTTCTAAAAGAGCCACAAAACCTTCTGAAGGTGGATGGTTGGTCTTTGCCGCACTATGCGCAATCGCAGCCGATCCAACCCCGGCCTCATTCGAGAATGCAGCACGCTGGAAACCAACGATCAACACCCCTATAATTCCACCTTTTAAGGCGCTTGGACTAAAAGCTCCATCTATTATTGCGGTAAATGCAGGTCCAATATTCTCTATGTTTATTCCAATTACGGTTAAACATCCCAGGATATAAACTCCTGCCATCACAGGCACAATTTTACCTGTAACCTTGGCAATACTGCTAATTCCTCCAATAATTACAACTCCAACCAATAAAGCTGTTACCACTCCAAACCAAAAACCATTTCCTACAAGAAACGGAAACATACCTTCAAGCTGCTCAAAAGACTGGTTGGCCTGGAACATATTTCCACCTCCAAAAGAAGCTCCAATTGCCAAAACAGCAAACATAGCGGCAAGTACTTTTCCTAGTCCCTTTTTATTTCGCTTTTCGAGTCCGTATCTCAAATAATTCATTGGACCACCAAAAACACGACCTTCGCTATTGATAAATCTATATTTTACACCAAGCGTACATTCCACGAATTTTGAAGACATCCCCAGGAATCCTGCAAGGATCATCCAGAAAGTGGCACCCGCACCCCCCAAAGAAATTGCCACAGCAACCCCGGCTATATTCCCTAAACCTACAGTTCCGGAAACGGCCGTTGCCAATGCCTGAAAATGCGTAACCTGTCCAGGTGCATTAGGATCATCATATTTACCTCTGGCAAGATCCAGAGAATGCTTGAATCCTTTAATGTTAATAAAGCCCATTCTTAGGGTGAAAAATAAAGCTCCAAACAACAACCAAACTACAATAAAAGGAATATTCTTAGTTTGCTGGTCACCATTAGGATGAAGCAAAGGAATGCCCTCCTCGTATTCTATTTGAGCAAGATTGTGCGCTCCCTGTTCTATAATGTGTTTTTTGTTTTCGAAATTGTAAATCACCTTTCCTTCATCGACCAAATAACGAAGGGTTCCGGAAGCATTTGCCATTATAGTAATATCATCTCCTTTATCTGAAGATACGATTGCTATTTCCTCTCCTTCATCCACATTGCTACCTTCAGGTTTCAACCATTGTTTCAATACAAACCTGTCTTCAACAGAAGGTGTCCAGCCTGTGACCGGTACATTTTTGAGGTCTGCATAAATAACCGGATCATAAATCCCTATGGCAGAAAATAAATCCCAGAAAAGTACTTTTTCAATGCTGGCAACAATAGGAACGAAAGTACCGTTAAAATGTTCAGTGATCGCTTCTGCTTTAATGGTATATGATTTGGTAATTGATGTACCTGCAGCGTCAGAAATAACTACCGTATTCGCAATACCTTCTGCCAATCCTTCAGATCGTTGAGAAGATAATGGAGTAGATTGGTTGTCCCACTTATAAGTGTAGGGAGGAGTACCTCCGGTAACCTCTAGGTCTATAAAACCGTCATTAATTAATTTAGATGGATTTCCAACTTTTGCCTCCACCTGAAGTCCCTGAGCAAATACGGAAAACATGGAAAAGATAAAAAGCGATGAAAGTAAGTACTTTCTCATAAAGATTTATTAATTGTTAATTTAGGTTATTTTTACAGCGTAGCAAGTTGCTAAAAAAATAGCCTTTTTCAAATTTTTACAAGTTAAAATGTAAATGATTTGTTAATTTAAATAATAACTCAAATTTTGATTCACCAATAGCTTTCAGCTAAATCACAATGAATTAAAAAGTAATTTAAACGCAATTATTTGAAAAACAGAAGTTTAACACCCTTACAAATCAAAAACCGAAGTGCGCTTTGTATAGATAAGATCCTTTATTTTTAACCAGAAAGCAAGGGTCAAATAGACGGCAAATCCTACTCCCATTGTGGCAAATGATAAGTAAATGAAGAATAAACGTATGCTTTTGGCTCTAATACCCATCTTATCTGCCAACCTGGAAGACACATAGAAACCATTTCGTTCAAAATAATGACGGATAGAATAAATAAATTTAAGCATAGCACAAATATAAGAATTACCTAAAACCCTGAATTAATTTTATTCCAAAATTACAATTCAAACATAAATTTTTATCGCAATAGTTAGATTTTAAATGAAGTAATGCCTGGGACTGCAATGCATTTATGGAAGTGTTCTCTCTTAATTTATTGAATTTTGCTGTAATACCGTTCTTTTCTGAAATTATTTCTTCCATCAATTCCAGAATATCCTCACTCGCTCCTACTCCCGTTTTTTTTGAATAACAAAACCTTAAAGGTATCAAGGTGTTTATAATCAATAGATCTTTAAAGTTTTTTGTCAAGGGTTTTCTCTTTGAAGGATGAGGTTTATCGAAGGAATAATGGGTTTTCCAATAATCTGAAGTTTCTACGTCAAAAATTTCATGGAGTTGAGATTTGTCTTTTGCCTTGATTATTTTTGAAAAAAGATGGGGTACCTTATGATATAAGCCAGCCAGCTGTGAGAGCCTTATATTGGGAAAATTATTGGGTCTTAACCTGAAAAATTTCGCCCTTTCCACATAGTCATTTTCCAAGCGAAATTTATTTTTAAGAAATTTATACTCTTTCTGAAATTTGCTGAATTGAACATCTTCTATGTGCCCATCCAGCAACCCCGATTGCCCTAAAAAAAGGGCTTCCAATGCAAGTTGGGAATTCTGGTTTTTCTGAATTATCTTAAAATCAATGCTCTGCGCCATATTTAAAAAGGCCCCGCCATTCACATTGAGACCAAAGTTCTTGGCCAGCAATTTAAACAAAACTTCCTCCCAGTTATTTCCTGAATTCTTCAAAAGTTCCAGTATGACTTCGGACTTATCCTGAAGGCGTTCAAAGTACATTCGCTCCAACCAGTTATTCATTTCGAAATCCTCAAATTTACCGAAATCCTTTTCACAATTAATCCATTTATCATTGGGAGCAATTAGTAAATTCCTATAATTTTGTAGTGTTATTTCCGGGATCAAATGTTGCAATTCCAGCGTTGGAATGGGAGAATTATCTTTTCTAAATATTTCTACATCATCCTTCCAAACCACGTGCAGTATTACATTGTCATAATTAGGATCGGTTTCATGATTATGCAAATACCAATCTGTAGAATTTATATGGATCTCAACATTTCCAGCCCACAACTGCTCCCCTATGTTCATCTTTGCATTAAAAAAATCGGGTCCGGAATTAAGGTTTGCAGTTCCGGTACTTATGATGGTCACCGGCAAACCGGAAACTGTCCTGGCATTGCCAAAATCGAATTTCTTAAAGCGCCAGATGTAATGTAGAAAATCTTCCTGCATCAACTAAAAATAAGCATTTTTTAGTTAACAAATTGATTAATAATCCATTACAAACTCCACAATTTAGTTGTAAAATTTCAGTTTTACTTTTCAGGAAGTTTCTTCGCAACTTCATCAATTATCAAATCTACCCAGTAAGTATACATAAGTCCGCTGGGATGAAGCTTATCATCTGCGGTTAGTTCGGGATTGGTTTTTGCTTCCCTGGAAATGGGAGTAATATTAAAAAAAGCTACATTATAAGTTTCCGCAACTTTTCTAAAAACAGCGTTAAATGCATCGATTTCCCTACCTATTATTTCTGAATTTTCTTCCCCGAAAGGTGTGGCTCCATAATCCGGGATACTCAATGCGAAAACCCCTTTTTCACGGGTTCGGGAATGATTGATCGCTTTTCGAAAAAGTTCATTTAATTCAGTTTCATAATCCGAAATACTTTTATTTTGATATTGGTTATTTACTCCAATTAAAATGGAAACAAGATCAAAATCCCGCTGCACGTTGATCTCGGTTTCTATGGCATCTAAAAGATTTCCGGTGGTCCACCCTGTTTTTGCAATAATTTTTGGTGCTGCCATCTTATAGCCGCGCGCCCGTAGCTGTTCTGAAAGCTGAACCGGCCATCGTTGTTCTTCCGGCACACTTTCTCCTATGGTATAGGAATCTCCTAAAGCGAGGTAACTAAAATCTGCCTCATTGGAATTAACTATTTCTGAAGTGGAACTGCATCCCGATACAAATCCAAAAATGGTTAAAAGAAATAATAATTTTTTCATAGGAAAGACTTTTGATTTCAAATTAATGTATTTTGGTCAATTAAAAACAATTTTACGATAATCTTAGAAATACCAACATGAAAAAAATTCTTTTAACAGTTCTTATTCTGTCCGGAACTATGGTTTTTTCCCAGGAAAAATCTGGAGCGGCTCAATTCTGGGAAAACCTTAAATCCCACTGCGGAAAAGCCTATGAAGGCAAATTAGCAGAACATATAAAAAACGATGATTTCAGCGGAAAAACCTTAACCATGTTTATTCGAACCTGTGAAGATGGCAGGATTACGATTCCATTTTATGTGGGGGATGACAAATCCAGAACCTGGGTACTCACGTATGAAGACGACAGGATAAAACTTAAACATGACCACCGTCACGAAGATGGAAGTGAAGATAAGGTAACCCAATATGGGGGTACAAGCACAAATTCGGGATTGGATACTATTCAGTTTTTCCCAGCCGATCAGGAAACTGCAAATTTGATTCCCTACGCCTCAACCAATGCCTGGTGGATCACTCTGGATGAAAAAACCTTTACATATAACCTCAAGCGATTAGGTTCCCCAAATCCCGAGTTCAATGTAACTTTTGATCTTACAAAACCAGTAGCAACTCCGGAACCACAATGGGGCTGGGAGTAAGCATTAATTTTCAAAAATTTGAAAGCACCTTGCCATTTCCTGGCAGGGTTTTTTGTTAAACTATCCCTAAGTATTTTTAATTTTTTTTGGAATAGGAAGCTTTTTATTTATCTTATTCCTTTTATCAAGAACCTCAATAGACCACGAGGAATGAATTAAAAAACAATTAAAATTTCGAGGCATCCCGATAGCTTTCGGAAAATGGAACCTGCCCTGCGGTCCGGCGGGTTAAACCCTTGATGAGAGATTAAAAATTAGTCCCTGGAACCAAAAATATGAAACCCAAAGAAAATGCTCGTGCCAACAAAAAAAACCAGGATCCTATTCCTAATAAAAAGAAAAGGAATCGAAAAACCGACCCTCTTAACATAGGCTTTAAAACCCCTTTAAAAGAACATAAAAACCCTATAATAAGAGGTTTTGCCAAGACGGGTTATACAGTTTGGATCGTGGTTATGGTCGTGGGATTAACTTTGGCATTTGTAGTTGCACTTTTCCTGGTATGAAACCTGTTTATATCTTCTTTTTTAGTGCCGTTTTCACCTTCCTAAGTATAGGGATACTTAATTTGGCCAATGTCGATATGCCAACCTGGATAACTTCCTATGTAAATGATTTTCTTTGTATGCCGGTGGTACTTACTATATGTTTGAAAACAGTGCATTTCATAAAAAAAGATAATGCTATCCTGCTGCCAATATTGCCAATAATCACCCTCACTTCCTTTTATGCAATCTATTTTGAGTGGTATTTACCCCAGGTTGAGAACAGGTATACTTCAGACTGGATAGACGTGCTTATGTATTTTTGCGGAGCTTTGTTATTCTATTCGTTTCAATTTATTTCATCAAAAAAAAAGCGTCCAAACCGGACGCTTCAATATTAATATACAAATGGTTACTCTAAATAACCCATTTTTCGCATCCATTCATCGTTATATATTTTTCCTACATAACGACTACCGTGATCGTGAAATAAGACCACCACAACATCATCCTTTGTAAAATGCTCCTTTAGTTGCAGCAAACCTTTAATTGCAGCCCCTGCACTGTTTCCAAGAAACATTCCTTCTTCCCTGGCAAGACGTCGTGTATAAACTGCGGCATCTTTATCCGTCACTTTTGTAAATCCGTCTATAATATCAAAATTCACATTTTTTGGTAAAATATCTTCCCCAATCCCCTCGGTTACATAAGGATAGATCTCATTCTTATCAAAAATACCCGTTTCATGGTATTTCTTAAATACAGATCCATAGGTATCTATACCCCATACTTTAATATTCGGATTCTGTTCCTTCAAATATTTACCAACTCCCGAAATAGTTCCTCCAGTTCCCACTCCTACCACAAAGTGAGTTATTTTACCATCGGTTTGTTTCCATATCTCCGGGCCAGTGCTTTCATAATGCGCTTTCGTATTGGATAGATTGTCATATTGATTCACATACCAGGAATTTGGAGTTTCCTCTGCCAGTCTTTTTGATGTAGAATAATACGATCTTGGATCTTCGGGAGCAACATCTGTTGGGCACACCACCACTTCACTCCCAACCGCACGAAGAATATCCATCTTTTCCTTGCTTTGCTTATCACTAAGCACACATACCATTTTATATCCCTTTGTAATAGCTACAAGAGCTAGTCCCATACCGGTGTTTCCGGAAGTACCTTCTATAATTGTTCCTCCTGGCTTTAGGCGACCTTCAGCCTCGGCTTCCTCGATCATCTTCACCGCCATCCTATCTTTTACAGAATTTCCGGGATTGAATGTTTCGTATTTAGCAAGCACCAGAGCATCTATTTCCCTGGTTAGTTTATTCATTTTAACCATTGGGGTGTTCCCAATAGTACCTAATATATTTTCAGCGTAATCCATAGTTTAATTTTGAAAGTGCAAATGTAATTCTATCTTAAAACCTTTCCAAGGAAATGAAGAATAGAGTGAAATGAGAATTCTTAGTCAAATTTCATTGCCTTAACGGGAGAAATTTTAGTGATTACAATAGAAGGGATCAAAAGCATTAAAAGACATAAAATTAAGGTCCCCAGATTAACTCCTACAATATATTCCCATCCTATATAGACCGGAACCTCAGTGACGTAATACGTTTCTGGATTTAAAGGGAAAAGTTTAAAATACTTCTGAATAAAAAGCAATCCTAAGCCTATTAAATTTCCCCAGAATAATCCCAATCCTATTAAATATGCGGCGTTATAAAGAAAGATTTTCCGTATGCTCCAGTTCCCATCTCCCAAAGCTTTTAAAATCCCAATCATTTGAGTTCGCTCCAGTATGAGTACCAATAGGGCTGTTATCATATTAATTCCTGCCACCAGGATCATGATTCCAATTATGAGCGCAATATTAAAATCGAACAGCGATAACCATTCAAAAATGGAATAATACTTTTGTTTAATTGTTTGGGTATCGAGCAGGGAACCGGTATTCTCATAGACTTCCCCTCCCTTTTTGTCAATTTGATCAAAATTTTCTATGAAAACCTCAAACCCACCAACCTGATCCTTTTCCCAGCTGTTGAGTCGCTGGATATGACGGATATCTGCAAGTATATACAATTCATCAAATTCCTGAAATCCGGAACTGTAAATTCCCTTCACCTCAAAAGCCCTAAGCAACGGAGGCCTGTTAGCATCTTCCCTAAGAAAATATGTGATTACTTTGTCCCCAATTTTAAATCCCATTCTCCTGGCTAAAAAGTTTGAAATAAGGATCTCTTCATTTAAATTTTCGCTAAAATCGGGGAGTTCACCTTCTACCAGGAAATCCTCGAAATTCTCCCATTTATAATCCGCACCAACGCCTTTTACGATAATTCCCTCAAAATCGGTTTCGGTTCTAATAATCCCGGCTTTAGAAGCAACTGCCTGCACATGGGTAATCCCCTCTACACTTTTAAATTCCGGATAAAAATCCTGATCCAGGGAAACCGGCATTAGGGAAACCTGTGAACTATTATTATCGTAGTTTGAGATAATAATATGGCCATTAAAAGCAGCGATTTTCTCCTGTATCTTGAGCTGTAAGCCCATTCCCGTGGCAAAAGAAACCAACATCATGATCACTCCAATGGCAATGGCGGCGATCGCGATTTTTATTATCGGAGCCGAAATGCTACTTTTATACTTTTTAGTGCTGATAAGCCTTTTGGCTATAAAAAACTCAAAATTCAATACGATCTCAATGATTAATAGATTCTTCAAAAATACATTTTTATTCCTTCTTATCACGATTGTTTCCTGCGGAAGGAGTACAGGTCAAAACGAAATTTCAAATCCAAAAGCGGATATTAATACCCTGTCTGATAAAATTTCTTCTAAAGATTACCAAAGGATACTCGTAGGTGCCGAAAGGATTGAGGAATATTTACCATTGCTAAAGAATAAAAGGATAGGCATTGTAGGGAATCAAAGTTCGCTGATCTTAAATTCCACCGGCAATACTTCCGAAGAAAAAAAATACACACATCTGGTTGATTCCTTAGTGGCACTGGAAATCAATATTGTTCGGGTTTTTGCTCCGGAACATGGTTTTCGGGGAACCGCAGATGCCGGGGAAACCGTAAAAGATGGAAAAGATCCTCAAACCGGCTTATCTGTTATTTCTCTTTATGGGAACAATAAAAAACCCACACCGGAACAACTAAAAGATCTTGATATACTCGTTTTTGATCTTCAGGATGTGGGAGCCCGATTTTACACCTACATTTCCTCTTTACATTATGTTATGGAAGCCAGCGCAGAAAACAATATTCCGCTCATCGTTTTGGACAGGCCTAACCCAAACGGTCATTATATAGATGGTCCAGTTTTAAACCCCAGTCATCAAAGTTTTGTGGGAATGCATCCCGTTCCGGTGGTTCACGGTCTAACAATGGGGGAATACGCACAAATGATCAACGGCGAAAAATGGCTTAAAAACGGAGTGCAATGTGATTTGAAAGTGATTAAATTGACGAATTACGATCATACAAAATCCTACAGCCTTCCTGTAAAACCTTCTCCAAATTTACCAAATGATCTGGCCATCAACCTATACCCCAGCTTATGTTTCTTTGAAGGAACCAATGTAAATGCAGGAAGAGGGACAAAAAACCAATTTCAGGTGTTTGGATCTCCTTTTTTGAATAAAGCTTTTTTTGATTACACCTATACCCCGCAAGCTATGGAAGGTGCTAAAAATCCGAAGCACTTAGGAAAACTATGTTATGGCAAAGATCTCACAAACTACCCGAAAACAGACAGAATCAATTTATCCTGGCTCATCGCGGCATACAACAACACTTCAGATAAATCTCAGTTCTTTAATCCATTTTTCACCAAACTTGCTGGCGAGACAACACTACAAAAACAAATTGAAAACGGACTTTCAGAAGAAGAAATAAGGGGAAGCTGGCAAAAAAATTTAGAGAAATTTAAAACAAATCGTGCGAAATATTTATTATATTAATGGTCGGAATATTTAAATGGATATCCTATGTTATTGGCTGTATCAAATTATCTATTGCAAAGCTTTTATCTGGCGCTATTAATATTGCCCATATTGGCTATAATCCACATGCTCCAATATGAATTTAATCCCCGGAACAGGATTATCTGGATCCTGATAATAATTTTCTTACCTTTTTTTGGAGCAATTCTATACTTTATACTAAACAAAAAGTACCGGAGAGAAAATCCCTAGACGGCCTGTCTAAATTCTATTTACCTGGTCTTTATGGCGGGGAATGATGCTGTGGTGAGTTTAACTCTCAAAATCAAATTTTTATCCGCTTTTTCATCTCCTCCACAATATTAAAAGCTGCCGGGCATATAAAAGTATTTTCTATGGTTAAATTGCCTATTTTATGAATATCCTTACGATCTGTATGCGGGTATTCCCGGCACGCTTTGGGGCGTACTTCATAAATGGAACAATAATTATCGGCTCCCAGGAACGCACAGGGAACCGTTTGCAACACAAAATCATTATCTTCATCCACCCGCAGATAGGTTTCAATAAACTGAAAAGGTTTTAATTTAAAATGTTTTGAGATCCTTTCAATATCCTTATTGGTAAAAAGCGGGCCCGTGGTTTTGCAACAATTGGCACATTCCAAACAATTGGTTCTGGCAAACTCTTCTTCATGCATATCCTTCATTTGGGCATCCAAATGTTTAGGCGTTTTTTTTCGAAGTTTCGCGAAGAATTTTTTATTTTCCTTATGCTTATCTTTGGCCTTTTCAGGGAGATTTTTCAAAATTTCTTCCATAGTGCAAATATATGAAGAAGCAGGACAGCTACAAGGAAGATATCGATGTGTTTGGGAAAGCGATCGCGGGATATTTTCATGAAAAAGACGAAACTGAGATCATCGTTCATTCCCCAGATTTTGACGACGATGAAATCCCAGTACCTTATCTTTTCCGAAGTTTTAAGGAAATGCCTCCTTTAGAAAAGGAAGCCCTGAAAAATTGTGCCGGAAAAGTACTGGACGCAGGATGTGGTGCCGGAAGCCATTCGCTCTATCTTCAAAATGAAAGAAATTTGGAAGTAACCGCGATAGACACTTCAAAAGGAGCTATTGAAATATGCAAATTACGGGGAATTAAAGATGTGCGGAATATCGATTACTTCAGCTTGAAGAATGTAAAATTCGACACTATTCTTTTGTTGATGAATGGTACCGGGATTATTGGCAAACTTAGTAATCTGGATGACTTTTTTCAGCATACCAAAAAGCTTTTAAATAAAGATGGAAAGGTTTTGATCGATTCTTCAGATCTTAGTTATCTTTTTGATAAAGAGGAGGATGGAGGAATTTGGGTTGATTTGGAAGCTCCTTATTATGGTGAATTGCAATTCAGTATAAGTTATAAAGGCGAAACCTCAACAGAATTTAACTGGTTATATCTTGATTTTGACACCCTTGAACTGGCAGCTGCAAAAAACGGATTTACCTGTAAGATGTTGAAAAAAGGAGAACATTACGATTATCTGGCAGAATTATCTATAAAATAGATTCTAAAAATACACATTATAAGCATTCGTAAAGGATTATTTATTAGTTTTAATCCTTGTAAACTCATATTCATGAACTTTCAAAAAATCCTGTCCGTTTGTTTTCTTGTTTTAGTATTTCTTGGATGTTCCAAAGATGATTCTTCTTTTGAGGAAAGAAATTCTGGAGTAAATAAAAGCGCAAATTTAAGGACTCTTGGAGCCTCCGCCAATGAACTTCTTAGCGACGAAAAATTCACATCAATCCGTATTGAAATGGTTTATGTACCGGGATATGAGCCTTCCCAAAAAACACTGGATAATCTAGTTGATTTTTTAAGCAAAAGAACTTTCAAGCCGGACGGAGTTTCCATAACAACCAGAGCTGTTGCAACTTCTGGAAAAGCTCCTTTTAAAATAGAAGAAATTGTAGAAATTGAGGCAGAAGAACGCCTCCTTTTTAATGCAGGGGATGAAATTGCCGTGTACATTTATTTTGCCGATGGAAGTAATGAAGGTGACAGCAACACCAAGGTGATCCTGGGATCGGCTTACAGGAATACTTCCATGGTGATTTATGGTGAAACTCTTAAAACCATCGCCAGAAGGATAAATGCCCCGGATAAAAGCACGGTAGAAAGCACGGTTGTAAATCACGAGTTTGGCCATTTATTTGGATTGGTAGACCTTGGCTCTCCCATGCAGGTAAATCATCAGGATAGCGAAAGCGAAGCGCATTGCAATGTTGAAGACTGCCTGATGATGGCAAATGTTTCTTTTGGGATAGGGATTTTAGAAACGACCGAGGATAATCAAATACCCCAACTTGAAGATCTTTGTATTCGGGATCTACAGGCCAATGGAGGCCGATAGCGTTTTGGTTAGGAGTAACAAGAAACAGCTAAAACCTCTATGAATTCCCACCCGTAAAAGACGGGCGGGATTAATTTCTCTTAAAAAACCTGCTCCCCATTCACGTAGGTTTGAGAAACCTTTATGCTCGGGATTTCATCTTCGGGAACTTTCATGATATTCTTTTCAAGAATTATAAAATCGGCGAATTTTCCGGGTTCGATACTTCCTTTTTCATCTTCCTCAAAATTGCTGTAAGCAGCCCAAATTGTCATTCCTTTCAAAGTTTCCTCACGTGACAATGCCTGATCCATCTTATAACCTCCCTCAGGATAATTTTCAAGATCCTTTCTGGCTACCGCAGCATAAAAGGTATAAAACGGACTCACCTCTTCTACCGGGAAATCTGTTCCCAAAGCTATGATACCAGCCTGATCCACCAATTTTTTGAAGGCATAAGCTCCTTCAATACGCTTTGCTCCCAGCCTGTCCTCCGCCCAATACATATCACTTGTTGCGTGCGTAGGCTGAACAGATGGAATTATATTTTTACTGAAGTATTTAAATTCTGCTTCATCGATAACCTGAGAATGTTCCACTCTCCAACGTCTGTTCTCTGAAGAGGATAAAAGTTCATCATAGGTTTTTAAAACCACACTGTTTGCAGAATCTCCAATGGCATGTGTATTTAGCTGAAATTTGGAATTTGCAACCCTTTTTGCGGTTTCCTTAAAATCTTCTATTGGAGAAAGTAAAGCTCCGTAATGCCCGTCTTTATCTGAATATGGCTCTTTTAATGCAGCTCCCCGGGAACCTAAGGCTCCATCTCCATAAAACTTAACCGAACGTACATTTAGTCGTTCTGTTTTAAGCGGATCTTTGCCCAGGTAGAAATTAAGATTTTCGGGTGTATTGCTTATCATTGCATATATCCTGATCTTCAGGCTGCCTTCCTTATGCAAACTATCCATTAACTGAATGGTGTTTTTATCTATTCCTGCATCGACCACCGTTGTAAGCCCGTAACTAAAACTAATTTTCTGGGCTTCAAGTAAAGCTGTGGTTTGCTCCTCCAAAGAAGGCTCCTCCTGTGCATTTGCAACCAAATCCATTGGATTATCTATCAAAATACCTGTAAGCTTACCGTTTTCTATTTCAATAGCGCCACCATCTGCAGGAGTGTTTACTGTGATACCGGCAAGATACAAAGCTGCCTGATTGGCCAAAAGGGCGTGTCCGTCTATTCGCGTAATTGCGATAGGGGTATCTGGAAAAAGCAGGTCTAAAGTATCTTTATTAGGAAACTCCTTTACTTCCCAATCATTTTGGTCCCAACCGCGACCCGTAATAAAATCAACATTTCTGGTTTCCTGAAAATCCACAATGCGCTGCACTACTTCCTCAAAGCTTTGGGTACCGGTGAGATCAACCTTTTGCTGTTGTAAACCAAGTCGGTAAAAATGGGCATGAGCATCAATAATCCCAGGAATAATGGTCTTTCCACCTACATCCA
The DNA here is from genome assembly GCF_000243235.1 of Gillisia limnaea DSM 15749. Taxonomy (GTDB): domain Bacteria; phylum Bacteroidota; class Bacteroidia; order Flavobacteriales; family Flavobacteriaceae; genus Gillisia; species Gillisia limnaea. The sequence continues at coordinate 708,451 of NZ_JH594606.1, forward strand.
GCTTTTCTTTAAAATCGTATTTATTCTCTAAATATTCAGTCGTTCCCGTTTCCAGAAATTTACCATCTTTAATTACAAAAGCTTCTGCGGAAGAAAAATCATCATCTACGGTATAAATTTCCGCATTGAAAACCAGAAGATCCGCAGCTGGTTTTTCATTAGAATTACAGGCTGAAAATAAGCCAATAAGTAAAAAAAGTCCTGCTATATTTTTTAACATCTCGCTATTTTTTTGTTAAAAATAAAAAATGCGCCCCACAACTGGAGCACATTTTCCATATTTTGTTTAAATGTTTCTAAAATATTCCTGAAACGGACTCCAAAATGGCTTCCCGAATACTTGGATTTGCTCCAGCTGCAAGCGCTATTGAAACGGCCAAACCTATCATGGCGTAGGAGAAATCCTTAAAGATCATTCTTCCCGCCTTTTTGCGATGTTTCTTACCTTTTTTGTTTCTGGCGAGGCTAATTGCAATTTCCCTACCTCCAATAATTCCTAAGAAAACCCAGGTAGTACTCATAGGAACAGTACTAATAAAGAGCTTATAAATTAGCAGGATCACATAGGTTAAATCTACAAGAGTAGCTGCGCGAACATCAGAAATCCGCACTTTTTCACTAACAACGCTCTGAATCTTATCACCCCTTAAGTAAAACAACAACCCCAATCCGGCAAAAATTGTTGCAGAAAATATTATAAATTGAAAAGCATCTAATTGCCTCGGTAAGAACACAGCGATATTTGCTCCATCCTGCATCACCCAAACTCCCCATAGCGTTCCACTTACAATCCACTGAATTACCGGCCAGCTTTTGTGAAATTTACGGCTTTTGAAATATTTTTTAATGGCATTATAAGAAAGGTACCACACCAGGAAAGACAGGATAAAAGCTAAAATATAACCAGACCAGGATTTCCATATTACCGAAGTTATTCCGGAAGTATCTGCGCTAAAAACACTTAATATAAGAAAAGTTGTTGAAACCGGCATTCTTAATCTGGTAAGTATCAGCAGGATCAGGGGTGCGATTATCTGGAAGAAACTGAAATTTACGGGATGTGGATAATTTGTGGTACCATCCGGCTTCAATAGCCTCTGATAGGTAACATCCCCATCAAAATAAATCCAGCTAAAGGTTACCGTAGCTAGAAAAATCCCTCCTATAAACAGCCACATGATCCACCAGGGACGTGCTTTATTGCTTTCAATAAAAGTCCCCAGGGATTGAATACTGTCATTAGCAACCGTTGCATAGGCTGCAAAAAAGAATCCCAACCACATCGCTGCCCGGGTATTTCCAGTAAATATTCCTGCCAGCACCAAACCAACTATAACAATTCCCAGGAACGTTTTTTCCTGTACCATAAAGTCCAGGACATTGAGATATGGACGTGAGCGGTCACTACGATTGTATTTTGCCATCTAGAAAGCTTAAATTGGTTTCAAAAGTATATTGAAAAATTTTAAGCTGCAATATTAAGTTAATTAAATGCTTCCTATGTTGCCTTAATGTTAAGAATCTCATCAAAAAAACTGGATTTACCTGGCTTAAAATTATTGTATTATAAAAATAAATTCCCAATAATTGCCAGTAATATAAAGGAATATAAACCCCTTTTATAATAGGAATGGGATTAATTTAAGAGTATTTAATCAGTTAGATCGATTGGGCTAATAGCAAAAGGCTGTCCTTTTAAAGACAGCCTTTTGCTTTAAAAATAAAAAAATGTTTAAAAATCGAATTTATAGGTAGCACCCGCCATTACCTGAATACCCTGCACAGGAAAATTGGACCAGCGCTGATAGCTTTCTCCCAATAAATTATTCCCCCTTGCAAAGATTGAAAGTTGTTCATTGAACCTGTAACCCAAATTAGCATTAAGGTCCACAAAACTATCTAATGTTATTGTTTGTGTACTTAGGCCATCGACACCCGATAAAAACTGTCTCCTATCTTTACGTTCTCCGGTAAAAAATAAATTAGCACCGGCAAACCATTTTTCAGTGATTTGATAATCGGCAAGAATGGAAGCCTTAAAATTTGGCAAATTCCAGGCTTCTTCTTCAAATTCTGAAGTATAACTAAAAACAGTCGCATTTAATCCCAATCTAAAATTACGTTTAACATCTACATTGAGTTCCCCAAAAAAGGAAGCTGTTTTAACATCATCATAAACTACCCCAAAGGAATTTCCATAGCTATAATCCTGAGGATTTAAATCATTGGTCAAATTATTTTGAAAAAGCGCTTTATTGATTTCAGACATATAACTTCCTCTAAAGTTATATGCTATGCTGTTGGTAAGCTTTCCCTTGGCACCAAGATATGCATCAAACGGCTTATCTGTTGGGAGCATATTCAAAGTAGGAGAAACATAGGGATTCTCCTGGGCGAATTTATAGTAAGTATTCTGTTTTAACCCACCTTCTAAACCGGCATACGGAATAAAATAATCTCCAGCCAACCGGTAACTGGCCGTTACTTGTGGATAGATATAAAAATTGTTATCAGAGTTTTCTGCGTCCAGCCCATATACAAATGAGGCTCCCAAATTTAATGTAAGATCATCTCTTAAGATCAATAAACTAGGTGTGATCCCAAAAATCATCTGAGTATAATTTATTTCTTCGGAAGTATTAAAGCTTCGGTTGAAATTTCCATTCAGGACATCTGCAAAAATTACTGTATTGATGAGTTCATCGGCAATATTGATCTCAAAATTTGCGTCTGCCTTAAAGTTATGTTCTATGGAATTATAAGAATCTCCAAAATAACGATAGTTGGCTTTTGCCGTTTCCAAAAACGAATCATAAAGCTCCAACTCCCCTCCCACCAACGCTGAATAATAGTTTTGTGTAGGATCTATGCTATTCAAAAATTCATTTGAATAATTCCTTCCTTCAGGGAGCCCATACCAGTTGAATAACTGATGTTGCAACCCAAGTTCCGTCTTCCAGGAGCTTTTTCGGTTTCTGGAATTATAATTCAAATTTAGTTCTGTATTATAGAAGGTGTCATCCAGCAACACTTCTTCTATTCCACCCTGAGATGAATTATGAGTGAGAAAAATTCCGAAGTTATCACTTCTATTCACTTCAAGATTGCTGTAAAATTCTGCCAGGATATTGGAATAAGTTCCAAAACCCAAGGTCGCATAATTATTAAAAAGTTTTACTCTTTTTTCGCGCTCTACCTTTGTTGCCTGGCCTTTGGAAGGGGTAAAAGTAGACGCTACCGGTACCGAGAAAATACTGTATTTAACAGGTTTTTTCTCCAAACTTACAGAATCGCCTAATTTAGGGGTTTCTTTTATTTTGAATGCATCACTTACAGATGGGGTGTAAGGTTTCACCACAATCACCGTTTCGCTGCCCAAAGGTTTATCCTGGGCAAACAATGCCGATGTAAGTAAAAATGAAATTAAAAACAGGCTTCTTTTGTATGAAAGAATTTGCATATAGAAGTTCTTAAAAATTAGTTGGAAAAATATTAGTTTTGGGTCTCTACAGAAGCGTTTGTTTTCGCTTCCATGGCTTTGATCTTCTTCAATTCTGCTTTAGCTTCCTGAACCACATCGGGAAATTCCCCGAAATTCTTGATAACATTATCCAGAATATAGGTTGCCTGATACGCATCTTTTAAAGCATAGAAATTTTTGGCCATTAGAACAAGGCCTTTTGCTCCATAAAATTTGTACCCGGAATAATCCTTTGCCAGTTTTTGAACAGATTCATTGGAAGCTTTAAAATTGCTGTCTTTATTTTTAAAGTACGCATCATAATAAAGCGCCTCTGCAGCCATTTCACCGGTGGCAATTTTCAACACCTCGGCATAAGCAGTTTTTGCGCGGCTTTCATTTCCGGTTTCAAATGCAGAACGGGCGATGATAATCTGGGCATCGCTTCGTACGTTGTTTTCAATTGTTTTATCGGCTAAAACTTTTTCGGCATAGCTTACAGATTGGTTGAAATCTTTCAGTTCATAATAAGACTTCATCAAATTAGACTGTGCATAAATAACATTTTGTGCAAAATCTGCTTCGTTTTCCAATCGTTTGAGCAATGGAATAGCATCTTTATAATTTCTTTTTTCAAGATAGATCTGGGATAACCTTGCAAGCGCCTGTTCAGAAAATTCATTTCTGGGTTTCTCCACCACAAATCTATAATTGCTAACGGCTTTATCTTTTTGATCTTCCCTGAAATAGATCTGTGCCAGATAAAAATTACTTTTTAGGGCGTTTAATCCTTTAGGGAAACTATTAAGGTATTTTTCAAATCCGGTTTTAGCGGCAGCGGTATTGTTGTTTAAGTATTGTTTTTCTGCAGCTTCAAAAGAGGTATTATCAAGATCGGCATCGGTAACCTCTACGAAATCCACATTTTTAACCCAGGCGGCATACTCATCTGTTCTTCCTATATCTATATAAACCAGCCTTGCGGTTGAAACGGCCTGCATAGATTCTGGAGAGTTAGGAAAATCGGCAACTACTTTTTTAAATCGCTCCAAAGCTTTGTCAGATTGGTTCGCATTGTAATGGACCAAACCTTGTTTGAGCATTGCTGCGGGAACAAAGGCACTTCCGGGAACATCACGAATCAACCTGTTATAAGTTTCCAGGGCTCTGGTTGTATTTTCCATGGCCAGATAGGTATTCCCAAGTTCATATAAAGCATCATCGCGATATGAGGAACGCGGATATTTGTTGATAAATCCGCCCAGGTCCTGAATTTTACTGTCATTTCTGTCTACAAAGCCATAACTTATCGCTTTTTGGTATGCTGCATAATCGGTATTTCCAATGTTCATTTGTATAGCCTTATCATAGGCTTCCATTGCAGGCCAATATTTACTGGTCACAAAATAAGTATCTCCAAGCCGGGTGTAAGCATCATTTCTTCTTGCCTTATCCTTATCGGCATTTCCGGCAAATCGGTTAAAAAATTCAATGGCCCTGTCGTATTCTTTTTGTTTAAAATAAGAATATGCAATGTTGTAATCCAGGTTCTCCATTTCCGGAGTTCCGCGGGCAGCACTCATTCCTGCAAACTCCCTATATCCTACCAAAGCCTCTTGCATCCGGTTTACATTGAAATCGCTTTCAGCTTTCCAGAAAGTAGCTTTTGCAGTGATAACCGGGTCTCTGCGTTCGGTTAAAGATTTATCAAAATTTTTGCTTGCTTCTGTGTATTTTCCTTCGTTATAAAGTTCCAAACCATAATAGTAAGCCACTTTTTGATAAGCCACCTTATCGCTAAAATTCCTGTTATTCTCCAACAGGTTCATGGCTTCCTGGTAATTTTTAGACGTGATAAAAGAATCTATCAGTAAGGTTTCCATCTCATCTCTGGCAGGAGATTCTGGATATTTTTCAAGATATGAAAGCAAAACACGGGACGGACTGGTATAACTGTTCCCAATCTCGTAACTAAGCTTTGCATAATTTAAAAAGGCATCTTCCTGAATCTTGGGGTCAAAATCCATTTCACTTGCATTCTTAAAGGCGTTCAAAGCCTGTTGTTTCTGATCTAAATTAAGGTAAGATTGTGCTAAGTGATAATAGGCATTTTGGGCAATCGCGTTTTTCCCTTCTATTATTTTATTGAATTCTGAAATAGCACTTTGATAATCCCCTTGTTTGTAATATGCATATCCCAATTGATAATAGTCGGTATTCGTCCATTTTCCCTGAAGCCCTTTATATTCTTTTAAATAAGGAATCGCTTTCTCATATTGTTCTAAATTGAAATAGCTTTCTCCTATTATTTTATTAAGCTGGGAGATTTCATTTCTGTTAGCCTTTGGAAGTTGTTCCAGGCCTAACTCAATGGCCTTTTCAAAATCTCCAAGTTTAAAATTCATATCGCTCTGGAAGTAGGAAAGATTTTCAGAATAGCGGTCATCCCCTTTTACTTCTTCAAAAAGCACATTGGCTTCTTCATAATCGTCTCCTTCATAAGCCATATATCCAAGATAATATTTTGCCTGCGCACCATATTCCTTAGAATCCCGAACCCTGTTAAAATAGGTTTGAGCCTCCTCAAATTGTTTCGATGAAAAATAGGCATATCCGTTATTGAAGTAAAAACGTTCCCGCTCTGCACGGCTCATCGCCTTTTCATCTACCCGATCATACCATCTTCTGGCAAGGGAATATTTTCCGGTTTGAAAATAATAATCGGCTACATCTACAAAAGCCGAATTTCTCTTGGTACTGGTAGGATATCGCTCTACAAAATTCTGCATCAGGTCATCTGCTCCGGGCTGGCCCAACCTAACAGCAGCATTTGCGATGTAATAGGCGCAATCTGATTCAATTTTCTCATCATCTGTCTCATCCTTCACATCATCAAAGAGATTTTGTGCAGCCAGATATTGCTGATTGTTGTAGAGCTCCAGCGCACGGTTAAATTTAACCAGGCTATTGGTGTAAATTGCCGACTGTTGTGCGAAAAGAGAGGTTATAGAAAGAAAAAAAACAACAATTAGTGGGGCTTTATTCTGTGTCATTAAATAATTTTTAGGTTGATCAATCAAAGATACTTAAACACTCATTTCATAACGCAACTTCAACGTGATAATTATGTTAATGTAGAAAAAAGTAGCAATGCACTTTATGAAAACTGTATATTTACCCAAAATTTTACCCTTTTCAATCCGAAACCCCACAACCTATGTCTGAAATTGTTCTGGAATTAAAAAATGCTGCGATCTATCAACGGGAAAGCCTTATTTTATCTGAAGTTGATGTTTCAATCTACAAAGGAGATTTTGTTTATTTAATTGGAAAGACCGGAACCGGAAAAAGTAGTTTTATGAAAACCCTTTACGGGGATCTTCCCTTAACCGAAGGCGAAGGAACTATTGTAGATTACAATTTGCGAACCTTGAAAGAAAAGGACATTCCGTTCCTACGACGGAAACTTGGGGTAGTTTTTCAGGATTTCAAACTTTTAAACGACCGGAATGTTCGTGACAACCTTATGTTTGTATTAAAGGCAACAGGCTGGAAGGAAAAGCAATCTATAGATAAACGCATAGATGATGTTCTGGACAAAGTGGGAATGAAAACCAAAGGTTTCAAGTTTCCATACCAGCTTTCGGGAGGAGAACAACAAAGAATCGCAATTGCCAGGGCCTTGCTTAACGACCCGGAATTGATCCTTGCCGATGAACCTACAGGAAACCTGGATCCACAAACTTCTGTAGAGGTAATGGAAGTACTTCAGGAAATAAGCAAAAACGGAAATACCATTTTAATGGCTACCCACGATTATGCCTTATTGCTGAAATATCCTTCAAAAACACTGAAATGTGATGGAGAGCGGGTATTTGAGGTAGTGCAGAAAAGCCTTTAAAAACTTAATTCAGGAGTAAATTTTTCCTTTTTCCCGATTATCGATATTTTTTTCATAAAAAAAACCCGGACTCTTTTTAGAATCCGGGTTTTTCTGTAATTGAATTTGTATTAATTTATCTTGTTGCGTTTGCGCTCATTTTCGGTTAAATAAACCTTACGCAATCTTATGAAATGAGGAGTAACCTCAACATATTCATCTTTTTGTATAAATTCTAAAGCCTCTTCCAGGGAAAATTTTACCGCTGGAACAATCTTAGCTTTATCATCGGCTCCTGAAGAACGTACGTTAGACATCTTTTTGGTCTTGGTAATATTTACCGCGATATCATCCTGACGGGAATTTTCTCCAATTACCTGTCCTTCATAGATATCTTCTCCCGGTTCAACAAAAAACCGACCTCTGTCCTGTAATTTATCGATAGAATAAGGAATCGCTTTTCCTCTTTCCATAGAGATAAGAGAACCGTTCTGTCTTTCAGGAATTCCACCTTTTAAAGGTTGGTATTCTTTAAACCTGTGAGCCATAATTGCTTCCCCGGCAGTAGCCGTTAACAATTGATTTCTCATTCCTATAATTCCACGTGATGGGATCATAAATTGAATGATCATTCGTTCGCCTTTGGTTTCCATGCTTAAAAGTTCCCCTTTACGAATGGTTACCATTTCTACGGCTTTTCCCGAAACATTTTCAGGAAGATCTATCGTAAGTTCTTCAACCGGCTCACATTTCACACCGTCAATTTCACGTATGATTACCTGTGGCTGTCCAATTTGCATTTCATAGCCTTCTCTTCTCATGGTCTCGATCAATACCGAAAGGTGCATGATTCCACGTCCGTAAACCAAAAACTTATCGGCACTACCGGTTTCTTCCATCCTTAAAGCAAGGTTTTTCTCCAGCTCTTTGGTCAAACGATCTTTGATATGTCGCGAAGTCACAAACTTACCATCCTGTCCGAAGAAAGGAGAATCGTTAATGGTGAAAAGCATACTCATCGTAGGCTCATCGATAGCGATTGTTTTCAATCCTTCCGGATTTTCGATATCTGCAACGGTATCTCCAATCTCAAAACCTTCAAGACCCACCAATGCACAAATATCTCCTGCAACAACTTCTTTTACTTTTAATTTTCCTAAACCTTCAAAAGTAAAAAGTTCTTTAATTCTTGTCTTTTTAATGCTGCCATCACGTTTTACCAACGCAACCTGCATTCCTTCTTTTAGGGTTCCTCTTTGAAGACGACCAATTGCGATACGACCTGTAAATGAAGAGAAATCCAATGAGGTGATCAACATTTGGGGAGATCCTTCGTGGATTATAGGGGCAGGAATATGATCCAATACCATTTCCAACAAAGGTTCAATACTATCGGTTTTCACATTAGGATCGTTACTCATCCAGTTATTTAAAGCGGACCCATACACTGTTGGGAAATCAAGTTGCCACTCTTCGGCACCCAATTCGTACATTAAATCGAAAACTTTTTCGTGCACTTCTTCCGGAGTACAGTTTGGTTTATCTACTTTATTGATAACCACACACGGTTTCAACCCAAGGTTTATCGCCTTTTGAAGAACAAAACGTGTTTGTGGCATAGGACCTTCAAAGGCATCCACTAGAAGCAGAACACCATCGGCCATATTTAATACCCGTTCGACCTCACCACCAAAATCGGCGTGACCAGGAGTATCAATAATATTGATTTTAGTATCTTTATATACTACAGAAACATTCTTGGAAGTAATAGTAATACCGCGTTCTCTTTCAAGATCGTTACTATCCAGAATAAGATCTCCTGTATTTTCATTGTCGCGGAAAAGGTGGCAATGGTACATAATTTTATCAACCAGGGTAGTTTTCCCGTGATCAACGTGTGCAATAATTGCAATGTTTTTAATAGCTGTCATATAAAAGCCTCATTTTTAAGGCTGCAAAAGTACTGCTATTTATTCGAATTTACTATTCTCATTTTATTTAATTCCATAATTACCCAAAACGACTCGGGTTACAGGGCCTAACTACCTTCCGGGCCCTGCATTAATGTTTTTTGTAATTGTTCCACCCGTTTAATTAATTTATCTTTGTACGCTTAATAAGTTACTAATGAGACTCGAAAAAATCCCGCAATTACAACATGTCAATTCCAACAACTTCTTCCTTTTAGCAGGTCCTTGCGCCATTGAAGGCGAAGAAATGGCATTGCGAATTGCCGAAAAAGTTCTTGAAATAACCGATAAACTCCAAATTCCTTATGTTTTCAAAGGCTCCTTTAAAAAAGCCAACCGAAGCCGGATTGACAGTTTTAGTGGAATTGGTGATGAAAAAGCCTTAAAAATTCTTCGGAAGGTTTCCGAAACTTTTAAAATCCCTACCGTTACCGATATTCATGAAACGAGCGATGCAGCACTAGCAGCAGAATATGTTGATATTCTGCAAATCCCGGCCTTTTTGGTACGCCAAACAGATCTTGTTGTAGCAGCAGCAAATACCGGAAAAGTGGTAAACCTTAAAAAAGGCCAGTTTATGAGTCCGGAAAGCATGAAACACGCCGTAACCAAGGTAACCGATTGCAATAATGAACAGGTGATGATCACAGATCGCGGAACGATGTTCGGATACCAAGATATGATCGTCGATTTTCGGGGAATACCTACCATGCGTGAATTTGCACCTACCGTTCTGGACGTTACGCACTCCCTGCAACAACCCAACCAGAGCAGCGGCGTTACCGGCGGAAGGCCGGATATGATTGAAACCATTGCCCGGGCAGGGATCGCAAACAATGTGGATGGGTTGTTTATTGAAACCCATTATGATCTTTCCGTTGCAAAAAGTGATGCTGCAAATATGCTGGATTTGAAATATCTGGAAAAGCTTCTTAGCAATTTGGTGGCGATAAGAAAAACGGTTAATTTATTATAATATTTCACCTTTATCAAATAGCAGGATCCTGTAAATTCGGGATTCTGCTATAATTGGCTGGGATTCTCCAAGGATACAAATCCAGGGTTTGCTCCATTTTCACATCTTATTATTTTGTTACAGGACCTCTGTAATACATCAAAAACCCTATCAACCATCATTTGTTAATTTTCTGATTTCTTTTACTTTAGTCATAATTAATCAGTAATTTATCTATTTTCAAAATTCCTATATGGTAGAAAAAATTACTCGTGTACATTTCTCAAAAACTATTTGCCTTGCAATCTTAGGCTTTCTCCTGGCATTTCCTATAGTAGCTCAGGAAAAACCGGAACTCAAAATTGGCGGAGCATTGCGTTTCAACTATAATTTATCCTCCTGGAAAGATGGTCAGAAAAAACGTGGTGGAGATTTTGGATATGATATGTTCAGGATAAATGCCGCAGCTGCTTATAAAGGAATATTTCTAAATGCCGAATACAGATTGTATTCTGAAGATTTTGGAGGCGGATTCCTAAAGCAAGGTTGGGTAGGTTACAATTTCAATGAACTGGATCAAATTCATATTGGTTTAACTCAGGTTCCCTTTGGAATTCAACAATACAACTCTCACAACTGGTTTTTCAACCTTACTTATTATGTAGGACTGGAAGACGATCATGATATGGGTGTGAAATACTTGCATACAGGAGAAAAATTTGAATATCAACTTGCATTCTTCAAAAATGCGGAAGAATTGAGATTTGGCAACAATACCGAAACTTCTCCAAACCGATATTCTTATGATATCACAGGCAGAAACAAAGAGGTAAATCAATTCAACGGAAAATTTATCTACAAATTTGGAAAAGAATCTGCTAGTAGATTGGGTGTTTCCCTGCAATATGGAGGCCTGTACAACCTTGATACCGAAGAAATGGGCGATCACAATGCGTTTGCTGCTCATTACGAAATAACCAAAGGGAATTGGAATGGGAAAGCACAATTTATTACTGCTTCGCATAACCCGGAGAATGCCGGAGGGGAACCTACAGATGTGGTTATGATGGCTGCCTATGGAGCTCCTTATGAAGTTGCTGCCGATTTTAATATGTACTCTTTGGCGATCTCCAGAAATGTTCCCGTAGAATGGGGACCTGTTTCAAATTTGCAGTTTTATAATGATTTTGCTTTTATGCAGAAAAAAGCCTCCGGATTTGCCGATTCTTATATGAATGTAACCGGAGTTTTAGTCTCTGCCGGAAGTGTATATACGTATATTGATTATGCCGCCGGATACAATCATTCCTGGTTGGGTGGAAATTTTGTGGACGATTTTTCCAAAGGGAACCCGGATGCCAAATGGGAAGCAAGGTTTAACATTAATATTGGCTACTATTTTTAGGATTTATATATAATACGAGGGTTTCAAACTCTCAGAGAAATTAAATTACATTAAAAAACAACATGCTTTATGGCTAAGAAGATTATAAGAAGTGATGAGAGAAAATCCATTTTTGGATTGCAAGTGAATGGACCTGTATTTTTCACCTCTGCTATTATCATCATCATAATAATAACATTAACCCTGATGTTTAAAGACAGGGCAGAACAATATTTTACCGCCACTCAGGATTTTGTCGCAAATAAAGCGGGTTGGTTTTTTATATTAAGCGTAAATGTTTTTCTAATATTTATGATTTATCTGGCCCTCAGTAAATTTGGGCAGTTAAGGATTGGAGGACAAAGTGCAACACCCGAATTCAAAACCCTTTCCTGGTTCGCGATGCTATTTAGTGCGGGAATGGGTATTGGATTGTTGTTTTGGAGTATTTCAGAACCAATTTATCATTTTATGAGTCCGCCAATGGCAGAAGGCGGAACTGCCGAAGCAGCCAAGGAAGCTATGACATTCACCTTTTTACACTGGGGTTTTCACGCCTGGGCAGTGTATGCCTTGGTAGGATTATCCCTGGCGTATTTCACGTATTCCCGTGGACTTCCACTTACCATCAGATCGGTTTTTTATCCTTACTTAGGAGATAAAATTTACGGAAAAATTGGAGATGCCATAGATATCTTCGCTGTACTCGCCACTTTATTTGGTCTTGCCACTTCTTTAGGAATGGGCGTTCAACAAATTGCGGCAGGATTAAATCACCTTTTTGGAATAGATAGCGGTGTGCAAACTCAAATTCTTCTAATTGCCGGAATAACCTCAATTGCTACAATTTCAGTTGTTTTGGGAGTAGATAAAGGGGTGAGAGTTTTGAGTGAATGGAATATGAGAATAGCGGTGCTTTTTCTTCTGATAGTATTGATATTAGGACCAACGATCTTTATTTTTAAATCCTTCGTACAAAATACAGGGAATTATTTATCCGCTTTTCTTGAAGTTGCAACCTGGACAGAAAGTTACACAGGTTCCAATTGGCAAAATGCCTGGACCGTTTTTTACTGGGGATGGTGGATTGCCTGGTCACCTTTTGTTGGAATGTTTATTGCCCGTATTTCCAAAGGGCGCACCATTCGCGAGTTTATTTTGGGAGTTTTATTAGTGCCTTCCATTGTAACTTTTTTCTGGATCTCAGCTTTTGGAAGCACAGCGATACATGAGGCGCTTCTTGGAGATGATACTATTATAAATGCTGTGAATGATAATGTTGCCACTGCCCTGTTTGTGTTTTTGGAAGATTATCCTTTCGCATTTATTCTTAACATTATTGCCATAATTTTAATTGCAGGATTCTTTGTCACCTCTTCAGATTCCGGATCTTTGGTGGTAGATAATTTAACCTCTGGAGGCAAAATAGATGCGCCTGTAGGCCAAAGAATCTTTTGGGCCATTGCTGAAGGTAGTGTTGCGGCGGTTCTTTTAATAGGCGGCGGATTACAGGCACTTCAAACAGCCACTATAGTAACAGGATTGCCTTTTGCCTTGATTTTAATAATTATGTGCTTTTCACTATACAAAGGTTTAAGCGAGGACCTACAGGAATTAAAAAAGCGGGAATCGCAGAAAGAACTTGAAAATTACGAGGAAATAGTTTCCGGTATAGTTCAAAAACGAAATATCAATCAGCAAAAAAACATTAAATAATCCTAATAATGACTGAAATAAAAAACGTCCTGGTTGCCTTAGACCTTTCAGAAATTGATAGCACCTTAATTGAGTATGCTTCATTTATTGCCGAAACCCTCAAGGTTAAAAAAGTGTACTTTGTACATAATATCAAAAAATATGAGATCTCAGAACTATTTGAAGAACAGTTAAGAGATCTTAACCTTGACGAAATAATTGGGGATGAGTTAAATGAGAAAGTAGAAGAAAAATTCACATCTTCAGCACAATGGGAAGTACTCATTTCAGAAGATCCATATTCTGAATCCCTCATCAATTATATTGTTGACAAATATGAGATTCAGCTCGCTTTAATCGGAAATAAAAACAAGTTAAAAGGTACCGGAGTTGTTAGCGGAAAATTACTGCGTCTGCTTAAATGCAATATTCTTTCTATCCCTAAAAGCGCGAAACCGGTTATTACCAATATTTGGGCGGGAACAGATTTTTCAAGTGCTTCTAAAAAGATTTTTGAAGTGGCTGAAAATTTACAGAAAACCACCGCGGCTAAAGTAAAAGCGGTGCATGTATACAATGTGCCGGTTCAATTCTCTCCTTACATTCAAAAAGAACATCTCGATTTGAAGATAGAAAATCATTTAAAGGAAAAAAATGATAAATTCATAGAAAAGATTGGATTCAAAGGTGAGTTAACTACAGAAATTATTCCGGGAAGAGATAGCGGGGTTGCAGCAAAACTGCGTTCCAAAGCCGAAAATTCCAAGGTAGACCTCATTATTGTAGGAGACAAAGGCAGAAACACCTTCTCTTCCTTACTTGTAGGAAGTGTTACCGATGAGCTTTTTAATCAGGATCTGGAAGTGCCTTTATGGATTGTAAAGTAATTTGACGTTGATTTCGGCAAGTTTTTTTCCTGCGGGAAATCCATGCATACAAAACCGCAACTATTCACAGACAATCCCGGTAATAAAACTGGAAAATTATTTTAAAACCTACGGATTTAAAAAGAAGATAAATCTGTCTGTCCGGATACTTTGTGAAACTATAAAAACCCATTATGATCTTTCAGTTGCAAAAAGTGATTCTGCAAATATGCTGGATTTGAAATATCTGGAAAAGCTTCTTAGCAATTTGGTGGCGATAAGAAAAACGGTTAACAATTTGTAAATATCCGGGATAATAATCAAGAACCTCGGGGCAAGTCCGCCCGAACGGTACGGGCGGGCCCACGAGGTATGAATTGGAATATATTTTTAAAAACTCGAGGCATCTCGAAAGCGGGACTGGGAGGTAACCCTCAATGAGGGAATAAACTTAATTAAGTAATTACAAGTATTACAAAATTCAACTACTTTTTTTGCAGCTGTATAAATCGATAATTGCAAGCGACGAGATTATTTAAATTTGAGCTGCACCAAAACTGGCAAATGATCTGATGGGTATTTCAAATCCCAGGAATCACTTAAAACTGCATATTTTAAAACCTCAATATTTACTTTGGAGGTAAAAATATAATCGATCCTTCTCTTTACAGGTTCAAGGAAATTATACCCGTTAAAAGTTCCTTCAGGACCAAAATCAAGTTCAGCAATCGTTTTGGAATCGTTAAGTTTTTCTGAAAGGAATTTGATTCCGGGAGCATTGGGTTCCAGGTTAAGGTCTCCCATTAAAATAACCGGTAAACCTTCTGAATTTAATTCCTGCATCTTTTTCCAAATTAACCGGGCGCTTTCCTCCCTGGCCTCCTCGCCCATATGATCAAAATGCGTATTAAATACCCAGAAATTTTCTCCTGAATTTTTATCCCTGAATTTAGCATACGTACAAACACGGGGTAAGGCAGCATCCCAGCCCACGGAAATTTCATCGGGTGTTTTAGACAGCCAGAAAGTATTTTCCTTAAGTACCTCAAACCGGTTGCTATCGTAAAAGATAGCGCTAAATTCTCCTTTGGTTTTCCCGTCATCCCTGCCAACTCCAACATAGTTATATTCCGGCATAGTACCTTCAAAATATTCAAGCTGCTCCAATACCGCTTCCTGAACGCCAAAAATATCGGGTTGATAAAATTTTATCTGGTTGGCGAGATGATCTTTTCGTAAAGACCAGCTGTTTTCCCCGTCGTTCTCATTGGCATATTTTATATTGTAGGACATCACTTCAATTTGAGCATTCAAGGAAAAGCTGAATATCAATGTAAGTACTGCTGAAGCAATTAATTTAAACATATTCATTGGTTTTAGGGATATCATTTACAAAATCCTGTAAATATTGAAATCGCGCTGTGAGCTTGCCATTTTCGGTCATTTTAGCCCTTTTTAGAATTCCGTTCTTGTCCCCGTTAAAGAATGCAGGAATTACTTGCTTCAGGAACATTTCCCCAAAACCCTCACTGGCATCTTTGGGAAGCTCACACGGCAAATTATCTACCGCCATCACTGTAATTGCACCTTTTTGCCGAAAATCCACTTCCCCTCCTGTTTGGGGATCATATCCATAGAATGGATATGCAATTGTTGAAGGACGAATTGTGCTGGCAATTGGGCCATTGATATCACAGGAAATATCTGCGATCAAATCAATTTTAAAATCGGGTGATGCGGCATCTTCTCTGGTAAAGAATTTTGGCGCTCCGTCTCCATAGAAGTGACCTGCTATATACATATTGGTTACGTGCGCAAATCTTTTAAAATTAGAGGCATATTTTTCCGGATGATTATAGAAATCCCGGATGCTTCCTTTTCCCCCATCCAAACGTTTGTTATAATCCATCACGTCAATAATGCAATAAACAGATTCATTATATTCTATGTTCAAATAATTGGAAACATCCACTTGTTTGATCTTTAAATGATCCAGGATTTCTTTAGCCCCTAAACCAACTTTTCCGCTTCCGCTAAGTAAAATTTTCCTGGGCGGAATTTCGATTTTATCCAATTCTGCCAACATGGATTTAAGATCTGCCAAATTTTCTGCTTTTGAAAGGTCAAATAAACCATCTCTTAATCCCAGTGCCCTAAAGCCATTATAAGCTCCTACCAAACCTGCATATCTGCCAAAACCTATAAGTCGGTGGCCATTTTCTTTAACAATGACTTCGTGATCGTAGAGTTCTATATTATTTTTTAATATTGCCCTTAGCAAGTCTTGGTTATAGGGCTGCTTTTTGATTGTATGAGAGAAAAAGAAATATTTTTTATTCGGAATTAAGTCCGGAATTGGCACTTCCTTTACCCCCAGCATCACATCACAATTTGAAACATCTTCTGAAACCTCAAATCCTGCCTCCCGATATTCATCATCTGTAAAAACCCGTATTGCTGAAGATTCTATTTTAAAGCTTGCCTCTGTAAATTTTTGAACAACTTCTTTTAGTTTTTCATGAGAAAAGACCACCCTTCTGTCTGGTGGGGTTTTACGTTCTTTGATGATGGCAAATTTTATCATTATTGGTATAGGTTTTGCTTTAAATTGCGTGTTGCCCAAAGATATAAATTTTAAACTGTATCTTTGCAGCCGCGTTAGGGATAGAAGAGGAAATCCCGTCTAAATTTCTAAAATTTTGACGGATTGAAACGGATAGCCCGTCCCGCCTGAGTTTTTACGAAGGAGGGAACGCCAAAAAGTTCATTACAATATGGGGTCGACTTGGATTTGACAGCGAGTCAAATTGGGTTGTAAGCACGTAGAGCGCTGGGATATAGCTCTTAAATCTCATATTTCACACTTTTTAAACGGCGAGAATAACTACGCCTTGGCTGCGTAACCGAATTACAGTAGGTTACACTTAATCCCTACCAGGTAGGGAGCCGAGATGTCTCGTGGAAGCCTTGATTTACGGCGGCCACACCAGAGACACCGAAAAAGTAAATATAGGAAGCGCAGGGCCTTGATGTTCTTCTGAAATCTAATTGAGGATACGTGTAAGATTGGTGGTTTTCGGCCGGTCTTGCATCGACAATCAAGCGAAAACTAAACGTGTAGAAAGCTTCTTAATTGCTTGTTTGGACGAGGGTTCGAAACCCTCCGACTCCACCTTCGCCCTCCGAAGCTTTTGGATACAAAAGCGAAGGAGGGCTTTTTATCTTTAATTATCTTTCAAAATAACGAAACAAGTGAGGGCTTCGGTGGACAGGTCCACCTTATTTATTATCTTAAACGAGTTATGTATATAATTTTTTTACGATGGACTTACCTTTCGGCGTGTATATATTAAAATGCTCTAATGGACAACACTATACCGGATACACGGAAAACATAGACCAACGTTTAATAGCTCATCAAAAAGGAAAAGTCAATTTCACCAAAGACAAATTACCTGTAGAACTCGTTCACCTTTCTTTATTCCCAAACAAGAAAAAAGCCTGTTATTTTGAACGGCACCTAAAAAGCGGTTCAGGAGCAGCATTTAGAAATAAGCGGCTGTTATAAACAAAAATCTGCCGGGCTTTTTCGCCTGAGCAAATTTTTTTATTTTAAGACGCCCGGACTGAAAGGACGGTTAGGCATAGCGGCATTTCCTAATGAGGAGCTCCCGGGGTTAGACACACTCTCCGACTCCACTTGATAAATCGTAAATCACTTACCTGTAAGTTTTTACGGTTTTTTTTATTAAGTTTTTTGTTTGATTAATGTACGGGTGGAAAAATTTATTTCTTTATTATTCTCTTTTAAAATAATAGACTAGTTCTTTTAGGTTACCGTTTTAGTCTGGCTCCCGGCTTAGAAACTACTTACGCTGATTTTATGCCCGATTTGGTTAAAAATTAAATTAGAGAATCTTTTTCTAATTCGAATTAAATTATACAATCAAGAAAGCACGACCTCCTTCATAATCCTTTAGCGAAACAAAGACTTAATGAAATTGAAGGCTTCAATGAGCTGCAGCAGTTTTGTAAATCCAGTTATATTCATGTTTGATCCACAAGATTTAATAGTATTTTCAGTCAAATATTTTCCAATGTACAAAAGTACAGTTGGGCGGAGGTAGAGGCTATTACGATTTACTATTGGTTATTATTGAAAAAACAACATCACGGACTTTAACCGACAATAGTAAAGCTTTAGTCGTGAACCACGTAAAAAGAAAAATTTCGATTGATTGCTGTTCCTATTCATAGTGTGTTTTCTTCAGATTTAAAACCTTCTATTTTTTGGACCAGGCCTCGCAACCTGGTCCAATTACCTTCAAACTGGAAGCGGAATTATTCCCGACTCGACAAATTTTTACTGGAGACGTCAAAGGAACTCCGCTGGGTGTTAAAAAATAGCGATACGGACTGGTTTTCTCCCGAATCCTATGAGCTCCGTAGACAGAATGATGTTTCCCCTGTTATGCTAGATATGATCAAAGATCATCCTGTTGAGCTTACTGCAGACTGGTTTTATTCAAGTTTCCAAGGACAAAATTACAGCGGCAGTTATACTGAAAAAGTACTACAAAAGATTGCGGGAATATATTGGGATGGGAAAAGATGTTTTCACTTATTTCAATAACGATCTTGGGGCCACGGCATGCTAAATGCGATCACCTTGAGGGAGAAGTTAAGGGTAGAAGAAAGTCCTGCCTGATAAACAATATTTTAGTTGAGAATTTTCAGTAACTCCAAAACATAAATTCGGATTTACTCAGGAAGACAACCTGGGAGGTACTTTAAATCTCAACAACTTTTTTCAAACTTTCATAAAAAGAAGATCATTTTTCTTTCAGTAAATTCTCTCCTCCAGTTATAGATTCCCTGCTATAAAAATACCTATCTGCCCCCATAGGAATGTTCATTTCATCTACATACTTTTAAAGTAATCAAAATTTTATCATCGCAAAATAAGTTTATAGCTTATGGATGCAGGGTTAAAAATAGACCTAAACTGATGGGTATGAAAAAAAGTTATTTTTCTTGCATGATGGGGCTTTTGGCTGCTTTTTTTTTGTTAATCACCTGCTCGCCCAACCCATTCTTTTTTAGGTCTAACTACACCGACACTAACTCTCTTATCCACCAGAGAGAAAAGTTACAGGAGGAGCAATTTCTTAAAGCTCATCTTAAGAATGGGGAAGTTCATATCTTCCGGGAAATGTGGGCTGTTGATACCATTCAGGATCTCGTTATAGGGAAGGGGAGTTCATATGACTTTAATCGGAAAAAAATCTCTGAAGGTCAAATTTCTATCCAGATAGATAGTGTAGCCATTTTTGAAACCAATTCCAAACTGGAGGGCACAGAAAAGAAGCGAATAAGGGCTCTAGGAATTCTGGCCGGCGTGGACGTCGCGATAGGAGTCTTTTGCCTTACCAACCCAAAGGCTTGCTTTGGCTCTTGTCCTACTTTTTATATAGATGCACAGGATAACTTTCATTATGCCGATGCCGAAGGTTTTTCAACTGCCATTTCCCCTTCGATGGAATACTCAGATATTGATGCTCTGAATCCCCAGTTCATCAACGAAAATTCCTTCTCCATTACGATGAAAAATGAGGCGCTGGAAACCCATGTAGTGAATTCTGTAAATCTTATCGCCTTTCCTCTCCAAAAGGATGAAAGGGTACACCAATCCCCACAGGACGAGTTTTACCTTTGCAGAAATATCTATAGTCTGAAAAAAGCCGTAGGTAAAGAAGGTGAAATCACCGGCCTGCTGCAACAGGCAGATCGTAAGGAACGGTTTTCCCTGGCAGATGAAGAGAACCTTAGCAGTAGAGAAGAGATCTTCCTTACGTTTGAAGACGTAAAAAAGCCAGAAAGCCTTGGCCTGTCACTAAGTTTTCGACAAACACTCATGACCACCTATTTCATATACAGTGCTATGGGTTATATGGGAGATGAGGTGGGGGACATTTTCGCCAGGATAGAAACTTCAGATTCAACTGCAGAAAAACTTAAGAACGGGATCAAGAAAGAATTGGGTAAGATCGACATATATGTATGGAACCCTAAGAAAGAAGACTGGGAATTCCAGGCCGGATTTTATGAAACCGGGCCTATTGCATTCAACCGACAGATCCTTCCTTTCAGTTCCTCTGTTACAGGGGAGGAAATAAAAGTTAAGCTTGTTCTTAATAAAGGCCTCTGGCGACTGGACCAGGTTGAATTGACCAATATTGTGAAAAAGGTGGAACCGGAAGTGTTGGACGTTTGTGAAGTGAAGAAAAAGGGAATTACAGATGCTGTTGCAAAAGCTGAGATTCTTGGCGACGAGCGCTACTTAATTTCAATGCCTGGAAACGAATATCAGTTTATTTTTGAAGTACCGGGAGCGCCCCAGGAATACGAGCTGTTCCTGGTTTCAGGAGGCTATTATATTGAGTGGATGCGGGAAAGCTGGATAAAGGAAAAGGATATTCTCAAACTTAAACAGATGGTTGACAATCCCAGCAGATATCTCAAAGAGGAAGCAAAAAGCTATAAAGAGTACGAGCGCAGTATGGAGCAGGAATTCTGGAATTCAAAAATAGATACCAAAAACTTTCCTCATTATGGAACCTAAACCTCTCATCTTAATACTCCTGCTTATAAGTTTTATTAGCAGTTGCAGTGCTCCCAAATATGTACCCAAACTGGAGGAGGTTCCCTTCAGTGCCTACGGTTCCCATATAGAGATAAAACAGCTCTCGGGAGCCGAAATTGAAGGTGAGTTAATTGCCGTCGATAGTAAAACTCTGTTTGTCCTAACTGCCGCGGATTCAATTAAAAAGCTGCACAATTTACCGGTAAGTGATATAGAGAAATTCAAACTCACCTATGCGCAGCCAAAAAGTTATGCCTGGACCATCCCCGTCTACACGCTATCTACGGTAAGTCATGGTTACTTTGCATTATTTACGGCTCCGGTAAACGCAGTGGTAACATCTGTTGTCACGGCGCGCGGTGCCAATGCCTTTACTTATAACGAACAGGTGATGAGCTATGAAGAATTAAGCAAGTTCGCCCGGTTTCCACAGGGTATCCCGCCAAAGATAGATAGGGCAAGTATCAGGTAATTTGGGTAAGAGTTTCTTCAAATAAGGATATTTCATCAAATTGCAACGGATTTCCCCTGTATTTCTAGGCTCAACATAAATTTTAACCTCCATTGAATAGAGTTTACACTAAATTCCTTTTTTAAACGTCCATAAAGGAAGTTTGTTGACTGGTTCAATCAATTCTCTGTCCAACTTAAATCCAAGTTTATTTATATAATTGAACATTCGATGGCTCGGCTGTTTCAGGATAAATTGGTCTTTTCTGAACTTAAGGATTAGGGAAGAAGAAGGCTGGAGCGTGAGAAAGGCCTTTTCTATTAGATTTGATTCCTACCCTAACCTGAAAGCTATTATAGGAGGCATTTTATATACCTATTTGCATACCTGTTTTTGGAGAAAAACCAGAAGGAAAAAAAGCGTACAGATAAAAGACTGTTTCACCTCTTTTTCCGTTCAAAAACAGGCAAAAATTGAAAGCATAAAGAAAAGGCTATAGGAAATTTTAAAAAAAATAATTTCCTATAGCCTTTTCTTTTTTGTTTGTTTGTTTGTTTATTTCATTATAGGGGTTTTTCAATTGCCATTGAACCTATTTACTGGATTTTGTGGTTGTTGGTAGACCCAAAGGCTTGTTCATTTAATGTTTATTAAGCAGGTTTAAACGTCCCGCTACCAGTTCCCTACCGGGACACTACCACTGCATTAATAGTTCATTTTTGTGACTGCTCCATTTCTCAATAACCTATTCTACTATTGATTAATATAAAACGAACTGAAGGTTAGTCAAGCCACTGATGTAAAATTCAAGGTTTAGTATTTCAAAATAATTAAGAAAATTATAGGTTAAAATACTCAAATTTATAGAATCTTAATTTTGAATTTTTAGTAGCTGAAGCACCCGTTCCGGATAATCGGTGATAATACCATCAACTTCTAATTCTATCATTTTTTTAATGACTTCAGACTCATTAACCGTCCAGGGAATTAATTCTTTTCCATAGTTTTAATAGAATCTACAAAAGCAGTGTCTTTTACTAATCCATAATTCGGACTATAAATTTCCGGTCGGAAATTAAGTAAATCAAGGTTCTTTTGAATCCCACCATTGGAGACCAGAATATTATTTTCATCCAATTTTTCTGAATACCAATCACCTGAAGTGGACCCTACATTGTAATTATGATGTGGCTTATCTTTGCTGCCACCCCGCCAATTTAGGGGAGTCAAACATGTAGAATTCTTCCTCTATAGATTAACCACAATTTTTGCATAAACACAACTATTGGTCTTGATCCATTAATACTTCATAATATAGAATTTATCTTTCTTTAAAAATAGGGAAGATCCTAGATCTATTTAAAGCAATGTTGGCAGTAGATATAATCATTAAGTGATATGAGCAATAAAAGAAAATGTTTTGAACTTTTGGACAGCCTCTAATTGTGCTCAGTTATACTCCTTCAGTACTATTCTTAGAGTTTTTTAAAAAATTTAATTATATTTTCTTTCAATGGCTTCAGTATTAGTTAATTGGTATCTAAAGGAGTATAGTAAAATAAGATTTGGAAAATTAATGCCGTAAATAAAACAATACTAATGCCGCCAACTAGAAAATAAAGTGAGTATTTAAGGAATAGTCTTTTTCGTTCTAATGCCTTCCCTAAAAAAAATATATCTTCGATCATAGAGTTATGTATTAAAGATATATTCCCGGTCATTGACAACATAGCCTCCCTATAATCTTTTAAGCGCAAATCTTTAAAGTTACCGAAAAATAGTGGGTTGCCTTTCTTATAGCCAAGATCATCTAAAGATAATTTACCGTGTGACCCTTCTGGTGTAATCGCAAGCATAGAATAAATCATAGATATTAAAGACGTGATAGCTGCAACCCCCAATATCACAAAATTAAAATCAAGGATATTGGGGGTCACAATAATTTTGCCAATGATAATTGAAATAACCAGTGCATTAATTGTCAATAAAATACGTGCTTTACGATCCACCATCTGGTTCATAATATAATGGTTTCGGCTCGTGGTTGTAAGCATACTGGTAAAAGCCCTTTCGCTCGCATCCTTTCTTTTCTTATTCTCTTTTAAAACTTTTTTCTTTAATTTCAAAGCTTCCTCATCCGGATTTATTGAGTTCTCCTCCATATATGTATATTTAGTATTTATTACTTTTAAGGGTATAAACGTTCGGCAATGAGGATTGCGAGGAGTATAGTGAATATACTAAATATTATTTTATTTCTATTTGGCATATTAAGATGATATTCAAGTGATAAATGCATTTGATCAAGTATATTTTAGCTTTTCTATTGGACTAATTTAGCCTAACTTTCTTATTCATTTTTTCTCTTGAACAACTTTGGAGTCCTTGCCTTCCAGAAGGTTCAGGGTGGTGGTCAGATGGTTCTATCTGCCGGTTCCCACCACATCGGGACGATTATGTATTGACACCTTGTCTCGTATGTCTCCTCTGGTATTCTTAAGGTTGCCACTTTTAAATTTCGTCTGCCTTGCCTTATATTGATACAGGTCTTTATAGTTTAAATCCTCCCTCCTTGCTATTACTTGACTAATCATTGGGAACAAGCCCCCAATGATTTTAATTTGGGTTGCATTTATGTGTTGAACTTAGGCTTAGTGATTGGATGAAAAAAAGTATATTTTTTTGTTTCAATACTGTTTAAGTTTGATTCCAGTATTTACTCTACCTAAAGTCAGAAGCTAAGTCATTAACATAATTATTGAAGGTACCCTCTCTGAATTTCTGATATAATGAGACCATTTCCTCTTTTGAGAAGTAGCCATTAAACTGAGGGTTCTCATCAATCATGAATTGAATAAATTGGTTTTGATTTACCGACTTTCTTGCCTTTTTTCTTAGCAGTTGGGCCAGCTGTTTTTTAGTATAAATCTTTTGACCTATTTGGAAGTTTTCATCAGACTTTCTTGATTTACTCAAAAAATCACGATACTTAAATCTTTCTTTTGCCATCACATCCGTTGTAAATTTTGAGGGTGGATTAATGTGAGCCGCAGAAGGTTTGGTCTTTAAGGAGGTGTTTGAAACTCTTGCGTAGTCTTGAGCAGTAATTGATACTGAAAACACTACTAATGCCAATGTTAGAAATAAAGTTTTCATAATACGAAGTGTTTAAATTAATATTATTTCGATAACTAAGGAAATGCTTAGTTATCTATCACTTCCTTTTAGTTATATTTTTTTTTGTATTACCATAATTTCTAAACTACTATATAAAATTAAGCAAGATTTTAGTTATTTCATATTGATTTTTATGTTTTAACATAGGGTAATTTTAATCTTGCAATGGCTCTAAATATGAGGCTTAAACATTTCGGGAACCGAATTATTCGGGTTGTAGCCTAGCCCGGTTATCGCGCATGCTTTGGAGGCAGGAAGCCGAAGGTTCTCCCGATGCTTCGGTACAAGATGAAGTGATGATTAGCTCCCTGCTGGACGAAAAATAAATATACATTTCAATTGTAATTAATTAGTAGTTAATTGTGCGGCAATCTGGTTAATTACTGATCCTTCAAATATTACTTCAATGCAATTAAGCCCGCATGTTTTGCTTCCTCTTCTATTTTACCAGCCAATTTTTCTTCTGAATAATAATTTTTTCACCAAATGGGTATCAAAATTCCCACTTCTAAAATTTTCATGTTCAAAAACGATTTCTTTAAATGGAAGTATGTTTTGCACTCCTTGAACTTCATATTTGTCAATAGCCGAATCATTAATTGTATGGCTTCTTCTCTAGTTTTTCCGCAAATGATAAGCTTAGCTTGCATGGGATCGTAATAAATTGGAATTTCCATTCCTTCTTCAAAACCATCATCCGTTCTTACGCCTTCACCTTTTGGTGTTCTATATTGTTCCAACATTCGGCATAAAGTAAATATAGCATTAGAAACAAGTTGTTTTCACCTTCGCAATATTTACCACAAGCTCTAAGTGAATTGCGGCAAGGAGGCAATAGCCAAAGTGCTTTCCGGTAAAATAAAGCTTTAACAAATCCTCTTCCTGCGAAATTCTGTTTAGATATGCAACTGGACCTGTAATGGAGGTGAACGCCTATAGAAACATAGTTGTTCAAGGCTTTACGAGAGGTTCTTGTTTACTTGAAAAATCTGACAATTTTTAATTTAGTTACATTTAGAAAAGATAATTAAAACTAAAAATTAAAAATTCGTCACCTGGAGCACCCGTTCCGGATAATCGGTGATAATACCATCAACTTCTAGTTCTATCATTTTTTTAATGACTTCAGGCTCATTAACCGTCCAGGGAATTAATTTCATGTCCATAGTTTTAATAGAATCTACAAAAGCAGCATTTTTTACTAATCCATAATCCGGACTGTAAATTTCCGGTCGGAAATTAAGTAAATCAAGGTTCTTTTGAATCCCTTCAATATATACCAAATAGGCTGTTTCAACTTCAGGATATTTTTGATGAATTTGATTGAGAATATTGACATCAAAAGATTGTAAATTCATTTTTTTCTGAAGGTTTTTATCCTGAATAACCTGCATCACCAATTCTACGAATTCTTTAGGTTCCGGCTGATAAAAACCATATTCATTTGCTGAAGATTTCAATTCAATATTATATTTTACCTTTTCCAGATTATTCTTTTTTATAAAATTTTCTATGGAGTCTATCGCTTCGGCAAGTAAAGGTTTATAGGTTTTTTGCTTTTGCTGGTCAGGAAATAATTTATTTCCTTTAGAACCAACATCAAATTTCCTGATGCTATCGTACGTCATCTCGTAAAGGTTAAATTTTTCCTGATTTTCTTCAGAAATTGTATCGCCCGATGGAGTCAAAACATATAATGAATGCATAAATGGCTCGTGGGACACTACTACTTTTTTATCTTTGGAAATTATTACATCCAACTCGATCACATCCACGCCTTTTTCTACCGCACTTATAAATGCAGGGATACTATTCTCGGGAAAATTCCCCCTATCACCACGATGCCCCTGCACCTGAATACTTTGTGCTTCTGGTTTGGTTCCTTGAACCTCTTGTTTTTGCTCCTTATCGTGCTTACAACCTAAAGCAATTATCAAGAAAGCAGGTAATATGTTTTTTATAATTTTCATCTAAATTAATTTTAAAATAAAGGCCCACCCGTAAAAATAAAGAACTTTGGGCAGGCCTTGCAAAAGAAACACAAAATTTAAACTCAACTACTCAACTGGTTCTGCTAATCGATAACTACTTCTAGCCGCATGGGTTTTCCCAAACATATCAGTAGCTTTTATTTCTATTGTATGTTCACCAGTTTCCAGTTTGGTGGGAATATCACCCCGCCATAAATGCTCCGTTTTAATAGGATTGGAGGATCTCCTGCCGTGCATCAATTCTTCGGTTAAATCCCATTCATATACCATTTCTACGTAGGAAGGATCGTATTCTTCCAAATATTGCATTTCATTCCAATCACCATCATCAAATCGATATAGGACCTCATCGCCTTCGGTTCCCATAAAGAAATTCACATAAATCCCTGCCCTGGTGCTCCTACCCTTGGCAACTACTTTTGGCGAAAAAACTTCCATCTGATATGCTGCAGGCTTTCCGGCAACTTTATAATCAATGCTATACTCGTTTCCATCGAAATTGATAAACGCGTAGCCTTTTGGGGTACCGTCTCGCATTGTAGAAACAGGAATATTATTTTCATCCAATTTTCCCGAATACCAATCACCTGAAGTGGTTCCTACATTGTAATGATGATGTGGTTTATCCTGCTGCCACCCCTCTTCTTTGCCAAAGAAATCCTGGCGCTGAATGTGGGTATGCGCCGAAAGCGAAAGTGTGTTTGGGAATTCTTTTAATAGTTGAAAAAGCCGGTCCCGGTCTTTATCACGAAAAGTATCTACGCCATCGGGTTCACTAAGAGGAATATGCATCGCGATTACTATCAAATGATCTTTTGGCACCTGCTTTAGGTTATTTTCTATAAACTCAAACTGGTCTTCCCTAAAACCTCCCCAATAACCTTTTCCATCCCGGGGATCTGGATACAAAACATCATCCAAAATCAGGAAATGTACCTTGCCGTAATTAAAAGCGTAATTGGCGGGGCCAAAATGTGCTTCGTAGGTTTCATCGGAAAGTATATCGTTCTCCACATCAAAATTTATATCATGATTGCCCAGCAAATTGTACCACGGGATTCCCACCTTCTTTACGGCTTTTATATATGGATTAAAGAGGTCCAGGTCATTTCCTACCAAATCGCCAAGACTTAAACCAAATGGAACATTCTCTATCCCTTCCACTTCGGCCACTACCCCCTTGGCAAAATAATCGATTTCCTGTTGGGTATAAGGCTGCGGGTCTCCAAATATAAGTGCGGTAAAATCTTCTTTTTCTTCAGAAGAAATTAGAGGAAAATCAACCGATTTTGGCAATTTTCCGGTAGCTTCAACGCCATTAAATTTTAAATTTGGGGATCCTTTTGGTTTATGGATATAGAAAAACTGAGGTAAATTATCTTCATTTTTTCCAACTTTATACCCCGATGGTTTTATTACCGAAATAATATTGTCTTCGCCAATAGGTAATTCGTATTTTCCTTCAGTATTGGTTTGCACCACCTCACGGCCATTGGTAACGGCTACTTCAGATATTCCTTTTTCCCGCCGGTCTTTTTTACCGTTTTGGTTAGAGTCTTCAAAAACGTAACCTGTAACGTTTTTCTGTGCATAAAGGTTTAAACTCAATACACTAATTATTGCAAATACTATTATTTTTATCATCTGTTTATAAATTTAACCGCATAAAGGGAATTCATCACAGGCTTATAATCATCTCCCTGCGTATTCCTTAATTTTGCGTCCAGCATCATGCTGGTTTCATTTTTATTTTTTCTAGCTACTAATTATCCCACCAAACTTTGACGTTAATATTATCACTGCCTCCAAGCATTTCTATGGCTTCCAGATAATTCTCCCGATTATTTACCTGAATATCCTGCGGGTAGGTAAACCTAACCGGCATCATTGCATCATTTTGCATGGCCTCAGTTTTTGGAAGTTCCGGAAAACCAGTTCTTCTATATTCAAACCACTGCTGATAATCGGTAAAATAAAGTGCGTAATACTTTTGAAGCATGATGCGTTCTAAAGTACCATCATAGTGCGCCAGCTCATTCTCAAAATAATCTTCGGGTACCTCAGTTTCCATCTGATCTATGGCTGCATTTACACCGTTTAAATAATGAGTTTCAGCATCTCCGGTAAAACCTCGTTGTGCCATTTCGGCTTTAATAAATTCAACCTCAGCATAAGTGAGCAAAAATATCTGCATAGGGTTTTCCACCTGTTCAATATTGAAGGTAGAGGCATTGAATTCAAATTGAGATTCTGGGCCTGCATACGCGCTGGTAATGCCTTTATAGCCAATTAAGTTGTTATCTAAATCGCTTGCCATTGTTCCAATAACAGGACGTCTTGGATCTTCCAACTCGTTTAAAATATCAACAAAGAACTCTGTTAAATTTACACTTAACCTGAAATCCTGTGGCCTTCCCCAGGGAGATACATTGGGAGTTACCCCAGTAACTTGCAAAATCGCCGACTCCTCTGTATTTTCAAACACGGGATAAGTTTCAGGATTATTGATCATTGTGGTGAGTTGCTGAAAAGCATTCATTTCTTCCACACCTGAAACCCTTAGAAGCAAGCGCATTCTCAAGGAATTGGTGAATTTTTGCCATTTACTCACATCGTTTTGAAACAGGATGTCATCCGCATAGACCATAGCTGCTTCTGTATCATAAAGCTCATTGGCCCGCTCTAGGTCTGCTAGAATTGTGTCATAAATAAAAGGCTGGGAATCGAATGCCGGATAAAGATTTCCTTCTTCTCCTTTTACCGCTTCTGTCATTGGTACCGGCCCAAAAATATCGGTTAGGTTTGCATACACCCAGGCGTTTAAAGTAAGTGCAATAGCCTCATAATTTACATCACCGGCTTCTTCGGCAGCGGTTCTCATTTCGTTGATATTATTCAACCACCGGTAATAATTATACCAGGAAGAATTTCCAATATTTGGGCTTACATCATAACGGTGTAAACCTCCGGACACACTTGGAAATGGCAGGGAAACCTGCATTAAGTCAAAAGTGATGCTTGCGCTTCGGTTGGCATTGTGTGTAGCCAAACCATAGATAATTGGATTAATTAAAGTTCCCGGACTTATTTCCGCTATGCGGTTTGGATCTTCGTTTATTTCTTCAAAGTCTTTCGTGCAGGCAAGCATCAAAAATAAAGCTAAAAACACTGCACTTATATTTTTTATATTTTTCATAATAAAATAGTTATAAATTCACTTGTATATTAAATCCGTAAGTTGCCGGAGATGGCATTTGCCCCATCTCTACACCGGGTAAAATGGTATCGCCGTTCAAGGCAGCGGTTTCAGGATCATAGATTGGAAAATCTGATATTACCGCTAGGTTTCGTCCGAAGAGCGATAGATTTATTCCCTGAATCGCACTATTCTGGAGCCAAAGTTTTGGAAAATTGTATTGCAAACTAACTTCCCTGAGTTTTATATAGGAAGCATCAAAGGAATTGGACTCGACGTTAGCCCTTCTATAATAGCGGTTGTACCAATCTGGGGTAATAGCTTCCGTAGTATTGGTAGAATAAGAGCCTTCCTCATTTAATACCACTCCTTCACCTACAATAACGCCTTCTTCACGGCCAAAGAAAGTAGATCTAAGTTTTCCCATTTGGGTGAATTTATGATGCGATTGGGAATAAATAATCCCTCCATACTGGCCATCTAATAAGACGCTAAGCCCAAAATTTCCAAATTTGAAATTATTCTGTAATCCTGCACGCCAATCTGGGCTGGCATCTCCTATATACATGATATCATCGGGATAGGCTGGTAAGCCCCCGTTATCGTAAACTATTTCTCCTTCAGGAGATCGAACAAACCCGGCACCGTATATGGAAGTAGCAGTACCCCCAACCTTTGCAATTATCCTTGCTTGGCCACCGTTTCCAATTTCTTGCTGCCCGTCTATACCATCGGCCAGTTCCAGTACTTTATTCCAGTTTCTGGCCCAGGTAAGGTTAGTACCCCATTTAAATTTTTCTCCATCGATAATCTTGGCATTAATCGCTAATTCTATCCCACGATTTCTTACCTCTCCTGAATTCAATACGCCAGAGTTGTAACCTGTAGTAATATCCAATGGAACCGAGATGATCTGGTTTTTGGTAGTGGTTTGGTAAACTGTAGCATCAAGGTTGATTCTGTTATTAAAAAGCCTGGCTTCAATACCAGTCTCGTAACTGGTGGTTATCTCAGGCTTGAAGTTGGCATTATATAAATTTGTAGGTGCCACTGCAGAGCTTGGAAA
Source organism: Gillisia limnaea DSM 15749 (assembly GCF_000243235.1). GTDB lineage: Bacteria > Bacteroidota > Bacteroidia > Flavobacteriales > Flavobacteriaceae > Gillisia > Gillisia limnaea. Next base: position 739,185 of record NZ_JH594606.1, read on the forward strand.
GGCATTTTGACTATAATATTTGCTGGTTCTGTAAGGATCGGTATCGTTACCAACTTCGGCAAAAGAAATACGGTATTTTAAATAATCTACCGGCCCTGAGAAATCAAAGATTTCAGAAAGGATTATACTGGTATTTGCCGAAGGATAGAAAAACGAATTATTTTGCGTGGGAAGTGTGCTGGACCAATCGTTACGGCCGGTTACATCTAAAAATACCATATCCTTAAACGAGAAAGAAGCCAGACCGTACAAACTGTTTATTTTCTTGTTACGATCATACGTATTCACAATGGGGTTATTTATTCCATTGGCTAGCTTATAAACATTTGGCACAACCAAACCATCTACAGCAGCATCTGTGCGCCGATATTTATAGTCCATCGCATTTCCACCTCCAGAAATAGAAAATGAAAGATCTTTACTAATTTCATCTTCATAGGTAAGTAAAAAATCTGAGTTTACTTCCTGTTTCCATACATCCTGCGTTTTAAAATACCCACGAGAATAACGATTAATACTGTACGGCCGCTTTTGCTCTCTATCCTGATGATAGGTATTCAAAGAAGTACGCAGCATTAAATTCAATTTAGGAGCCAGCTGGATATTGGAAAATATGTTACCAATTAGCTGGTTACTGGCCAAAGAATTTGTCGCTTCGTACGCAATTAGAAATGGGTTATCTATATAAGAACTAAAAGGCTGAATTTGTTCAAGGTTTTCCTGCCCCTCTTGCCAGATAGGTCGCAACCAATCCAAATCTACATTAGGGTTTTGAAAGATCATAAAATATGCGATAGAGCCGTTATTGTAACCGGTACCCGGAAGGTTATCACTATTCCTGGTATTATAATTTAGGGTAGAACCAACCTCTATGTTTTTGGAAATTTTATACCTGGCATTTACGGAAGCGGTAAGTCGCTCAAACCCGGTATTGGGCATTATCCATTCGTTAAGTTGATGCCCTACTGAAGCCCGCATTGATCCGTTTTTGTCACCTCCCTGTAGCGTTACATTATTGTTGGTAGTAAAACCCGTATTCCAAAAATCCTTACGGTTATCTTCATACGGCCTCCACAGTTGCCGCTCTTCAGATTGTCCGCCAATTGCAGGATCATATTGATAATAAGATTGTCCATTAAAACGAGGCCCCCAGGCGCTACTAGTTCCACCTGTGCTGTTTCCATCATCTGAACCTCCATAAGAATAATAAGGCTCACCGGCATCGTTAAAAGATTTTCCTGTACCCTGCCCATATTCGTATTGAAAATCTGGCCAACGCTGGATCACGTCAAAAGTAGTGCTGGTGTTGTAAGAAATACCCAAACCTTTTTGATTGGAACCCGATTTTGTAGTAATTATTAATGCTCCGTTAGCAGCACGACTACCGTAAAGTGCAGTGGCACCCGCTCCCTTTAAAACCGAAACACTTTCTATATCTTCCAGGTTGAGGTCTGAAATTCCATTTCCAAAATCTACCGGAGAATCTCCACCCATATAGGCATTGGAAGAACCAGAGGTAGTCATTTCAGTATTTATAGGAACCCCATCTACCACGATTAGCGCATAATTCCCGTTAGGATTAAGCGAATTATTTCCACGCAGGGTAATTTGCTGCGAATTTATTGGCCCAGAGCCTGTAGACACAATATTCAAACCTGAAACCTTCCCCTTTAATCCCGCTGACCAGTTATTGGGTACGGCTTGAGAAAGATTTTCGGCCTTTTACAGTTTGCTGGGAGAAACCCAATCTTTTTTCTTCTCTTTTTATTCCTAATGCAGTAACCACTACTTCATTAAGTGCATTGGCATTTTCCGACAGACTTACCTGAATAGGCTCTGAATCTTCCACACTTACCTCTTTGGACTTAAAACCCATAAAGGAAATTTTCAGTATTATGGGAAATTCAGAAACATTTAAAATAAAATTGCCATCAAAATCAGTAATAGTTCCGTTGGCTGTTCCAAGCTCCACTACTGTTGCGCCTGAAAGTGGTAATCCATCAGCGTCAAACACTTTACCGTTCGCGGTAAGTTGCTGAATGTCTGGTTTCATAACACTTATGGTATGATTTATCTTTTTGAACTGAAAACCAGTTTTAGTAGTTATTCGTTGAAATATTCTCTCTAATCTTTCATTTTCAAACTGAAAAGTAAAACTGTGATTTGCATTACTTATGCTTTCATCAAAAACAAAGGTAAAACCGGTTTCATCTTCGATAGCTGAAAAAACTTCGGTAATTGAAGCATTTTTAACTTGTATACTGATTTGAATATCATTGTTAATTGCCGACCAGGCTTTTGTTCCAGCAGAACAAATGAGTATTCCCACCACCAAAAACAGGTAAGATTTGGTTAAATAATTTGGAAAAAATTGTAGTTTAGTATTCATTACAATTTGGCTATAGATTAATATTTGTAGTTTAATTTTTAAATAGCCCGTTTCTGTTGCAGCAGAAACGGGTTTGTAATTTTACGTGGCTAATTCAATTATTGCTTTCTGTTTGTTCTCTTATAACTATGTTTTTAGGGTTTTTATAATCAATTTGTAAGTCTTTGATAAGCGCGATGCTTTGTAATACGGTTTCCAGATTTTCATCTTTAAACTTTCCGGAAATAGTGAGTTTTCTTAAGCGAGGATTGGCAAATTCAATAGTTACTTCAAACCAGTTTTCAAGAATTTTTGCGGTTTCTCCCAAACTTGTTTTATCTAAGACAATAATGTTTTTAGTCCAGGCATTATAGTTGGCACTATTCTCTTTAGAAATTTTTGGATTATCGTCCTGTCCAAAACTTAGTTGCATATTTTTGGTCAGCAATATTTTTTGAGAAGGATTGTTTTCATTGGAAACTTCAACGATACCGGAATTAACGCTTATCTTTTCCTTCCCTTCGGAATATGCGTTAATGTTAAATGAGGTACCTAAAACTTTAGTTTCTATGCTCCCTGTTTTAATTTGGAAAGGTTTTTCAGGGTTTGGAGCAACTTCAAAAAATGCTTCCCCCTCCAGGGTGATCGTTCGGTCTTCTTTAAAGTTTTTAGGATAGCTTATTTTAGAACCAGAATTTAAGAAAACCCTGCTCCCATCATTGAGTTCAATTTCTTTCTTTTCGCCTTTGGCAGCAACCTGGGTAAGATTATTATCAAGTATCAAGCTGAGCAAAACGGTACCCATTAGCAGTAATAAAACAGCCGCTGATGCAATGATGCTTTGCCAGTATTTCTTTCGGGAGATCTTTTTGAGCTGGATTTTACACTCTATTCCGCGAAAGATTTTATCACGCTTTGCCTGGTCCAGGTTCACAAAAGAATAAACTTCCTGCTCCTGCATTTTTTTGAGAAAAATATCTATCGCCAGCTTTTCCTGAGAATTTGCTTTTTTAATCGCATACTTTTCTGCCAAATAAATAAGTTCATGTTTATTCAAAACCTGCTTTTGACTATAAGTCACATTTTTTGAAGAGAACACGTACGCAAAAATCAACTCTTAAAAGACTCTTAATATTGAAGAAGGGTGTTTAACATTGAAGCAACATTGTGGTAATAAAACCGGCAATATGGCAATTCACTAAATTAGCTTTAAGGTATGAAAGCGCGTTGCTTATTTGCTTTTCTACAGTACGAATAGAAATATCCAGTTTCTCGGCAATTTCTGAATTACTGTAATTATCGAAACGGCTAAGAATAAAAATTTCCCGACATCTTGGCGGCAATTTTTTCACCTGAGAAAGCACTTCTTTTTCAAACTCCTGATATTCGAGACTAAGAACAGAATTGGAAGGATAAGGAATATTCTCAAGAATTTCTTCCTGGCTATTGGAGAATTTTAAACTTCTAAAATGATTGGCTACCCGGTATTTCACCGATCTTAACAAATAAGCCTCAAGGTTTAATATTTGTGATTCTGAAGCTTTCTCCCAAAGACTAATAAAGATCTCCTGTACAATATCTTCACAAACCTTATCATCGCGGTAGATTTTATAGGCGTAAGAGTAGAGCCTTTTCCAATACCTGTCAAAAATTAAAGGAAAAACGGTATCATTCCCATTACTCAAATCTGTTAATAACTGCTGGTCTGATATGGAAATTGCGTTCGTTTTCATTAAAATTTAGGCTTTCCCAAAAGAAAGCCTTTAAACCGGGCTTCCCGTTTTCTAAGTTTTAAGCTTAGGTTATGAAAAATTAAATTCAAGACAAAATTTAAATTTCTAGTGTTCGATTTATCTGTAAAATGGTGGTGTAATCAATTATCCTCTAAGGAAGTCTTTCAGACACTCATCGAATTATTCTGATAACATTTGTAGCGGGTAATCTGTGCTTTATTCCTGTATGACTTTCTCAGCAAGATATCGTTGTACATAGATATCTATACTTCTATTAAAGCGTTTACTCACACTTGGCACATTTTCACCGGAAAACCAGGTTTTTAATTCGGCATCCAAATTAAAGGTTCCGTCTGTTTAGAGTGAATGTTAAGGATGGAAATTTTATCCTTCCGGTTTTCAGCAAAAAAAAAGTCCAATGCTTTTATTTGAAAAAAAAACAGCTAAGCTGTGTGGGACAAAAAAAACCAATTACCACTCACCTTGCCAGGAAATTGAGTCATCAATGGAGTCTCTATAGAATCGGTAAGCAAAATGCCTGGTCATAAAGATTTGAGAACAACTCAGCATTATGCAAAAATTGTTGACAGAAAGATCAGGGATGATTTGCAGGCGTTAAGAACAAAATTGGATGAGCAGCAGAAAAATGTATCGGAGAAGTCAAAAAATTAAATAAAGACAGGTAATATAAGATTTAGGTTTATCGGGTACTTACAGAAATTAATAGTGGAAGGCACTTTCAATTAGATATTGCTCTTTTTTTGAAATGCTTATTTCATCGGCCATAGCTTTCCAATTCCTAACCACAGATTAAGACTTCCTCCATTATGATTCCCATTTCTTCATCATTCAGCCGGAAATATTTACCAACGCTTTTTGCTAAATCATTAATCGAATGCATTGTCATCTATATTAATATTCAGAGCCAATCAATTTTTTAACAGAATATCAATCTTTTCTGAAACCATAATCTATTATAAAAGATCCTGTAATTTAAGGCCGAATTTATCATCCGCTGCTAATTTTCCGAAATCATATTGCAAGTTCATTACTTTAAATACATTTAAATACATGCCCCTAAATCTTTTAAAATCTGGAGATCTTAATATATCAGGAAATTATCAAAGGAAAATTAAACACACGATCATATCCAAGTTTAATCCTTAACCTTACAACAAGGAGGCAATCAAACCCGGGGGACTATTTTCCTGGTATTCCGACAATCCAATGGTATTGATAAAATCATTCGAAAATACTTTGGCCATATCCTTTGAAAGCAAACTGCTTCTGTATTTTTTCCAGGTTTTGGCATTTTCACCATACATATTTTGTACCAGGCCCGGAAATCTCCAATCTGAATTTTTCCCCCAATGTAGGGTAAATGAAATATTGTTTTGTTGAAGCACTTCAATCATACGGCGACCGTATTCCTCCAGACTCATAAGCTTATTTGACTTGCTCCAAAGCACACCATCTATTTCCAGCATACAGGTAATTGGGAATTTTGTAAACGCAAGTGTTGCATTGGATTGTTTTACAAAACGCATTGCAAAGATACCGGGAATGGGACCTTCATTTTTGGTCATTGCGCTTATAACGTTCAATGCTTGAACGGAATCCCTGATATCTACACCCACAGAACAGGCAAAGGACGGCCCCTGGTAGGCGGCGTCCCAAAAAGTTTCGTAAAGGGTTCCTATAGTTTCTTCATTTACTGCCGGAAGGATTGTATTTTCTAACCTTTTTATAAACCACGGAATACTGGACGGAAAGCTTTCACTTATTTTGATCAGTAGGTAAATCAGGTCGCGATAAATCGATTTTTGTATTTTGGTGAAAGGATCGGGATAGGGCAATTTATACGGTTTTTTGTAAATGACTTCTACCACATATTCGCTTTCATTTGTGTAAGGGTTCATAAAAACCTTATAGTGGTGCGGGCGTAACGGCTTTCCCTCTTCATCCACTTCGCCTCCAATTTTAAAAAGGGAATTTTTGAAATCCAAAGTTCTGGCAAGTTCCAGCGCTATTTGCTTATCTATTTTTCGCACATAGCGTTTTAACAAAAAGAGGTTTTCTGCTTCCAAAAGCACTCCGTGGACAAAACCAAATGAGCCCAGGCCTACCAGCGCGGCATTAAAAAGACCGTCATTGCGTATTACTTTGGCATTCAGTTTTTGGGCAAAAGCATCGGTAAGTCCGGGATGGGTATGCCGTTCTAAATAGATATTGTCATCCGGGTTTGGTCCAATAATCAAATTAAGACCTACCACATAATCCTGTACAGCACCTACATCCAAGGCTGATCCGTGAACCCCTGTGGAAATACAACCCGCTATGGTCTGGCCATTACTGGCACCTGAGGTTTTAAGTGATTTGCCGTGTTCTTCTAATTTTTGTGATATCTCCTTAATGGTATTTCCACATTCAAAAAAATATAAATTTTCTGCCTCGAATGGAGATTGAGGGTGCACATCCTGAGGAAAGATATTGAGGTCCAGGTTCATTAAATTATTCTGGTGTACACGCTCGTGCTGGTGTGCGATACTGGACATAGACCAACGAGAGCCATATGCCCTGAACCCTTCGTTATTATCGCGACTATCCTTGAGCAACCGTTGTATTTCAAGCGCGGCGTCATTGTAGCGGCCTACGGTTGATGGCATATTGGCCTTTCCTTCAAGCCTGGTAATGTAGAGTTTTTTTAAAGGGAATGGCCCATTTTTATGTAAGGTATCCCATTCTGTTTTATTGAATACTGTTGTTGTAGCCATGACATCAATTTTCAGGTTTCATACAAACATATTTGAGCTTCACTTTGCGTTTGTTACCGAAAGAAATAAGGTACAGAAGGCTTCCCCCGAAGGTGTTTTTATATTCAACGGAAAATAATTTTCCTGTTTCACAACCTTCCCTCAAAACACGAAAGGAAATACCTTCAGTAGTAATTCCGGCTTTGATAACAGTGTCAATCTCCACAACCATTTTGTCACGGTACCAATCGTCCCTTTCCATTTCATCGGGAGGCATCGGGGATCCCATGGTGCTAACAATACGAACGGAATAACAGGATGACATAAGAAAGAATAACGCTGCGATCAATACCGTCTTCAAATAAAACTTAAGGCATGGTTTCATATGGTGCGATATTAAAAAAATTATTGACCCTGTAAAAACCAAACAATGAGCACTGTTGGGGATGCTTCAAAACTTTTTACAAGCTTAAAAGTTTCATTTATTGATTTGTACATAAAATTATGCTTTTTTTGAAAATAAAATCTCTTTCCGTTCATATTTAAAATCCGTAATGTCCGGTTTAAGATTAAAGACAGCTTCACTGTATCAGTGTTTTTAGAAAAAAAAATTTAAATTATGAAAGTTCTATGTTGTAATCCAAAGCAAGGTGTAAATAATGAAAACATCCGAATTGCCCGTAATCATTCATATTCCACCAAGTCAAAAAAACTTTACCGGAGCAAGCTCACGAGGCATCCACAGGAAATAATATTTTAATTTCGAGGCAAGCCTCGGAGCATTTAAATCTCGATTATCGAGTAAATTTAGTTGGACACATTACTGGTTCTATTACAATCTGCTTAAAATGAGTTCAAGGAATTACCCTTAACTAATTTTTGACAAAATGAATTTTATGGCTTCCGCCGGCAGAATGGATTTATTCAGAGATGAGGTTAAAACATTTAAATGATTCATTTACAGAAAAATAAGATAAGTGCTTCTAAACCTTCAACTTTTATTTTGTAGGAGTATTTAATTGCCTTAACGAGATATTCGATCAAAATATATAAAGAATAATTTTATATCTTTAAATTAAACAGAAACAGTAAGGGAATTTTTTACCTGATGGTTTTCAAAATTCACCTGCTCCCTAAGATTTATAACCAATATAGCATCTCTCATATTTCTGAAAGTTTAAACCATAGGTACAACTCAGGAAACTTTCTTTACAGAGATATATTAAGTCTTTTTATTAACTTCAATGAAAGTCAATATTATGACCAATCTTAAAATTCTTTCTATTGACGGCGGCGGCACCAGAGGAGTGATTCCTGCAACTATTCTTCACAGGATTTTTGAGGAAACAGGAAAACATCCTGTAGATCTTTACGACTTGATGGCGGGGACTTCTACCGGAGGTATACTTTGTACCGGTTATGCATACGGGATATCAACCAGAGAAATGCTCAAACTTTATCTTGAAAAATCTGCTGAAATTTTTCACGATTCCGGGTGGGATGATCTTAGAGACGGATTTGGAAAAAATATTGGCGCAGATTATTCCAATAAAAAATTCAAGTCAATCCTCAAAAATATTTTTGAAGACAATACGCTTCAGGATATTAGAGAAAGGAATTCTAACGGTAAAGCCAGGCTAATGGTCTGCAGCTTTGATCTAAATCCTGAGGAGGTAAATACTAAGGTTTCTGCAAAAAGCAGACCCATGAATTTTAGACCCCGAATTTTTCACAGTGACTTTATGAGAGATCAGGATGTTAGTCTTACAGACCTGTGTTTAATGACATCGGCAGGGCCCACTTATTTCCCTATTTACAAGGATCACATTGATGGTGGAGTTTCACTTAATAACCCGGCTATGGCAGCTTTAGCTTATGCTATAAATAAACGAAAAGACGGAGTAAAGGAGTATCGGCATCCGGATGGTAAAATGAAAGGTTTAGGTAAAGAATTGAAGGATGTAAAAATATTTTCACTGGGTTGTGGAACTTCTAATCATAATTATATTTCATCTTCAGAAATAAAAAAGAAAAAAAATGGAGACTGGGGAAATCTTCAATGGGTGAAATACTTACCCGATATGCTTACCGAAACTAATATGCAGGCCTCAGACTATTACGTAAACCAACTTTTGGGAAAGGATCAATATAAAAGAATTCAGCTATATTTCGATTTACCCGAAGCTCCGGGATTAATCAGAGGCAAAACTGTGGGTTTGGACGTAAAAAGAAAGGACCTGCTCAAAGCGATGATCCAATATGCTAATGAGGTCTTCGATAGGGAAAAAGATCAAATTTTTGAATTTCTGGAAATTTGATACGCCAAAGATTGAAATAGTTAGAATATTAGGCCGGTAAGAGTTTTAAATATAGAGTAATATCTTCAAAACCGTACATCTCGATTTTTACGGGCTCTTTAATTTCAGGTGACAATTACTCGGAATGTATTGAACCACTATTTTTTCATCTTCAACAATCTAATTTAATCAAGAACCCCGGGGCATCCCCAAAGCTACGGGACGGGGAATCTTCCCGACGGTCAGGCGGGTTAAATCCTCAATGAGGGATTAAACGTTTCATATTGATTCTACCTTGCATTTGATAAATCTCTAAAATGGTATACCTGCATGCCGTTCTATTGGTCTATAATATCGATCTCATAGTTATTTTTATTTGCATAGGCCACCAGAGAAAGCATCACCGGCACTTCCACCAAAACCCCTACCACACAAACCAAAGCCGCCGGACTTTGCAGCCCAAACAATCCAATTGCCACTGCCACTGAAAGTTCAAAGAAATTGCTTGCACCAATCATTGCCGCCGGCGCACATACGGGATGAGTTAATTTTAATTTTTTTCCGGTAAACCAGGTAGCAAAAAAGATAAAGTAGGTTTGAATGATCAACGGCACAGCGATAAGGAAAATAACCAGCGGATTATTAAGAATATTTTCTCCCTGAAATGCAAAAAGCAAAACCAGCGTAAGCAACAGGGCAATGATGCTCACGGGCTTTAATTTTGGCAAAAAATCTAATTTAAACCAGTCTGCCCCTTGTTTTTTAATGAGTAAATTACTTGTAAGAATTCCGGCAACCAAAGGAATCACCACGTAGATCAATATACTTAAAATGAGGGTTTCATAGGGCACCACTACATCCGTTATGCCCAGTAATAATCCTACAATGGGAACAAATGCCACCAAAATAATAAGATCGTTGACAGATACCTGCATTAAAGTATAATTAGGATCCCCATCGGTTAAATAAGACCATACAAAAACCATGGCAGTACAGGGCGCCGCACCCAGGATAATAGCCCCGGCAATATACTCACCGGCCAGGGCGGGATCTATAAACGCTGCAAATATCTTGGTGAAAAAGATCCAGGCAAAAAATGCCATGGTGAAGGGTTTTACCAGCCAGTTCATGACCAATGTCAAAATAATACCTTTAGGCCTCCTCCCAATCTTTTTTATACTGGTAAAATCTATCTGAAGCATCATAGGGTAGATCATCATCCAGATGAGAATTGCAATAGGGATATTTACATGGTATATCTCCCAGGTGCTCATTACCTGCATGGCATCACCGGCAATAAATCCAATAAAAATGCCGGCTGCAATACAAAGGGTGACCCATAAACTTAGATATTTTTCAAAAAACGCGATTTCCTTTTTAGCTGCCATTACTGTACTTTAATCCCTCATTGAGGGGTTTTTTTCCCGAGACTTGCCTCGAAACTTTAAATCTATTTTATTTCATACTTCGCGGGGTTGCCCTGAAGTTCCTGAATTTGTGAAAAAACATATTTTAATTCGGTTGCGATCTGTGTGCTGCGCTCCAGGTACTTTTGGTTTTGCTCCGCAGTTCCATCAAAAGCTTTAGGATCTTCATAGGTAATGGGGATACGCTTTTCTGCTCCGGCGATAAAAGGACAACCGGCATCGGCCTGCGAACAGGTCATAATAGCGGCAAAGCCGGATACCGGATTGAATGCATTCTCATAGGTTTTTGAAAATCCTACTACTGGATGGGCATTTTCACCAAATTTAATGCTGTACACCGGATTTTTCCCTTCGGAAAGCTTCGTAATCTCAAAGCCTTGTTCTTCCAATGTTTGGGCGGCCTTAAGAAACAATTCGGTTGCTTCCGTTCCTCCCCAATAGCAAAACACATTTTGAATATTATAATGCGCAGCCATAGCCTGTGCCCAAATTTGTGACAAATGGCTTCTTCGGGAATTGTGGGTACAAATGAAGTTTAGGCTTACCAGCTGTTTAGTTTCAGCTTTTTCCTGAATATATTCAACAAGGGGTTGTAAAATCTTCTTTCTTTCTTCTGAAATAGAATAGAGGTCTAAAGCTGTGATGCTTTCCTCTACTTTCTGAAAGAGATTATTATTGGTTTCGTGCATTTGATTGGTAGTAAGGTTGGATTTTATTCAACTTAACAACACCCGGAATTTGGCTTACAAGCAGAATTTTGCACGGAAACAGGAAGTGTTTCCAATGGAATATTACATTTATCTTTAGCCAGGCAGTCGGTATTTTTTGATGTAAGCAAAAAATTCCTGCCATCGTGATCAAGTCCAAATTTCTGGATGGTTTGTCCCTGATATTCCACTTCTATTTCCAAATCCGGCAGTTTAAGGGCTTTTTCAGATAACTCTATGATGTGGATCAATTTTTCAGGATGAATTCGGTGATCATAGTCATTGGCATTCCAAAGTTGAATTGATCACTTCCTCTAATCGTTCCGTCCCTCCACAATCAATATAATGTTTCGTGACTTTTCCTATCTCGGTAACGTGAAAATGCCGCGGAACAAGGTTTCCGTCCGGCAGTACAAACTGTAATAAATCTGCTTGTCGCAGAATATCTTTAATTTCTGAAAGTTTCATAAGTTTAAATTTTTGAACAATAAATATTAACAACAAGTATCATAATCTGAAGGAGGAGTAAATTCTTCAAAAAACAGGTTAAACCGAAGCTTAATTTCAGCCCAGCGTTGCGAATTGATACAGTAACTTACAGAAACCCCCTCGATGGTTCCCTGGATGATCCCGCTGTTTTTCAATTCCTTTAAATGCTGACTAATAGTAGCTTGTGCCAGGCCCAGTTCCTCCACTAAATGCCCGTTGAAACAGGTATTAGATTGCAGCAAATATTCAATGATGGCTATACGTGCCGGATGTGCAAAAACCTTGGCTACACTTGCCAGTTCATTTTGCTTTTCGGTAAACAGATCGGTTTTGGTTACTCCCATTTTAATATAATTTTTCAAATTGATCCCCGCTTTAAAAATCCAGCAAGGCTACTACTATTTCTACTTTTTGGCCAATATGAGATTTCTTTTCAGATCGTATAGCACACCAAAGCATCAATACATTGCAATATTACGATACAGTAGATTAATAAACAAAAAATATGTATGTTTTTAAACCTTCCTTGTTATGTTAAACGCCCGGGAGATCACCACCAACCTCCACTCACCTTTTATAATATTCAAGGCCCAATTATTCGCAATTAAGATCTTTTTACTTTATTTGTTAATCCGCTACCTTTAACAGCAAAAGGAAAACAGCAAACCCTAAACGAATGAACAAACGTAAAATTTGTGTAGTTGTCACTGCACGCCCTTCCTACAGTCGGATCAAATCTGCCTTAACCGCCATTCAGGATCATCCCAACCTGGAATTGCAACTTGTAATCGCAGGCTCGGCTTTGCTGGATCGCTATGGGAATGCGGTAGATTTTATTGAAAAGGACGGCTTCCCAATTGCCGCCAAAGTTTTTATGGTGCTGGAAGGGGAAAACCCTACCACCATGGCAAAAACCACCGGCCTGGGAGTGATGGAGCTCACCAACGTTTTTTACAATTTAAAACCCGATGCGGTGATCACCATCGCCGACAGGTTTGAGACAATCGCCACTTCAATTGCTGCTGCCTATCAAAATATCCCTTTGGTGCATATCCAGGGCGGGGAAGTTACCGGTAGCATAGACGAGAAAGTACGTCATGCAAACACCAAGCTGGCCGATCTCCATCTGGTGTGCAGTGAAGATGCACGGGAAAGGGTGATCAAACTTGGAGAGATCCCGGAGCAGGTGATCAACACCGGTTGCCCTTCTATTGACCTGGCAAAGGAAATCTCGGAATATCCCTATCTCGATTTTGATCCACTACAAAAATACGGAGGAGTGGGTGCAGCCCTGGACTGGAAAAATGGCTATATCGTGGTGATGCAACACCCGGTTACCACCGAATATAAAGAATCGAAAAAACACATTCAGGAAACCCTGAAAGCTGTAAAAGCGCTGAATTACCCTGCTTTCTGGTTTTGGCCGAATGTAGATGCCGGGTCGGACGGCACTTCCAACGGAATAAGAGCCTTCCGCGAGCTGGAACAACCAAAAAATATTCACTTTTTTAAAAACATGGAACCCACAGATTTCCTGAAATTGCTAAATAGCTCAGAAGCTTTGGTTGGAAACTCCAGCGCTGGCCTTAGGGAATGTGCCTATCTTGGATTACCGGTAATAAACATTGGTAACCGCCAGTTCCGAAGGAGCCGTGCAGGAAACGTAACCGATGTAGCATACGATCAGGTTGAAATAGAACAGGCAATTAAAAACGCTATCAATACCGAAAAATTTGAATGTTCAACATTATATGGAAATGGAGATGCGGGGGTTAAGATTGCTGAGATCCTGGCAACAGTAAAGCTCTCCTACAGCAAGACCATTTGTTATTGAAAAAGCATTATTAAGTAAAGGGTAAAGAGAAAGTTGTTACAGAAAATGGCACAGCTTAAACCGCAAACAGAAAACAGAAAATGAACATACTAGGCCTTATCCCTGCCCGTGGAGGCAGCAAAGGAATTCCCGGAAAGAACATAAAACTCCTGGCGGGAAAACACTTACTGGAATATACTTTTGAATCGGTTAAAGCCTCAAGTTTACTTTCCAGGGTGATCCTGAGTACAGATGATCCTGAAATAATCCGGGTAGCAGAAAAAATTGGAATGGAAGCCCCCTTCATCAGACCCAAAAATTTAGCAGAAGATACCACCAGCAGTCTGGAGGTTGTAAAACACGCGCTGGGAGTTTTGAATTTGAATGGTGAGGAATATGATGCGGTTTGTTTACTGCAACCCACTACCCCGTTCCGCGAACCAGGATTGATTGATTCCGCGATCAAAAAATTCACCGAAGGAAATTTTGATTCCCTGATCTCAGTTAGAGAAGTTCCTGCCGATTTCAATCCGCATTGGGTTTTTGAAGAGAAGGATGGGAAACTGGAAATCGCAACCGGAGAAAAGGAAATTATTTCCAGAAGGCAGGAATTGCCAAAGGCCTATCACCGGGATGGAGCGATCTATATCACAAAAACTTCGGTTCTATTAGACCAAAATTCCCTTTATGGAAAGAATATTGGTTTTATAAACACAACAGGAAGTCCGTATGTAAATATCGATGTTCCAAAGGATTGGACGGAAGCAGAGAAATTGGTAAGGTTTCTTTAAATATCTTTTTTCTCGGATTGTAATTGACTGAAAAACAATTAGTTACTTATTTACGTCAATGATAGTATTTTTTCCTGAAAGAAAGAGAAGCAAAAAATGTATCGGGAAATGGTTTCAAGTTCTACCATTTTATTGCCAAGAAAAAGTTCAAAAACAATAAAAACACGAAGTCAGGAGACTTCAAAGTGCTTCCATTTTCTAATGATTGCAATTAGGCGCGAGGTCGTGAGACCTCACGCAGCTGGGTGGCTGGGCTGCGCAAAGTCTTCAGACTTTGCGCCTTTTTCACACCTTATTTAAAGCACATCCATCAACAAAGTCTCCTGACTTTGAAATGATTTTCTTCAGAAGCACCTGCCTTTGTTCTCCAGGTTCTACCATTTTATTGCCAATAAAAAGTTTAAAAATAATAAAAACACGAAGTCAGGAGACTTCAAAGTACTCCTATTTTCGTTCATTACGCAGCAGGCGCGAGGTCGTGAGACCTCACGCAGCGACAGAAGACTTTGCGCAGCGAGCTTGGTTCACAAGTAGCGTGGAGTAGGAACGAATTCTTGTCGGTTATGTTGTTTTTTAACTTGGTATCTAAAATATCACTTTTTAATCGAATGCCCACTATCTGCTGTTACCGACTGTTGTGCTGCGTTTTTTTATAAATCCTCTTTTAACTTTTTCGGATTTTGTCTAGTGTCAAACACATTTCCGCAATCCAAGATCCTTTTGGGATTCAGGGAAAGTTTCTGGTTCTAGTTTTATAATGTTAATATTATGGTCCAATTTTTCAATAAAATTAGATTTTACCTTTGCAGACCAATTCTCAAGTAGATATTCAAATAGTGAGCTTAATTTTTTTTCTGCGGTTTTTGAAATAATGACTTTTCTACTCACTATCTATGTTTCGCCATAAAGGTTTCATAATCGGTGATTTTTCCTTCCTTTATTTCTAATGAAGCTTTTTTAATTTCAGCTATTTCGTCAGAATTCAAGTCATCTAAAAAGTCAGAGGATTTTTCCTTCTTGAAGATTTTCCTAATTGATTGAATAATTCTAGGATTGTTGGTGTTTAACAACAATTTTGCTAATTCTATTTTTTCAGCTTGAATATTCATTTTTTAATCATTTATAACAAAAATAAGGATTCTTTCTTATAATGAAGTTGAATTTACGCAGTTTTGGGGAAGCTTACATTTAAATACTGCAAAACAGCCTTTCTTAAGTTAGGATTTATGTGTGAAGCTGGCGACGAAGTCAAACCTCACGCAGCGGGGTGTGGCTGGGCTGGGCAAAGTCTTCAGACTTTGCGCCTTTTTTACACCTTATTTAAAGCACATCCATCGACAAAGTCTCCTGACTTTGAAATGATTTTCTTCAGAAGTACCTGCCTTTGTTCTCAAGGTTTTACCATTTTATTGCCAAGAAAAAGTTCAAAAATAATAAAAACACGAAGTCAGGAGACTTCAACACGGTCCCATTTTCTATGATGATTGCAATTAGGCGCGAGGTCGTGAGACCTCACGCAGCCGGTGTGTGGCTGGGCTGGGCAAAGTCTTCAGACTTTGCGCCTTTTTTACACCTTATTTAAAGCACATCCATCGACAAAGTCTCCTGACTTTGAAATGATTTTCTTCAGAAATACCTGCCTTTGTTCTCCAGGTTCTACCATTTTATTGCCAAGAAAAAGTTCAAAAACAATAAAAACACGAAGTCAGGAGACTTCAACGCGCTCCTATTTTTTATCATGATTGCAATTAGGCGCGAGGTCATGAGAGCTCACGCAGCGACAGAAGACTTTGCGTAGCGGGAACGGTGTCTGGGCTGCGCAAAGTCTTCAGACTTTGCACCTTTTTTACACCTTATTTAAAGCACATCCATCAACAAAGTCTCCTGACTTTGAAATGATTTTCTTCAGAAGTACCTGCCTTTGTTCTCCAGGTTCTACCATTTTATTGCCAAGAAAAAGTTCAAAAACAATAAAAACACGAAGTCAGGAGACTTCAAAGTGCTTCCATTTTCTAATGATTGCAATTAGGCGCGAGGTCGTGAGACCTCACGCAGCTGGGTGGCTGGGCTGCGCAAAGTCTTCAGACTTTGCGCCTTTTTCACACCTTATTTAAAGCACATCCATCAACAAAGTCTCCTGACTTTGAAATGATTTTCTTCAGAAGTACCTGCCTTTGTTCTCCAGGTTCTATCATTTTATTGCCAAGAAAAAGTTCAAAAATAATAAAAACACGAAGTCAGGAGACTTCAACGCGCTCCCATTTTCTATCATTATCGCAGCAGGCGCGAGGTCATGAGACCTGACGCAGCCGGCGAAGTCAAACCTCACGCAGCGACAGAAGACTTTGCGTAGCGGGAAGGTTGGGACCCGAATTTCGATGAAATCTCCTCCTTTTTTTGCCAGTGTAGAAAACCTTCTGCGTTAAAAATTTTCGAAGCCTTGGAGAAAATTTAGCAGAAGGGTTTCGGTTTTTTGGTGGTGCGGGAAGCAACACCGGAAAAACACCTACAAAAAAAATGTCCTTTTTTTGGTTCGTTTTTTTGGACAAGCAAAAAAATGAACGAAACTATATCTTAAGCTGAATGCTTATAATTACCACTAAACCCTATAAAAATACCATTTGCCAGTGTAGAAAACCTCCTACCTTAAAAATGAGATTTCTCGTCGCTTGAGTATCTTTACTTAAAAAAATCCGGATAAAACTTAATCCTTGAAGCAAGCTAATTTTTAATTAGGACCCTTTAGAACGTTTATGCAGCCGGGTACGGTTCAAAAATTGAGCTCCCCCTTCGGGGGTTGGGGGGGCTACAGGCGCGAGTTCATTAGACCTCACGCAGCCGGCGTTTTCGATTTTTTGGGTTCTCCGTTAAATACTAAACGCTAAACGGTGGCTGGGCTGCGCAAAGTCTTCAGACTTTGCGCCTTTTTCACACCTTATTTAAAGCACATCCATCAACAAAGTCTCCTGACTTTGAAATGATTTTCTTCAGAAATACCTGCCTTTGTTCTCCAGGTTCTACCATTTTATTGCCAAGAAAAAGTTCAAAAACAATAAAAACACGAAGTCAGGAGACTTCAAAGTACTCCTATTTTCTATCATGATCAATTAGGCGCGAGGTCATGAAATCGCAGATTCGACGAAGTCAAACCTCACGCAGCGACAGAAGACTTTGCGCAGCGGGATAAAATTGGATAGTCTTTACGGGGTACCCCTAAATCCCCTAAAGGGGACTTTTGATCCAACCTTGGAAGGTTTTTCTTGATTTCTATAATTGCTCCGGAAAATTAATTCTTTATCAAAATACACTGAAACAGATTACTTTAGCCCCCTTTAGGGGGTTGGGGGTCCTGGCAAAAAAGTATGAAAAACGAAGGAAGTCCAACACTAAACGCTTCGAGGTTCACGGTTCTCGGTTCCAACAGAAAACAGTAAACACTAAACACCAAACGGCCGAAGGCCAACCCTAAACGGCAAACAATGTCATATTCCATTATTGCCGGGCATCATAGAATGAAACCTCTTAAAAACATGTGGATAATAAAAAACAGTTCCTTATTTTTGAAAAGATTTTAAACTATGAAGAATCTTTTATATGCCCTATTAAGCGGAATAATCCTGGCAACAGCCTGGCCCACCTACGGATTTCCGCTCTTGCTTTTTGCAGCTTTTGTGCCTTTGATGTACGCCGAATTCAGGATAAGGAATTCCCAAAAAAAATATTTAAAATTAAAGATCTTCGCAGCTTCCTACCTCAGCTTTTTTCTCTGGAACCTGCTCACCACCTACTGGCTTTATTTCTCTACCCCTTTTGGCGGCGCCTTTGCTATTTTGGTGAATTCCCTGTTGATGGCCGGGATTTTCCTGCTCTATCACATAGTAGCAAAAAGGAGTAATTTTAAAGCAGCATCGGCCTTTTTCATCTGTATCTGGATCGTATTTGAAAAACTTCACCTTGGATGGGAATTTTCATGGCCCTGGCTAAACCTTGGAAACGCTTTTTCTAAGTATCACAACTGGGTACAATGGTATGAATATACCGGCGCTTTTGGGGGGACTTTATGGGTATTGCTGGTAAATGTTGCAATCTTTAAAATGCTCCTGGCCTGGAAAGAATTCCGAAAAAAAGAGATCCTCTATCGCGGAATCATAAAAATAGCCGCTTTTATCGCGATTCCCATCGCCATATCCTATCTTATCCGTTCAAATTATACCGAAAGCACAAATACTCTGGAGGCGGTAATCCTCCAACCCAATATCAATCCCTACACCGAAAAATATAACACCAACGATACCCGCATTGGAGATTTGTTGCTAAAGCTTAGCGCTGAAAAGGTCACCGAAACCACCGACATCCTGGTAGCCCCGGAAACCGTATTTGCAGATGGTACAGTACTTTCCAATTTCCCGAGGTCTGAAGCTTCTTTCTACGGAAGGCAATTGATCGAAAAATATCCCACTATAAATTTCCTTAGCGGAATCTCATTTTTCGAACGCTTTCAGGATCCGGAACTTGTAGAGAAACAGAGCAATTTGATAGGTCCAAATGACTGGTACAACGATTACAATTCGGCATTTATGATGAATTCCGAAAACCCACAACAACTCTATCATAAATCCAAACTGGTAGTTGGGGTGGAAAACTTTCCATACAAGGATATCCTGAAACCCATCTTAGGGGATATCATGATCGATCTTGGAGGAACCGTTGCTATGAAAACCACCCAGGATGACAGGAGCGTATTTCAGCTCAATAATTCCTACACAACCGCCCCGATAATTTGTTATGAATCGGTGTACGGGGAGTATGTAACCGGATATGTTCACAATGGCGCAAACTTTCTTACAATCATCACCAACGATGCCTGGTGGGGGGATTCTCCGGGCCATAAGCAACACCTCAGCTACGCAAAGCTACGTGCGATAGAATCCCGCCGTTCTATCGTAAGAAGTGCCAATACAGGGATCTCTGCCTTCATCAATGAAAAAGGCGATGTCGTAAAAAGCCTGGGATATGAAGAACAGGGAAGCATAAAAAACATGGTCACCCTAAATTCCGGAGAAACCTTTTATGTGAAATACGGCGATTATATAGCTCGAATATCACAGCTGCTGGCTGTATTTCTGTTTTTGTTCGCGGTGGTTAGGTATAAGAGGAGAAGATAGGGTTCGTGGATTCGTAGATTCGGTGATTCGGGGTTCGGGATTGGTTAGTTCGTTGAAACGGGAATTCAGGATTGGTTAGTTCGGGGTTCGGGATTGGGGATTCGTGAATTTGGGATTGGGGATTGGTTAGTTCAGAGTTCGGGCAAGTCTTCGACAGGCTCAGATTAGCCTGAGTTATTTCAAATATTTTTTTCCAGTATAGAAATCTGCCTCCGTCATTTCGAAATGAGCCTTTTCCTGCGATTGAGAAATCTCAATGTCGTAAAGACCGAACCCGGTTTAAACTTTTATCCCAAAGGAGCCTTGAAAGGGCATAATATCTTAACGCAGGGTATAGCCCTGTGTTAAGATATCCATAGATATAGCCCTGAAAGGGCGTGATATTAAGGCGAGCTTTACCTAATAACCTCTTTTATTTCGCCCCTTCAGGGCTTTCTTAAAATAACGTCTTTTATTTTATAGCGTTGCCCATCGCTGGTATATTTCTTTCGATGGGCGGCACCCATCGTTGGTATATTTCTTTCGATGGGCGGCACCCATCGCTGGTATATTTCGCCCTTTCAGGGCTTTTTTCGATTTTAAACTTTAAACTTTTAAACCTTGAATTTTTGAACCTTAAACCTTGAACTGTTACTGCCCCCTGTAAAACAAAACCGTACTAAAAGTCTTGATAAGAATATTCAAATCCAGGAAGAGTCCGCGGTGTTTGATATAGTAAAGATCATATTGAAGTTTTTCCAGGCTGTCATCATGGCTGGAGCCATAATTCGCCATAACCTGCGCCCATCCCGTGAGTCCGGGTTTTACGATATGCCTGGTTTTATAGAAGGGGATCATTTCTGAAAGCTCATTCACAAATACCTCCCGCTCCGGCCTTGGGCCAATAATGCTCATCTCGCCTTTTAAGATGTTATAGAATTGTGGGAATTCATCCAGCCGGGTACGGCGCAGGAATTTTCCAAAGCTTGTGATTCGGGAATCGTTTTTCTCTGCCCACTGTGGACCGTTTAATTCTGAATTCCTGGGCATCGTCCTGAACTTCAGAATTCTGAAACTTTTTGCATTCTGACCTATCCTCTCCTGAGAATAAAACAAACTCCCCCGGTTTCCCAGCAAATTTCCTAAAAAAATAAAGGGAATGAGAAGGATACATAGCAGCAAACCAATCAGGCCAAAGATCACATCGAATACCCTGTGAAAGAACAGGTAAAACTTGTTTTGATTGCTTCGGCTAAAAAGGAAAAATTTATAGAAATCCTTACCCACAAGCTGCACGGGAACACGGTAGGTAATATCTTCATATACCTGCGTATAATCTTTTATGGAAAAGCCCTCTATCAATAGATCGTTGAGCTGTTTCAGAAGATCCAACGTCAATCCGCGATTTCGGGAATTGGAACCCGCCACTACTATTTCGTTGATATGTTCATCTTTCAGAACCTCCCTGATCCCTTCTGAAGGATATTCCTTAAGGCCTGCAGCTTCAGAAAAATTATCTCCTTTTCCAGTATTTACGAAGCCGATGATGGCATAATTGGGATCCGACTTCTGAAGGGCGGTAACCATCAGGGCCAGTTCTGCGGCATCACCAATAAGCAATACGCGTTTATGGAATCTCGCCGAAGAGATCAGGGTTATATAGGCATACCTCCATAGCAGGAGCGCAAAGATCATCGTAAGAAAAAAGAACAGGATTTGCACACGGTTATCCGGCAGGCTGGGGGTGAAAAACGGGGTTAGCATAAAAAACAGCACGGTGACAGATGCGGTGAGCACCACGTTTTTGAGTACGACCTCAAATTTCCCGGCTTTTTGAAGGTGGTAGAGTTCAAAAATACTGGCAAAAATGTTCAGGTATATCAGCAATACCGCAATCCAGATAAAATTATAATTATTGATCTGTAAATATCTCAGGTCAAAAATAATCCCGACCAGGCTAAGCAGGAAAACCACCACGAACATATCCATAAGCCGCAAAAGGACCTTACGTTCAGAAATATCAAAATGTAGGATGGCTTTTTTAGACATTTCTTTGGGGAAATAGTGTGCTAAAGATAAAAATTTTCAGGAAAGAAGTTCCTTCCATTTATGTTTTATCAGCTCCCAGTCAAAATTTTCTGCAGTTTCCCTGGCATTGGTGGCAATAGCATGGGCTGCCTCCGGATTGTTCATCAAATATTCCACCGCCTTTGCCATAGCTTCAGCATTATTTGGCGGCACCAGCATTCCCGTTCTTCCGGCTTCTATAAGAAAAGGAATCCCACCCACATTGGTGGAAACCACAGGTAATCCCAGCGCCATAGCTTCAATAACGCTCACCGGAGTATTGTCGATATGCGTGGTATTCAGGAAAATATCACAATTTGAAGCCAGGACTTTCCATTGCTGCTTCTTCAGCTTTCCGGTAAAAGTAACCGGCAAATTGCGTTCTCCGGCATACTTCCGGCAATTGCTTAAGCTGCCATCCTTATCTGGTCCCACCATTTTCAAAACTGCTTCCGGGTGATCTTTTAACAGGATCTCCAGGGTTTGCAACGCCAGCATAGGATTGTAAATCTTATCAAAAGCACGCACCCATAAGAGTTCAGGCCTCAGGACTTTTCGGGTTTTAAACCTGTAAGTATCAATATAAAGCGGATTAGGGAGGTAACGCACATTAGGAAACCCCAGTTTCTCCACTTCCTCTTTAAGATACAGGGAGGGGGAAATAACCATATAGGCATTCCCAAATAATTTCCTGATGGCCTCCGGGGATCTCATAAACCTGTTCTTTAGATCCCCGCCGTGCAGGATAGGAACGTATTTTTTCTGGAACAATTTCGCCAGCCGACTAATAACTACCGCGTACCAGAAGTTCTGGGTGCTGTAAACATCTATAAGCACAAGTTCCACCCTGCGGAAGTGCCAGAAGAAAGCACCGGCCATATGCCCCAGGCGAAGGTATTTATTTTTGAAATGAGAAACGGAGTAGGTCTTAAAACCTTCTTTCTGAAGGCCTTTTTTTAAAGCATTATGAGCCGTAGGATTGCTCCTTTTATCTGAAAGCTTATTGCCTATGTATAACAGTCGGTTTTTCATTACTGAAGTAGGCTATTCCACTTTTTCTTCACCTTTTCCCAGTCGAAGACCACAACTTTTTCCCTTGCATTTTTTGTGATCTCCAGCGTTTTTTCGGGATCTTTTATAAGCCGCTCCACCGCCAGGAACATCGCCTTTTCATTTGCGGGAGGAACCAGGAGCCCATCTTTTCCGTCTTCTACAAGGTCCTCCATCCCGCCCACTTTGGTGGAAACAACACTAAGGCCCAAAGCCATTGCCTCGATCACGCTAATAGGGGTATTATCTATATTGGTGGTATTCAGGAAAATATCATAATCCTTAGAGAGCTTCGCCCATTCCCTCTTTTTAAGTTTCCCAGGAAAACTTATCTTCAGGTCATACTTTTCAGCATAGGCTTTACACCTGGCCATAGAACCATCTTTTTCCGGACCTACCATACACATTTCTACCTCCGGATATTCCGCCTTTAGCAACTTTAAGACCTTTAGGGCCAGCATAGGATTGTACCTCCCCTGGAACCTACGCACCCATAATAATTTGGGAGCAAAAACACTTCTGGGTTTAAAGCTGTATTTTTTTAATTCTATAGAATTCGGGATGATTTGCAGATTGGTGAATCCGGCATTTTTAAAAATCCTGTATAGATATTGGGAAGGAGCTACATTCATTTTTGCCTTTCCAAAAAGGCTTTTACTCAGCTTTTTATTTTCCTGAAGCCGCTCCGGTAAATTCCCACCGTGCAGGATGGGGATATAATCCAGCTTGTAGAACTGGCAGGCTTTGGCCACCAGGTAGGCATAATAAAAATTCATCGCCCCATAGGTATCTATCAGGACGATATCCGTAGCTTTATGATGCCGTATTATCATCCCCAGCATCTCCAGCAGCCGCAAGGCTTTGTTGCTTTTATTAGAAGCAGTGCGCACCGCATATCCCTCTTTTTTAAGCACCTTGCTGAAAAAGGAAATATAGGTAGCCGTAAAGCTGTTAACTGTTAAGTCGTTTCCTATGTACAGGATCCTTTTTTTCATCTACAATATATAATAATGCCAGCCCGTATACCAAAGCCGGCAATGCAATTCTCATGGCAGAGTGGTTGATGGTTAAAAACCAGAAGGCCACAAATGCCAGGAAATAATAATTGTTTTTAAACTTGGTCCAAAATAATATGGGAACAAATATAAGTATTAGAATGGCAAAAACACCCAGCAAACCGTGTTCCGATAATAAACGGCTTATTTCATTATGGGAAGCAATTTGAACACCTAAATTTTCTTCCCTATACTCTTTTCCTTTACCAACCCCAATTCCTATAAAGGGATGATTATAAAACGCTAGTAATTCAGTCTCTACCAATTCAACTCTTCCTGTGGTGATATCATCCTTTAACTCTCCCGCAGCATTTCTATTTTCATACCTGTTTTCAATCAGCCCAAAAGTTTTTATCGAGGAGAAGATCCAGACTACAGAAACGGCAGCAATAAGTAAGATCATTTTAAAATTGGTTTTTGCCTGCTGCTTTCTTTCCTGTTTATAATAAAATAAAATCAGGAAAGCTATCATACAAATTACTGCGACAAAAACCCCACCCCTGGAAAAAGTGATCACAGCCCTGTATCCCATCATCCCCAAAAGCAAGAGATCAATGATATTGATGAACTTATTTTTAACAGTAAACAGGCGGGTTACCAGCAAAAAAGCCCCGAGACCAAAAACTGTAGAGATCTGATTAGGCCCATATCCCCCTGTAGCCGCATAATTCCCGGACATGCTTATAAGGCCTTCCTGTAAAGTAGGGGTATATAGATACAGGTAAAACATTTGGGATATTAAAGGTAGCAGTAACATCAATATCACTTTTTGAAAATCCTCCTTCTTGATCTTTTTATAATAGCAGTATAAAGCGGATACCCCTAATGCGACAGGCCCACTGAGATTGAAAGCTATTTGATTCCGCACGGGTGCATCATAACTCATCGATAATGCTCCTATTATTACTCCAGGGAAAAGTATCAGTAAATAAGTCCAGAAAGGAACTGTTTTGGAGGAGGTGCCTTTAAAAAACATTCCAATCACCAGAAAAACAATCACCATGTATTTCCCGGTCTCATAAAAAACCATTGCATCCGTCTGCCGGAAAAACACCTCGGCCCCGGCTATATAGGCTGCTCCCATTAAGGCTTCGTTATTCCTGTTCTCATTTTGGATTGTGATAAAAAGAAAATAGGCTAGTACACCAAACATGATAAAAGCTGAAGCTGGACGGTATAAATAGATAAGAAATGCCAATCCAAAATGGATCAACAACAGGTTGACATATAACTTATTAGTAATGTGTTCTTTAGATGTCACTTTTTTATAAAATTGATATATTTTTTTAGTATTCCTTTTTCAGAATAATTCCTTTCCACTTCCTGCTGAAACATGATTGCTTCCTGTTTCATTTTCAACCTATTATTAAGATACGCTGAAATTCCTCCATAAAGCATTTCTGAATTTTCCTTCTCTACAATGCTTCCATAATTATTTATCACCGCTGCACATTGTCCAACATTTGTGCACACCACCGGCAAACCTGAGATTCCATATTCCAGCAGTGCCAAAGGTAAACCTTCAGATCTGGATGAAAGCACACCAAGATCTGCCTGTTGAAGCAAAGGTATTATTTCCGGCTGAGCTCCATAATAATGAATTTTATGATTAACACAGGAGTTTTCAATTTCTTTTAAAACCGAAGCGGAATAAACAGTTTGCGGGTCTTCGCCAATTAGATGTAAGCTAACATACATTTTCGGATCTAAAAGTTCAAATGCTCTTAATAAATTTATATGATCCTTTTGTGGTCTTAAATTGGCCACACAAATTATTTTGAAATCGGTGGCAGTGCCTTTTAATTTTATAGTTGAAGTCCTGCTGTTTTCATACTTCGGAATGAAATTCTTTAATTCGATAACATTTTTACAGTACAGATTTTGAAGCGTCCAGTTTTTAAGCGCTGTATTTACAGAAATTATTCCGGCAAATAAACGGGAAAATTTCTTCAGCACTTTAAACTCCCTTTTTTCAAGAAATTCACTCTCCCCGTAATGATCATGCCAGATCAGTTTGAAGTTACTTCCGCTAATTTTTAGCAGACCTGCCAGGAAATACGAAGTACTGTGCGCGTGTACTACATCGATTTTATTTTCTTTGATATATTTTCTGAGTTTTAAGATAGCCTTGGGATCCAGACTTGATCTCTTATTCAAAAAAACATACCCCACTTCGGCTTTCAGCTGCACCTTCAAAAGCCCTTCCTGCCGCGTACAACACAAATAGGAACCTTCAACCCGGGGTAGCAACCCATTGGCAATATTCACCGCCATCTTCTCTGCTCCGCCCGGTCGTAGACTATCGATTAGTTGTAGTACACGCATTCTGTTAGTTGTTTGGTGTATTTGGAACCTATAGGTTCCAGTTCAAAGTGTAACGTTCAATGTTCGAGGTGAATCCTTCTTTTGTTTAAAGCTAATACTTCAGAACCCTGAAAAATTTCAAAATTGACTGCTCTGCTTAATACTCAAAAAATTGAACGTTGAACTATAAACGTTGAACATTCAACTATGAACCTTTTTTAAACTTTGATCCTTTAAAATCAGATCTATTCAGAAAATTAATAAAGGCCGTGATCTTTGCAATTTCCTTGTCACATTTGGCCGACAAACTTTTAAATTGTTCCTGAGATATTAAAGATTTGTCCATTGCCCTATATAATTGGGATTTAAGTTCGGCGCAGGAACCTCTTGAATATCCAAGAAAGTTTCTAAACTCCAGGTTACCGCCCCTGCCAAATCCTTCGGCAACATTATCCATGATAGATCCGGAACTCTTGTCCATTTGATCTTTTAAGGCATATCGTTTTCCCAGGGCTGTATTTAAAAATAATTCCTCCAGCTCCTTGCATATCTCTTGGCTTATTTGCCAAACCTCCAAATCCTCAAATCGTTCAACTTTTCCCATAGTCCTTCTTTAACTTTTTAAGTTTAAATAGTACCCACCAATTTACATAAACATTAAACTAATAATACGTTTAAAGTTCCTGGTTTAACGTTCAAGGTGCTTTTTGTCTCTGCTTCTATCCTTTGGTTGACAACAAGCCTCAATAAACTTTAAATTTAAAATGAAACGTGAAACTTTCAGCAATACTTTTGGACACTTAATATCGAACGTTGATCTAAAAACATGAAACTTGTAACAATCACACGTTGAACATTAAACGTTAAACAATGAACCTTGAATTTTACAACGTTGAACGTTGAACATATTAAACGTTAAACGTTTTTGAACGTTGGGCTAAAATAGAGGAAAAATAAAAGCATTAGGAGATTTTGTTATTTTTTGCGGAAAAGAAGTTGTGAGATAGATTTGAAAAGGTTAATTCAAATTTATAATAACAGGGATTTTGTATCTTTGAATAAAATGCGTGAAATTTCCAGATTTTACGGAATTATCATACGGATGTACTTTCAGGATCACAATCCACCCCACTTTCACGCTGAATATCAGGGAATGAAAGCAGAATATGATATCAGAACTTTGGATCTATTGGCAGGAAGCCTTTCTAAAAGGGCAAACATAATGGTGCTGGAATGGGCTTCCCAACATAAAGAAGAATTGATGGATAACTGGCAAAAAGCAATTATACCTGCTGCCTTAAATAAAATTGAACCTTTAAACTAAAGTGGTTATGAACGAAGTGGCCGATTTAAAAGTTTTAGATGATTACAACGTATGGCTTAAATTTAATGACGGAGAAGAAAAAGTCGTCAATCTGCGACCATATATTGGAAAAGGATTTACTGCGGAATTACTTGATTATAATAAGTTTAAACGGGTTTTTATTGAACCCGGAGGAGGGATTGCGTGGGAAAATGGCTATGATTTCTGCCCGAATTATTTGAAAGAATTAGCTGAAGAAAAGGACGTAGTTAAGAAATGTAAATCCGGATAAATTTGAATGTTTTCCGTTTAATGTTCAAGGTGGTTTTTCTATAGACGTTGAACGTTGAACCTTGAACGTTTTACCGTTAAAAATGAATATTAAAATTTAAGTATAAATCCTTATTTTTGAGAAAGCTATGTATATAAAGCTATGAACCCGACCACACAAATAAAAAACAGTCTTATTTCCCGGATTGAGGATTCTGAAGATTTGAATTACCTTAAAGCACTTCAAACAATCTTCGATACATCTGAACAAGCCCTGTATCAGTTGTCTCAGGAACAACAAGATTCAATTGAGAAAGGTCGAAGATATAAAGCGAGGTGACTTTTATGAACGTTGAACATTGAACTTTGAACATTTTAAACGTTGAACGTTGAACATTTTTTTGAACGTTAAACGTTAAACGTTAAACTTTCAGAACCTTTTTAATTGCTGCTTCGAACTTTTCCAACGTATACTCCTGACTCCACTCCTGCCCCGCTAAAGACATTTGTTTCATCTTCTCCGGATCATTTATAAGTTCAAGTATTTTTTCGGCTGTCTCATGTAATACCTCCTGACTTTCTACTTTCTTCTCTACAAGTCTTTTCTCTTTGTTCTCTTTTCTATTTTCTTTTGTAGAGATTATGATTCCACGCTCCCCATAATTAAGCATCCATGAAACACAGCTCACAGGTTTAGTAACCGGAATACAACCGAAAAACATCGCTTCAGCTACCGCTTTTGGCCAGCCTTCAGATTGGGATGCCAGGATTAAAAAATGTGAAGCTTTATAAACTTCTTTCAGTTCTTCAAGTTTTAGGTTTCCCATAAGCCTTACAAAGGGATCCAGATTTTTTATGGTTATATATTCCTGCAATTCGTCTTTTAGCACCCCGCTACCGTAGATCTCAAGTTTAACCGGAATGCCTTTTCCCATGAGGTTTTCAATAAGTTGTATCGCAAACAGAGGCCTTTTCCCTGCCCTCAAACTGCCCACAAAAATAAATTTGAACGGAGAAGTAAAATCTTTGTTCACCACGATCTTTTCACTTTCAGAAAAACTCGCCGTAAAGAATGGCAGAATATTTTTTGACTGATCTGGCCAATTCCCATATACCAGAACTTTTATATTACGGGTGAGAAAAGTATTGGACAAGATCCACTTTTGCAGCTTGTAACTCCAGGGTTGCGCCGCATTTGGATCCCAGTTTCCCGCATATTTTGCAGTTTTTGGTTTCTTTGGGAAAAATATCTGAATAAAACAGGCTATTAATCCAATGTTCCCGGGACAACGCAAGTGAATGTGATCTGCCTCTTTCATAGCCCGCACAATCTTGAAGCAAATCCCCGGAAGCATTATCAGACTTCGAATTACTTCTGAAAAATTTAAAAACGAAATAGCCGGGATTTTGCTGAAAGAAATATTAGTATCCAGGTATGCTGTTTCAATCGCATTGGGAAAAGCCGAAATTCTAGGTGCCACGACAATAATTTCTTCTGCTGAATTAAGCCAGATATTCATTTCCCGTATATAAGGCTCATAGGAATAGTAAGCACTCTTATTTTCCTTATGAAGTATATAGGTTATAATGGCAAATTTCATTGTTCCTCTACCTGAAAAAATTATAGATATCTAAGAGATTGAATTTTATTGTTCTTTTATATTGAAACTCCTTCTCATTATTCAAATTCCTGTCCCCGTCATAAACCATATAATGATCATCCCCATTTTTTTGAATATCCAGATGATGCATACCCCTGTTGAACCATTCAATTTCCTGCTGCGGACCTAAATACATCTTCTCCGCGAGCTTAAATTCCAGCCGGTCGTTTTCTGTTTCCAGTTTATAAATGGAGATTCCAGTGCCGTAACCTAAAGTGCGATTTTGAAGGGGAAGGTACCAGTTATTGTCCACTTTAAAAAACCTGCCTCCCGGCCGGGTTTCATTGCCCCATCGCTGTTCGTATTTTTTTGCTTCGGTCCAGCTGCCGCTCAGGGAAGTGGCTGTAAACATATATTGCTTTAGATCGTCATCAACGGCCACGATCAAATTTAGTTCCTCACTTAACAGCAGGGAAGGATCTTTCAAACCCCTGTTTTTGATAAGGGTATCGCTGATTCTCCAGTCATAGGGAAAATTTTGTGCTTTATACAACAAAACCTGGTTTGAACCCTTGGTTTCCGGCAACATATAAAATCCTCCTTTGTGTTTAAAAACCTGTGGATAGGAAAGGTGAAAATCTTCATCCAAAACGATTCCTTTATATTCATAGTCTTGACCATCTAAGGAAGTCAAAAGTGCTATGTTTGCATTTCCCTCGCCTTTCAATTCCACAAATAAATAGTATGTATCAGATTCCTTGATAAAAAAAGGATCGGCTATGTAGTCTATAGGCGCCGGTATTATACTGTTTATATATTCATAGGTAATTACATTTTTTAAATCCAATTCACTTTTCGGAAAAACTTGCGCCATTTTGCCGAATCCCACTGACCAGTTTCCTACGGCAGAGGTGAAAAATGGATATCGATAATTAAAAATAATTAAAACAATAATCCCAATAATCAACATAATTCCAGCCAACTGAAATATTCTTTTCATTTAGTTTTTTTGATTTAATGATCTATCAGCATTTAATTAGATTAAATCATCTATTTCTTCTTTTATTATCCTATTATGAATTTTTAATAAAAGTCGCCTTCCTTATCCAAGTATAAATTTTAGTCAACGGAGTCAAGGAAGAAATAAGATAATAGAAAAAGACTTGTAATTTTACTATATAGTAATTGTTAATCAACTTTTTTTCTGCATCAACATTGTCAAATGCATACACTGGAACATGTAGGAGTCGGAATCTCTGGATTTCTCCCAATCTTCCCGGTGCCATTTTTTTCCAATGCCAAGTTTCTTTTCGGCCGACAAAGGGAGAAAATTCACTATAAAAAACCATTTCGTTTTGGCTAACATGCCCCTTCGTTCCTTTATTTTAAATGCGTTTTCAAACTGATAATAAACCTTCTTTGAAAATGGCCATTCCCAGTCCTTATCACTTTGAAAGGGTCTGTAAATTGTTCTTATCAGCTTTATTGGCAAACTTGTTTGCAATGGATCATTACTTATAATAGTTCCATTCGTATTTAGCTTTTCTTTTAATCTGCGGATCAACCTCTCTACATCCTTAAAATGATGAAGGACGCCATACGCATAGATAAGATCAAAATCTTTTTCTGTAAATTCCTCCGAAAGAAAGTCGACTGCATAAGCATTTGCGTGTTCTATATTCTTTAACCTGTTTCTAAGATGTGAAATACCCTTTTCACTTAGATCAATCGCTATATATGCTTTAGAGTTAAGCGCCAAATGCATAGATAAGGAATTACCCTCATAACAGCCCAGGTCCAATACTTTTTTATTGGATAAGTCTCCGCACCATTTAAGGTGAAGTTGATGAATCTGCTTTTCTACCCCTATATCTTTCCTTACTTTTCGAAGAATCCCGTTACGTAAGGCAAACCATGTTTTTGTAGCTAAATTCTTTTTTTTTGTTTCATAGAATTCTTTTTGCTTAAGGTTTATATCCTCAGTTTTTCTTACACTCATTTTTCCAGCTTTGGACTATTAATATACAAACTAATCCACCCAACGATTCTACCTAAACCTTCTGTTAAGGATTCCTTTTTATTTTTTGTAGTAAACACATTGCCCAAACGCACTAAAGTTAACAAAAAGGCGATGCTGTGCCATTTTAGTTGCGCTTTAATATTCGGATTTGGATATTTTACCCGCCACACATACCAACCGTTCCTCACTACCATTTTGCCGTAATTAAATTGATTTGGCCTTCCTGCCTCCTCGTGGTGATGATATAATTGGGCGGCAGTATTCACATATAATGGACCAATTTTAGAGGCCCTCAAGCAAAAATCCATATCCTCATAAAGACCGTAGCCCTCGAAATATAAGGAAAAGCTTATTTCTTTAAATAATTCTTTCCGATAGGATGAAACTCCGCCCATAAAAAATTCTACTGGATAAGTTTGCCTGGATGGGGGTAAAAAACCTGTAGACAAGCCGTTAGAAAATTCGGGCATATAACCCGGAGGTTGATCACTTAACAAACCGAGTTTCTTGCGCAACACATTTCTGATCCCCAATTTACGAATACAGCCATCCATTTCAAATTCGTCAAATTGAATCTTATTTCCCGCTGTATTATCCTTCCAGGCTACCTCATCAATAATAGCACCTCCTACTCCAAGGGCATTAGGGTTTTGGGAATAAGTACTGATCAAATTTTTGAAATACTCCGGTGTTAATACAATATCATCATCCAGAAAACAAACCACCTCAATATTTCCACTAGTATTTTCGATCCCAAAATTACGTTGTCGGGTTAGCCCGCGATCCTTGTTTCCTACCTTAAAATATTTTAGCACCGGATATTGTTTTTCCACCAGATTCCTGGTTTCATCATCCGGGGAGGCGTCTACCACAAGGACCTCATCTGGCAGCCGGGTTTGAGAAAAAACCGATTTCAGCAAGATGCCAATCGCTCCGGGCCTTTTATAAGTGCAAATGATAAGGTTAAACTTCATCCGGTATTTTCGTTTCCTGAAATCTTTTGGTTGCAACTCTTAATTTTTCTGCCCACTCCTCACTTTTTCTCCAGCGCAATCTCATTGATTTAACATAGGCAAAGGGATTTTTCACCGATTGTTTAGTATAGTATTTCAAAAACAAAGAAGTTTTAAAACCCTTGATTTGTTGTGGCGTATAATATTTAAGGGCGAAAGCCATCAAAGTTGGAGAGGGTTTGGGCAAGGGCTCTACCTGTTCCCATTCCAAAACGGGCTTTTCCCGAAATCCTCCCATCGGGGCTTTTAAGTGCAGAATTTCAATTTCCGGATGGTAAATGATATCACAACCTACATTTCGTAACTGCATCCCAAAATCGGCATCCTCTCCATAGCCGTGTTCATAAATTGAGGAAAAAGCGCATTGTTTCGCAAAAATACTTTTAACTATACTTGTTCCCGAACCAAAACTGCCCCATTGTTTTATTTTTTTGAAAATTGTTTTTTCCCCTTTTTGTTTACAGTTCATATTAATTGAAGATACTCCAAGTAGGTTTATTTCCTCAACACCTTTCTCCAAAAGGTCAGGTTCAAAACGAATATCATCATCGGCAAAAAAAACCCAATCAGAATCTACTTCTTCCAGAGCTATATTTCGGGCATTACAGGCTCCGGTTTGGTGGATAAAATGATGTGTGATTTCAAAAGGCCAGGTTTTAGATCCCAGTTCCGGCAATTCTGAAATTGAATTCACATCCAGATTTTGTTCTACCACTATTACCTTTTTTGGGAGCAGGCTTTGAAGGCTCAGGTCTTTAATTACCTGCATCAGATATTTTGGCCGACCCATGGTTGGGATGATCACATCTATGGAATTTGAAGTTTCAGGGATCTTATTTGACTGAATTTTAATTCCCGCCAGATCTACCTTTTGCAAAAAGCGTTTTTTCTTCATTAATGCCTGCAAAAAAGCCTTTAGAGAAAATTTGTTCTCATATTTCCAATAACACCACAACAAAACCGATATCCAGATTGTGTTGTAATAGCTATATACAAAGGAAAATAACTGACTTGAAGTCGCTGTGGATTCAGGCTTTTTATCTGAAAACTTGCTTACCAATCCGGGAGCAGAATAACAGAACAGTCCGTTTTGTTGCCCGATCTTTCCGATGGAATTTAACAAATAGTCAAAGTTGTTTATTCCTTCAAAAATGGATTTGAATTTTAGAAGTGTTTCCCCTTTTATTCCCCCCACATCGCTGCTCATTTGCCAGGTTGGGTACAAAACTTTTCTGTTTACATGGACGAATGGCAACTGGTCTATATAGCCAATACTGCCCGAAAGGAATGTGTTTTCAACCGCATAGGAAGCCATAATAAGATCCTGGTGAAATACCTGTGGCCATTGAGTTAAATTCAGATCGGCACTATATTTTTCCTCACACCAGGCGATGATCTCCTCGGGGAATTTTTCTGCCAGTTCCCAAAAAGCTTTTGTGCAAACAGTATTTGAAATTTCTAATTCATTTAACCCCATCAATACCTTGACTACTTGTTGGGCATTCTGATGGATACAGATTATCATTTAATAGATTTGGCTTTAAACAAATGTAATTAATTCATCAATACTGAACACTCTTACAAACAAGTCATTTCGATATGGGCCTGTCATTGTGATCCCGATTTTTGAATCGGGAGAAGCAATCTGGCGAATGAGAAATCTCATGAAGCAAAGCTGATATTTTTCGTCGTTCTGTCGAAATGACTGACAATTCCCACGTCATTACAGGCGTAGCGAAGCAAACTCACAGTTGCTGAAAAAGCTCAGGAGCTTCTTTTCTCATTAACACAATTGAAAATTTGAATAATTTTAGCCCCGGGATGTAAATAGTTTAGATAATAGTTCTCATTATTTTTTTGAATTCTAGCCCTCAGTTTATCATCTTTAAATAAAAGCTCTGTCATTTCAAGACATTCCTCAACAGATTCATACTTTAAATAATTTTCACCTTCCTCAAAATCTCCTGGCAATTCAAATTCATCAATTGAAGAGGTAATTATTGCAAGTCCATGAGCAACATATTCTCCCATTTTCCAGCTTATGCTATTTTCCAGTCCTTGATTCACAATACCAATACTGGATGCCTTTAATTCTTTCAAATAGGTGCTTTTATGATATTCTTTTTTTGAGAGAAGTAAATCGGGACATTGAGACTCAGAAAAGGAATCCTTCTGAATACCACCTTTAAAATGCCGGTTGTAATCCCTTTTCAATAGCCTGTTAATAGAAATCCTTTCCTCATTGAGAATGATCCTTTCCTTCTTTTTCCAATCGGTTTCATTGTTATCCGGATTCCATAATCTGGCCCTAAAAAGAATTTGTCTCCCCATAGAAGGTTTTGATTCCATTTTCGAAAGACAATTATTTTTAACGCAGTCCTTAATATTTAAAATCAATGACATACTTTTTGAAAAACGCAGGGAATATTTTAAAAGTTTCCGGTCTTTGAGAAACAGGTACTTCAAAAAATTATTATTATAATAAACCTGATAATTTAAACCATAGGGAACAAGCTTTTCATACTGTTCAAAGTCGGTTTTATTCAGCATCCTTTTAATATAAAAGTCACTTTCCTCATAAATTTTCCAATCGATTTCTGAATTATCGGACATGTCGAAAAACAAGTTTAAACCATTGTAATCTATCCTAAAAATGTGAACAGGGTACTGATTTAAATTTAGTTGATAACTTAAATCAACTTCCTTCTTTCCTTTAAGATATTGCAGTCCTGATATCAATTGACTGAAATGCAGTAGAGTAGAATTAAAAAATACTGTAACTCTATCCATTTTTATTTTTTAATAGATTATCACTCAATGTGAAATATAAGATTTTCATTTTTTTTAATCATTGAATAATTATAATTGGATATAGCTTTAAAAAATGAACTGGAAGCACCTTTTCGAAGGCCGTCATGCAATTCTATCAATAAAACTTTTGTTTTTGGTAGCCAATTTTTAAAATTAGATTCAAACAATTCCTTTTCAGAACCCTCAATATCGATCTTTAAAATATCAATTTTATTAAAGTTATATTTATCCATAAGATAAGGAATAGAAATTCCAGGAATAGTATTTTTATTGGAATAGCTGACCTCATTTACTTTAAACCCCCAATTTCCTAATGGATCATTATCAATTGTTAAATTGGTTTGTTTATTCCAAATACCTCCTTTAATGCAAATAATATTATTTGAACTTTCAGTATTTCTTAACATCAAATTAAAATTGGATGTTTCAGGCTCAATTGCATAAATAACTGCATTTGGAAATCTGATTTTATAAAAAATACAAGATAATCCAATATTTGCTCCACAATCTATTATTACTTTAGGTTCTATTCTATAATTTACGGCATAGCTTTTTTTTAAGAAAATTTGATAGAACACGGTAATATCAGATGTGTTGTTCCTTAAAAAGAGAGGGTGTGAATATCCCTTGACTCTTATTTTAATCACTTTATTCTGATAAAATATTCTTTTAAATAATAATATTACACCATCAATGCCTAATATTTTGAAATGGGTATTTAATATTAAAATTAGTCTAAATGGATTTTGCATTCTTATTATAATTATGGTTTAATAGGTTGGTCCAGGAATCTTAATTGGAGTTCTTTTTATTCTAAATCTTCTTGTTTTAAAAAGCTCCACTGCTTCAAATCCCTGTCCAACCTCCTGCCAATTACCTCCTCAAACATCGAAGCCGCCATCCCAAAACCTTTTGGTTTCTTAGCCTCAAGATCCTCAAATTTAATTATATGTCCTGCTGGCAGGTCTTTATTCACCGCCAGTGACTTTTCAAAAATATTCTTTAACTCCTGAAAAGTGGAATTATCGCTCTTATCTACCGGATGTTGCAAAGCAGTTTCCAGGTTCCTCACGGCTTTCACCAAATGAGTTATCTCCTCCATTTCCAGGGAAGAGCTTGCATCCGGACCTAAACTCTTCCGGCTAAAAACAGCGTGAAATTCCAGGATCTCTGCTCCCAAAGCAGCAGCACCAATACAAGTTTCTATTTTTGCAGAATGGTCTGAATATCCTACCGGAACTCCATATAGTTCCTTTAATTCCCCAATCACATTCAATCCGTAATTCTCCGGCTGCGTGGGATAAGCAGTAGTGCATTGCAGAATTGAAATTTCTACCTTTCTTTTCTTTAAAAAGGCCACAGTGTGGCCCAGTTCCCCAAACGAACTCATTCCTGAAGACAGGATCACCGGTTTTTCTGTTCTTGCAATTTTTTCCAGCAACAAAAAATTATTCACCTCTCCAGAGCCAATTTTATAGCGCTTCACTCCCACCTCTTCCAAAAGATCTACCGCCGCATTGCTGAATGGCGAAGCCAAAAATTCCACTTCCGCTTCGTCGCAGTGCTTTTTTAAGTCTTTCCATTGTTGCATAGTAAATTCCATCCGCTTCCAGTAATCGAAACGCGTTTTGTCCTGTCCGGCCATTTTCACCCTGAACGGCTCATGAATGCTGCTTTCCGCCTCTGCTATATGAACCTGGAATTTCACCGCATCTACACCGGTTTTTGACAAGGCTTCAATGTAAGACAAAGCTTTTTTAAAACTCCCCTCATGGGCCTGCCCGACTTCAGCTATTATAAACATACTTTATAAATTTTAATCCGCCTTTAAAACGAAAGCATTAGGCGGGCTTGCCCGACTTCAGCTATTATATACATATATTATAAATTAATTTAAATTTTAACTCACCGTTCTTAGAATGATTTAGGCGGGCCTGAGCTATTTCAGCAATTATAAACATATATCCTATTTTTACTTTTTACTCCCCCTTCGGGGGCTGGGGGGCTTTGTCATAGCGAGGCGAAGCCGTGGCAACTACTTCATCACACCATCACTTCATCACAATGTCACTTAGTTACATCTCCTCCCATATATCTCCCCGGATATTGATATTTTATTTTAGTAAAATACTTTTCCTTAAACCACCAAAACAATTGTTTCATTGTAGGATTAACAAAAATGATCTTTATACCTCCCTGCCAATTTTCAGCAGGAAAAGGGCTATATTCCTTGTTCTTCTTCAAACTGATTGAGTGCGTATATTTATGATCGGGGAAAAGTTGCTGAAGCGAATTCTGCTGTTGCATTCGATCTCCCTCTATGACCAGTATCCCATTTTTGGAAATCAAAGCCTTTACTGCCTGAAGGTTTTGATCTTTCCCGTCTATAATAATAAGGTCAAATTCCTTATTGGCAGGTATTTCGATTAAATCTGAATATATTCTCAACCGGCTATAATCTTCCTTTAAATTTCCAGCCAAGGCATTTAAACAAAAATCATTTTCTTCTGTACCGACATAATCAAGATCAGGTTTATTCCTGTTCAATGCCAATAGTATTCCGGATATACTTCCTATTCCCAATCCTACCTCCAGAATTCCTTTTACCTGGAATTTTTTCACCAACCCGTTAATTTTATCAAACGCATATTCACTCGCAATATGCTGACTCCCTTCTGCCTCACAAAAAAATCGATACAAATTAGATAGTTGTTCGTTTTTTTTCATTTAAACATTTCTTTATGTTTCTGTTTCCCTTTCGTCATTGAGAGGTGTAGCTGTAGCAACCAATTACTTCATCACAGCATCACAGCGTGACTTCTTCACTTCATCACTTCATCACAGCGTCACTTCTTCACTCCATCCTAATACAAAAGATGATCGACTTTAAATTCTCCGAGATTTCAAAGGAATAATTAGCATCCCTGTAATTAAAGACAATTTCTTTAAGCATCCTATCATTAACTTCCTTTAACGAACAATATGGCTGCGTCTGTTTTCCAAGTAATTTTTTAAGCTTATGTTTTAAAGTATGAAAATATGGATCTTCAACAAATTCGACCTTGATTATTTCTCCAGTATATGAAGGCAATTCTTCCCCTAAAAAATGTTCTACATGAGATAGAATATTATTGACCTTAACTATTTTTGTTGGTTTTTGCAAAAGATCACTTTCCTCCTTACTTATTACCTTTCCCATGGTGTCCTGCCGACTTGGTTTTATTACTCCTTTTTCCCTGTTGCGCAAAAAATGTCGCTGATTGATGCGTTGCACATTTGTTAATCGCGGCAGTACCGTGAGTTGGTTGTCTTTTTTAACCGGATACCGGGGATGCCAAAGATGCTTTATCAAAAGCGGTTTATGGTATTTTAAGGCATAGCCGGCTTGTTGCAATCGCGCATTCAAATCGGCATCTTCAGATCCGTAAAAATGAAAAAAGGTATCCAGACCCTCTACTTTTTGCAAAGCTTCTAATGGAAACAAACCTATACCGAAGGTATCGCCGGTATGCGTAGGTTTGCGTTGTTCAAAAGAGAACTGCCCTGCTTCTTTTGTGTTAATTTCCTTTGGTAAATAGCCTATTGTGAACAAATAAAACCCGACCGGTGTGGCGAGTTGCTGCATAACAGCTGTAAGACTAGGGTGAAAAACCACATCTACATCGGTAAAAAATACATAAGCCGTGGTAACCTTGAGAATACCATAATTCAATGCCTTGCTCTTATTCCATAACAAACCGGGATTACCAACATAGTAATAGGTTGCAAAACCAAACCCGGAAACCATTATTTTTACTTCCTGAGCATAGCTCTCCTCGCTGCCATAATCCACGAATACCACCTCAAAATTTTGTTGTGTTTGCTCTTGCAAGCTGACTAGCGAAGCCTTTACTCGGGCAACATTCCGATTGCGATATGGATAAATAATAGACAGCATTTTTACTTCTTTATTTTTTCTCTATTGCAATGCATTTTTCAATGATTTTATCAAGTGATTTTCTCTTTTCATCCCTTTCAAAGTGAGTGTTTTTTTGGCTTATAGAATTATATACAGTAATACATTTATTCATTCTTTCTGTATATTCCTCTTTAGAAATATTCTCGACAAAATGGAACATACTATCTGAGTCATCAAACTCTGAATAATCCAAAAAACTATTCTCAGGAAAAACAGAATAAATATTAGTTCCTTCACCATAATATATAGGAAGACAATAATTCCCGATACTATCCCATATTTTTTCTGTCACATAATTATAAGCTATAGTATTTTCAAAACATAAATTAAATGAGTATCCCCTTAAAATCTCCTCTTTTCTTTTAGGCCAATTCCCTAATCTTGAATCTTCTTTAGAAATATTATTAGGCCAACCCTTGCCAAATACATCTAACACACCACGATTATTACCCTCTAATGCTAGTATAGACCTTAAATTAATAAGATCTATATTTTTATTATCTCTCATTAATAGAGGACTATCAATCCCTTTATAATAAGACATTAATGCCACAATTTTTTTTTGTTTGAATTTAAAATCGGAATTAAGGAGACTAAGCTTATTTTTAATGTTTTTAGAATGAAAAGTAAAGATAGATGTGAAAACATCTTGTGTATAAATATTCATAAAATAACAGTTGTGAAGACCCATTAAAATTTTACGATTTGAACTGAAAGTGATATCAAACCGAGGTTCTAATGTCCAAACTAAATAATTTTTAGTTTTCAAGTATCTCCATATAAAGGGTTTGAGATGTTTAAAGTTTTGAGAAATTAAAATATCTGCTTCTGTAATCTTATCGGTAATTCCTAAACCATTTTTTTCTAAATATTTCAAATCTGCCTCCTGTGTAAAAGGGGTGTACACAAAACTTCTAATAAGAAAAAGCTTTATCATGTATTATAAGGTTTTTAATTCTTCTTCAATAAGTTTATATTTTTTTAAAACTTGACATTTCACCTTTTCTCTTTCAAATCTTGGTTTAATAAATTGATTATTATACGAAACTCCATCTTGCATTAGTTGTAGATTATCGATTGATTTTAAAATTAACTTTACAATTTCCTCAACATCTTCAGGATCTTCAATCAACAAACCATTCTTACCATGCTCAATGATTTCGGCTGTTGCCCCACCGGGATTTGATTGGATAGGAAAGACTTCCATAATTATCGCTTCCAGTAGGGTATTGGGCATTCCGTCTGAAATACTATTTCCTATGTAAATAAAAGATTCTCCCATCAATTTCAATACTTCATTGTGGTTTATTTGACCGATAATTTTTAGGTTTTCCATATTTTGAAGTTCTTTGGAACCACTTACAAAATCAAAAACTGACTGATGAGTTCCAAAAACCACAATTTCATAAGCAGATAGTTCCTTTTTTAAACTTGAAATAGCCTCTAAAATATTATTACACCTCCCAAATTTATGTTGGTAGCCTTTAATCAGTATTACTTTTCTGTTAGAGTAAGGATTTAAAAATTTGGTATAACAAGAAAAATCATATCCTCCTCCACCGGGAAAGGTCCCCAAATATTCTCCTTTGAAACTATACTTTCTTGTTATATGAAAATCCCTTTTGCAGTCGGCGAACATATAATCGATTCTGGGAAGAACTGCTTTAATACCTTTTAAGTAAGACGGAATGTTTTGATAATAATATAAGTCGTTCCCCCAAGCAGAATAAATCCATTTAATATGTGAATACTTTTTCATCACTCCCAAAATAGGTACACAAGCTGAATACATAACAAAACTATGCACCACATCGGGTTGTATTTCCAATAATGTTTCTTCAAAAACATCTGCCAGTTTTCGTTGATTAAATAAGTTAATAAAATTATAAACTTTCGACAGTTTACGTTTTAGATAGTACCTGCCAGGATAATTAAGCTTATTTCGCCATCCAATTATTTGATTTATAAACCCGATCTTTTTTACATACGTGTTGGAATCATAAACATCCAGCCAATAAATTTCATGTCCGGAATCTTTTAATTGTTCGGACCAGT
Source organism: Gillisia limnaea DSM 15749 (assembly GCF_000243235.1). Taxonomy (GTDB): domain Bacteria; phylum Bacteroidota; class Bacteroidia; order Flavobacteriales; family Flavobacteriaceae; genus Gillisia; species Gillisia limnaea. The sequence goes on from NZ_JH594606.1 coordinate 780,214, forward strand.
TAAAAAAATGTGCAGAAAACATTGAAACCATTAGGATTTTCAAAGTAAATAATTTTAAATTTTCAAGAGTTTTTTAAATTTAGTGTCCCCTGTTTTCAGGGTTTTAAAAACATAGTAAAAGACAAATACCTTAAAAAGTTCTAATCTGTTTTTTAAAGAGAGATTTCGAAGATAAACAAAACTAAGCTCTATACATTTTTGAGCTTCGTCATATTTTCTTTCGGCCATTTTCCATCTCATTGCCCACAAAAGGTTCTTCACAGAGTGCAATACGATTTCCCTATGGTTTGGAGTTCTATCTATAATTCTCTTATGAACCTCAACAAAAGAGTTTATCTCTATTTGTAGTTTGTTTTTATGAGTGGTAATCGACTCATTACCTCTTCGCACATATATCAGCTCCATATCTATAATCCCAATATTCCTATTTTCAAAAATAATCCTTGAGAAAAAATCCAGGTCTTGTAATTGATGGATTTTTTCGTCATAAAGTTTCTTGTTTTCCAAAGCACTTTTTCGCCATAGTGGCACTACATTTAAAATCGAAATTTTACCGAGCACATATTCTTCATAAACATCCGCCGTAATTTTTAATCGTATTTCTTTTTTTTGATCATAGAATTTATGGTCTTCTTCATAAAATTGCACCTTTTTACAAATACAATAATCACAGTCTTTATTATTTATTAAGTAATTGACTTTAAGCCTTAAATTATCCTTGTGCATTAAATCGTCACTATCAAACCAATGAATAAATTCACCTTGGCTTCTCTCAAATCCAATATTTCTTGCCGTATTCCCTCCTTTAGGTCTATGGTTAGGACTTTTAAAATATTTAAACCGTGAATCTTTTGACATATATTTTTCAACAACCTCATCGGTATTGTCCGTGCTGTCGTCGTCAATCACCAAACATTCCCAATTGCGATATGTTTGTTGCAAAATTGAATCCAGGGTTTCCTCAACAAGCTGAGCCCTGTTATAAGTAGGAATAATTATTGAAACTAATGGCGAAATCAATTCTTAATTCTTATTATAATTACTGTTCGTTCTTTCATGGCTCATAAAATTTTTTGCATAGCATTCTTGAGATATTCAACGGACAGGTATTTCTTTAAATCATTTCTATTTAGATTTATATCTTTTTCTTTCTTCCAATTGTAATATAATGCCTCAATTTTTTTCTCAATATTTTCTACATCTGATATTTCCGACCAATAAAGGTATTCCTTTCCCAATAACCTATGGGATTCACTAATATTAGGGCCTAACAGTAAAATCGGTTTGTTCGATGCCACGCAGTGCGGAAATTTACCCGGAAGAAATGGACTTATAGACGCTTTAGCCTCCAAAATTACATTTACAGCAGCATTTTGTTGAATTTTATACACCGTATCAAAGCTGATAGTTTCTTCACTAGAATAAAATTGTGGTATCACCGTCATCACTTCTTTAAATTTATTTGAAAACTGAGAAGGGTGCCCAATCATTAAGAGTCGTGCATTTAACCTGGATTCAGGATTATTATCCAAAAATAATTCAAACGCTTTCAAAAGACCTAAAGGGTTTCTGGGTCCCATTAAAGCACCTGCGTGTACAATATTAAATTTGGAATTATCAAAAAATTCTGGTAGGGCAATGGAGCTTTTTCTTTCTTCAATTTGGTGCGGAATAATTAAACGCTTATTTCTGAAAGACGGAAAGTAGCTCTCCATCCATTCTGCCAATAGTAAACTGGGATAGGCTATGTACGCTGCCTTTTTTGACACATGAACAAAAAATTTTCTTTTTTGTTCATGGCCGGGCTCCACCCAATCGTAGGGACGTGGATAATATGCTAAAGGATAAGGGTCGTGGATGTAGGCCATCCACTTTTTATGCCATGCAGTCGGCATTTTTAATAGTGCGTGATGCGGTCGAAAACTGGCAGCTTTACTCAAAGTTATTACCAAGTCAACACTATCGATATTAATTTTCCTCAGCGATGCTGTGATACTGTTACTATCGTTCAAAAATGTAAAGGAAAATCCGAAGAGTTGTTCAATATATTTATTTAAGCTTATCTTAAAATAGCTGCGAATATATCTTTCCATCCTACTCAGAAAAAATAAAACACTCCACCGTTTTTCCTTTATGGCCATACAGGTTATTACAGGTAGCTGAATTTCCCTCCGGGTGTAATGATAAACCAATACGTTAAAGCCTGCCTTATGTAAATTTTGTATCAAGGCTACGTTTGCTTTTGACCCACTGCTATCATCCACGTCAATAGATTCAACAACAACTAATATTTTCTTTTGGTTAGGCAAATTGGTGTTTAGTGTTTAGTGTTTAGTGTTTAGTGTTTAGTGTTTAGTGTTTGTAAAACTATGCAATTTTAGGAAATCTAAGTAAGCATAACTTTTAAAGTCTTTTTTCTTTTCTCTCTTTTCTATATTTTATATTCTATTTTCCACTATCTGCTTTTTTCAATACTCAATACTATTCCTCAGAAGCTCAACAATTCTAAATGCGGCCCTCCCGTCTCCATAAGGATTCTCAATTCCTAAAAAATCCGGAGGATGGCTTAAGATCCGAGTTGCCTCTTTCACTATTTTACTTTTACCTGTCCCTACCAAAAAAGAAAATCCGGCTTCCACTCCCTCCATCCGTTCTGAAACTTCCCTGGTAACCAAAACCGGTTTTTTAAAAGTAGGCGCTTCTTCCTGAATTCCTCCGGAATCTGAGATAATAAGGCTGCACTGCTGCATCAGCCAAAGCATGGTAGGATAAGTCACCGGGGAAATAAGGTGAATATTATTTTTGTTACTGAGCAATTCCTGTACAGGACCTGTTACGTTGGGATTTAAATGAACCGGATAGATCAATTCTACATTCTCCCTTTCTGACAATTCCTTCAAAGCTTCACAAATTTGAATAAGTCCTTCCCCAAAATTTTCCCTTCGATGACCTGTGATAAGGATCATTTTTTTATTCGGCTTAAGTAAGGCTTTTATTTTCTGAATTTCTTCACTCAATGTCTGTGATTCCAATTTATTAATTGCCCACTCCAACGCGTCAACCACAGTATTCCCGGTCACATAAATATTCCCTCTGGGGATTAGTTCTTGTAATAAATTGAAACTTGCATTTGAAGTTGGAGCGAAATGAAAATCGGCTATCCTTGCTGTAAGTTGCCTATTAACTTCCTCGGGAAAGGGCGCCATTTTGTTATGGGTACGTAAACCTGCTTCTACATGTCCTACTTTTATACCGCGGTGAAATGCCGCTAGTGCGACAATAGCAGCACTTGTAGTGTCTCCTTGCACCAAAACAAGACTGGGTTTTTCTTTTACCAATATCTCATCTATATACTTAAGAATATTCGAACTAAGTTGATTTAATGATTGGTTTGGCTGCATTAGATCCAAATCATATTCTGGTACTATTTCGAAGAAATCCAATACCTGATCCAGCATTTCCCGGTGTTGCGCGGTAACACAAACTTTAAATTCAAGTTTTTGCTTTTTGAGCTCATGAATTACCGGTGCCATTTTTATGGCTTCTGGACGGGTGCCAAAACAGATGAGGATTTTCAAGATTTCTTCAGTTTAGCTTTCATATAAAAAATTGGCTTTAAAACAGGATATATTTTATAACCCCATAAATACTTAACTTTTTTTAATGTTCCGGCATTCGAGCATTTAAGCACATCTTCTATTACTGAAATTTCTTTAAGGAAAAATCCTAACCTTATAAAATACTGCACCAAATTTGAGGTTAATAATCCCTTTTTAAATAAATTGTCTATTACCAAATGAATCGCCATTAAATTGGAAGCTCTTCTTACCGGATCATTACTATTGAATTCCCCTGTATTGGAGTTGGGATGTTTCCTTCCATAAAACAAGCATTTATCTATGGAAATACCTTTAAATCCGTCAGATAATATTCTGGAATACAATTCCCATTCTTCGGCATACATTAAATGTTCTACAAACCGATGATTGCTAAAACATTCCTTTTTCCACATGACTGCACAAGAATTAAAAGGAAGTTCATTTTTCAACATTTTTTCCAAATCATTTGCATCAATATTGAACGATGTATAGTTTTTTGAATAATCAAAATTATAGTGAAAATCATCAAAAAACACCTCTCTCAGGTACCGGCAAAAAGACATCTTATTTCTTGACAATTCCAACACACATAGTTCTAAATTTTGAGGATGTACTATGTCATCATCATCAAAGAAAATAATATAATCTCCTTTGGCTAGATCTAAACCATAATTACGGCAACCTGGCAAGCCTTTTATATGATTTTCCGGACTTTTTAAATACTTGAATCGATTGTCATTTTCTAAAATGTGAGTAATAACTGCTAAAGTATTGTCAGTACCCCCGTCATCAATAATTAAACATTCCCAGTCTGTAAAGGTTTGTTGTTGTATTGATTGCAAACTCTCTATAATAAAATGGGCTCTATTATAGGTGGCCATGATGATAGTTACTTTGGCTGTCATTTATTTATTAATGATTTTATATATCGCAAAGGTTTTAAAATAAACTGACCAATTTTAAATTCTAACCGTTTGGTGTTTTTTATTTTTTCCTTTTCTTCCGTTTCAATTCTTTTTAAGAGATGATCAATAAATAAATTAAAATGATCTTTATACAGCATGGAATGCTTTGAATAAATATATTTTTGAAGATCGTGCCTAATCTTATTTGCATCTATTCTCATAGATTCTTTTTTCTGCCGGTAGTGAAACAGGGGTTGCTTAATCACATAAGCTTCCCCGCCACCTGCCATAAGCCTTATGTAAAATTCCCAATCCTCGTATCCTTGAGTCATCATTTCATCATACCCTTTTACACGTTTCCAATCTTTTTTTCTGTAAAGTGAATTTCCAATTGCAGCGTTGAAAAATAAAAAGTTTTTAATAGTGCCCCCAACTGGTTTAAAAATATCAATTAATCCTCTTTCATCAAATCTCTTTGCATAACAGGTGACTATTTTAATATCCTCAGAACTTAAGAGGACTTCAGCAGCTTTTTCACAAAATTCAGTATCGAAGGAATCATCTGAATCTAATACTAAAATAAACTCCCCCCTGGACCTTTCAATTCCTTCATTTCTGGCGCAACTCAGTCCTTTATTCTCCTGAGTTATTAAAAGATCAATCCTGGATTCTAAACTAGCTAAAGTTTTTTTAGTTTCAAGATTGGAACCATCGTCAACAACTATTATTTCTTTGTTTATATATGTTTGCCCGATTGCGGATTGCACACTTTCTATAATATAGTAAGGATCATTAAAACAGGGAATGACAATAGATATTAATGGAAGCTTTGTTTTCATAAAAAATCCTGTTTTAAAAGAAATTCTTTAAATGCGATACCACTCTGAAGGTATTAAATCTATAGAATTTTTATCCTGTTCCGTATCAGCAAACCAGCGTTTTGGGGCTATAATTATTTTCTCGGGATTCTTATTAAGCCAAGCTCCCCACCAACTAAATGAGCTGTTGGCTATTATATTATGATCACATAAACTCATTAAATACATATCTTTCCAGCTATTGTGATTCAAATTCCCGGAAACGTAAATCTTTTGATTCGATATGTTTTTAAACTGCTGTCGTACCCAGTGTATGTCGTCGGAAAAGAAAATTAAGTTAAAATCTGTTAACTTAGATGATAAATATGCAATAGCACTTTGGTAATAATCTATAGTGCAGTTACCATGAAACTGTTGTGTTTTCTTGTTGTTCACATAATCCCCGCGCCTAATATGTAAAGAAACAGAGGTTTTACCAATTATTTTTCTTTTTATATTATCGTTATCTTTATCTAATGCCTCATCGGGAAATTTAAAGATTTTTCGTATAACATATTCTTTTCCCAAAAAATATCTAAAACTCTGGAAATATCCGTTCAAATAAATTGGGGCTTTTAATTCAAGTACTTGAGCTTTAAAATTAAAAGATGACTCATGAAATATCGTTGGGTAATTCAATCCAAGCTTTTTTTTGAATTTATTAAAATTTGATAACTTGGTAAAATAATCAATTTCCTTTTTAGACGCAATAGCGAATGAACTATTAAAAATCCCTAAGGAAAAATGTCTCGGAAACTTCTTTGTATTCTCGGTAAGCTCAGTATAAAAAGTGATGTCAACTAACACTTCTGATTTTTCCTTCTCAGCAATAATTTTTGCTATTGCAAACTGAAACATTTGGTTGCCCAAACCTCCAACAAGTTTAATTATAACAGTATTTTTGCTAATAAACATACTTTCTTTGTTATGCTCTTAATAGCCTGGTAGCCTATTGTTTGTTATTTATTTTTTAAAAATAAATTTAAATGGCCGGAGAGCTGCGTCTCCAAACTTATATGTGAAAGTGTTTTTAAGTTTTAATTTTTCCTTCTCAAGTTGCTCCATTCTTAAAAAAATACTACGAATATTCTCCTCATAATTATTGGTGAAAATATCTTTATGTTTTATATAGATATAGGCGATTAAATCATATTTATGGGAAAAATTTGCAGTGCTGTTTCTTGATTTTTCTTTTAGCCGGTAATGGAACAGATATTCTTCGATAACATAAATACTCCATCCTGCTTTCACAATAGAAATATTGAAATCCCAATCCTCATAACCATTCAACATTTTTTCGTCATATCCCTGAACATCCCTCCAGGATTTTTTTCTGAACAATGAACTGGCAAGCGCTCCATTTCTAAATAAAAGATCTTTAGCCTCACCACCCCTGGAAATAATCTCACCCTGATTTGCATTTTCATCGAACAGATGGGCATGGCAAGTTACCAACCCAACTTTTGGGGAACTATTTAAAATGTTTACTGCCTTTTGAATAAAAGTTGGTTCAAAAAAATCATCGGCATCCAAAGTGAGTATAAATTCTCCTTTTGCTTCTGTTACCCCCCTATTCCTGGCAACACTGGGGCCTTTATTTTCTATTGTTATCAATAGATCAATTTTTTGTGTAAGTTTTTTTAAAACCGCTTTCGTTTTATGATTGGAGCCATCATCAATTATTATAATTTCTTTATTGGTATAGGATTGATCCAAAATAGATTGAACCGCTTGTTCAATATAATCCCCATCATTATAACAGGGAATTATTATGGAAACTAATTTGCTCATTCAATTAATGTTGAAAAAATAGATTTTCAAGGGTTGATATTTTCGGGGCATTGGAACAATTGGAAATATACGTTTGTCTTAGTGAATTTGAAAGATTTTGATATTCTATTTCACTTAAATTCATTAATCTTTCAGCCATTCTAAGCATATTCTCGAAATCATTTACTACTAAGTGTATATGTTCACCTATTCTTTCTTTCATGGCTCCCACATTATAGCTCAATACCGGCACACCAGCAGCCATTGACTCTAATCCTGTCAATGGTCCAGTTTCAGCCTGTGAGGTGATTAAAAAAAATGAAATATTTTTATAAAATAAATGCGTATTGGCCGGAGAAATATTTTTTTTTATAAGTGTTATATATTCCTGTAATCCATAATCCTTTATTAGCTCTTTTAACCGGTAAGAGTATCTTTCATCACCGTCACCTTGTATTATAAGGGTTGCATCTAACCCGCTTAATTTCAGTTTATTTATTAAGGAAATTGCATGTTCAATTCTTTTCTCTTCAGAAAATCTGCAAAGCATACCAAATGTGTAAATTCTATTTGATTGACATTCTAATAAGCGTTTTTCATTGGCAATTATAATATCCTGTACAATAACATTATTACTTTTTAGAATGTTAGCAATATAAAACTGATGTCCTTTACTCATTACAATATTCCATTTGAGAGCTCTTAAATATTTTTTTTTCCAACTCTCTATACCCTCCTCATGTACTATAGTATATTTTATCAAACAATTTTTAGGGTTAAAATTATTAAGAATTGGAATATAATAGTTTTGAGTTGTAGAGGTTAGAATATAAATGTAATCAAATCCCCTTAAACGCTGGAAAAACCAAAATAAATTTTCTATAAAGGAAGTTTTTAAATGAAAGAGACGCCTAAAAAAAACATTGATTTTTTTAATATATAAATTATTAAAAAAATCAGGATATGTTTTAAATTTTATATTTGGATTAACAGCCAGATCTTGAAAATTACCTAATTCAAGATGATAGGGGCAAAAAATTTCAATTTTTTTAAAACTTCCTGAGTTGGCAAGTTCTTGGGCTGTTATTAGCGTTTCAATTTCCGTGCCTCCAACAGTTAATAGAAATGGTGCAGTTATTAATAGTTTCATCTCAAATTTTGTATACTTTTAAATAAAGCTTGTAATTTCAAAATGAATCCATTTGGAAAAAGAGATAATAATAATTTCTCCAGAAATTCAAAATACCAATAAATTGCATATCACAGTCAAGCTTTAAAATTTATTTAATAGACCAAGTTTAATTAATAAATTTATTTTCCGAGATTTTTTCAAATTTCTTACTATTGATTTTAGCTCATATAACTCTTGAACTTCTATAAGAAATGCACTAAAGTGATTGTTAAGAACGTTATTTCTTTCCTCTATTATTACAGTATCGTTTTCAGGCATGGCACTTATACCGTCCGTATTGACAATTGTTAATATATCATCAATCTTGTTAGAAGTACAATTTTCTTTAAACAAAGCGAGTATTATAAATTTCCAATCGGAGACTATTTTTAACGTTTCATCATATAAACCAACTTTTTGAAATAATTCATATTTAATAAAAACAGATTGATGACATAGCGTACCGTATAAAAGATCTGAAAATCGTAATTGCGTTGGATAAGAAATTAATGTCGAACTATCTTTTGCTTCAACTTGTACATTGAAATAAATAATATCTTTTATTTTTAAAAACTTAAAATTCCGATCGAGAACATATTTGCTATAAAACTGATCCCCACTATTCAAAAATAGCAAATATCTTCCAGTCGCCACTTTTATACCTTTGTTCATCGCATTATAAATACCCGAATCCTTTTCACTCGCCCAAAAATCTATTCTATCACTATGCTGTTCAATATATTCCTTACTCCCATCTGTGGAACCCCCATCAATAACTATGTATTCATACTCCTGCCAGGTTTGCTCAAAAACACTATTCATTGTTCTTTCCAAGCCTTCAAGATTGTTTAGGTTAACGGTAATTATCGATATTAAAGGCATCTCAACTTAAAAATTTATTATTATAAACTTCCCTAATCCCTTCCTCCAATCCAATACTATGTTCCCATCCCAAACTATGTATTAAAGAAACATCCAACAATTTTCGAGGTGTGCCATCGGGTTTGGCTCTATTCCAGATTATTTCACCCTTATATCCTACGTTTTTCCTTATCACATCTGCGAGTTCCTTTATTGAAATATCTTTTCCTGTCCCTATATTCACGCTTGTATTTCCATGGTAGGTTTGCATTAAATGAAAACAAGCCTCGGCAAGGTCATCCACGTGTAAAAACTCCCTCATAGGAGTCCCTGTTCCCCACAGTTCGACAGGCTCACTGCGGGGTTCGACAGGCTCACTGCGGGGTTCGACAGGCTCACTGCGGGATTCGACAGGCTCACTGCGGGATTCGACAGGCTCACTGCGGGATTCGACAGGCTCACTACCGCACTTCGGCAGGCTCAGTGGGCTCAGTGGGCTCAGTGGAACAGGAGGTTTGGGATTGGATTTATCCATCTTTTCTTCACGCAACTTAGCTTCGTGAAATTTACGCAATAATGCCGGAAGCACGTGCGCGGTTTCTAAATCGTAATTATCGTTGGGGCCATAAAGGTTGGTTGGCATTACCGAAATAAAATCACAGCCATACTGCCGGTTGTAATTTTCACACATTTTTACCCCGGCTATTTTAGCGATGGAATAGGGTTCATTCGTGGGTTCCAGTTTCCCGTCAAGAAGGTATTCCTCTTTTATGGGTTGTGGTGACAGTTTTGGGTAAATACAGGAGGATGCCAAAAACAACAATTTTTTAACTCCGTGAACATAACTTTGGTGAATCACGTTGTTCTGGATCATCAAATTTTCATATAAAAACTGCGCCCTATAAGTGTTATTAGCCTCTATTCCCCCCACTTTTGCGGCAGCCAAAAAAACATATTCCGGTTGCTCGTTCTCAAAGAAGGAAGCTACAGCTTGCTGATTTATAAGGTCCAGCTCTTTAGAAGTTTTAAAAACAAAATTTGAATAACCTTTAGCTTTAAGATTTCTAGCAATCGCAGAACCTACCATTCCCGTATGTCCTGCAATGTATATTTTAGAATCTTTCTCCATTTAATAATTAGGTTGCTTTTACCTGAAAACTAAAAAACCCGGTTAGGGGCATTCTTATAGTTTATTTGTTCTTTTTTGGGTCCTGACTGGTATCAAAAATCCTGACCACATAAATTTTCGTTTTCCCTTTGCGATAAGTGATTTTACAATGATGCTGAGTTAGTTTTCTATAGGAGTATTTTAAATGATCAAAATCCTTATCTAGTTCTCCAATCTCGGTAAAATTATAATCAGGATTTTCCAATGTTTCCAACAGCTCAAAAATTGTATCGATAATTTCTTGAGCTCTTACAATTCCGTATAAATCCAAATTAAAGGATTTTACTTTTTTTAAATCCTTTATAGCCCTTGAGGTTAACTCTACTCGTTTTATTGAGCTGCTCAAGTATCGAGCATTTTTTTCGCTTCTTTTAAACTATAAGTACGTCCAGCTTTAATATCTTCCTCCCCTTCTAAGATCATTTTATCTTTTTGCAATTGTTCCATATAAACTTTTGCCATTTCGTAAAACATTTTTACAAATTTGTCATCCCCGGTATCTACAAATTCATGGAGCTTTTGTTTTATTTCTATTGTACTCATAACAGTGTTTTTGAGACTTATAAAGATACACATTTTGTGCCGATAGCTATCCTGATTTAATTTTCTGCAATTCAAGAACTCACCATTCCGGTATGACCTGAGATGTATATTTTAGAATCTTTCTCCATTTGTTGCGAATTTACCCGAATTAATCTGAACTAAAACAAATTTATCCGAATTTTGAGATAACTGTTGTTGAAAAATTGAAATTTGATTTCTGACACTGAACATTGAACGTTGAACTTTTTTAACTCCCCCTTTGGAGGCTGGGGGGCTTTTTATTCATTATATTTCAAAGTGTCATGACCTCCATCTTTCAGGTATTTCTCTTTCTGAAATAATTTTATGTCTGCCGCCATCATATCTGCTACCAATTCACCTATAGAATGTGTTGGTTCCCAGTTCAATTTTTCCCTGCATTTTGTAGCATCACCTATCAGCATATCCACTTCTGTTGGTCGATGATATTTTGGATCTATCTTCACTACCACCTTCCCAATGGGCAGCTGAAATTCAGGATTTGAACAGGCTTTTACCAATCCTGTTTCATTTTCATTTTCTCCTTCAAAAGTCAGGCTAATCCCAACCTCTGCAAAAGCCATCCTCACAAAATCCCTTACCGAAGTAGTCACTCCGGTGGCAATAACATAATCTTCCGGCTCGTCCTGTTGTAACATTAACCACATCGCCTTCACGTAATCGTTGGCGTGGCCCCAATCTCGTTTTGCATCCAAATTCCCTAAAAACAAGGTATCCTGCATCCCTAAAACAATTCTTGAAGTTGCTCTTGTAATCTTTCTGGTTACAAAGGTTTCTCCCCGCAATGGAGATTCGTGGTTGAACAGGATCCCGTTACAGGCAAACATACTATAAGCCTCACGATAATTCACGGTAATCCAGTAGGCATACAATTTCGCGACTCCATAAGGGCTTCTTGGATAAAAAGGCGTTTTCTCGGTTTGCGGCACTTCCTGCACCTTTCCGTAAAGTTCTGAAGTTGAAGCCTGGTAGATCCTCGTCTTATCCGTCATACCAAGTAAACGGACCGCTTCAAGTATCCTTAGTGTTCCTAAACCATCAATATTCCCGGTATATTCCGGAGTATCAAAACTCACCTTTACATGAGACATTGCTCCCAGGTTGTAAATCTCATCGGGTTGCACTTCCTGGATAATACGCGTTAAATTCATTGGATCACTTAAATCTCCATAATGCAATTTAAACTTAACATTCTTTTCATGGGGATCTTGATAGAGGTGATCGATCCTGTCTGTATTAAAGGAGGAACTTCTTCTTTTAATACCGTGAACTATGTATCCTTTTTCTAAAAGCAATTCTGCCAGATAGGCTCCATCCTGACCTGTGATTCCTGTGATGAGGGCTGTTTTATTCATTTCAATTTGAATTCTTGATTCAATCTTTCTTAACTCTTAAATAACTTTAGCGTATAAATCCATAGTTTCTTTCCGACATTTTTCCCACGAAAAATCTTTTAATCGAATTTTTCCAGCCTCAATTAAATCTAGTTTTAATGTACTGTCTGAAATAACATTTTGTATAGTATTTCTAATAGACTTAATATCTTTCGGATCAAAATAAATAGCCGCATTGCCTGCTATTTCCTTTAGCGATCCTCCCGGGCTGCTTATCACCGGGCAGTTGCAAGCAAAGGCCTCGAGAAGAGGAAAACCAAAGCCTTCGTATAATGAAGGAAAAACAAAACATTCTGCATTAGTATATAGGTGAACTAATTCTCCATCACTTTGACAAAAATAGCTATTCACTTTACTTTTTATTTCCAATTCTTCTATCCATCTATTTTCGATAGCTGTAAAATCCGGCCCTGTGCATACCAAATGTAAATCTTTATTATTCTTCAAGATTGGTGCTACAGAAATTAAAAAGGTTAGGAAATTTTTATAGGCACTTCTGTTACCTGTAAATAAAACATAAGGATGATCTATATCAAATTTTGGCTTTATACTAATAATACTTGCATAATCGGTTGCCAAATATATCACCTCTATTTTTTCCTTTGGAATATTAAAAATATCAATTAAATCTTTTTTTGTTGAATTAGAAATTGCAATAATTTTTGATGCTGAATTACATAAATTTCTTTTATTAAATGAATCCCTGCTATTCCCAAAATACTCCGCATACTTCTCGTGGATCATATCATAAACAGTCACTACAAATGGTGTTTTTAAATAATTTAAAAAATAATTGCCGTAATAGGTTGGATGAAAAACATCAAATTGAAGATCCCTTATTTGTGAATTATAAAAATCATATTTATTAGCTTTCGGTTGCTTTCCATTAAACAGCGTTCTAGTTAATTTTGATTGAACTCTTTGATAAAACTCTTTCTTTTTTGGAGATTGGTCCGTAAACAATTCCATTTTTTGGACTGCATCATTGCCGCGTTCCAGCATATTGAAATATCGACTTATTCCGCCAAATTTCTGTTGTTCAAATATTTGATTATCAATTAACACCTTCATTATTGTAGATATAATTCTTTTTGATTAACCATTAATTGAAGTTCATCTTTCAAATTTTTTATTGGTTTCCATCCGGTAAGTGTTTGCAACTTCTCATAACTACCAATAATAACAGGATTATCATTAGGACGAATTAATTTTTCTGAAATAATATAATTTTCATTAATTCCTGCAATTTTATAAATATGAACTAATATTTCCTTTAAGCTATATCCTTTACCGGAGCAAACATTATATAATTCGCCAGTAATTCCCTTCCTCAATAAAATAATATAGGCTTTAACAACATCATCAACATGCAGAAAGTCTCGTATAATGCTTAAGTCTCCTACCTCAATTTTTATGTCATATTCATTATATTTCTGAATTAAAACTTTATTAATAAATGAAGGAATAACAAAGCGATCCGTTTGAGTATTTCCAAAATGGTTAAAAGATCTTGTAGATACAATATCTAACCCGAAACCTTTCACATAAACCTTACTTAGTTCACTTTGAGCCTGCCTAGCGACTGCATAAGGCGAAACAGGATTGGGTCTTACGGTTTCTTTTATAGGTATTTGCTTTCCACCAACTACTCCATATTCTTCTGAAGAACCTATTGAAAGGATTCTTGATTTAAAACCTAACTTTCTTACTGATTCTAATATATTTAGATAAATATTTACATTGTTTTGAAAGCTTAAATTTGGTTCTTTCCAACTATATGCCACACTGCTTTCTGCTGCAAGATGAATTATGTAATTTGGTTTTATTTCAGCCACGGTTTTTAATACGAAAGATGAATTTTTTAAATCACCAAATATTACATTAATTCCAATATTTTCTTCAACATTTTTGTCTAAAGGCCTTCGAGAAATGGCAAATATTTGAAATGATTTGTCTTGTTTTAATTTTTCAATTAGACGCCTGCCAACAAATCCAAAGCCTCCTGTAATTAAAATAACCTGCATTTATTGTATTGTTTTAAAGACCTCATTAATATATTAAACTAAATCATCATTTTGAAGTTTCTTTTTTACATATTCAAAATCCTTCATAATTAAAGACTCCGGAACCACTTTTCTTGTATTAAAAGTTTGATTTTGATTTATCTTATAATTGATTTTATTTACAATTCGTTGAAGAATTGTCTTTTTTATTTGTGCCTTTTTCTCCTCAACAAAAGGATTAGCAGAAAATTTTTCTCGTGATAAAATATGGAGGTTTATAGAATCTGTATAATAATAGACATTGAATTTTTTAGCGATTCTATCAAAAGCATCTTCAGTATAAAATGATACATGTTGTCCTGTTTCAGGTACAAAATACCACCAATCTTTTAACTCAGAAATATGTCTTGTGGGCTGTAACTCGGTGGACAATAAAATTGTATCAGAATAATTGAACATTTTTGTGATTTCCTCAATGGGATTAGGTAAATGTTCAAAAACCTCAAAAGCAGTTAAAATATCGAACTTATGGCTTACTGGTAAATCCTTAACATCAAAATAGCGAGCATATAAATTATCGGCATGTAAATCTTGCCTATAAAAATTAAATCCTTTATCACGCATTAATCGAACAAACACGCCTTCACCTCCACCGTAATCCACTGCAGAAAAGGCATTGAAATTTGAGAATAATTTTCCTAATATATTTTGAGTTTTATGCAACAATAGAAGGTTTCTCGACATAATACCTACGTCCAATGCACTTATGGCCCCCGTGCTGTATGCTTCCTCTAACCAAAATGGGAATTCAGTCTGAAGGAAATAACAATTTTCACATTGATAATAATCAACATCATACTTCCTTAAGATTTTCTTTGAAAAAATCTTATTACTAAGATCAGCACATATTCTACAAGTCATAAAATTTAATTTAAACTCTTCCAAAAGAATTTATCAACCTTGACAAAATATTATTTTTGCTTCCCTTTATATTATAAACTAAATCAGAAGCATAATCATCCGCTTTTTTATTAACAATAATTTTATCTGGATGGCTAATAACCCCGATTTCAACTGTTTCTAAATTCGCAAAAGGACTGCTTCCTTTAGTATGAGTAGCATTTTCACCAAATCCGATATTGGAAATCAAATTGGTATTTGGCAAAATTGTCAATGCGTTGTTTTTCCAAATTGAAAAAACCCATTGATAGTCCCAAGTGTCAATATTCTTTTTAGCAACTTCTTCAAAAATATTTAGCCAGTAATCCCGAAATTTTTTTCGCTTATCAATTTTACAAATGGAATTGTTTTTCTTAAACTGATCTAGTTCCTCCATATTAAAATCATACTTTTCCCACGCTCTCCTCCATGTAGCCCAACCCCATACAAAAACATAATTTGAGAAAAAGTAAGAAGCATTACCTCTTGAAATACCGTTTTGAAAATTATCACCACTTATTGCATAAATCTGCTCATTATACTTATATTTCTCTAGCAATACTTCACAAAAGCTAAAAAAACTATGATTTGGTAAACAGTCATCTTCTAAAATAATTCCCTGCTCTACGTTTTCGAAAAACCAATTAATTGCTAAGGAAACACCTTTTCCACAACCTAAATTTTCCTTTCTAAATAAAGTTTTAACTTCACAATCCCAGTCAATTCCGTCAAGTACAATTTTCCTTGCAGAAGTGCATTTTTCGAAATCATCATTAATGTTTTCTCTAGGACCGTCAGCTGCTACGAACAAATATTTAGGTTTTTGTTTTTTTATCTCTTCAAAGACCTTTTGCGTAATCTCCGGACGATTAAAAATGATGAATAAGAGTGGAGTATTAAACATAAAAAAATTTAAATTAGAATTTTATAAAAACAAGTATTTGTAGTTTTTGCATAAAGCGAATATCCCTTAGAAACTAGAAAAATATTGATGTCACTTTTCTCGATATCACCAATTGAATTCATATTTAATATTTCAACTAGTATGATAAAGGGTTTAAATTTATTCCAATTATTAGATTTCAAAACTTGAAAATCCAAGCCTTCAACATCTATAGTTAAGAAATCAATTTTATCATCCTCCTTTAAATATTGATTTAAAATTTCTGATAATAGATAGGTTTTCAATTTAATTCTTTCAACAATTTTATATCCTTTAACCCCATCATTTTTTTCTGCTTCAATCCTTGAAAAGGTATTTAATGCAGGTTCATTAAAAACGTAAAAATCCAGATTCTCCTTTGAATTTGAAATTGCATATTCAAGATTAATATCATCAGGCCGTACTTTTCTAAAACCATCCATACTCCCGGGCATTGCATCTATATTGATTCCACGCCAGCCCATTTTGTAAAATTCATAAGTATTTGAAAATCGCTTTGGATGATGTGCTCCAACATCTAAATAAAATCCCTCCTTTTGACCTTCAAAAATTCTTTTTAAAATTAAATCCTCTCCTTCCTGAGAATATGAAAGTGTTGCATAAGAATCCAATTTCATATTCTCCTTTTTAACCGATTCTTGAAAAATATTTTGAATCCTGACAGGAGTAATCTTTATAATAATCTTCTTTATTTTATTAAATCCCATTCTCCTTTTATTAGAAGTTTCGACTTCCCATTAAAACCCAAGTTTCCGGATCTGTAAAAATCACCTTTTATTACATTAAATCTTCCCAGTGGTACTTTAGGCCAATCAGATTCTCTTTTATCACATTCAATACGACCTTTAACAATATAATTTCCCTCATTCAGAGCTAAATCGGCAATCACACATTGAATTTTATACTCTCCATTTGAATTAACTTGTATAGTTTTATTCTGATAAGAATTATATAAAACAGTTATTAATTCATCATCCGATGTGTGTATTGAAAAACCTAAATCTATATTAAAGTTATTGGTAAGGTTAGCGACATCTATGGCAAAGGAAAACACAACCGTGTCACCATTTAAAACATTTTCTATAATTTGTCCATTCGTGTGTTCAATATGAAAACTTCGAAATTTTACTGTTCCAGTTCCACTTCTATCCTTAATAGATGTGAGATCTTTAGGAATTATTTGCTTTTCATTTGATAAATAAAAATTAATTGCTTTTTCAGTTGAACCATCAAATTCTAATAAACCATTCTCCAGAACAATTCCTCGGGTGCACAAACTCTTCACACTCGCCATATTATGACTCACAAACAACACCGTCCTACCCTGCCCAACAGATAAATCCTGCATCTTGCCGATAGCTTTTTTCTGGAATTCGGCATCGCCCACGGCCAACACCTCATCTACCACCAGGATTTCCGGTTCCAGGTGCGCTGCCACGGCAAAGCCCAGCCGCACCGTCATCCCACTGCTATAGCGTTTTACGGGCGTATCTATATACATTTCACAACCAGAAAAATCTATAATTTCATCAAGTTTAGTTTTTATTTCATTCTTGGTCATCCCCAAAACGGCGCCATTCATAAAAATATTTTCTCTGCCGGTAAGTTCTCCATGAAATCCGGTTCCTACTTCCAACAGAGATGCGATACGCCCTCTGGTTTTTATACTACCGGTTGTAGGAGAAGTTACCCGAGATAATATTTTAAGCAAGGTAGTTTTTCCAGCCCCGTTTTTTCCAATAATCCCCAATACCTCGCCTGTTTTAACCTCAAAATTGATGTCCCGCAACGCCCATACATAATCTTCAGTAGCCTTAGCGCTACGGTCGTTTACCGCCCCCACTTTTAAATAGGGATCTTCCTTCCCGCGAACGGTATGCCACCAACGGTTAAGATCGTGGCTAAGCGTGCCTGTGCCAACCTGGCCGAGCCGGTATTGTTTGGAGATGTTTTCTGCTTTCAGGATGATACTCATTTTATTCGTTTACGGTTTGGTGTTTGGTGTTTGGTGTTTGGTGTTTGGTGTTTGGTAAAAATATAAAAATTAGCCACGAAACCACGAATTATTCATAATATAGAAATATGCATTTAGACCCTTTTTTGTAGATAGTTCTGTTTTTAAAATATTGAAAAATAAGCTGACAAAAAATTAAACCCTTGGATTTTTATAAACTATCAACTGGCTTCTGGTAAAAGGTTTATTCAGAAACCCGGGCAAAAAACGCTCACTCTTTAATGCCCATCGCTTATATCTATTTCTTCTTTCACCCCAACCAAAGAAACGGCTAAAGCGTTCAAGAGTCCCCACCGGAATTATTTCTACCTCTCCAAAAAATGCTGTTCCGGCTTTTTCCCAATGTTGGGAACTAAAACTCCTGTCCGGATGCGGATCGTTCTCCTTCCATATTTTAAAGGCATCTTTATTGAATTTTGAAGGCCTGCCTCCAATGGGGATATGCCAGCGTATCTCATCGAGCACCTTTGAATTTACAGCAGGTTCGAAAAATCGTGCTTCCCCATTTGATTTTAAAAGCCGGGCGGTTTCCTTTAAAAATAATTTTTCTACAGGAATTGTGAGATGATGTAAAAAGGCCTTGCCAACCACGAAATCGAAGCTTTTAGAGGTTAGGTTATTTTCCAAAAAATCTCCTTCCACAAAAACTATAGGTTGCTTAAAAGTGTAATTTTCATTTAACTTTCTCACAATTTCACCACTTTCAGATGCTATGTCATTGGCATAAACCTCAGCTCCCAAAGCGGCCATCACCGCAGCATTGGTACAATCTCCACAGCCCATTTCCAGCACTTTCTTTCCCTTTATTTTCTCCCTGAAATTGTTCTGATATAATCCAAACCAACTGGTTTCAGTAGTGGTTGCAGAGTTGAGAAATTTTTCGAGGTTATTGATCCAATGCAGAATATTACTGATGTTATAATTGGCATATAGCTTCTCATAATGCTCTTTATTCTTTTCCTGATTATGGTCTGTGCTACTCATAAAACTTCATGTGTGCGCAATTTATAAATTATTGATCACCGAAACGCAAAAATATTTATTTATGATTGGGAGTTGTTAATTCGTTAATTCGAGATTCGTTAATTCGTTGATTTGTTAACTCGTTAATTGGATTTTCGCCAGTCTCAACGTCCCCTCGTCTCCCTGTCCCTTTTAACGATTCGTTAATTTGTTAATTGAGGATTGGTGGTTTCATTGATTCGTTAATTTGTTAAATCATTATCCCTCATCTCTCCTTCGCTTTTAGATACGATGGTTTAACATTATCCTAAATTACCTCGTTATCCGTCACAACATTAGAACACCACTGCGTTACTCCGTCACTTCATCACATCGTTACTTCTTTACAGCGTCACAGCTTCACAGCTTCACAGCTTCACAACTTCACAGATTCACAACTTCACATTGTTACTCCATCACTTCATCACATCGTTACTTCTTTACAGCGCCACATCTTCACAGCTTCACAGCGTTACTCCGTCACTTCGTCACTATTCCTAAACGGACAATCCCTCATCAACCCATCACACAACTTCTCAACCTTACCCTCATCCGGCATTCCACCATATTTTTCAAACAAACTTTCAATTTCTTTCAAGCTTAATTTCCTGTCCAGAAATTCTGCCTGATAAAAAGCCAATTCCACCGATTCAAGATAATCCCGATATTTAATTCCGTCTCCAAAGATCTTATTTGAAAACTCCACCCATATACTGGGAATTCCATAAGCGTGAGAAACTATCACCCCGTGCAAAGAGGAAGAAATAGTTTTTTCGCAACTCAGAATCTGTCGGGTCACTTCTTCCACATCCAGCGTCATAAGGTCAATCACCAGGATTTCAGGATCATTTTTATAGTTTTCTAAAACAAATTTAAAATCGTGATAGTGCGGAATGATCCCTAATTTGTATTTTTTCTTAACTGCGGGATGATAGTATTTTGGCAGCAGAAGTGCAGGATCCCCATAAACTTCGGGGCAGCTATATCCAAGCTCTAACAAATATTTTCTGGTTTGGGGTCCGCGAACTGCCCTGTAATCTGCTTTAGATATGACTTGCTCCTTATCTATAATCCCGCTTCCCCACACAATACTGTCTTTGGAAGCGTGGTGAAGTATACTTCCTATAGTGACATAATTTGTTTTATCCCATTTGTACCAGGGCTGTTTTTTAGGATGAACCCATTTTATCTCTTTTCCCGAGATCTTTTCAACCAAATATTTAGACAGTAAATCCCCATAATTCTCCTTCTTCTTAAAGATGAATTTTATCTCGCTCCAGTAAAATAGCGGAATTGTTTGGGATGGCATTATCTTTTGGATTTTCTTAATTTCAAAAGTAATGATTTTTGTTTAGTGTGATTCGGTAATTCGGGATTTGTTGATTCGTTGATTTGTTGATTTGGTGATTGGTTAATTCGGGATTCGTTAATTGGTTAATTGGATT
Organism: Gillisia limnaea DSM 15749; assembly: GCF_000243235.1. Taxonomy (GTDB): domain Bacteria; phylum Bacteroidota; class Bacteroidia; order Flavobacteriales; family Flavobacteriaceae; genus Gillisia; species Gillisia limnaea. The sequence continues at coordinate 800,867 of NZ_JH594606.1, forward strand.
TTCGCCAGTCTCAAGCCCCCACGTCACCCTGTCTCCCTGTCTCCTCGTCCTTTTTAAGGATTCGTTAATTTGTTGATTCGGGATTCGTCGATTTCTTTATTGGAAATTCTGTTTCCTCATCTCCCTGTCTCATCGTCCCTCCTTCCCCTTAGGGATTCGTTAATTGGTTAATTGGTTTTTCGCCAGTCAACGCCCTTCATCACATCATCACACCATCACATCATCACATCATCACATCATTACACCATCACATCATTACATCATCACTTTTTTCCTATATTTGAACGAGCCAAAACTAATACCCGATTTGAAACCAAAAAAAATCTTCATTCTGCTCCCCGATGGCGTAGGCTTACGCAACTTTGCTTTCACCTCTTTTGTTGAGATTGGAGAAAAAATGGGCTGGGAAGTGGTATTCTGGAATCAAACCGGTTTCCAACTTTCTGAATTAGGGTGGAAGGAAATAAAGCTAAAATTTTTTCACAAACATAACAAAAATGTTATATATTTGAGTTAATGAATTCGAATGATCTCATTAAAATGATTGAAAAGGAAGGTTGGTACCTGGTGCGGACAATAGGAAGTCACCACCACTTTAAACATCCGGCTCACAAAGGACTCGTTACTATTCCTCATCCTAAAAAAGATGTTCCGAAAGGAACGGTAAAATCTATCCTAAGACAAGCAGGAATAGAATAATTTAAATAAAAAGCCATGAAAAATAAGAGCGTAGAAGTTTATGTAGAGAAGGCGGCAGACGGAACCTATTGGGGCACCACTCAAAACCTGCCGGGGGTAGTAACCGCATTTGGAAATTCCCTGGAGGAATTAAAAATAAATTTACAACAAGCTTACAGCGATTATCTGGAAACTGCTATAGAAGTAAATGAAGAATGGATCCAACAGATTTTACATGCCAATGTTTTTGTATATCGTTTAGATATTCAGGCACTTTTTAAACTCATTCCTGAAATAAAAATTTCCAGTTTGGCAAAAAAAGCTGGGATAAACGAATCCTTAATGAGGCAATATGCTACGGGAAAGGCCAATGCTTCGGAGGAGAGGGCCAAGAAAATTGAAAAAGCCCTTCATGAATTGGGCAACGAATTATTGTCGGTTACTTTCTAAGTTTGAACGAAATGAGGAATGATTCTTACCGTTATCATCATCACAGCGTTACTCCATCACAACAATATTCCAATACCAAGGCTTTTCGTTCCCCTTTAGGGGCCAGGGGTTAAGGAATTCATAATTTATCCTCTTCGACACAGCACCACAACTTCACAGCTTCACAAATTCACAAATTCACAACTTCACAGCTTCACAACTTCACAACTTCACAACTTCACAGCTTCACAGCTTCACAACCTTACTTCATCACATCTTCACAATTTTCCTATATTTGAACAAGCCAAAACTAACACCCCCGATTTGAAACCAAAAAAAATCTTCATTCTGCTCCCCGATGGCGTAGGCCTGCGGAATTTCGCTTTTACCTCTTTTGTCGAAATTGGAGAACAAATGGGCTGGGAAGTTGTATTCTGGAATCAGACCCCTTTTGATCTAACTGAATTGGGGTATAAAGAAATAAAATTAAAAGGAAAACCAAGAGCCTTTACCGATCTTTTAAAGAGGGCGAAGATCAGCGCAGAACTGGATCATTTTGAAGAAAAATTCGATGATCCCGTTTATCAGACCTATAAATTTCCTGCCGGCAACAAAAACATAAAATCTAAAATTAAGAATGCTGTCGTAACTCAGCTCACCAAAACCTACCGGGGAGAAAAAGGGCTGGAAAAGTTGCGATCAAAATTAAAGGATTCTGAAAGAAAGTCTCCTTTTTACAAGCAATGTAGAGAGGTGCTGAAAAGAGAAAAACCCGATTTTATTTTTTGTACCAATCAGCGTCCCGTAAATGCCATTGCTCCTTTAACCGCAGGACAGGATTTGGGAATTCCTACAAGCACTTTTATTTTTTCCTGGGATAATCTTCCTAAGGCTACTATGGTGATTGAACCTGATTTCTATTTTGTATGGAGTGAGTATATGAAGGAGGAATTACTGAATTATTATCCTTTTGTAAAAAAAGACCAGATTTTTATTACCGGAAGTCCACAATTTGAACCTCATTTCAACCTGAAGTTAAGAGAAACGCGGGAGCAATTTTTTGAAGAGAACAACTTAGATCCCACCAAAGAATATATTTGCTTTAGCGGTGACGATAGTACCACCAGCCCGGATGATCCCCAGTATTTAAATGATTTGGCGAAGGCGGTTAAAAAATTGAACAAAAGCAAAGATTATAACCTGGGAATTATTTTCAGGCGATGTCCGGTCGACTTTTCTAATAGGTATGATCGGACTTTAGAAACATATAAAGATTTGATAGTTCCTGTAGCTCCCAGATGGAAAAAACTGGGGGATCAATGGAACACGATTCTTCCTACAAAAGAGGATCTGCAGCTACAGGTAAATACAATCATTCATAGTAAAGCGGTAATAAATCTGGGTTCCTCAATGGTGTTTGATTTTGCTATTTTAGAAAAACCCTGTCTTTTTCTCCATTATGATGTTGAAAACAAACAGGATGAAAACTGGGGAGTAGAAAAAATATATAATTTTGTTCATTTCAGGTCTATGCCAACAGGGAAAGAAGTTATCTGGTTGAGATCAAAAGAAGAAATCGAGTCAAAACTAGAAGCTGCATTAAAAGAAGCCCCGGCGGAAGTGCAAAGGGCTAAAACCTGGTTTAACAAGATCAACCAAACCCCTGCAGAAAAGGCTTCAGAAAGGATATGGGAAGGAATTGATAAAATAACAGAAAAATCCACTTAGCCTTGCTTACCCCCGTTTTCGGTTTGTTAACTATAAATTATAAAAGGCCGAAGGCCAACTGTAAACCTATACTTCATTTAAAATATACCAGTCATCAAAATGAGAAAATTCTTCATGAATTCGCTTATATCCGTTGGAAGTTAAAAGCTTATAAATCTCTTTTCTTATAGCCATGTAATTATGCTCTATTGTCATTACACGGAATTTGAATTTTTTGAAATCAAAGTTCTTCAGGATTTCCAGCTCACTTCCTTCAGTGTCTATCGATATATAGTCTATAATTGGGGGAGCATTGTATTTCGTTAAAAAATCCAAGAGGGAAAGTGTATTTACCTTATAGTTAATGGCATCCGTTCTTGATTTGCTATGGTTATCATCTTCGCCAAATCCTTGGAGGGTTGATAAAGATGCCAGCTTAACTTCTTTAAAAATTAGTTGTTCTTCACTACTGGACCAGATGCAACTTTTCTCAATTGGAACTCCCCTATTTTTGAAAAGTTTTTCATGCCATACTTTACCCGGTTCTGCCAAGATACCTTGCCACCCAAATTCCTTTTCAAGCAAATAAGTATTGCTTAAAGATATCCCGTCTGTAGCACCAAATTCAACAAAAAAACCATTCCTTTTAAAATCCAGTTTCATTAAGACAAATAGATCTTGTTTTAATTGCGCTTTGGATGAATCATTGTATTTTAAATAATTAGAAGCGTTAAAAGGGTAAGATTTTATAAAATTAAATTCTTCAACTTGAGGTATTAAATTATTATATTTTTTCATTGAATCTACCCTAATCAAAGAATAACCTAGAGCGCCAAAAAGCTTGGTAATAGATTTTGTAAAGATTTTTTTCATTTTAAATATAATCATTGAGACATGTGATTAAAAAAGCATGGCTAAATGCAATTCAAAAGTCAATCGAAAAAGACTTCCGTCTACAGCTGCCTGCTGTATATAATGCATCTATAAAATTCTTTTCTGTTCCCTCAAAAACAACCAGCCCTTATCGGAAACATTAAAACAGCAAGGATAAGGGTATAGGAAAAACCAAATTAATGGATGCTTTATCCAGGAACATATATCTGAAGCTTTCAATAATATGAGTAAGCGAATTGTATTCTGCGATCCAAGTATATTTTTCCTATCCTTCCTGACCTTCACTTAAGGGATATGAAAACACGAATATATACATAAAAAACTCAACACAAATCCTATTAAAAAGAACAGATCAGATTAGAGTTTTTGTTCATCTTTGTAATTAATGTTTTGCAGAGAAGAGTGGAGAAAACAAGAACGGTAAACAGTAAATACCAAATAGCAATCGGAAAACAATTTTCCTATATTTGAACAAGAAAAAACCAGAGAAAATGAATTAGGAAGTGGTATTTTGGAAACGGCCTTCTTTCTATTTCAAGCAGGTGTGGAGTTTTTTACAATAAACTTAGTAGAGGATCTGTTACAATAAAATTAATAATAAACTATGCACCTGGCCTTCCTCACCCCTGAATACCCCCACCCGCTCTCCACTTCATCTGGAGGATTAGGAACCAGCATCAAAAATATGGTTACTGCCCTTGCAGCAAAAGGGATTAAAGTTTCCATATTTATCTACGGCCAGTCAACAAATGAGATTTTTACTGAAGACGGAATAAAATTTCATTTGATAAAACAGCGAAAATATAAGTTCCTGGGCTGGTACCTGCACCGCAAATTTCTTCAGAATTACCTCAACGAAGCTATAATTCAGGACAAAATAAACGCCCTGGAAGCCGCGGACTGGACCGGAATTACTGCATTTATGAAACTCAAATGTCCGCTTGTGATTAGGATGAATGGCAGCGACACTTATTTTTGTCATCTCGAGATCCGGTCCCAAAAGAAAAAGAATTTCTGGTTTGAGAAACAAGCACTGCAGGGAGCAGACCATTTGCTTTCGGTAAGTAAATTCACCGCGGATAAAACCACTGAGCTCTTCGGCTTAAAAAAACAGGTAAAAGTAATTCCAAATTCTGTGGATGTAGCGCGTTTTATTCCGCAACCGGATAAATATGAACCAGGCGACATCCTTTATTTTGGAAGTCTGATAAGGAAAAAAGGCGTTTTGGAACTGGCAGCCATCTTTAATCTCATAGTCGCAAAAAAACCGGAGGCCAGGCTTCTCTTTGCGGGAAAAGACGTGAAAGATCAGCTCACCGGCCGTTCCACCAAACAATTGATCCTGGAGCAACTTTCTCCTGCAGCCATAAAAAACACAACCTGGCTGGGCGTGCTCCCTTATGAAAAGGTGCTGGCACAAATAGCCGCCGCAAATGCAGTAGTCCTCCCCAGCTTCGCCGAAGCCTTGCCCATGACCTGGATAGAAGCTATGGCGATGGAGAAAGCACTGGTGACTTCGGATATCGGTTGGGCAAAAGAAGTAATGACAGACGGGGAAACGGGTTTTACAGTAAATCCTAAAGATCATCAATTATATGCAGAACGAATTCTTCAGCTCTTAATGGATCCTGCCCTGGCTAAGAAAATGGGGGTTGCCGCGAGGGAGCGGGTTGTAAGGAAGTTTTCTACTGAGGTGGTGGTTGAGGAGAATATTAGGTATTTCAAAAAAGTAGTGAGTAATCAGAATTGAGTATTGAGGTTGTTGAGGGAAACTCCAAACATAATGCAACCTCCGGCTTACATAAGATTGCTTCAGTCGCTGGATTGCTTCAGTCGCAATGGCAGTCCTAAACAAGGTCGTTGAAAATGCTCCTTCAGAGAAAAACACAAATTGCACAAATTAAAACGAATTACGTAGATTAGTGGAAAACGCTAAACGGCCAAAGGCCAATGGTAAACGGTGTTTTATTCCATTTTTGGCCTGGCACTCATAAACCAAAAAGTCAATTTTTCATCATGCCCTTCATTTCTTTTGTTCTCCCAAAAGAAACGAAGCAAAGAAAAAGGCGCCTTTTTCAAGGAATTTTTAGGCAAAAATGCCAAAAACCGTGCAAAAAACCCCGCGTCGAACCGATTGAAAAAATCGGCTCTCCTGAATCTCGGGGTTTTTCCCACATATTCTGCGAAAAAGGGTTTTAAAAATTAACCTTCCGAATAATTGATATTCGATTTGAAGAGAGGTAAAACCGCAAGGATGGTTGTCACGGATGAAGTGGAAATTGGGGAGAGACCTAAAGCAGTGGAAGTTTTGCTTTTCAGTTGCCTGTTTTCGGTTTTCGGTTTTTGGTTTTCGGTTTTCGGTTTTCGGTTCACGGTTATAACGGTATACTCCCAGAAGAAACGAAGCAAAGAAAAAAGTTTTTAAAAAATCAAACTTCCGAATAATTGTAGGATTTCATTAAAAAAAGAAGTTCAGGAACTGATCAATACTACAGATGATATAAATGGTGAAGCCGTAAATAATGAACTGAATTAAAAGCTCCTATTCTATTTTAAACAAAACAACCTCCCTTTTTTAGAGCGGTTGTTTTGTTTTTGTGATTCTTTGCGCAAAGTGTTTGGAGATGCTTTTAAGGAATAGGCTCCTCATCCTGTAATACCGAATTTATCCTGGTTATAAGAAAATCCATTTCAAAGGGTTTGGCTATAAAATCATTGGCTCCTGCTTTTTTGCATTTATCTCCTGCATCATGCAGGGCAGACATCATTATAACCGGGGTATTTGCTGTAGCTTCATTTTTTCTAATCCCGGCACAAACATCGGTGCCATTAACTCCAGAGATAAGCATATCCAACAGGACAAGATCAATGTTGTTCTTCACTATCAAATCCTCAGCCTCGTCTGGTTTTTCGGTTACCGTAACCTGGTATTCATAAAATTCCAACAGGGTCTTCAACATTTCCCCTATTCCGGAATCATCATCTACAACTAATATTTTTTTACTATTTGTCATTTTCGGGATTTAACTGAGCTATTGATAAAATGAAAGAAAAATCGGAGCCCTTACCTTTTTTGCTTTTTACTGTTATGGTACCATTGTGCCTTTGAATAATCTCATTGGCAAGGTATAGCCCAATTCCAAATCCGGAATACGTGTCTTCACTTTTACCGCCTATGCGGTAAAATCGTTTAAATATATTGCGGTGATTCTTCTTATCAATTCCTATTCCATTATCGCTTACAATAACCGCCACCTGGTTATTTTTATGTTTTTGCACTTTAACCGCTATTTCCTGGCTGTCCGGGGAATACTTTATGGCATTGGTAATGAAGTTTATAAGTACCTGTCCTATCCTATCCTTATCGGCCTGCACATTGCACTTATAATCCTGGTGAACTTCAATATTATGCTGGGTATTGGTATAATTTATATCCTGTACGGTTTCGGATACCAAATCATTCAGGGAAAATATTTCCTTTTGAAGTTCCATTTTATTTTCCTCAATACGGGAAAGATCCAGCATTTCAGAAATCAATCTTGTTAATCTCTTGATTTGATGGTCCATTCGCCCCAAAGACTGTTCAAGAGGTAGGCCCTGTACCACTACCCCATCTCTTTTAAGCAAACTTAGTAATAACTGCACATATCCTTTAACGGAAGTTACAGGGGTTTTTAACTCATGGCTTACCATTTTAAGGAAATCACCTTTGCGTTTCTCTTCTTCTTTCAGTTTTTGAATTTCCGTATTGGTGCCAATCCACATTTTAATAGATCCATCCTCATTCATAACTGCTTCGGCACGCCTTAGATGCCATTTATATTTACCTTGTTTATTCATATACCGCAGTTCCATCTCAAAAGGATTTCCTGAATCCAAGGAAGCCTGCCATCTTTCCTGGAAAGTTTCGCTTTCTGATGGGTGAATAAAATTTATCCATCCTTTTTTTAATAATTCATTAGTATCCAGCCCGGTATAATCCAGCCAGTTCTGATTGAAATAAATAAAATTTCCTGCAGCATCTGTATTTGTAACCTTTGTAGGCATAAGGTCTGCCATTTGCCTGAAATGCGTCTCGCTCTCCTTTAACTGCATTTTAGATTTGATCAATTCTGTTACATCAACTGCCATGTTGAGGATCCCATAGATCTCTCCATTCTCATTGCGCAATGGTTTATATGTAAAATTAAAATATCCGGTTTGCATTTTCCCGTTGATCTCCAGGTCTACCTTATCTTCCTTACCCCAATATGTTTTTCCTGTGGTGAAAACCTCATCAAGTAAATCATGGAATGGCTGCCCTTCAAGTTCGGGCAATACTTCGCGAAGGGTTTTCCCTATCACATCCGGATTTTTACCCCAAAATTTGATCATGGCCTCATTAGCCAGTTCAATTTTCATTTCCTTCCCTACATAAATCCCTGTAGCAACAGTAGCCTCCTGTACAATATTTCTTATTCGGTGTTCACTCTCCCTTATCCGCTGCTCTTTCAATTTTTCCTCATGAACATCCATCACGGTCCCAACCATTCCTTCAAATTTCCCGTGCTCATTGAACTTTGGGCTTCCGCTGTCAATCACCCACCGATAATCCCCGTTTTTGTTTCTCAATCTAAAGGCAACACTATAGGCTTGTTGTTTTTCAGAGGCAGTCCTGAAAGCGTCCTCTGCCATGTCCATATCTTCGGGATGGGTGGCCTTTAACCATCCAAAACCTTCAGCCTCTCGTTCAGCCTGACCTGTATACCTGTACCAATTGTCATTTAAATAGACACTTTTCCCGTCTTCATTGGTAATCCAGATCATTGCCGGCACGGTATCAATGAGGTTTTGAAGTCTCTCCTCGCTATGCTCAAGAAGTTTTCGAGCTTCCACCTGTTCAGTAACATTGATGGCATGAACAAAGATCCCTTCAACTTCACCCCTGGCATTTTTGGTGGGTTGGTATACGAAATTTAGATAGGAATTCTTCAATTCTCCATTTCGACTTTCAAGGTTGATAGGAATTTCATTCCCAATAAAGGGTTCCCCTGTAGTATATACTTTGTTTAGCAAATCTAAAAACCCCTGGCTGGCAACTTCAGGAAGCGCTTCCTTCACGGTCTTTCCAATAATTTCACGATTTCCTACCAACTGCAAATAATTTTCATTGGCAACTTCAAAAACGTGTTTCGGCCCGCGCAGAGTACATATGTAAGCAGGTGCCTGGGAAAGGATGTCATTAAAAATTCTCATGAATTTTTTATCTCGTTTTGCGAGACCGGAAGCTGTTTTAGGCTTTTTACAGGAAAGCAGGATCACATTATTTCCCGTAGGAGTTTCCAGTTTACTGGCGTTAATAAGAAACGTCCTCTCAACTGTATTTGAGGTAAATATGGGAACCGGTATATTTTTCAATGGTTCCCCGGTTTTTTTAAGGTTTTCTAATTCCTGCCGTAGCACCTCAACATCAAACCGGCCTTTATTGAATTCAAAAACAGAGAGATCATGGGGAAGGTTTTCATCCAGCTTGAATTTATTGGAGAAATTTTTGTTCCAGCACAGGATCTTCAGATCCTCATCTAGTATAACCAGTGGTTCCCTAACTACATTTACAATCGTCCTTGCGAAATTTTCTATTTGCTCTCCTTTCAAACTGTCTCCGGTGTTATCCATTCTGTATCGTTAACCTTATTATCTCTAAGTGTTTTAAAATTTGCTAAGATATTATAATTCCCGTGTTCAAAATCTCCTTTTAGCATAGTTATAACCTTTGCAAATAAGTACGGGCTTCATCCCTCATTAGGGTTTAATCCTTGAAGCAAGCTAATTTCAAAATTTCAATCGCTCGCTAAAAATAACTCTTTACACAAAATAAAAATCAGAAATAAAAAGCTCCGCAGAGGTCCTGCGGAGCTTAAGAATTTATATAAAAAGGGACTAAGAATCCAAATCAAGTCCTACATCAATTCTGGCAACCAGATCATTCCAGTGATACCGCGTTAAATTGTCATTGGTCCTGTTCTTTTGCCTGTTGATATCCCGCTTCAATCGCTCCATTTCTCCGCGCATGAGAGCGATAATGTCAGTCTTTAATACTGCATCATTAGCATCTTCTTTCACTTTTTTCACATATTGGGCTGCGGCATCTACATAAGAGCGTTGCAAATTCCTGCGATAGGCATCGGCACTACGTCCGGCATATAATTCGCTAAAAATACCTTTTCTAAGGTCTTCCATCATTTCCAGCGGAGTATAGGCTTGTGTGGCATTTACCTGCTCGTTACTCACCATTCGTTTAAGTCGGTCCTCATCAAGCAACGCATTGAGTGACCTGGTTTGAAGATTTTGCACCCGCTCTATCGCTCCACCGGATTCTATACGATCCAGAAGCTCGTGATTTAGCAACCACTGCGGGGTGGTAAAAGCATGCGTATTCAGAAAATTAACGGCATCTTTCTGGGTGCTTTTGGGAACGCTGGTATATATTACACCTTCCTGATCGGATGTTTTTCTTGTTTCATATACCCCCCCTACATTGGTGATCACATGGGTTATATATCCTCTCCATAAATTTGTGAGTTCGCCATAAAGTTCATCGAGATCATCATATCCATACCCATCTTTTGCAGTCCACTCCATCAAATTAGGAACGACTTTCTTTAAATTGGCCAATCCGTATTCACTTGCCTTTACCTGGTCAGCACCCAGACTTTCCCTTTGAGACTGTGGATCTACTCTATCATAACCTCCGCCAAACTCATATATGGGATCTCCCGCCTTTTCAGCAATCCATTTATCCAGGGTTTTCTTTTCGTCTTTCATGCTAGTGGCCCCTGGTAAATACCTGTAACCCCAGTTAATGCTATACAGATCATACGGCCCCATCATCCTTATAAAACGAACATTTTTATCTTCAGGCTGTGCCACATAGTTTACACGGGCATAGTCCATAATAGAAGGAGTGAGTCCATATTTTTGTGTGAATTCTGCAGAGCGAAGGGAATCTGTTGGATAAGCTGAGCTGGCTTTCATATTATGCGGCAAGCCTAAGGCATGTCCCACTTCATGAGCGATCACCATGCGCATCATTTCACCAATTTCTGCCTCCGGGGTGTTCAAGGTCCTGGCATCCGGGTTTTGGGCTCCGGCCTCTATCATAAACCGGTTTCGATAAGACCGTAAATGATTATGGTACCAGATGATACTACTCCCTATAATTTCACCTGTTCGCGGATCGGTAACTGAAGGTCCGGTTGCATTCCGCGTAGTACTTGCAACATACCTTACCACTGAATATCGAACATCTTCCGGGCTAAATTCTGGATCTTCCTCTTTGGAAGGTGGGTCTTTTGCAATAATGGCATTTTTAAAACCTGCTTTTTCAAAGGCTACATTCCAGTCCTCGATCCCTTTTTTGAAATAAGGTCTCCATTTCTCGGGCGTGGCGGGATCCAGATAATAAACAATAGGTTTTACCGGCTCCACCAGTTCTCCTCTTTTATACGCTTCAACATCCTTAGGTTCCAGTCTCCATCTTCTTATAATCTCGTAATCATCTGATTTAAGCTCTTCAGAATCATAGTCATATTTTTTAGTGGTGAACCAACCTACCCTGTAATCGGCCAATCTTGGCTGCATCATATCCTCCGGAAGGAGTACCATAGATTGATTCATCAAAAGAGAGATCGTTCCGGCCTGCCCCCTTTCCGGTGGCTCCTCTGCTTCGTAGGTCATAACGTGTTTAACCTCTACATTTTTAGGGAAAGAATTCGCAGATTCTATATAAGACCGATTGGAATCCAGCTTTTTCACTTTGTAGCGTTTCTTTAAAGCGGGGGAAATTCCATTTATCGCATCAATATCATTTTCAAATAAGGAATTCACCTCAACTACCACGGCAGTAGAATCCCGATTATATGCCGAAATTTTTGTGCTATATAGTATGGGGAAAAAGTTATTGGCAACTACCGATTGATAGATAGGAGATTCCTCATCGCTCTGGTTTTCAAAACTGATGATCTTCATATCCACGCTTTGTCCCCTTTTGGTCCATCGAACCACCTGTTCATTTACTTTGGATCCGGCGTTCACATATCCCCCACCAAAACCTGATGGCACTTTGGCTATCCGACTCACCAGGAGCATGTCTTTCTCCAGTAAATTCAGCGGAATTTCAAAATACAGTTTATCCCCTACGAAATGGGTAGTAAATAAGCCTTCATCGCTTTTTGCTTCCGAAGTAATTACCTCCTTATAAGATTTTAGAGTTCCATTGGTTATTTTGGGAGTTGAAATCTCTGCCGATTGGTTTTTATTTTGGTTTCCGGCAATTTGGCCCTGGCTTTGACAGCCCAGACTTATAACCGCGAGTAAACCTATGACCGATACTCTTTTTAACATAACTTTCTAATTTTTGGGACACAAGATAAGAAAACCTTCTGTAAAGGTCCCCGTTTCAGGTTTTCAGTTTTTGGTTCTCGCTTTTCGTTTTTCAGTTAAACAGCAAACGCTAAACTCCGTACAGCAATCAGTAAACGTTAAACGGCCGAAGGTAAACAAGCAAACAGTTTTAGCCACCTCTAGTGGGTTGGAGGTGCCGGGAAAAAAGTATGGAAAAAAGCCGAAGGCAAACGGCAAACGCTGAACGCTGAACGCTGAACGCTAAAAGTTAAAAAGCCGAAGGCAAACAGCATAAAGTTGAAAATGAAGCAGATATACTGTATATTTAAAGCAAATTTGTTGTTATGGCGATTAAAAAAGATGACACCTCAGCGGGTACCAAGATGTATAACCCAAAGAAAAGCATTCAACGAGCAAGGGGAAGTAAGGCTGGAAGGCCGACGTGGCGCATAAAAGTTACCGAAGAGGAATATGTTTGGGCTACTAAGATGGATCGGGTAACTATTATTAGAAAAGGACTTCCTTATGAGTCTATTGAAGTTATAAGCCAAAGAGCCGGTTTACCTATAAGACATGTTTTAAGCTTATTTGGCATCCCGCAAACTACTTATAACAAGAAAAAGAGGGACAAAGATCTACTTAGTGGAAGAGACAGTGAAGTGGTACTGGTGCTTACGGAGTTACTGGATTTCGGGTTAGAGGTATTCAATAATGAAGCGGAAAAATTTCAACGTTGGCTAAAAAAACCTAATATTTCGTTAGGGAGCGCTACTCCGGAAAACCTGTTTGATTCGTTAACGGGGATTCAGGAGGTTAGAAACAGCCTCAATAGACTGGAATACGGAAATCTGGCTTAATGAGGGTATATAGAATTGAAAGGGAAAAATACCTGGACACCACTTTAAAAGGAATTGGAGCCGCATTAATGGAAGGTTTTCGCTGGAATAGTCTCAACACCTATTTGGTTTACACTTCAGAATCCCGTGCACTTGCAACTTTAGAAGTAGGGGTTCATTTAGACCTCAGTGAAGATTTACCTACTGATAGATTTTACGTGGAAATAGATATTCCCGATGATGTGGCAATTCTTGAATTAAGAGCAGAAGACTTACCGGAAAACTGGGATGCAAAGCCTCCAATTCTTGAAACACAATTTATAGGGGATGATTTTGTTAAAGATGCTCCTGCGGCCGTCCTTAAGGTTCCAAGTTGTATTATTCCACCCGAATTCAACTACTTAATCAATCCTAATCATCCTGATGCAAAAAAAATTACTGTATTCGCTCATGGGTCGATAAATTTCGATCAAAGGTTTAAAAAGTAAACAGAAAACAGCCGAAGGCCAGCGCTAAACAGAAAACGCTGAACGGCAAACAGTAAACGTTAAACAGCCGAAGGCAAACAGCAAACGGTTAACCAAACCCAGTCATTTCGAAATGAGCTTGTCATTGCTATCACGATTTTTGTATCTGGAGAAGCAATCTGGCGATTGAGATTTCTCGTCGCTTTAGCATCTATACTTAAAAAAATTCTGTAGAAAACTTAATCCTTGAAGCAAGCTGATTTCAGACTATAAATCGCTCGCTCGAAATGACACTTGCTCATAAACAATAATTCATTGTTTTATTCCATTTTTGGCCTGGCATTGCTAAATCCCAAAGTCGTTTTCGGTTTTCGGCTCTCGGTTTTCGGCTCCCGGTTATAACAGTAAACACCAAACATTAAACGTTAAACAGCCGTAGGCCAATGGTAAAAGGAAAACGATAAACTCTGAACGCCAAACGGTTTTGGGTTTCGACCAATATAGGTTGTAGGTTAAAATCCTAATAGAATATTGAATATTAAAAAAGGAACGTTTGACGTTGGTAAGTAGTGGTATATGATTATAAGAATGATACTATTAAAAGAGAAACTATTCGCTAGTTCAATTTCCCAAATGGAGATCTACTGTATTTTAATCTTCATTCACCGGCCAAATCAATTATTTTTTCGAATAACCGGTCGCTAAATCTGAAGTCGGTTAATTAGATTTTGTCGATTACCGGTTTTACTGATTTTATTAATCCCGTTTGCTTTGCTTTTAGGATCACTCCAAAAGTTCCCGAAAATTTTAGATTAAGGCGTTCTGCAATTTTTCTTCCTTTTAGCTCATCCAGAATTAAAATTGAATCCTGTATTTCCATAGAAAGTGCTATTGCACTTGCCTCACCTTGGTCAAGATCTAATTCCAGGATTTTTTGATATTGGGTGTTTTCCGGCTTTGAAACTAATACCCATTCAGGAAGGGGTTGACCATATTCCGAATGAATTACAGGAGTAACATAAATCTTATTACTAATTCCTCGCAACAATTCGAGTTCCTCAATTTTGCTGAGAATTATTAAACAGCTGGTATCCAAAATAAGATTAGAACTGAGCTGCATCCCTGCTTATATCAGAAGGAGAATAATTGATGAGGGAAACATTATAATCTTTGAGGATTTCCGAAAAAGCTATTTTTGATAATCCGGCAAGCTCAGCTGCCTGACCTAGAGAAAGCTTACCAACTTCATATAATTTGGCGGCTAAAAACCTTTTAGCTTCTTTCTCATTGAGATCTATATTCTCGGGGATTTCTAATATCAACTTTTTCATATTCTAAATTTAAGCTTTTTATTTTTAATAATTGACGGCAAACGGTTGTCAGTTCCTTCACTTCGAGTGTTTTTTCCTGAACGAAAGAGAAGAAAAAAATGTATCGAGAAATGCTTACAAGTTCAGATCTTCCGATTTTCGGTTACCTGTTCCCGGTTCACGGTTCACGGTTATAACGGTAAACACCAAACAGTAAACGGTAAACAACCGAAGGCCAACGGTAAACAGTGTTTTATTCCATTTTAGGCCTGGCACTCATAAACCCAAAAGTCAATTTTTCATCATGCCCTTCATTTCTTTTGTTCGCCCAAAAGAAACGAAGTAAAGAAAAAGGCGCTTTTTTCAAGGAATTTCTGCGAAAAAGGTTTTAAAAATCAAACTTCCGAATAATTGATATTTGATTTGAAGAGAGGTAAAACCGAAAGGATGGTTGTCACGGATGAAGTGGAATTTGGGGAGAGACCTAAAGCAGTGGAAGTTTTTGGTTTTCGGCTGCCTGTTTTCGGTTTTCGGTTCACGGTTATAACAGTAAACACCAAACATTAAACGTTAAACAGCCGTAGGCAAACGGTAAACCGCGTTTCATTCCATTCTTGGCCGGACACTTTAAACCCAAAGTCAATTTTTCATCATGCCCTTCATTTCTTTTGTTGCTCAAAACAAACGAAGCAAAGAAAAAGGAAGAAATATTTACTGTGCAAGATATCCTCCATCTATAGGATAATAAGCTCCGGTGGCAAAAGAAGCCCTATCACTGGCAAGCCAAAGAAACATTTGAGCTACTTCAAGAGATTCCCCAAGCCTTCCTATTGGGTGCGCACTCACCAATTGATCTAACATCTCCTCGTCTAGACTTTCCAGCAAGGAGGTTTTAATAAAGGCAGGACCTACGGAATTTACCCGTATTCCTTTGGATGAATATTCCAGGGCAGCCGTTTTGGTAAGCCCCACCAACCCGTGTTTGGCCGCTACATACGCCGAGCTATTGGCAAAACCCACGCTTCCAAGAATAGAGGATACATTGATAATGGAACCACTTCCATTTTTAAGCATCGCCGGGATTTGATACCGCATCCCATAAAAAACCCCGGAAAGGTTTATTGCGATCACTTTATCCCAATCTTCAATAGCGTATTCGCCTATAGGGGATTGAGCTCCGCCAATTCCGGCATTATTCACTGCAATATCCAGTTTCCCGAATTTCTCAACGGCTTTTTCGACGCTTTTTTGAGAATCGGAAGGATTAGAAGTGTCCGCCTTAATAAATATAGCCTCTCCTCCCTGTTGTTTGATCTTTTCCAGAACTTTATTTCCGTTTTCCTCGTCAATATCGGTTAAAACAACTTTTGCGCCTTCTTTGGCAAAAAGTAAGGCGGTGCTCTCCCCTATTCCCGCAGCAGCGCCCGTAATTAATGCAACTTTATCCTTTAATTCCATAGTATTAAAATTTATTTGATTTATATTTTTTTCAGATTCATGGAAATTAAGGAATTTGAATTTTAGCTACTATGAGAAAAGTCAGGAAAAATTAATTTTGTCTAACTTTCGGCCAAATCAAGCACCTACATGAAGCGTTTTCTATTTTTAATCATTATTTCTTTTAGTCTGAATCTTAGTTTTGGACAGGAAAAGAACCTTCCATCCGGATTTGTGTATGTAAAAGAAATGATTCCCGATATCGTTTTGGAAATGCGATATGCCGGCAACCATAATTTTATTGGAAAACCCATCAACGGATATCAACAACCGAAAGCCATTCTTACAACAGCTGCCGCAGAAGCTTTAAAAAAAGTCCAGATCGAATTAGAGAACCAGGGATATTGTTTGAAAATTTTCGATGCCTACCGACCTCAACGCGCAGTTAATCATTTTATAGAATGGGCACGCAATCCCAAGGATGCAATCATGAAAGCAACATTCTATCCGGGAATAGACAAAAAGGATCTTTTCAGCCTGGGTTATATTTCCACGAGATCCGGTCATTCCAGGGGAAGCACGGTAGACCTCACGCTTATTGATGCAAACACCGGGGAAGAAATCAACATGGGAGGCAGTTATGATTTCTTCGGCGAAATCTCACATCATGACAGCACACAGATCACTTTAGAACAAAAAGAAAAACGGGAGTTGTTGAAACAAACCATGAGCAAACATGGTTTCCGCTCCTATCTTCAGGAATGGTGGCATTATACCTTACGAATAGAACCTTATCCCGATACCTATTTTGATTTTGAGGTGGAGTAAATCAAGAACTTCGGGGTAAGCCCGGCCGAACGGTACGGGTGGGCCCACGGTATGTCCCGATTGCTATCGGGAGGAAAATATTTTTAAAAACTCGAGGCATCCCGACGAGCTATCGGGACGGGGAACCTGCCCGAAGGTCAGGCGGGTTAAACCCTCAATGAGGGATTAAAATTCAACATCTTTATTTTTCAATATAAAGGCATCTCTATTTCCTGCTAGAAGTACATATTTGTGTTTTGGTGACACCTTTCTGCTTTCAATAACATAATAGTCGATTTAGGCTGATGCAGTATCTGGAGTTTTTGTGAATTTTAACGGGAGGTCTTTTTATTTTTGTTTTTATATATCAGTATCTTTAGGTAAAATTACTACTGATGATTTTACTTTTACAATCCAATGGAGAAACCATTGTCAATTCCCTGGAAACATATTATAAAAAATTACTTATTGCGCTACCGCGTATCGCAATGGGAATTTTAGTTGTTATTTTGGGAATATTGTTCGCGCAGTTACTTACCAATTTATATAAAAGACGGATCCAAAAAAAAGCAGAAGATCCTTTAATGGCGAGGTTTTTGGCTCAGGCAATAAAAATTATACTCGTCATTATTGCCATTATGCTCGCACTGCAAGTTGCAGGTTTGAATGGAATTGCTACAGGTCTTTTGACAGCCGTTGGTGGGGGAGCCATTATTTTGGGTTTCGCTTTTCAGGATATTGGAAAAAATTTTTTGGCAGGGATTATTTTAGCCTTCAACAGGCCCTTTAATATTAACGATACCATTAAGATTGACGATATTTTCGGAAAAGTGAGAGCGCTGAGTTTTCGGTATTCACATATAAAAACTTTTGATGGGAGGGATATCTATATTCCCAACAGTGATGTGCTTACCAAACCGGTTGCCAATTATACTGCCGATGGTTTTTATAGGGTGGATTTTGTTGTGGGCATTGGTTATGAAGACGATATTGAATCTGCCAAAAAAGTAATTCAGGAAATTTTAGATGCCAACAAAGAAATTGTCCGCGATAAGTTCCACGAAAATTTTGTGATAGAGAACGAACTCGCCGCCAGTACCGTAAACCTAAAAGTTTTCTTTTGGGTGGATACATTCGATTACCGGCGGGCATCCCTGGTATTAAGAGGCATAATAATACGTGAGGTAAAACAAGAATTGGTAAGTAGAGGCTTTAATCTTCCTGCCGATATCAAGGAACTTAAAATTTATGGAACTGAAGATGCCATTGCGGTTAAGATTCGGCACGAGGATGATAAAGGGAACAGGAAAAACAATGTGAAGGACAACCTATAATGACCCATATTTGGTGAGAACTATAACAGGGTGAACCAACTGGTTTATGGGCGTATCATGCGTGGTTTCGAATATGATAAAACCAAAAAAAACCCTGATAATCAAGCGATTAACAGGGTTTAAAGTACTCGGAGCGGGACAAGAAACCCCCTATTTTAACACTTTTACAACCCCCTGTAAAATCTCAATAACCTTCTGTATTTACTCACTTACCCAACAATAACAAAGCCTTACACCGTATTAAAGAAATTGAATAGAATTGAATAGTATCTTAATTTCCTTTGTCAAGTATTTGCCAAGTCCAAAAATTAGACTACTTTAGTATTGTTCAAATGTTCAATACTTCAATCTTCAAATATGGCAACGGTAAATTTTAGAATTCGCAGTAAAGCAAATAGACCTGTATCAATTTTCATTTATGTATCATTAGAAGTTGGGAATGTAATTTCTACACCCTCAGGTTTTAATGTACTCCCTAAAGATTGGAGCACTACCACAAAAAGACCTAAACAAAATTCCGAAGGCAATAAGAAAACCTTTAGTGAATTGAACAAACTTCAAAAATTCATTTATGATGAGGTTAACACCGCACAATCAAAAGGGCAATTAATAGACGTACACTGGTTAAAGGATAAAATAGA
This sequence comes from Gillisia limnaea DSM 15749, assembly GCF_000243235.1. GTDB lineage: Bacteria > Bacteroidota > Bacteroidia > Flavobacteriales > Flavobacteriaceae > Gillisia > Gillisia limnaea. Next base: position 819,789 of record NZ_JH594606.1, read on the forward strand.
CCTTTGCTTCGACCGGGTAAATAAAACGGATCACAGCCTGTTAATTAACCATACCCAGTACATAATTGATAATGCCAACACCCGTAAAATTACAGGCAGCAATAAAATTGGTATATCTCAACGCCGGGTAACTGGTTACAAATCTTTCAAAAAGGTAATGGAGGTTTACGAAAAGGAAACAAAAAAGAAAATCCAATTACAGGACATAAACAAACCCTTTGTTGACAAGTTTACTAACTGGTTAATGAATAAAAAAAACTACTCCACTAATTACGCGGGTAAGATTTTGGACAACCTTAAAACCGTTTGTTTAGATGCTGAGAAATTAGATATAAAAGTTAACCCGTATGCAAAGCAAATAACAGGCTTTAGAGAGCAAAATAACGATAGGTTTATAATTACCCTATCATTTGAAGAACTGGAGCAAATACGTACTGCAGAAATAGAATCAGAAGCCTTAAAGAACGCGCGCAACTGGTTGTTATTAGGTTGTGAAATAGGACAAAGGGCAAGCGACCTTTTAAAACTTTCCCCGGACAATTTGAGGTATAAAGGCAACCGCATTTATTTTGATATTGAACAACAAAAGACAGGCAAATTTGTAACCGTTGGGGTAATTGCTCCGCACGTTATTGATATTGTAGAAAATAACTTTCCTTACCCTATCTCACAGCAAAAACTAAATAAGCATATTAAGGATGTTTGTGAACTTGCTAAAATTGAAGAAATGGTAAAAGGCAGTAAATATGATAAAAAGACCGGGCGTAAAAAGTTAGACGTTTACCCAAAATATGATTTAATAACCTCGCATACCTTTAGAAGATCCTTTGCGACAAACTATTATAAGAAAATACCAACCGCAGTATTAATAGGGATTACAGGACATTCAAAAGAAAGTTTATTCCTGGAATACATTAACAGGCGCGAAGATAAAGACCTTAACGCGGATCTATTTATGAAGTTCTATGAAACACTACACCAGGACAAAGAACCGCAGTTAAAAGTAATTAGAAACGCATCCAATCAATAAAGAAAATGACCTTAAAGGAAATAAAAATCTATTTACAGAACAGGGATAATTACACCAAAGAAGAAAGAAAAATTATCAGAGAGAAATTACTAAAATCAATAAATAACTAAAAACTTAATTATGAAAATTTCCCCCTTAAACCATTTAAAAAAACAGGATTACCAAAAAGAGGTTATAATTAATAATCTAATCAAAGAACGTAAGGCAAATAACCTACCTATAACATTTAGTAGGGAAACCATAGAAACCTTTGTAAATAACCACCTTTAATTTAAATAACAAATATGAGAATTTCCCCCGATTCACCAACAATGAAACTTTACCAGGAGTTTACCACCTTTAATTTTTACTGGGATAGTTACACCATAGAGGAAAGGAAAAAATTAAATAAAGACTTTATGCAGAAATTATATGAATTAGGTTAACCAAATACATACCCTTCAACAGGGAAACTATTAGAAAACTCCTTAAATACCAACCTTAAAATAACAATTATGAAAATTTCCCCCGACTTATCAATAGATAAACTTTACCAGGAGTACGCAACTTTCAAATATTATTGGGATAGTTACACTACTGAAGAGAGAGAAAAGTTACTTAAAGACTTCAAACAAAGGCTTTATCACTTAGGTTAACCAACTCCACACCCTTTGCACCTCAGCAAGGGGTTTTTAGTATATTAGCAACGGCAACGAATTAAACCTGTTCAAATGGAAAATAAATCTGAAGACTTAATACCAGTACTTGATTTAGAAAAAATCAAAGCAAACAATTATAAAAATTTAGATTGTCTACACCCCTATTATAGAAAACATCTTTTACTCCGCTTAGCATATTCTTTAGATTTACCTCTTTATACTCGTTATAGCACCTTTGAAGGGAAAAGTTCTGAGTTTATAAAGGAAATTGAAATTGTAGACCCTATAGAACGGAAAGAGGTTTACAGAATTGGAATGGCAATGATGACATTTATGGATTCCCAGTACAAAGAACCTATAAAAATTCCAACGGTACATAGATTATTATATACAGAAGGTTTAAAATTTATAGAGGTTGTACCTACATTGTCAAGAAAAATAAAAGTTTTAAAGGCGTTAATAGAGCATGTCTATATCAAAGAAACAAAAAATACTTTTCATAAGAATGTTTTTGAAGATGTTAGGTTGAATCTTGTTGTCAAACTTGAATCCTTTGAAAAATTACTTTCACTTCAAAATAAAAAGCAGGAGAAAGAAAAAACAAACGATTTACCTTACAAAATAGCACTATTAAAAGAAATAGGCTTTTTTGATTTACCATTACTTAAAAACTTAACTGGCAATAAAAAAAGAGAAGTAGTTGCTCAGTTAATTGGGGGTACAGATAGGCAAATTAAAGGGAATATTAATGTTCTCAACCCTCAAAGTATGGATGACAGAACAAGATACACCTCTTTTACTTATGAAGATGAGGTAAAAAGATTTGTTTCCCGTTTATTCAATACATAGGGCGTATAAACAGGCGCACGCCCCACCTTCAAACGCATTGATATTTGTTGAAATTAAAACTTTCAGCAATGAGCAACGTAACACAACTACACAACGCAACCCCGGAGCAAATAACAGATGCTATCCTACAAGGGGTTAAAGAGCAATTAGATCAACTTAAAAAGGAATACCAACCCAAAGAGCCGGAGGAATATCTTTCACGTGCTGAGGTTGCTAAATTGCTTAAAGTCGATATTTCAACAATACACAATTGGGGCAAAGCCGGAAAACTTCAAAGATTTGCTTTAGGGAACAGGATTTATTTTAAGCGTTCTCAAGTCGAAAGTGCAATAATTCAACTTTAATCTTCTGAATTATGGCAACGATACCAACACCCACCGTTCACAGTTATATAGAAATTAACCATGGTAAATTTGCAGAGGTTAAACACTACGAACTCAAAGAGGTTACCAACGGCAACCCGATTTTATCCAACCTAATAAACGTAAGTAAAAACCGCAATTTTGCAAGATCAAACCCGGATTACTGGTTAAAAATTAGAGAAGGTAAGAAATGGATCAACCCGGCATTAACTGGTTTATTTAAAACCTCCACCCCTTTAATTTATTACGGAGATCACAACGACAAAAAGAATCTTATAATAGTTAGATTTTCTGCAAATGCAGAGGAAGTTATAATCTATTACTTTAAAGATTACTATACCCGCGATTTAAAGCCTTTAATAGGCGCAACCGTTAGATAACAACACCCTAAGCATACCTAAGTATTAAAACAAAAAAAGAGGGGCGTTCAACCCCCTCTAAATTGTTCAAATGTTCGGGAATACGGCAACGCATACCCACAACTCAAATATAAGAAATTAATTGGTTGACTTCGTAAAATTACTAATCAAAGATTATGACCCCCTAAAATTAGAGGGTAATAGGTATTTAGATTTTTACGATAATATAAACTTGGAAACTGGAGAGATTAAAACCATTAATAAAAAAGGTAAAAGGGTAACTCCACACAAACAAGCCTATTATAAAGACCTGGACTTTAGGATATATGAAACAGGTACTATAACAATAGCAGGTAGTTTACATAAGTACTACAATGCAGGAGGTCACAATTATAACGATTTTGATTTTAACGCATTTTTAGGGGTTTTAAAGGACTTACAAAAGAAATTCAACTTAGACCTAAACAAATGTATTTTAAGGCAATTAGAGGTAGGTATAAACGTTGTGCCACCTAAACCAACTAATGAGATACTGGAATATAGTTTTTTACACAAAACAACCCCTTTTGAATTTAAATACAATTCAGATGAGGGAAAGTATTTACAGGCAAAACATAGCCAGTACATTATTAAATTTTACAATAAATACCTGCATTACAAAAAAGCCTTTTTAGTTGAAACCGAAATAATGCGTTTTGAAATTAAGTACACTAAAATGAAAAAGGTAAATGCAAAAGGAATATTCACCTTACAGGATTTAGCCGACAAAGGTTTGTATTTGTTCAAAGAAGATCTTTTACAGGAATGGAATAACGTTTTGTTTTATGACTGTACAATTAACCATAAAAGTAAGGTTTTAGACAATTACAATAACCCTATATACTGGAATAGGCAACTTCAAAAGAAAAGCCATTCAGCCTATTATAAACACCGCAGAAAGTTATCCGAATTAACCGCAAATCATTCTGAAAACCTTCAGGAACAAATAAGAAATATAATGAGTGAAAAGGTTGACTTTTTAAATGGCAGGGGTACACGTTTTGACAGTTTATATATAGGGTCAATTCCTGTACCCCCACTTCAAGAAATTACAGCCAAAATAAACAACGTTTGTCAGGTTACCAGTCTGAATATTTCAATGCAAAGGGATGACAGTTTTTTACTATCCCACACAGGATTAAACTACTATTACAAAACAGATAAAAAGATATTTGAGGAAGTGAAAAGAAAGTATCTTTCAAAGACTTGGTAAAAGGCAGATCACAAAACCCAGATAAAACAAATTGCTAAGAATATTAGGCATACCAGAACCAACAGACAAAACAAGCAGGAAAGATTATACCCACCCGGGCAACCTTTATTATTTGACTTAGCAGTTTAGAAATTAAACCATTTTACATAAGCCTAACCGTTACATTCATTGTTAACAAATGCTAACATTCAAAATTATGTGTCTGAACTCATAACCGTTGCATTCAATTATTTCAAAACAATAATCATTAATAATCTTTTTTAATTATGGCACACGTTTTTAAAACTAAAATAATAACAACTAACTAAAACTTAAAACTATGTTTAATAACAGGCGCAAATACTCCCTTAGTTCACCACTTGGAAAAATAGATTTAAAAATGGATCCTATGGGGTGGGATAAAACAGAAACCGAAATAGGCAGAAGCGAAAAAACATACGGGATCTTCTTAACGGTTTCCAATAACTTAGAATTTACAGGGAAGGCAAAGGAGTTTTTAGAACTTAACTGGAATACTTTTGGCGTACAGGCAGAGGTTACTCTAATCAAATGGGAAAAGCATCCAATTAGTGATGAGTGGTTGTTATCCTATACAGGGGAATTAGATTTTTCTACCAGAGAGGTAAAGGATAATAAATTTAAAATAGATGCAATAGAGGGAGGTTTAAGAGAGGTTTTCACTTCTCAATTAAAAGAAAAATATGAGTTAAACCGAAAAGAAGATATTAACGGTGAGCCTATAACCCCTCTTTCACCTTCCCAAATAACCATCGCAGGCAGGGAAATATACCTATTAAGCCGATTTGTAGAGCGAGATTCGCAGTTCACTACAAAAAGCGGGCGATGGAGTTCAATAAATGAAGATAGAGAATCCTTTCATCCATTCCCGGTAAACCCAATAGCAAATTCAGATACTTTAAACATCACACCCCCGTATGAAAGTTATAAAGCGGAGGAAAGATGGGATGATAAAAGCACCATTAATATGTTTTTTGCTATCGCAGACAGGGATAGAGGTATAACAAAATTCAAAGGTTCAGCATCCTTTAAAGTGAGCAGCCGGGATGTGAGTAGGGTAAACGAATACAATTTTAAATTTGTGGTTTTCAGTTTTACAAGCGATGAAGATGGATCTAACTTAACAAGAGATTTAACGCCTGTTTTTCAGCAAAATCTTGGAGGTTTACCCGCTGTGGGATCTGAATTTACAGTAACCTTGCCAGAGATAACACTAGAGCCTAAGAAGAACGAAAGTTATGCAATGGGGCTTTATTCTGTAGGTCAATACGGTGGACCTATCCAGCCCCCAACATTTGACGGGTGGGCAAATATAACTTTTTCAGACTTCAAAGCCAGTTTCACTTGGGCTGAGGATTCATTTTATCAAAGAACAAATTCTAAGTTTCTTACTGCTTATGAAGTAGGTAAAAGATTAATTGAGATATACACCGGAAAACCAAAATTCATTAGTAGTACTTTACAAAAGGATGAATACCCGGCTTTGGGTTTTTCTTGTGGAGGTTGGATAAGGAACCTTCAGAAAGTAGATGAGGAAGATAATATCATAGAATGGCCGTTAACCCTTTCCTTTGAGGACTATTTTAGGAGCATAGATGCAATAGAACCAGTTGCCTATGGTATCGTGACTAAAGGAGCAAAGCAATTTGTTAGACTAGAGAAAAGAAGGTTTTTCTTTCAGCCTTATATTACTATTAGATTAGGTCTAGGATCCAAATACATAAGAACAACGGCTGGAGATTTCATCTACTCATCTTTCACTACAGGCTATACTCAGGGAGGGAATTATGAAAAACCCCTTGGATTAGATGAACCAAATATTCAAACAACATTCATTTCCCCAATAACCAAAACGGATAATAAATATGAGGCACTAGGCACAAGCCGGGCAGATAGTTATGCCGTTGAGGATGCCAGGAGGATGCAGTATGAGAATTTCCCCGATGAAGATACACCCTACGACAAAGATAATTTTTTGTTAGATGCTAAGTTTAGAACCCGATCCAACCTAAAAGACTATTATGACTTGAGGTTATGGCAGGATGACTTTGAGCAGGTGCCGACAGGAATATATTCCCCGGAAACAGCCTTTAATTTACGCCTTAGTCCTGCTAATAACCGTAACAGGCACGCGTACTGGTTTAATTGTGGTTTAATGAATGACCCAACTAAAAAAATAAGATATGCCAGCAGCGAAGGGAATAGCGAGTTAAAAACAAAATTGCCAGGGAAACCAGAAGTAAAAGAAAATGAAGACGTTATAATACAGGATCTTTCAAACCCTATTTTTTCCCCTGACTGGATAGAATTTGAATATCCCCGCAATCAGGAATTAATCGACCTTTTACAAAGCACCACTGAGATAAACGGAGAGGAAATAAACAACTATTACGGCTTAGTAGAGTTCATAAATGAGAATGGGAACAAAGAGAGAGGATATATCTTTGATGTGAAAATTAAAAATGTAATTTCCTTTAAACTTTTAAAGAGTTACGGGTTTTAAATAATCAATTCTTTATTTGTTTTAATCAAACGTTTTTCAAGTGATTAGGTTACATTTTCCGACCAATACGCGCGCGCGCATGAGGAAGAGTTCTCTTACATAGTAAAAAAGGGCAGAATCGGAGCAATACGCGCGCGCATGAGGAGCCAATCAAATGATTGTTATTCGAACACTAAAAAAGGAAGACTTTGTAACGGTCAAAAATCTAAAAAAAGTTTATCGAAGACTTTACGCGCGTATGAATAATTATAAATCGTTTATTTTAAAGACTTTTTGGGAATCATTACGCGTGAGTAAAATCTAAGTTTTTAACACGATAAAAAAGAATAGGATTACAACAAGATTACAACAGGGATTATTAAAAGGTCAACCCTAAGGTTACCCAAAGGATTGATAAATGATTTAATGCGTATTTAAACCGATAATAACGGTAAGAATACGGTAAGGACTAACCTAAGATTACCTAAGTTTTAACGGTCGATAAACGGTCGAAAAGATGTAGATTTTATAACGTTCTAACACGCGCACTTGGAACGATTGAAAATTAATAAAAGATAAACCTTTAAGTGACCATTACCCGCGCGTGAAACATCTATAAATTAAATAGGTGAAGTTTTTTGGGGTCTATACGCGCGGGAGTAGGTTACTGATTTTAGGACTAATATACCCTAAGGTATAACAGCCGGGAAACAGCGATAGAACTTGTCAAAACTTGTCAAGGTTTAGTCAAGGGTATAACGGCAAGATTACGGCAAGGACTAACCTAAGATTACCTAAGTTTTAACGGTCGATAAACGGTCGAATAACAGTTGAGAAACAGCGATAAAACAGTGATAGGACTTGTCAAAACTTGATATTCAAAATTGATTATTCAAGTTTAATTAATTAAAAGTTTTTTATTTCTTAACCTGTATGTAAGGAACTGGACGAATTGAACTACCTAAAAGAATTTAGTAACCGATAATTACGGTTAATAACGGTAAGGTTGCGGTAATTTGTTTTTTCATATATTTGGGTTTAACCTCCCTACACTAAAAAACCACAAATGAAAAAGATCCTTTTATTACTATTTTTAACCGTTATGTCCTGTTCTACTGAAGATGAATCGGAAAACCAGGCATTGTGTTGCGGCACTCCTATTGCAGAAATCATAGAAAGTTATCATAAAATGTACGGTGAAGTTCTTGAAAATGGAACTTTTACAGAAGCAAGGAGAAGGGAAATTATAGCAGAATATAATGATAGGATAGAAAACCCCTGCGAAAGCCATATAAGATCCCTGGAAAATGCCGGGGCATCGTGTGAGAATCCTAATTAATTACGAATAACACTACTATTTAGCCACTTCTAGCGAGGTGGTTTTTTTGCTTTAGAACAATTAATTAATCTTTTATTAATTATTGAAACTATGCCAGGAGCAAAAAGTAGTAAATAATTAGAATTCTTATTTAGAATGATTATAAACAAGCGTGAAACTCATTTTATTTGTCAAGTATTTGTCAAGTAAGCATAAAAAAACCTGTAAAGCCTTATAAATAAAGCATATACAGGTTTTCTAAGTACTCGGAGCGGGACTTGAACCCGCACGACCGTTGCTGATCATTGGATTTTAAGTCCAACGTGTCTACCAATTCCACCATCCGAGCATAGACATTTATTTTGAGCAAAAAACGCCCCAATAGCTATCGGGGAACCCGCGAACCTCAGAGTTATTTTCTATCTCTTCCTTCCAGAGCGAAAAACGGGATTCGAACCCGCGACCTCCACCTTGGCAAGGTGGCGCTCTACCAACTGAGCTATTTTCGCAAATTTAAAGAACTTTCACGCCTTAAAGGCGATGCGCAACTGTTTATTGCGGTTGCAAATTTAATACAATTCTTATAATAGCAAAGGTTTTTTACTGAAAATTGAAGTCCTCTTACCTTTACTTTGTTGCTTCTAAAAGAAAAAATCCTTAACAGCTTGTTTTTCAGCTTTCAAAAAATTTATCCCATTCCATTCAATCTCTAATTCCGGGAATAAAACCTGGGGTGAGATTAAACTTTTGCTTTCTGTTTACTTGATAACATTCGCTTTATCTCGTTTAGCTTCATCAGGGCTTCTACCGGTGTAAGCGTGTCGATGTCAATATGCAGCAATTCTTCCTTCAATTCCTGCAGCAAAGGATCGTCCAGATTGAAAAAACTAAGCTGCATGTCCCTCTCGGCGGAATTTCTCAGGATCTCGCCGGAGTTTTCTATTTGATGTGATTTTTCCAGCTTTTTCAATATTTTATTGGCCCTGGAAATTACCTGCTGCGGCATTCCGGCCATCTTCGCTACATGGATCCCAAAACTATGCTCACTCCCACCGGCCACCAGCTTCCGAAGGAACAAGACCGTATCCTTCAATTCTTTTACCGAAACATTGTAATTTTTTATCCTTTTAAAGGTTTCCCCCATATCATTGAGCTCATGATAATGCGTGGCGAAGAGGGTTTTTGGCCTGGCCGGATGTTCATGAAGATATTCTGTAATTGCCCAGGCAATTGAAATTCCGTCATAGGTGCTAGTTCCACGGCCAATTTCATCTAAAAGCACCAGGCTGCGGTTGGAAATATTATTAAGAATACTGGCGGTTTCATTCATCTCTACCATAAAGGTAGATTCCCCCATGGAAATATTATCACTCGCCCCTACCCGGGTAAAGATCTTATCTATAAGTCCTATCCTGGCGGACTTTGCCGGCACAAAACTTCCCATTTGGGCCAAAAGAACAATAAGTGCCGTTTGCCTTAATATAGCCGACTTACCGCTCATGTTGGGGCCGGTTATCATAATGATTTGTTGGGTTTCCCGGTCCAGAAAAAGATCATTGGTCACATAACTTTCGCCCATGGGCAATTGTTTTTCAATCACGGGATGCCGACCGTCTTTAATCTCCAGTTCCAGGGAATCATCGATTACAGGTTCGGTGTAATTTTCAGAGATAGCGTGACAGGCAAAAGAACATAAGCAATCCAGTTGTGCCACCAGTCTTGCGTTTTGCTGCACCGGCTGAATGTAATCTCCCAGCCAATCTACCAGCTTTCCAAAAATAGCCTGCTCCAGCTGCTGTATCTTTTCTTCGGCCCCCAGGATCTTTCCTTCATATTCCTTTAATTCTTCTGTGATATATCTTTCTGCATTAACAAGTGTTTGCTTGCGTATCCATGCTTCCGGAACCTTATCTTTATGGGAATTGCGTACTTCTATATAATACCCATACACATTATTACTACCTATTTTAAGCGAAGAAATCCCTGTTGCTTTGGTTTCACGCTGCAGCATTCCATCCAGGTACTCCTTTCCCGAAAATGCCAAAGCTCTCAATTCATCGAGTTCAGGATGAAACCCTTTTGCGATGGTATTTCCCTTCAGAATATTTACCGGGGCATCTTCATGCAAGGTTTCTTTTATTTTAATTCTTAGCACCTCACAATTTTGCAATTTATCCCCGATTACTTTCAACGCTTCTTCCGAGGAATCCATCGCCAATGATTTTATTGGTACAATTGCTTCCAAAGAATTATTGAGATGAAGCACCTCCCGGGGGCAAATTTTTCCGGTAGCAACCTTGGATATTAAACGTTCCAGATCACTGATCTTTTTTATTTGCTGCTGAATTTTATCCAGTTCGGGACGATTTTCTATAAAATGTCCAACCACTTTGTGCCGGTTCCTTATCTTTTCGGCATTTTTAAGCGGTAGCGCAAGCCAGCGTTTTAGCATCCTGCCTCCCATTGGGGAGATAGTTTGATCTATCACATCCAGAAGCGTCACCGCATTTTGCGCGTTAGATTGGTACAATTCAAGGTTCCTGATGGTAAACCTGTCCATCCATACATACTCCTCTTCAGCAATGCGATTTATAGATGCTATATGCTGCAGCCTGTGGTGCTGGGTTTCCCCGAGATAATATAAGATGGCTCCGGAGGAAATGATCCCCTCTGCCAGGTGATCCACCCCAAACCCCTTTAAGGATTTGGTATTGAAATGTGCGTTTAAAGACTCGTAGGCATAATCAAGCTTAAAGATCCAGTCCTCCAGGTAAAAACAATGAAACGCATCGCCAAAGGTTTTCGAAAAATCCTTTTTAAAATTCTTCTGAATAAGGACCTCGCTGGGACTAAAATTTTGCAGAAGTTTATCAATATATTCTGAAGATCCCTGGGCAGTAAGAAATTCCCCGGTAGAAACATCCAGAAAGGATACTCCAAGGTTTTTCTTACCGAAGTGAATGGCACATAAAAAGTTATTGGACGTACTGTTTAAAACCTCGTCATTCATAGAAACCCCGGGAGTCACTAATTCTGTCACACCGCGTTTCACGATGGTTTTGGTCATTTTAGGATCTTCCAATTGATCACAAATGGCTACACGCAACCCTGCTTTTACCAGTTTTGGCAAATAGGTATTCAAGGCATGATGCGGAAATCCGGCAAGGGCTGTTTCCACTTCACTGCCATTTCCTCTTTTAGTAAGCACAATGTTTAGAATTCTTGCAGTTCTTACGGCATCCTCACCAAAAGTCTCATAAAAATCTCCCACCCTAAATAACAACAAAGCATCGGGATATTTATCCTTGATGGCATTGTACTGCTTCATTAAAGGTGTGGTTTCTTTTGTTTTCTTCGCTGCCAAAATATCGGGGATTTTAATTCCTGCTAAAGTACTTATTTCAGGATTTATTCAAAATATAAGATACAGTTTTATCCGCGATTTTCAAACTCCGCATATCCTGGAAAAACAGGGAATTCAGCACCTCATAGATTTGTAGCTTTGCAGATCTTCAGTCAGTCCAAGAATACTGCAGCAGGCTTAGCAGGAACACCACAGACCAAAGCGCAGTGCGGATCCAGTTTTTTTTCACCAGGTTCCCGGTGATAGCTTCGCAATTTTTATCGGGTAAAACCGCATTGTGCAGCGGAACAAAGATCGAAAATGTAAGTATCCACAAAGCGGCAATTATAATAATACCTGAAATCGTATACAGGGATATTTCTTTCCAAAGCTGAAGAGCAGCAATTAAGGCTTGCCCTATCATAAGTGGACCAACCACATAAGCAATCCGGGCAGTATATAATTTATGCCATTTTACCAGGTCCTTTTCGCTGTAGTAGCAAAAACCCGGATAGATCACCAGTTGCACTATCCAGATAAGTATCACCAGGCCAAAATCAAATAGCAGGCGCAGTATAAGTAAATCCATAAGGTTGTTTTATTTCAGCCCTTTCAGCCCTTCAGGCTGATTGAGGCTATGCCTCAAATTATGATGCCTGAGCCTTTCAGGCTCTTTGCCTCCCCACAGGCTGAAAGCCTGAAACATCAATCCCTGGGGCATCTCCTCAAAGAAAGAAATCTCCCGCAAAACCCAAAGGCTGAAGGCCTGCAACATCAATCCTTGGGGCAACGTTCCAAGAAATTTCTCCAAAAAACCCTCAGGCTGAAGGCCTGAAACATCAAACCTTGAGGCAGCGCCTCAAAGAAAGAAATCTCCCGCAAAACCCACAGGCTGAAGGCCTGAAACATCAATCCTTGGGGCATCGCCCCAAGAAGAATTATTCATAAAAATATTTGGCATCATACTCCGTGATATTATAATCCTTCATAGATTTTTCAATTTCATCCTTAAAAGTCACAATTTTATGATGTTCCTTTTGCCTAAGAATATAATTTCTCACCACCTCTACCTTATAGCTACTTACAGAAAAAGCTCCATATCCAATTTGCCACGTAAATCCAACTACTCCTTTTTCCTTCATCCACTTGGACGATTGTTTCTTCACTTCCTCCACCACCTTTGCCAAAGCGAAATTTTTCGAAAGTCGGAATAGGATATGAATATGATCCGGTACAGAATTGATTATCAAGGCAGGACTTTCCATATTTTTTAATATCCCGGCCATATAGGCATGCAATAAAGGCTCTATGTCCTCCTGAATATAGGGACGCCCATATTTTGTTCGAAAGACCAGGTGGGTATACATTTGTGCTAGTGATTGTCCCATATATAATGATTTTATGTATCAGCCCTTCAGGCTGAGGTTGTATGTGCTATCTATGTAGAGGCGCTGCCTCTACTTGTAATGTCCGAGCCCTTCAGGCTCTTAGCAATCTCCCTCAGGCTGAAAGCCTGCAAGATCAAACCTTGGGGCAGCGCCCCAAAAAATTCCCTCCCAAGAAATTCCTGCCCAAAGCAAATTTCCCCAAAAAATTCCCCGCAAAAAAGCTGCAGGCTGAAGGCCTGCAAGATAATACCTTGGGGCATCGCCCCAAGAAAAGCCTCAGGCTGAAGGCCTGAAACATTATTAGATTAAAATAAGATTTTTATTGATAGCCTGCTGCCTGAAGATTAAATAATTCTGCATACAATTTATCATTCTGCATCAATTCCTCGTGAGTACCAATTTCCAGGACAGCACCATCTTTCAGGACCATGATCCGGTCGGCTATTCGAACGGTGCTAAAGCGGTGCGATATGATCACGGCTGTTTTTCCTTCGGTGAGTTTTATAAATCGATTGAATGCTTCGGTTTCTGCACGGGCATCCAGAGCCGATGTCGGCTCATCCAGGATCAATACCTCAGCATCTTTCATATAAGCCCTTGCAATAGCGATTTTTTGCCATTGCCCGCCGGAAAGGTCTTTCCCTTGCTTAAAGCGTTTCCCAAGTTGCTGGTCATATCCTCCGGGCATTTCAGAGATCACCTCATCGGCCAGGCTTTTTTCCGCTGCACGATTTATCCTGGGTTGATTTTCAATCTGGCTAATTTCCCCCATCGCAATATTCTCCCGAAGCGTTAATTCAAACTTCACAAAATCCTGAAAGATCACACCAAAATATTGCTGGTATTGGGTTTGGTTGTATTCTTTTACCGGAATTCCGTCCAAAAGAATTTCTCCTTCCGAAGGTTCATAAAACCGAAGCAGCAATTTTATAAGCGTTGTTTTACCGGCGCCATTCTCGCCCACAAAAGCCAGTTTTTCGCCCGCTTTAAGTTCAAAATTGATATGTCTAACCACCCATTTTTCAGATTTTGGGTATTTAAATCCTACATTTTTAAACTCGAAGCCTTTTTGAATTTTCCTGGGTAGCGGTAATTTTTCTTCGGAAACAGCCTCAGAATATTTCATATCCAGAAATTCGAAATAATCCTGCAGGTACAGGGCACTTTCTGTAATGGCCGTAAACCGGGTGAAAAATCCCTGTAACTTGGTTCGCAACCGGTTGAAGGATCCCGAAAGAAAGGTAAGGTCTCCAAGTGAAAATATCCCGGCTACGGTTCTAAAAATTATAAAAACATAGGCTCCGTAATACGCCGTAGTTCCAATTACATTGAAGAACGAACCCCAGCCGGCACGCTGTTTTGCCAGTTTTTTGCTTTGAATGTAATACTTGTCTGAAAGATCCTTAAATCGTGCTGCCAGGTAATCTGAAAGCCCGAAAAGTTTGACTTCCTTCGCGGTAACATCACTCGCACCGGCATAACGCAAATAATCGAGCTCCCGCCGCTCCTGTGTCCAGCTGCGTGCCAGGGAATAACTCGTACCACTAAATTTGATCTCATTGATGATCGTGGGAATAATAGAAACCACCAGCAAAATAATAAGCCAGGGTTCAAAGGTAACCACCCCCACAAGCAAGGATAAGATCACGATCACATCTTCACCCTGGGTAAGAATATTGGACATCAACCCCACGCGACCGGTAGTTTGTTGGCGTGCTCTTTCCAGTTTGTCATAAAACTCGGAATCCTCCAGCTGATCCAGGTTTAATTCTGAAGTTTTTTTGATGATCTTCACCGAAGTATCTATGGAGTATTGATCGCCCAGCAAAGCATCACTTAAGCTAATCCCCCTGCTTAAAAGATCTGAAAGTACGGCAAGTCCAAATTCTGCCGCCACCAAAATCCATAACAAATCCAGATCTTTTACATCGGCAGCCATTTGCAAAACCACTTCATCAATAATGAGTTTACCTACCCAAAGCATCAACACCGGTAGGATGGCATTTAGGATCCGGCAAAGGACATTTACGTAAAAAAGCAAAGGATTTACTTTTCGTATCTCTTTAAAAAAACGAGGCACGAATTTTAGGGAAGCAAAGCTCTCCCTGAAATTTATCTTATTGGGTTCTAAGGATGTTTTTGGTCTGGGCAAGGAATAGTTATTTTAGCTGCAAGGTAACAATGGAATTTGAAATCCTGAACCCGGCTACCAAAATTATGATATGTTTAAGCCACTTTTGTTGGTTTAAACGCTCTCTTTGGAAGTAACCCGGATAAGTTCATACCGGAAGGAAGAACCATCCTGCGGCGGATCCTTTACCGTGATCTTTCGAACGATGAGATCATACATATAACCCGGTTCATAATCAAACCCCTCTATGCTATCTTCATAATAGAAAAACTCCCAGTCTTCTGTTCCTATTTTGTCCCCTTCCTGTACTAAAAGGCACTTGCCTTCCATTTCCCCATAACATTCTACCGTGTAACTATTCACCCTAAGCTCGATCTCTTCTGCAGGAATGTCTGAATTATCATTACAGCTAAAAACCAATGCAAATATTGAAAGGATAAAATGTAATTTCATATGTAACTATTTATTGTTTCTTAATTGGGCTCCCGATATCGGGAGTAATTCGCTTATTTTCATCGGTGTTTGTATCGTATTCGCATTATGTTCATTTCATAAAAATGAATTAGATGTATCTTAAAGTTAGTGTAATTTTTACAGAAATCCCACAAGAATCTTTAAACAGAATTCCAGGTATAAAATCGATCAAATAGTATTGCCTTACTTTCTATTCTCTATTTATCTGGAATTAAAAACCCCTCTTTTCCTAATTTTTGCCTTATGACCAAAAGAAGTAAACCGTAAAACAGCGAACTCGATCGCAAGAGCTTAAAAGAATTTAAGGCGGCTCAAAAATCGGCTTTCCCTGTAGTTAATTGATTCTGGAATTTTAAATTTTGAATTTTAGATTTCTTATTCCCTCATATACCACAACACTCACTGCGTTTGCAAGGTTTAAACTTCTTATATGCGGACTAAAAATAGGGATTTTGTATAGCTTATCCGGATTCTTCTCTATGATTTCAGAAGACAATCCGCCGGATTCTTTTCCAAAAATGAAGAACATCTCATCGGTATAGTCAATATCATAATACTCTTTCTCTCCGTGGCTTGAGAAAAACGCCATTTTCTTATCTTTATTTATTTCGAAAAATTCATCTGCACTTTCGTAAATTTTTAGGGAAATATGCTTCCAGTAATCAAGTCCGGCTCGTTTTACCCTTTTATCGTCCAACTCAAAACCAAAGGGTTTCACCAAATGCAAAGTCGATCCCGATGCCAGGCTCAACCGACCAATATTTCCGGTATTCATTGGAATTTCCGGTTCTATAAGCACAATATTATATCCCATAATTAATTTTATCTATTTCCTCTTCCTATTCAATTTCAATATTCAACAGTATTAGCTGCCTGCTATAAAATGTTCTCAGGTTTTTTTATAAATCAACCTGTTGTTAGCAATGCTTGTAACGACAAAGGAAAATAAACCTGTTGAAATTTTGCCTGGGTTTTGGATTTTTATTTAAACAAGAACCTCGGGGCAGGCTCGCCCGAAGGGTACGAAGAGGCCCGCCTGAATGAAATGTATTTCGGACAGGCCTCTGGAACTTAAATCCTCAATGAGAAATTTAAAGAAGTTATGTAAAATTTTAACCTAAAATCTATTCCCCTAGACATTCTATAAAATAAAACCACGGGAACACAAATAAAAAATTCGTGAATTCGTGGCTAAATTTATTTCAGAAAACATCAAGCATTATTTATTCACATTTTTCAGCCTTTGCTCTCTCTAAAACATCATTTTAGATTACAAAGTGTTTTATAATCTTTCTTGGGACTAAAAGCGTCAAAGGAAAAACAAAAAATATTAGTGAAATTATTTTTTCATTTCCCGATCATTTTAATCCAACCGCTGGATTTAATCCACCGTAAAACTTCCGGTAAATTCGCTATCGGAGCTGCCACCTACAAAAAATTCAAACTCTCCGGGTTCAAAGATGAATTCCTCCTCATTGTTATAGAATTTAAGGTCTTCTGTAGTGATCTCAAATGTCACGGTTTGAGAAGCCCCTTTCTCAAGGAAGATCTTTTCGAAACCTTTTAATTCTTTCATTGGTGGAGTAATAGACCTCACTTTATCGTGCAGGTAAAGTTGCACAACCTCTTCGCCGTTATAATCTCCGGAATTGGTTACAGTTGCTGAGATGGTAATACTTCCATTTTCAGAAAGTGTAGGATTACTCACTTTTACATTGGAATAATCAAATTCTGTATAGCTCAACCCATATCCAAAGGGAAATAGAGGGGCGTTTGGAGCGTCAAGGTAATTGGACTTAAATTTCTCGAACTCCTCTGAAGCTGCAGGTCTCCCTGTGGTTCTCATTCCGTAGTAGATAGGGATCTGTCCCACATTCACAGGCCAGGTAGAGGTAAGTTTTCCCGAAGGATTATAATCTCCAAAAACAACATCGGCTACAGCATTTCCTGCTTCCACTCCGGGATGCCATACCTGTAATATACTCACCGGTAATTCCATTTCTTCCGAAATGGTAAGCGGGCGACC
The DNA here is from genome assembly GCF_000243235.1 of Gillisia limnaea DSM 15749. Classification (GTDB taxonomy): domain Bacteria; phylum Bacteroidota; class Bacteroidia; order Flavobacteriales; family Flavobacteriaceae; genus Gillisia; species Gillisia limnaea. The sequence goes on from NZ_JH594606.1 coordinate 837,459, forward strand.
ACTCATTAAGACCAGTACCACGGGTTTTCCGCTTGCGGCAAGTTCTCTTATAAGTTTCTTCTGACTTTCAGGAATAGAAATATCAGTTCGGCTGGCGGCTTCCCCGCTCATTTCTGATGCTTCTCCAACCACTGCAACAACCACATCGGCATTCGCAACCAACTTCATAGCTTCCTTCAACAATTGTTCAGGAGATTCTTCTGAAATCTCTATACGTGGCCCGAATACATTCACTTTTTTTGCGAATGTGGTATCATCGCTAATATTGGCCCCTTTTGCGTAGGTAATGCTGGCATTGGGCGCCACATTTTTAAAACCTTCCAGGAGTGGAATTGAAAGCTGTTGATCGCCGGTTGGTGCCCAGGTTCCCAGCATATTGTTTTTGTTGTTTGCCAGCGGACCAATAAGCGCAATCTTTGCATTTTTAGAGATAGGTAGGGTATTATTATGTTTTTTAAGAAGCACGAAAGATTTGGTGGCAGCTTCCCTTGCTTTCGCCCGGTGCTCCGCGGTAAGAATATCAGTTGCAGGCCTGCTCTCATCAGAGTATCTGTAGGGATCATCAAACAAACCAAGTTTGTGTTTGGCTTCAAGGATCCTTCTGGTAGCAGCAGTAATAGTTGCTTCAGTCACTTTCCCTTCTTCAACAGATTTTTTTAGGGTGGTAAGAAAACCTTCTCCAACCATATCCATATCCAACCCGGCATTGATCGCCAGTGCCGAAACGGCCTGCAGGTCTCCCATGCCGTGAGCGATCATTTCGTTTACCGAAGTATAATCTGATACCACAAACCCGTCAAATCCCCAGCGCTCACGTAAAACATCGGTAAGCAGCCATTTATTTCCTGAAGCGGGAACCCCGTCTATGTCATTAAAGGAGGTCATTACACTCCATACTCCGGCATCTACTGCGGCTTTATAAGGTGGCAGATATTCATTAAACATTTTTGCACGACTCATATCTACACGATTATAATCGCGACCACCTTCAGCAGCTCCGTAGAGCGCCATATGCTTTACAGTAGAGATCATTGTTTCTGGTTTAGAAAGATCATCTCCCTGGTAACCCTCAACCATTGCTTTAGCAACCTGCGAGCCCAGGTATGGGTCTTCTCCTGCACCTTCAGCTACCCGGCCCCAACGAGGGTCGCGCGAAATATCCACCATTGGAGAGAAATTCCAGTTAATCCCATCGGCTGTGGCTTCTTTGGCTGCTATTTGGGCGGTTTCCTTTATAAGTTTCATATCCCAACTGGCCGAAAGTCCCAGCGGAATAGGAAACGTGGTTTTATACCCATGGATCACATCGCTACCTATAAGCAGCGGAATTTTAAGTCGCGAATTTTTTACTGCAAGGTCCTGGGCCTGTCTAACCCGCTCTGGGCTCGAGACGCCAAACACTCCTCCTACATTTCCCGCTTTGATCTTGGCCTCTACATCTTCACTCACCACAGATCCTGTAGCAACACCACCGCCGGGAGTTAATAAATTAAGCTGACCGATCTTTTCTTCCAGAGTCATTTTAGAGAGGAGTTCCTCTACTTCAGGAATTTGAGTTTGTGCCTGAAGCGCAAAGCTGCCCGCAAGAAGCAACATACTAATTGACAGATAAATTTTTCTCATTGTAAAATCTTTATTTATTAAAATAGGTTTTTGTTTCGATTATTTCACCCTGATAATCTCAGACCTTTCAGAAATCCCATTCTCATTGAATGACTCAACACTGAAGTAATATTCTGTATCACGGTCCAGGTTGCGCATAAAATGTTCATTTTCATCGTAAATCAACCAGGATTGATATAATTTATCTGGAGCAATGCCCCAGCGGATATTGTATCCCTGAGCTCCTTTCACCGGATTCCAAGTAAAGGAGGCATCTCTTCGATCTTCCTCGCGGGAAACTTCGAATCCCTTAACCTTTGCAGGCTTCTTACCTAAACCTTTACCAAATACCCTTATTTCGGATAATGCCAGGTTATTCCCCGGCACCTCGAAATTATTATAGCGAACATATTTTCCTTGTACAGGTTGATTAAGGGTGATGTAGGCATTTGGCGCATCTTTATAACTTTTACTTCTGTCTACAACCGTTTCCCAGTTTTTGCCATCCTCTGAAACCTCCAGTGTGAATCGATGCCGTAAGTCTTCGATACGGGTATAAATGCCCGACTCCTGATCATGAAAATTTAATTGAAAAGCATAAATATTTCCGGGGGAAAGCATTTCGATCTCAACCCATTGCTCATCATCATTGGCTTCAGCAACCCAAAAGGATTTCGGGCTTTCATCGGTTAACAACTTCGAAATAATTTCACCTTCACTGTTCTTTTCCAGTGGCATTTCGGTGATGTCAAAATCATCATAGGTAGAAGTACTTCTTTTCACCTGCATTTGCGAAGATGAAACCGTTGTTTTTCCTTTGTAAGAAAGCAACATCCAGCCACTATGCTGTCCCGCTTTTGTTGGATGATCTGGTCCAAACAATGGATAGTCGCCGTAGCTTGTAATGGTGTACATTAAACCTTCCTCATCAAAATAGGTAGGAAACATAGCCAGCCTGCGTTCCCAATGAGAGTTGGAAGCCAGGGCCATGGTGGCAAAATGCCAGTACTGTCCGTTAGTTTGTTTCATAGTAATCCCGTGGCCTGCCCCATTGGTGAAACCGCCCGGCTTGAAACTCATGGGATTATTTTTCATGTAAGTAAAAGGACCAAGCGGGGTTTCGCCTATATAAGCAGCATCGGCATACACATTAAATTGTGTACCGGGTGCCGCATACTGTAAATAGTATTTACCATCGTGTTTGGTCATCGATGCACCTTCCATATATCCTTCTTTTAAGGTTGGATGAAAATTATTTTCACCAAAGCGTTCCCAACCGTGTTCTTCTTCCACCAGGTTGAAAAGTTCTTTTTCAATCCCGGTTTCAAGAAAACGATCGTCTTTGTTCAGCATTTTCACACTAAGGGGATGTACATTTGACGAGCCCCAAAACAAGTAGGTTTTCCCGTCATCGTCGATAAATAATTCTGAATCCTGAATATTTTTGGTAATTGATGCGGTTGGTGTCCACTTCCCACTTTTCGGGTCATCTGTGTAAAGAATACTCCCGTAACCTGCGGGATCGCCTGCAAAATATACCAGCGAATCTTTATAATTGAATGCCGTTGGTGCATTGGAACCCTCGAAAAACCATTGCTCTGGTCTAATAAATTCCCAATTGATCAAATCGGTGGAATGCCAATAACCAAAAGAACGTGTGACAAACATGTAGTATTCGCCACGAAATTCAATAACCGCAGGATCTGCTCCGGAACGGTAGGAAATATTCTTATTTGAATTATAAACCATATAGGTATAATCAATATCCAGAGGATTTATATAAGTTTCCGGAACTACTTCCTGTGCATACATAATAACACCAAATAATAAGGCCGTTGCTGTAAGTATGCTTTTATAACATTTCATTTCTTTCCGTCTTAAACAGATTAATAATTGTCAATTCTTTTCTCGTCCCTATTCAGTTCGTTTTTGTGAAAACAACCAGGGCAATAAATTAGGCTCAGCAAAAGCCGAATCCCAGCTGTTGTGATTATCTTCCGGATATAATGAAAGTTTAGCGTTTCCGCCATAATGGTTAATGGCCCTTGCCATCGCTTCAGAATATTTTGGAAGTACTACATCATCTTTTTTTCCGTGGAAAAGCCAAATATTGAAGCCTTGCGGATATTCCTTAGCAATTTCTGGATTTGCCCCACCGCAAATAGCGAAAGCTGCGGCAAACAATACGGGTTTCTTGTAAATGAGTTCGAAAGTTCCCATTCCTCCCATAGATAGTCCGCCCACGTAAATTCGATCTTTATTTACAAAGTTTTTCATAACCATTTCATCCATTAAATCCATCACCAACTTCAATGAAGTAGTGGCCGGCTGCTCATTTTTAAAATCGAACTGAAAAGGAATGGCATCCCGATTAACCTCCACTTTTGCCCAATAGTCATCTTTTGGTGCCTGCGGAAAGATCACAATAGCAGGAAAATTCTCCCTGTTTTCAAGAAAAAGAGAGCTGCCGTGGGTGAGTTGAGATTCGTTATCATTTCCCCTCTCCCCGGCTCCATGTAGAAAAAGGACTACCGGATATTTTTTGTCTTCTGAAAAATCTTTTGGAAATAAAATGCGATAATTTAAAGTATCGGTACCTTTTATAAAATGTTCTTTTTTAAAATCCATTTTAGATTGTGCTTCTGCTGAGCAAAAAGGTGCTATTATAAAAGATGCAATCAAAATTCCTAAATATAAAACTCTGTTTTTCATAATCGTAGAATTAAAAACTGTAAACCTTAAGTTACTACTGAATACTGAATCCCAATTTATCCAATCCCTGTTTTACTTCAGGCGCATTCATAAACAAATCCCAGATGAGGCCGGATCGGTGATTCTCTATCATTACTACAATTGGTCCCTGGTCTATCGCAAGATATTTTTTAGCTACCCACGGAGTTCCCTCAAGACTAAAAGCATCGTAAAATCCTGCAGGACCCCATAATAGGTCATGTTGTTCCTCATAAAAATATCGCATAGCCCTCATAGACTCTTTAGGAGTATATGGGAGTGAGGCTAAAGCCGCTGTAGGAGAAACTACCCCTCTGTCCTCATCTGGCGAGTGAGCTGCATAAGCTATACTCCCATCTTTATTTTTGGTATAACTGGCCGTGAGCCCCCAGGAATTTTCATTATAGGTCTCAAAGCATTTAGGATTCTCTACACAATAATTATAGTTGATCTTGCTGTGATTTACATTGAGATCCCAGTAATTGGCATATTGATCGCTGAGTCCTTGTGGGTTTAAACCCAGATAAGAATAATGCGACCAGAATAAGGGGCCACCTTTGTCACCACTGGTATTATGTTTTAGAATTAAAGGCAGGTCATAGGCCTCAACAGCGGTAGAGATATCTCCACTCCTGGCCCAACCATTGTGATACACACTTGCTTCTATGGAATGATCTGGTGATGAAGCGGCCATAACATAGGTAATCAAACACTCATTGTAACCTTCGATCATAAAATCCATTTCCCATTGATACTCCGGTGACCAGTGCCAGTAAAGTCCGTCTTTATTGTTCGTATACCACTCCCACTCGATACCTTTCCACAGCTCGTCGTATTTTGCAGCAACTGCTTTTTCTTCTTCGTTCCCGTTTTTTAAATATTCGCGTACCACGATAAAGCCCTGTGCTAAAAAGGAGGTTTCAACAAGATCTCCCCCGTTATCTTTGTCACTAAAAGCCTGGGTTTCGCCTGTTTCGCCGTTTAACCAATGAGGCCAAACTCCGTGAAATCTTGGTGCATTATCTAAAAATTCTGCGATTTTATCCAATCTTGCTACTGCCGAATCACGTTCAATGAATTCACGTTCCATTCCTGTTACTATGGCCATAAGTCCAAAACCAGATCCTCCGGTGGTAACTACATGGGCATCGTTTTTTGGATATTCCCCATCCGGGTGATAGCGTTCGCGTGCCATTCCGGAGTTGGGTTCGGCGTACTCCCAAAAATATTTAAGGGTTTGTCTTTGAACTGTATCCATTAAGGCATCATCAGTTAATTCCTGTTGTTCCTTTGTTGTAGTTTCTACTTCCCTGTTATACTTACAGCCAATACTGGTAATAAATAAAAGCAGTAATAAACTAATTTTCAAATTGGTCATATATTAAATTTTGTTCGCAACAGCATTTAAAAATTGAAATCAAGACGCGCAAGACCTGCCTGAATTTCTTCATCGGCCATAAATAATTCCCATAGCAATCCTGTTCTGTGATTCTCGATCATTGAAATTATTGGTCCCTGGTCTATGGCCAGATAGCCATTGGCAACCCAGTTCTCCTCTTCAGAAAAAGCATCATAAAAACCATAAGGTCCCCAAAGTTCATTTCCCCTTTCCTCATAAAAATACCTCAGGGCCTTCATCGACTCTTCAGGAGTATAGGGAAATGAGGACAAGGCAGCTGTAGGTGTGATTACACCTAAATCGTTGGTGGGACTGTGGGCCGAATAACCGTCAAAATTATCGCTGGCTGTAAATCCCCAACTGTTCTCCCCATAACCTTCAAAATTTTTCGGATTATCTATTGCATAATTATAATGGATGAGACTATGTGCGCGGTTTTGTTCCCAGTAATTGGCATATTGGTCGCTTAGATTCCGGGGATCTAGTCCTATAAACGAATAATGAGCAAAGAACAACGGACCACCAAATGCGGGTCCAAGAGTTAAATTAATTCCATAGTGTTGTCGGTCATTCACCATACTCCCATTGGATGCCCATCCCTGATGATAAACTTCAGGCTGTATAGAATAAGTTGGTGAAGATGCTGCCAACACATAAACTATAAGCGATTCATTCCATCCCTGGATTTTCAAATTTTTCTGAAACCCGAAATTTGTCGACCAATGCCAGTAAAGCACATTTTCTTCCTTGGTATACCAGTCCCATTCCACTGCTTCCCATAGTGCTGTTATCCTGTTTACAATGCTCGTTTCTTCTGAAAAATATTGTCTGTTTATTAGCAATCCCTGCATTAGGAATGCCGTTTCCACAAGGTCTCCGCCATCATCCATGTCGCCAAAAGGTCTTGTTTGGGCAGTATTATCCAGGTACCAATGAGAATATGCGCCACGGTAGGTAGGAATGGTTTCCAGGAAATCCAGGATCTTTTCCAGACGTTGAATAGCCTGAGATCTGGATACCCAGCCACGCTCTACCGCAACCGGAAATGCCGCAAGGCCAAAACCGGAACCTCCCATCGTGACAATATTTCTACCTTCACCACCATAAGCATCGGCCTGGGAACGCTCCTTAGCAAGACCGGAATTGGTTCCCGCGAAGTCCCAGAAATATTTGAAGGTTTGTTGCTGGACTTTCTCTAAAAGTTCGTCATCGCTAAGTAGTTCCCCTGTATTTCCATTTCCGGGGTCGGGAATATAGGGTTCCTGATAACCTGGACCATCATCACCGGAACAAGCTGAGAAAATCAGGATCATTCCAATTAAATAAAATTTCCTCAACTTCTCTAAGTTTATCATCTTCCTGTGATTTTTATTATTGGCTTAAACCAATAACTTTTTTCAAAGTTATTGGGCTAAATAATTTTCAATTTAGAAATGGAATTTCGTTACCTCTTATTTTCTATTAAAGAGATAGCATACTTTTAAATATTTTTCCTGGTTATTTTCAGACCTATATCCTGAAAGTGAATAGCCTTGCAGGTCGTGAAGGGATCTGTTTAAAATTTATAAAAAGGCTCCAGCTTTTTAGGGATTTGCCGGAGCCTATTATAAACTAATCAGCCATTGCGGACTGAATTTCATCCTGAGTAAGCACTTTATTATAGAAGCGCAATTCATCCATAAAACTTGTGTCGGACAAGTGACCCCACTCGGAAAACCTTGGAGCCCCAGACATAATGGAAACCAGATCGGTTCCGGTCCAGTCTATTGCATTGGGTAATGCGCCTGTGTTCACCGCATCTCCATTAAGATAGATAACAGTTTCAGAACTAGAAATGGTAAACGCCACGTGCACCCAGTCTCCTTCAGCAACATTAATAACGCCGCCATCATTCCAGTGATCGCTTGTTCCTGAACCAACGTTTAATTTTATACGTTGTTCAGTAGCATTTCCTTCGCGGAAAAGCCTGAAGCCACTTGTTCTTTTATTCTGAACATCGGGAAAACTCGCATTTTCTGTATCCTCCGGACCAATTGTTATAAGACCGGCTCTATCAGGACTGGCATTCACTTTGTACCAGAAAGTAGCACTGAAATCCTCACCTAACAAACCTTCTGAAGGAAGGGTAAGATAAGAATTTGCAGCTCCCGCATAGGCATCAGTACCTTCTACACTTTCTCCCGCAAAGCCTGGAGTTCCAACTACTGTAACCTCACGGTTTGCTACCATATCCTTGTATTGTCCGTCGAATGGCATATACAATGTTACAGCAGAGGCATTAATTAAATTTTGAATATCGCTTTGGGACAAAGCTGTATTGAAAAGTCTTAATTCATCTACAAGGCTGTTGGTATCTGATTTGTGATCCCAGTAGCTAAAGGTCTCCCCACCTGCCCCTATAGTGATTTTCTCTACCCCGGTCCAGTCTATAGCTCCGGGGATTGTTGCAGTGCGCAAAGGCATTCCGTTTACGTATAAAACAGTTTCAGAAGCGGTAACACTAAAAGCAATGTGAACCCAATCTCCCGTTACATCAATGCTTCCACCATCATTCCAGCTATCACCACTTCCTGTGCCCACATTCAATTTAATTGTTTGTGAAGTTGCAGATCCTTCCCTGAAAAGACGGAAGCCCTGGTTACGGTCATCAGCATTGTCCCCCGCTACCAGTATCCCGGCACGACTTGCATCCCCACTTAATTTATACCAAAATGCAGCACTAAATTCGGATCCAAGGTCATCCTCATTAAGAGGTACCGTAATAAATGAATCGGCCACACCTTTGTATGCTCCTGTTCCCAGGAAGGAAGTGGAAGAAATGGCAGGAGTTCCAATCTCTTCGGCTGTATAAATATTTACCAATTCCATAAAATCCCCATCATAAGGCATATAGAAAAACTCACCGGCATATTTGGGAGAATAGGGAGGTTCTTTGCTGAAATTCACCTCTTTGGTGGTCACATTCCCGGAAATATCTGTAGCTCTCACAGTAAGTGTGTGTTCCCCATTGGTAACATTATCAAATGTTACTGTTCTCTTTACAATTCGGTAATCGGTAAATTCATCAAACATTGCTATTTGGTTTCCGTTCACCAATACTTCAATTTTTTCTACTTCAATATCATCTACAACTTCAAGTCTGATGTCGATGGTAGCTACAGCTTCAGGAACCTGTATGGCGGTTCCTTCAGCAGGATACATAATAGTGATTACAGGGCTACCGGCGTCTGCACCCGGATCTACTGCTGTTATAGGATCAATTCCATCACTACACGAAGAAAACATTAGTAATATAGAAAATAACCCTATAAAAAGTTTATTTATATTTTTCATCCTTTTTAATTTTTTCGTTAGTATTAATTAGATATCTCATCTAATATTGGGAATTCGTCTTTTTGATCTTGATGATATGTTACAAAAGTTTTATCTGCTGTAAAAGTTCTACCTTCATAACTCAGTTCTCCATATCTTTCCAGTCTAACCATATCAAAAAATCGTTTACCCCACTCCATGGCAAGTTCTGCATATTTTTCATCTACAAGCTGATCTAAAGTCACTCCGCTTATTGGAGTTAGGCCTGCTCTCTCCCTAACCAAATTTACTGCCTGATCTGCACTCATGGCAGAGTTTGAAGCCCCTTGCAACAATGATTCGGCATACATTAAAAGTGTTTCGGCATAACGGTAAACAATATAATTTTTATTACTACCATAATCATTTCGCCCAGGAATTAATTGGTTACTTGGTAAATAATGTTTCCCGCTGGAAAAGATATGCCTTGCATTATCTCTAAGAATATCTCCATCTCTGGTGGTAGAAGATACAAAAAGTGGTAGAGTAGCTGCTGTAAAAGATGTTGTAGATATAATACTATCAATACCATTTTGAGTAAACAACACCGAAGTTTCCAAACGACTACTTTCTCCCCTATCCAACATAAACTCAACAAATTTCAAACTAGGCTCAAAAAAGCCCCATCCAGCACTAGCACCAACAACAGCGGGTGTCCAACCATTCGGGCCATAAGGCGCATAAAGATGGCCTACCCTGGTACCTGTACCTGCACCAAAATCGGAATATTGAAATTCATACAGACTTTCATTACTTAACTTTCCGGGAGTTTTAAAAAGTTCATAAAAATCAGGAAAAAGGCTAAACTTGCCAGAACTTATAATTTGCCCCGTGGCATCTGCTACTGCCTGATAATTTTTTAGTTCCTGATTGGCTAAAGCTTTAATATGTAAAGCCGTATACTTAGTCACGCCTCCTGGTAAATCTGTACGTTCGTTGGGTCGCATATCCAACAGAAATGGAATGGCTTCATCCATCTGATCTGAAAGATGCTGCATCACCTCATCTTTTGTAGGTACTGAAGTTACATTAGCAAAATCATCAAGATCAGAGGATTCTGGAATAAATACTGCGCCATAAACTTGCGACAGTTGGAAAAGCAATATAGCCCTTAGTACTTTAGCCTCAGCGATATATTGATTTCCCAAGGCTACTCCATCTTCATCTGCAAATTCCATGAATCTTTCAATTTGTTCTATACCCGTGTGAGCGCCAATAATATCACCATAATACGTTTCCCATAAGGTTCTTGAACCAAAAAAAGAATTGTCATATATATAGCGATCTAGATTTTTAAGACCTTGTTGATCCCCGGCAGCATTAACATCATCACCTCTGGTAGCAACCACCAACGGTTGTTCCCAACCCCTGGCACCAACAGATTGATAGACACCAATGAGTGAAAAGATCATATCGCCAGTTTTCGAAAAATCTGTACCACCCGCAAAATTATTATTAAGTTCCGGTTGATCCAATTCATCTGAACAGCCTGTTAGCAGCATGGCTAGAAATACTAGAAGCACAGGCAATTGTTTTGTTTTTAAATATATCATATCCTTTTTTTTAAATTTTAATATTCATTCCGAATGTATATACCCCTGGGATAGGATAGGTTTGATTATCTCGTCCATCTGCTACCTCTGGTGTGAACCCATTGTAATCAAATATAGTTAACGGCCTCTCAGCAGTTAAATAAAACCTAATGTCAGGATTGAATTTTCCTTTTAACTGTGGCAATGTATATCCCAATGTGACATTTTGCAATCGAACAAAATCCCCATCTTCAACAAAAAAGCTATTAAGAAATTGATTGCTCCATGGGTTTCTTATGCCTCTTGCAGAGGGATAGGAATCTGAAGTGCCAGGACCATTCCAACGGTTGATGAAAAATTCCCTATCAATATTAGGATCGGACGTTTGTCGTATTGCAAAACGTTTGATATTTGCTATGACATTGCCTCCTTGCCCAATTACATTTAAAGAAAAATCCCAGGCCTTATAGTTAAGCCCCAGATTAAAACCAAATGTATAGCTTGGCAAAAAGGATCCTAAATCCACTCTGTCTTGTGCATCAATCATCCCGTCTCCGTTATGATCTACAAATCTAAAATCACCCGGTAACACCACTAGCCCATCTGCTAAAGCTGCTTGTGCTGCAGGATCTGCCTGAATTTCTTCAGGAGTTTGATATACACCAGCAACCTCAAGCCCGAAGAAAGAATTTATAGCACCTCCAACTACAGATCGCTGTTGCACATCCCCTCCAGTGGTTAAATTTTCTTGTCCTGCTAAATCTAATATTTCATTTTCTAAGGTTGAAAAGTTTGCACCTATATTATAACTAAAATCTTCAGAAACACTTTTATTCCAATTTAACGCAATCTCAAATCCGGAGTTTTTAATTCTTCCAATATTCTGCCTGGTTGATCCTGGCACTAAAAGTCTTGAAACCGGAATTATGGCATCTGTTGTTTCTCTGGTAAAATAATCGGACTCAATAGATAAGTGATTATCGAATAAAGTTGCGGAGATCCCCACGTTTGTTTCAGCAGTTACCTCCCATTTTAAAGATTCAAAATCACTACTGGTAACCAATCCTGGAAACCGGATATCACCAAAAGCGGCATCAACCTCTGTTGAAGTAATACCTCCGGTACTTGCAGCTACATTGGCATTTCCCAATTCACCCCAACTAGCCCTGAATTTCAGGAAACTTACCGGATTATTATCTCCCCAGAAATCTTCTTGTGAAATTACCCAACCGGCACCAACAGTAGGGAAATAGCCCCATTTTTCCTGATATTTACTTGTTCCATCTGCCCTAAAAGTTCCATACAGCAGGTAACGACCATCAAAATTATAAGCAACACGCCCAAAATAAGAGAAGAAATATTGTCTCACGCCACCATCGCCAACCCCATCCAAATCAATTGTTTTTGCCAAATCCAGGAAATAAGATTCGTCCCCAATTCCAGGACCATTCGGGAAGTTTAATCCTGTTGCACGCAATTGTTCAAAAGATCTATCTCTAAAAGAGGTACCTGCTAAAACAGTTAAATTATGTTTTCCAAAATCATCATTATATGTTAAGGTATTGTCCCAGGTTTGCTCAGAAAACGTTTCATTTCTTTTGATTAACTCCGCATTTTCCCTAAAAGCGTTTCCATTACCAAAAAAGAATGGAAGTCTTACGTCTCTTGTTTCCACTGTTTCAAAATTATGAGAGTATGCCGTTTTAATAGTTAGCATATCCGGAATCAGTTGATAGCTTAAATCAAAAGTCATTAATGTATTCCGTATTTTATTCCTGTTTTCCGTATTTTCCATTAAAGGAAATGGATTTTGTGGCCCTCTGTACCCTAGGTCTTGCGCATCGGCATACGGTCTGGGGAATGCGTCTGTTTTAGATGGGTCCAGAACGGGCATTGTAGGCACCGCAAAATATGCAGAACTAAAAGCACCATCTTCCGGACGGTATCTGGTAGCATTGCTTAAAAGTGATGAAACTCCTACTTTTAGTCGATCGCTTATATCAACATTTATTTTAGACCTTATATTAAATCGCTCATAGTCATTTTTCATTTTAAGAATACCTTCTTGTTCAAATTGACTTATTCCTAGGGAATAGGTAATGTTTTCAGACCCACCTGTAACTCCTAGACTGTGATTTTGTATTAGAGCATCACGTAAAATCAAATCGTACCAATCTGTATTTACATCAGGTATATTAGGGTTTATTCTACTACGTCCATAACGCTGAATGGCGTTATCTATAAAACTCGCTTCTGCAGCAGAACCAGATTCTCTTGCTAAGGTGGCAAATTGTTCAGAATTCGATAATTTGACAACATTTTGAGGAATTTGAAAACCTTGATAGCCGCTATAGGTTATTTGAGGTTTCTGATTCTTTCTTCCAGATTTAGTTTGAATAAGAACTACACCATTTGCAGCTCTTACCCCATAAATAGCAGATGCCGATGCATCTTTGAGCACTGAAATGGTTTCAATATCCTCGCTGTTCAAAAAGTTAATATCATCGTAAAAGGTGCCGTCTACAACGAAGAGCGGGTTAGAAGCCCCACCTCCGGTATAAGATCCAAGACCACGAACTCGAACTGTAGGAGCCGTACCTGGAGCACCACTACTTATTATTTGCAAACCCGCCACTTTACCTTGTAATGATTGCATCACAGAACCAGAAGGTGTTCTTGTAATATCTTCCGACTCAATAGTAGTAATAGCACCTGTGAGATCGACCTTTTTCTGGGTTCCGTATCCTATTACCACAACCTCATCCAGCTGGGATGCATCTTCGTTTAATACAATTACGTAATTATCCTGAGCACCAACGACCACTTCCTTCGGAAGAAATCCTAAATAGGTAATTCTCAAAACATCGCCCTGGCTAACATTTTCAATTGTGAAAAGGCCATCAAAATCGGTTACGGCAAAAGCGGGTTTGTCTACCACTTTAACTTCAGCTCCGGCTAAAGGAATATCATTAGCGTCCATTATGGTACCACTAATAGTCTTTGATCCTTGAGCAAAGCCAATAGTAGTAATCAGCAATGCTAAGAACAGTGTAAAATTGAATTTCATACGGTCAGTGTTTTTTTACTAAATTTTATACTAAAGATAAGCGGATATCCATTTGGAACGCAAACGATGTAGTACATAAAAGATACATCAAAGTTATTTAATAGATAAAACTCTATAAATCAACCTTTTAAAATTATATGAAGTATAAATTAATTGAAATATTTTACATCTGTAGTACTAATGATGTAGTAAAAATTGAACGTGGAAGCTACATCAACTGAGAGTTGTTAAAATTCTTTGATCAAGAAACTGGTTAAATTCTCCTTGCTATCCAGCTCCATCTTTTTACGTAACCTGTAACGGTGCACTTCAACTCCACGAACCGAAATACCCATTAATGGCGCAATTTCTTTAGAAGAAAGATTCATCTTTATATAAGAGCATAGTTTAAGATCCTTATTGCTTAGTTCAGGATAGCTTTTAAGGAGCGTTCTAAAAAAATCCTCATGCAACTCTGTGAAATTCGTCTCAAAAACCTGCCACTCATCCTCATTTTTTATGGCTTTGTTTATTTTGTTTATGATACGCTTTAACTGAAATTGATCGGTAAATTTTCCTTTATCTTTATTTAATTCACCCTGTATCTCCATTAATACCTCATTCTTCTTGGCTGCTATCATGGTGGTATTTGCAAGTTCTTTTCGCTTGAGCGTTATTTCATCCAATAATCTTTCTTTTTCCAGATTATTCAATTTGAGTTGATGTTCCTGTTCAAATTTTTGTTCTAAAAGCAGCCTGTGCTTTTTAAGTTTAAGTCTATTGATCCAGTACACAAGTAAAATAAGGCCAAGAAAAAGAAGTACGTATAAAAATTGCATCGAACTTGATAAGTACCAGGGAGGCAGTACCCTAAAGGGAAAATTTGTATAGGGTGAATATTTACCGTGAGGACTCTGTCCAAAAAACTGCAATGAATAGCTCCCATGAGCCAAGTTTTGAAAGCTTACTTTACCATTGCTTACTGTTCCTGAGATAGTATCGGTTCCGTGAAGCTCATAATTGAGGGAAGCTGCTTTTGAATCAGGAAAACCCACGAAAAAGGAAATAATCCTTGAATTTTCATAAGGTATTTCCGGTGCAGTTTTTAAGCTGTAACGTTTCTCCAAATCCTCCACACCTTTAATTATTGGTTTGGCTTTAAATCGCCCATTTTGCTGCCTTCGGACCTTATTTATATTAATTTCAGCAAAACCATCGTTCAGAGATGCGTAAAAAATAGAATCGTTAAATCGTATGATATTTTCATTGTTTATCACCAGTCTGTTTTCCAGATTAACCGAGGAAAGAACTAACTTTTCGGTCTTAAAATCGGTGAAGATCAAGTCATTTTTATTTCTTCCTACAAACCAGAAATTGCCTAGATCTTCGTTGATTAATCTAAAATCGGAAAATGCATCGAGTTCTTTAAACGCTTCTAAACTATCCAGAAGTACATTATATTTATACCAGCGTTCATTATTTAAAATGGCAATTTGATCGTATATCTTATACACATGGGCATTATAATTTTTAACATTCTGAATAGTATCTATTTTTTGAAGAAAATCGATTCCACTGTAATCCTTGTTGAACTTTAACCTATATAAACCCTGATACGGATGAGCTGCCCAAAACGTAGATTCATCCTCAAAGACAACCTGTTTTATCGGAAAATCTATATCCGAGATTTCAATGACCTCTCCGTTTTCTGAAATAATACTTATTCCGGTGTAGGTTGCAATCAGGCTAATATCTTTTTCATTTGGGACCGGTAAAATCTGGAAACTTCCCGCGCGTTTTTCCACTGGAACAAAGTTCTTATCAAGAATCTCATAAGTACCAGTATTATGATTACTATAAAGCTTTCCGCCTATAATTTCAAGGTTCCATGAGTGTCCCTGTCCACCTTCCAACATTTGGAGTTTATCATTTTCAAAAACATAAACCCCCGTATTACTTGCCAAGTACCATTTGTTTTTGTGAAAGGCCATGTCGTAAACCGCCCCCAATTGTCCCGTATCATCTATAAAATAAGAAATTGGAGAATTCAGGTTTATTTCTGCGATGCCGTTGTCAAGCCCAACCCATATCTTCCCATTGTATTTGGCGATCCCCAATATGGTATTATTTCGTAATCCATTATTCCTGTTGAAACTTTTTATCTCCCGGGTAACGGGGTTATACTGAATGATCCCATTTTTTATGGTTCCAAAAATTATATTGGAAGATGATTCTACAAGAATGGTGTTAAGCTCGTCATTTTCAAATCTCTCATTCAATAATTTATCCCGGTATAAAGAACATTTTTCACCATCAAATTCGTACAAAGCCTGTCTGGTAGCGATCAATAAATTCTCATTCCTGACAGCCACATCCATTACCACCTGGCCTTTGAGGATATCCTGATCAGGAAGTGCTTCCAGCTCATTATCCTCGTTCAAAAAAAACAGGCCTTCCCTGCTTATAGAAAGCAATAAACGATCCTGGTAAACCAACATTTTATTGCCAAACACACCGGATATCACAACTTCAACCTCATTATTGGAATACTTATAAATAGCTCCAAATGATCTAAAATAAATGGCATCCTTGTAAGATACGATCTCCCAGATCTCCTCACTTTTAAAAGCATAATTTTTTATTAGCGGAACCAGTGAGGTATAACACATTTCTCCCTTATCATCACGAATCCAATAACCGAATTCCTGATAGGAACCAATATAAATCCTGGCACCATGGGAATAAACCGATCTGATTATAGCTTTGCTTTTCAAAGGAAATAATTCCCAGCTTTGCCCATCATAACTAAGGAGCCCCTGATTATTGGCGGCATACAGAATTCCCCGGTCATCAAGGCTTACATCCCAGTTTTGACTGGCTGCTGCATAATCCCCTGTTGAATAATTTTGTATAGGTGGCATTAATACCTGTGATGTAGTATCCTGAACGGATAACAACAACAAAACCAGCATGTTTGCTATAAATATTTTCACAAGGCTTATTTGTTTGAGCAGGTCTACAAAAGTAAATTTAATGAAGAAAATGACGAAATTTGAAGTTTTACAGAAGTTTTTCTTCAAAGATCATGATCGCTAAAAAATAATTTAAGCTTCCGGAGGTAAATCGATTAACCCCGGGAATGCTCAAACGGGTACGCAAGAACCTCGAGGAAAGCCCGCCCGCAACCTTCGGGCAGGTCCGCCTAAAAGAAATTCATTTCGGGAAGCCCCCGCGAGGTATGTACCAGTTGTTATCAGGAGAAAAATCCCTTTTGAAAATTCGAGGCATGCCGGTTGCTATCGGGACACGGAAACTGCACGACGGTTAGGCGGGTTAAACCCTTAGTGAGGGATTAGACAAGAAAGCCACGAATCCCCAAATATAATATTTGTGAATTCGTGGCTAATTTCCTTTACAGAATATGAAATTTAGATGATTAACATCGCATCTCCATACGTGTAGAATTTATATTTTTCCTTGATCGCCTCTGTATACGCCTTTTTCATAAAATCATGTCCTGCAAAAGCAGAAACCATCATCATTAAAGTAGATTTTGGTGTATGAAAATTGGTGATCATACAATTTGCTATGCTAAAATCATACGGAGGAAAAATAAACTTATTGGTCCATCCGCTAAATTCATTTAAGGTATGATTTGATGAAACCGCACTTTCAAGAACCCTCATCGAGGTTGTTCCCACGGCACATACTCTTCTTCGCTCTTTAATAGCCTTATTGATTATTCTGGTTGCATTTGTATCGATAAAAGCTTCCTCGCTATCCATTTTATGCTTTGAAAGATCTTCTACCTCAACCGGATTAAAAGTTCCCAGACCAACGTGTAAAGTCACCTCTGCAAAATCAATCCCCTTAATCTCAAGGCGTTTAAGCAGTTGTTTGGAAAAATGCAAACCGGCGGTAGGAGCAGCAACTGCACCTTCGGTTTTAGCATAAATGGTTTGATATCTTTCCTGATCCTCAGGCTGAACCTCTCTTTTGATATATTTTGGCAACGGAGTTTCCCCTAATTCGTCCAGTTTCTTTCTGAATTCCTGATAGGAACCATCATATAAAAACCGAAGGGTCCTTCCCCTGGAAGTAGTATTATCAATCACTTCTGCTACTAAACTCTCATCATCTCCAAAATATAATTTATTCCCAATCCTGATCTTTCTTGCAGGATCCACCAGGACATCCCATAACTTAGTTTCAGGATTTAGTTCCCTCAATAAGAATACTTCAATTCTGGCTCCGGTTTTTTCTTTATTCCCGTATAATCGAGCAGGAAAAACCTTTGTATTATTAAGCACCAAAACATCTTCCGGTTGAAAATAATCTATAATGTCCTTAAATTGTTTGTGTTCAATCGTTTGCTCTTTTCTGTTCAACACCATCAATCTTGATTCATCCCTGTTTTCTGCCGGATACTCTGCCAGAAGCTCTTCCGGAAGTTCAAAACCAAATTGTGAAAGTTTCATTCCCATAGTTACATTTTTTTAAGTGTGCAAATATACAACCTGAGAATAGGCGTTGTCAAGCAAATAGAGGTTTATTTGAAGAAAAGCTTTATTTAGAAGACTTTACAAGGCTAAAACCTACTTGTTCCAAATCTTCCCAAAAGCCGGGATATGATTTTGAAACCACTCCTGAGTCCTCTATTTCCAATGGTACTTTTAATGCCAGTGGTGCAAAAGCCATCGCCATTCTATGATCGTTGTATGTAGCGATAGAACAATTTTTATTCAGCGTTTTTAACGGGAATAGCTGAAGGCTATCCTCTGTGATAGTTACCCTGGCTCCCAGTTTTTCCATTTCGGTTTTTAAGGCAACCAGGCGGTCGGTTTCTTTGATTTTTAAGGTGTGTAACCCGTTTAGTTCACATTCAATGCCCAAAGCCAGACAGGTAACGGCGATGGTTTGAGCGATATCTGGAGCATTTTGAAGATTTTCAATGATACGCCGGGGTTTCTTACAAGGGCGTTTTTCCAGGATTATGGAATTCCCTTCAAACCGCGTCGCGACTCCAAAATGTTTATAAATTTCAGCGATACTGGAATCTCCCTGCAGGCTTGTTTTTCTGTAATTTGAAAGTTTAAGATCTGCGGTTTCGCTAATTGCTGCAAGACTATAAAAATAAGAAGCAGAGCTCCAGTCCGATTCAATTTGAACCTTTTTGGATCCAAGGTTTTTCTTGGGTTGTATTTTTATTTTATTCCCTGTAAAATTGCCTTCAATCCCCAAAAAATGCAATAGTTCTAAGGTCATTTCTATGTATGGGGTGGAAGTTACCTTACCTTCCAACTGTATCTCCAGGCCTTCCGGCAAGGATGGTGCGATCAACATCAAAGCAGAAATATATTGGCTGCTGATGTTAGCCTCAACCGAAACAAAACTTTTCCTAAGTTCTTTTCCGCTTATTTTTAATGGCGGAAAGCCGTCATGTTCCAAGTAAGAAATTTCCGCACCCAGCTCTTTTAATGCTTCAACCAATAATTTTACAGGTCGTTCCTTCATTCGTTTGCTACCGGTAAGGATTACCTCACAGCCTTTTTTCGCTGCAAAATATGCCGTTAGGAACCTCATAGCCGTTCCTGCATGATGAATATCTACAGTTCCCGAATTTCTTAGTAAAGCTTCCTGCATCACCCTGGAATCATCACTATTGGAAAGATTTTCCAGGCTGATGCCCGGATAAAGTGCCTGCAGGATCAAAACTCTGTTGGATTCGCTTTTGGAACCGGTGATTTGTAATTCTCCTTTCAGGTGTTTTTGAGAATGGGATAGTTGAATCTTCATTTTATAAACTTCGGATTAAATCTTTTAAAATAAACAACCTTTAGCGGTCTCTTTCTTCCTTTTTTATCTTAGAACTAAACTGGCCGTAAGAAATAATAAATCCGTAAACCAGGGAAGCAAGAATAGTTCCCAGTACAAATTGAACCCAATTTCCGTCGCCGAGTTTAGCTTCAAAAAACTTCGAGAATTGAAATCCGCCGTATTCAAATAACATGGAAATAAAGTGATAAATAATGGCAAATGCAATCCCCATTCCAACCACCGATTTCCAAAACGCTTTGTCTTTAACTATTCGTTTAAAAGCCATTTATTTAAGTTTTTCATTGTTTTGATGACGATCATGATCCCTTTTGGTTTTCAAATCCAGTTTCTTATCAAAGGATTTTTGAAGGTCTATACCGGTTTGATTTGCGAGGCAAAGCACCACGAAAACCACATCTGCGAGTTCTTCACCCAGATCTTTATCCTTATCGCTTTCTTTTTCACTTTGTTCGCCATAACGGCGTGCAATGATGCGGGCCACTTCTCCTACTTCCTCTGTGAGTTGCGCCATATTGGTGAGTTCGTTAAAATACCGAACTCCGTGCGATTTTATCCATTCATCTACTGCAAGCTGTGAATTTTGAATATCCATTATTCCCTGTTTTTTGAATCGATTAAAATTGTGACCGGGCCATCATTTAAAAGAGAAACCTTCATATCTGCCCCAAAAATTCCGGTTTTTATAGGTTTTCCAAGCAACTTCTCAAGATGTTTATTGAATTCCTCGTACAAAGGAATGGCAATCTCCGGTTTTGCTGCTTTTATATAACCTGGCCTGTTGCCTTTTTTCGTGCTGGCGTGAAGCGTAAATTGACTTATCACTAAAACCTCGCCGTCAATATCCTGCAAAGAAAGGTTCATCACCTTCTTTTCATTATTAAAAATGCGCATTTTCAGGACCTTATTACACAGCCAGTCAATATCTTCAAATGTGTCTGCCTCTTCTATACCTAAAAATACCAGAAGCCCGGTGTTAATAGCACCGTTAACGCTCCCTTTTACCCTAACAGAAGCTTCTGATACCCTCTGTAAAACTATTCTCATTTTTCGTCTTCGTAATTATCTATTCTGTATTGCTGCTCGTCTTCTCCCTTGATTATCTGCAAATAACTTTTGTACCTGGACCAGGCAACCTTTCCATCTTCCAATGCATCTTTTACGGCACATTTTGGCTCTTCCAGATGTAAACAATTATAATATTTACATTGATCTTTTAAAGCAAAAAATTCAGGGAAATAATTCGCCAGTTCTTCCTTCTCTATCTCAACTACTCCAAATCCCTTTATTCCAGGAGTATCGATTATTCGCGCATCAAAACTCAAATCATACATCTCTGCAAAGGTAGTGGTATGTTGCCCCTGTTTGGATTGGGTACTTATCTTGGAGGTCTTCAGGTCAAGGGTAGGTTCCAGCGCGTTTATCAAGGTAGATTTTCCTGTACCGCTATGGCCGGATATCATGGAGGTTTTTCCGGTCATCATCTCCTTAACCTTATCTATATTTTTTCCGGTTAATGCCGAAATTCCCAGGCATTCATACCCTATTTCACGATAAAGTGCTGCCAAAAATTTGATCTCTGCCAGCTCATCTTCATTGAAAATATCAATTTTATTGAAGAGCAGCACCGTTTTGATGTGATATGCTTCGGCAGTAATTAGAAACCGATCTATAAATGTGGTGAATGTTGGCGGATTATTAAGCGTTACCAGTAAAAATGCCTGGTCTATATTTGATGCAATGATGTGAGTTTGTTTGGATAGATTTACAGATTTACGAATTATGTAATTATCCCGGTCTTCAATTTCCTTTATAACTCCTTTCACATCCTCCAGGCCTTCCTCCAAATCAAATTTCACCCGGTCTCCCACCGCCACCGGATTGGTGCTTTTAATACCTTTAAGTCTAAATTTTCCTTTTATCCGGCAGTTGTAAACCTCCCCATCCTCAGCTTTTACCTGGTACCAACTTCCTGTAGATTTATAAACTAAGCCCTTCATTATTTGTATTAAATATTAATTAAATCTTAAAAACTTTAACATATATTTGATCTATAAACTAAAACTATCAATCTTTATGAACAAATTTACATTTAAATTATTGGTTCTATCCATGCTTCTGTTAACAGGATATAGTACCACGGCTCAAACCAATCTTTATGAGCACGCCAATTTTGAAGCTATTGCCAGAGATCATCAGGTTATCGCCATTTTACCATTTGCTGCAAAGGTAAGCTTACGCCCTAAACAAATGAAAGAAATCACCCCTCAACAATTAAAAGAAATGGAAACCGGAGAAGGACTTTCCATTCAATCTTCTATGTACACCTGGTTTTTACAACGCAAAAAAAGAGGTGATCTATTGGTAAATGTGCAAGATCCTAAAAAGACAAACGCAATTTTGCTCTCCAACGAAATTGACAATTTAGCTCTTTTTACTCCGGAAGCACTTGCAAAACTCCTTGAAGTAGATGCCGTGATCACAGGAAATTTCGAGACTGACAAACCAATGTCCGATGGCGCTTCCATAGCCCTGGGGTTGCTCGTAGGCTTTTGGGGAAGTACCAATGCAGCTACCATCAATATGAGCGTAAACAACGGCGTAGATGGAGAACTCCTTTGGAACTATAATAAAAGAGTTTCAGGAAGTTTGGGCAGCAACACAGATTCTCTTATAAACATCCTTATGAGAAAAGCTTCCAGAAGATTGGCCTATACAAAATAGCATAAATCCGTATTTTAATTAATAAGCTCGCACTATAAATTTGATGATAGTGCGAGCTTATATTTTATTTGGCTTTCATCACCTTTTCCTGATGATTGATAGATTCCTGGTGAACGGCTTTAAAAAGACGCAGTATAAATTCTTCACTCAACCCAACCTGTTCTCCTTCCAGCACCATGTTACCAAGGATCTCATTCCATCGTTTGGTTTGTAAAACCGAAACATTCTGGTCTTTTTTCACCTTTCCTATTTCATCTGAAATTCTCATTCTTTTTGCTAAAAGATCTATAAGATGATTATCCGCCACGTCTATTTGCGCTCTTAAATTATTTAGCTTATTCTGAAAATCGACACTTTCAGAAATTTCTTTTCTAATTTTTAGATCTTTCATAAACTGGATCAATGTTGCAGGGGTGATTTGCTGTGCAGCATCGCTCCAGGCATTATCGGGATCGTGATGGGTTTCCACCATCAATCCGTCGTAATTTAAATCCAATGCGGTTTGACAGAGATCAAAAATAATATCGCGTCTTCCGGCAATGTGGGAAGGATCCAGTATTAAAGGAAGATCCGGAAAACGGTTTTGCAGGTCTATAGGAATTTGCCATTCCGGATTGTTCCTGTATTTCGTTTTTTCATAGGCTGAAAATCCGCGGTGTATCACACCAAGATTCTTGATATCGGCAGTATAAAGCCGCTCTACAGCTCCCAACCAAAGTGAAAGATCTGGGTTTACCGGGTTTTTGACTAGGACGGTCTTATTGGTTCCTTTAAGCGCATCTGCAATTTCCTGAATTATAAATGGAGAAACCGTAGTTCGTGCTCCAATCCACAATATATCCACATCATTCTCCAATGCCAGCTCCACGTGATTAGGATTGGCAACTTCTGTGGTGGTCAACAATCCGGTTTCCTCTTTGGCGGTTTTCATCCATTTTAAACCAAGTGCTCCTACTCCTTCAAAATTTCCCGGGCGGGTTCTTGGTTTCCAAATTCCGGCACGCAATACACTCACATCGCTGTCTTTTAATTGTTTTGCGATCTTCACCACTTGTTCTTCGGTTTCGGCACTACAAGGGCCAGCTATTACCAAAGGATGATCCAAATTGAATTCATCCAACCAGTTTCTAAGTTCTTTCTTGTTTTCCATGTTCTTCGATTTAATCTTAGTATTAATTTATTCCGTTTAAAATTGATTTTATATGATTGGTTTTTTCCATTTCCCTGTAAACCTCTTCAAAATTATTTTCTTCCATCAGGCTTTTGAATTGATTTAGATTGCTGATATATTCCGTGAGGGTTTCCAGTATATTCTCCCTGTTTTGCTGAAAAATGGGCGTCCACATCGCAGGAGAACTTTTTGCCAGTCGTACGGTTGAAGCAAATCCGCTGCCCGCCATATCAAATATATCACGCTCATTCCTTTCCTTCTCCAAAACCGTTTTCCCCAGCATAAAGGAACTTATGTGTGACAAATGCGATACATAGGCTATATGTTTATCGTGCGATTTTGCATCCATATAACGAATTCGCATCCCCAAATGCCTGAAAATTTCCAGGGCTTTTTCCTGTAATTTGAAAGCCGTTTTTTCCACCTCACATATAATCATCGTTTTATTTCGGTACAATTCTGAAATTGCTGCTTCAGGTCCAGAAAACTCAGTTCCGGAAATAGGATGGGCTGCAAGGAAATTCCGCCGTTTTAGATGCGTTGCAACCGCAGTACAAATTTTCTCCTTAGTAGAACCTGCATCAATCACCAGCGTATGGTCCCCAATTTTATCCAACACTTTCTTTAATAAACCTATTCCCACATCCACCGGAACAGCAATAATCACCAGGTCTGAATCGACAACATCCTCCAGTTCTCCGCTTTCATCTATAAGACCCAATTCCATGGCTTTTTCCAGATGTTCTTTGCAATTGTCTATGCCAACAATTTTTGATTGCGGATAAAATGCTTTAAGATCCAGTGCAAAAGAGCCTCCTATTAATCCTATTCCTATGATATGTATATTCATCTATCTATTCTTTGAATTGCACGATCAATGACATCCCCGGTTGCGCAAAGGGAAAATCGCACATATCCTTCCCCCTGATCACCAAAAATGAAACCCGGGGCGATGAAAATACTGTGGGTGTATAATAAATTATTCACGAAACCTTCTGAAGTTTCCCCTTCAGGTACTTTTGCCCAAACAAACATCCCGGATTGATCCTTGCCAGGCATACAACCCAGTGCTTTTGCGAGCTTCAGGATTTTTTGCTTTCTCCCGGCGTAAATCTTGTTAAGGGAAGTAAACCAGCTTGCAGGTAACCGCAATGCAGCAGAAGCTCCTGCCTGCAGCGGGTAAAACATCCCGCTATCCAGATTGGTCTTCACTTTTAAAATAGTGTTCAGGTTTTTTTCATTTCCGCAAACCATTCCAACTCTCCATCCGGCCATATTAAAACTCTTACTTAGAGAATTCAGTTCCAAAACCACCTCTTTGGCTCCTTCAGCTTCCAAAATGCTCCTTGGAGAATCATTCAGGATAAAACTGTACGGATTATCATTCACGATAAGGATCTTATTCCTTCTGGCAAAAGCGACCAATTCTTCAAAAATCGTCTCATTTGCTGAAGCTCCTGTAGGCATATGAGGGTAATTCACCCACATAAGCTTTACTTTACTTAGATCTCTGCTTTCAATTTCTTCCAAATCCGGGCTCCAGTTGGTTTCCTCTTTCAAATTATAATAAACAGGTTTTGCCCCAACCAGGTTGGTCACCGAAGTATAGGTAGGATATCCGGGATTTGGAATTAAAACCTCATCGCCCTCATTTAAAAAAGCCATCGAAATATGCGTGATCCCTTCTTTACTTCCCATGAGAGGAACGATCTCTGTTTCTGCATTTAGGTCTACGCGGTAATGATTCTTATAAAATTCCTTAATGGCGTTCCTAAAATCCAGGGTTCCTCTATACGGCTGATATTGATGTGCACCGGTATTGGTGAGTGCCAGGTTTAAAGCCTCTATTACCTGAGGCGGGGGAGGCAAATCCGGGCTACCAATCCCAAGGTTTATAATATCCTTTCCGCTTGCTGCAAGCGAACGCACTTCCTGTAGTTTTGTAGAAAAATAGTACTCCTGTACTTTATTTAATCTGTTTGCCTGCTCGATCATAATCTGTTTTTATAAGTTCCCAACACGTGTAATTGTTCTGTCATAACCTCAAGGATTTTCATCGCTTTTAGAAATTCTGAATGATTTTCAAAGGTTACATCCACAAAAAATGAATATTTCCAGGGCGCTTCAATAATTGGCATACTCTGAATTTTAGTCATATCCATATCAAAATCCCTGATGATGTTCAATACCGAAACCAAACTTCCCCGCTTGCTTTCCAGTTCAAACTTCAACGAGGCTTTATCGAGCTTATCCCCATTTGGTTCTTTCATTTTTTTACTGATGATCAAAAACCGGGTGGCATTGCTTTTTTTGGTATGTATTTCCTCTGCCAGTATTTCCAGTCCAAATAATTTTGCTGCAGCGGTACTGGCAACAGCAGCCACATGTTTTAAACCATTTTGTGATATTCTTTTTGCCACCTCAGCAGTATCCGTATCTTCAATAAGTTTTATATGGGGATATCCCTTGAAAAATTCCTTGCACTGCAACAATGCCATTGGATGCGAATAAACTTTCTTAATAGTTGCAATACTTTGGCCGGGCAGTGCCATTAAATTCATATTGATAGGAATGTAATGTTCTCCTACGATCTTCAAATTATTCTCATCGATTAAAGCGTAGTTCGGCAAAATGGAACCTGCGATAGAATTCTCGATCGCCATGACCGCCTCCTCACATTCACCTTTCACGAGGCTGTCTACAAGCTCCCTGAAAGACATGAATTCCAGAACTCCCACATTTTCCCCATAGAATTCCTGGGCCACCAAATGATGAAATGAACCTTGAGCTCCCTGAATTCCTATAATTTTTTCCATTTTAAAATTTTTAATAAAAAAAATCCCGATGTTGCCATCGGGATTTGAAATATAATTTTTCATTTAATTACATGCCGCTCCCGATTCTATCTCTGTAATAGAAATAAAAGTAATAGAATGCGTTCCAGGTAAATAAATTGATCATTGTTCCTTTTTGTATTTCGCTAATGTAGAATTTAATTTTAAAAATCAGCAAAAAAATTTTGTTTTTTATACGAAACCGATTTCGTTAAAACTTAGTTTTATAGGCTAAAGAGTTTCAAAAAACCCTGACAAGCTTAACAAAATTTATCATTACTTTTAAAAAAACTTTTGCTATGTCTATTTGGGTTAAGGAATTATCTAAGTTTTACGGGGATCAAAAAGCGCTGGACAAGGTTTCCTTTTCTATTAATAAGGGTGAAATTGTTGGGTTTTTAGGCCCTAATGGAGCGGGTAAATCCACCTTGATGAAAATTCTTACCGGATTTTTATCCCCTTCAGAAGGGGTTGCAAGCGTGAATAATTTTCAAATTCCGCAGGAGCTGGAAAAAGTTCAGCAAAGCATAGGCTATCTTCCGGAACACAATCCATTATATACCGAAATGTATGTAAGGGAATATTTGCAATTTAATGCAGCGGTCTTTAAGACCAATAAAGCCAGAATTGAGGAGGTGATCCAGCTTACCGGACTTACTCCTGAAGCAAATAAAAAGATTCACCAACTTTCTAAAGGCTACCGGCAGCGGGTGGGTCTTGCTGCAGCATTGCTGCACGATCCGGATGTTTTAATACTGGATGAACCCACCACCGGACTGGATCCAAATCAACTTACCGAAATACGAAATTTAATCCTGAACATAGCAAAAGATCAACCCGACGGGCGGGCAGGAAAAACCATCTTTCTTTCCACACATATTATGCAGGAAGTGGAAGCCATTTGCGACCGGGTGATCATAATAAACCACGGAAAAATTGTGGCCGATATGAAAATGAGCGAACTTCGGGATGACAGCATTCAAATTATCCACGTGGAATTTGATTACAGAATTGAAGAAGTCGCATTGCAGGAACTACCATATCTTAGTTCGGCTAAGAATACCGGCGGATTTCATTACGAGCTAAGGTTTGATTCCAAAAAAGATATGCGACCTGCGGTTTTTGATTTTGCCCACGATAAGGGACTCAAAACCCTTCAGCTAAACAGGAAGACCAAAAATTTAGAAAACCTGTTTTCAGAATTAACATCAGTCAAAGCCCCCCCCGCCCCCAAAGGGGGAGCTTAAAATTTTCCCAGAGAATTTTTTATTCCCCCTTTGGGGGTTAGGGGGCTTTTTAGTGGGGCTTTTTAGGGGGCTTCGTCAAAAATCAATCTTCCTGTATAAAATTCCTTTACCCGCACGTTTGGGGGTCGGTTTTTAGAGATCACATCTCCGGTGCTGCGTATTTCTCCCTGAAGTGATTCCTGTGGATTAATCATCATTTTATTGGTACCTCTGTGAAAGATATCATATCGCTGTACAATAAGATTTCCTGCCTCCAGTCTGGCATCTCCTGCTGCGAAAAACGCGTTGAAATTTTCAACTTTTCCGGAGAGAAAATAATTGGAAATATTATCGTTTGTGATCCTTAGGTTTTCCACATCGAGTTCCAGGATAAAATCCCCGTTGGTATGTATAGAAGGATCTCTTTCCTGATTTACAGATCGCAACCAGAGATCTTCAAGTTCTAATACACCAATGCTTTCAATGGCACTTCCACTGCTGTTTTGCAACCAGGTTAAATTAGGCATTGTAACCGTTACCCTTGTAATCTCATAATCCCTTACCAGATTGCAGGAATTTTCATTTCGTATGCTCAAGCGGTTGTTTTCAACAATTACCGAAACATCCTTGCGTAAATTCTCTCCGGTCTCGATTTCCACTTTTTGAACAGGACCTTGCCTGATAAAGAGTTTCACCCTTTCATACACAATAATTTCTTCGAATGCAGCCACTTCCACCACTTCTGAAGTAATAGTTCCGGCCTTTTTGAAACAGCCGGGAGCATCTTCTGCATCACAGCCCAAAACTATGAGGAATAGCATTATATATCCAAATACCTGTTTCATCTGTTGCTATTTATTGTTTTTAAACTGCCATATGTAACATCCACATAATCATTTGCTGTTTGAGAAAATTCTTCTAATGGATTTTTCATAATCTGTATCCTAAAGTAAATTCTACCGCTTCTGCGTTGGCTGCATGAGACCTCACCGTTGCCGAAGCCCACCAATTCTCTGAAATCTTCCTTCTCAACCCCAATCTGTTATAGATTCTCTCCACATAATCATCATACGGGTAATAGGCATAAAAGCCTACCTGGGTGATCAGGCTCATTTTATTAAAGCTAAGTTGATGTCCCACGAAGACCCCAACCCTTTTAGAATCTTCATCCCCAACGGTTTTTCCGGATGGAAAGGCTACAGATTGGTAGTAAATAAATTCCTCCAAGGCCCTGGAGAAGAAAACCTCTGTCCCGGCCTGAAGCGTACTTTTTTTATTGATCACTTTATCTGCAAAAGCAGTTAAAGTAAGGAAAGGATACGTTTTAGACCCTATAATTCCGGGGGTATTAACCCCGCTCCTTAAGGCAAAATTATAATGTATAGGTTCGCTATATTTTTTTTCTTTTGGATCCTTCGGAATAAATTCGGGAATATTCTCATGTTCCAGCAAATAGTTTAATCCCAGGTTAAAGGTGAACGTATTGGTGCTGTTATTTGGAGATTTAAAATCGGCATTGGAATAATGTATTATGGAAACCCCTGCCTGCAATCCAAAACCTTTAAAGATATTTTGCCTGTGATAATTTGCCATTAAATAGGTAGAACTCATCACCGAAGACCCAAAGGCATTGTTGAAATAATTATCATCCTGATGATATGGATTGGTGTTATATGCCAGGCCCTGCCCTATCCGAAACATTAAATTTCGTTTCAGGAAATAAAAATTAAAATGCGCATACAGCGCGTAACTCTCTCCAAGAAACTCATTTTTCATATCCTGGTAGGAAAAGGAATAACCAAAATCGGGATAATTGTATCTCCGTTCCCAGGCTTCCAGGCCGTAGGTTTTGCGGTTCAAGCTCAAAATAACCCCGGTAGGATGCCCGGTGATAAGATGCGCAAGGTCCGGGTTATGTTCCATGATAGACCCGTAAAAATAGTTGGCATCAAAAGCATAGTATTTTTTTATCTCATTTTGGGAATGGGAGAAAGCATAGGAAAGCAAAAATAAGCAGAGAGTGATTTTTTTCATACGGGGGCAAATCTACTATAATTACGACAAAATCCTGCCTTTGGTTTAAGCGAACCAAAAATAAATAATTCCAGTGCGCAAGGTCAAAAGTTATGTAAAAATAGAAATATTCAGAATTTTCTCCGCCCGTACCAGGCGGGTTAAAACTTCAATTAGGGATTAAAATATAGCCGATGCTATTTTCTGAATATTGGTGCTTCTTCCCATTGAATAATAGTGCAGCACAGGAACCCCTTTTTCTATTAATTCCTTACTCTGATTAATACACCATTCAATTCCCACTTTATGTACTTCCTTGTTATCCCGGCATTTTTCTATTTCTAAAATAAGATCATCGGGAATATCTACGTGGAATCTATGTGGAAGCACGGTTAATTGATTTTTCGTGGCAATTGGCTTTAAACCGGGTATAATTGGCACATTTATTCCGCTTTTTCGGCATTTTTCAACAAATTCAAAATATTTGCTGTTATCAAAAAACATTTGGGTTACTATATATTCTGCTCCAGATTTCACTTTTTCCTTAAGGCGTTCAATATCCTTATCTAAATTGGGTGCTTCCATGTGTTTTTCAGGATAGCCGGCAACCCCAATACAGAAGTCGGTTTTATTACCGTTTTCCATCGCGTGGTCCAGGTATTTCCCCTGGTTCAAAGCATTGATTTGTTCTACCAGATCTTTTGCATAAATATTCCCTCCCGGCTCCGGACTAAAATAGGTTTCACTCTTTACCGCATCTCCCCGCAATGCAACCACATTCTTAATTCCCAGGAAATCCAGATCGATCAAAAAATTCTCGGTGTCTTCCTTATTGAAACCTCCACATAAGATATGTGGAACTGCATCCACCTGATATTTATTTTGGATAGCCGCACAAATCCCCACGGTGCCGGGACGTTTTCTAACGACCTTCTTTTCGAGAAAACCATTCTTCTGCTCGGTATAAACATATTCCTCCCTATGATACGTAACATCTATAAATGGAGGTTTGAATTCCATCAAAGGATCAATCGAATCAAAAATTGACTGGATATTCTGTCCTTTTAAAGGTGGAAGTATTTCAAAGGAAAATAAAGCTTTTCCATTTGAAGCTTGTATGTGTTCTGTTATTTTCATAGACCTCTCCCAACCCTTACTTCGAAGGGGGCTTTGGGCATTTTATTTAATTATACATTTTAAAACTTCAATCCAGGATTAACTTTTCTACAACTAACCCTGAATTTCCTAATCTGCGATATTGGGGTTTAGCCATTTTTCGGCAAATTTTAATGACACATCTTTTCTTTCGGCGAAATCCTTCACCTGGTCTGCAGTGATCTTTCCCAGTCCAAAATAACGGGCTTCAGGATTGGCAAAATAATATCCGCTAACGCTTGAAGCCGGCCACATGGCAAGGCTTTCTGTTAATTTCACTCCTATATGTTCTTCTACTTTCAATACTTCCCAAATACTTATCTTTTCAAGATGATCCGGGCAGGCAGGATAGCCGGGCGCGGGCCGAATCCCTTTATAACTTTCTTTGATGAGCTCCTCATTGCTAAGCTTTTCATCTGTATCATACCCCCAATCCTCTGTTCTAATTTGTTTATGAAGATATTCTGCAAAAGCTTCCACGAGCCTGTCTGATAATGCTTTGATCATAATCGAATTGTAATCATCGTGATCTTTCTCAAATCCATCTGCCAGTTCCTGGGTTCCAAATCCGGTAGTAACACAAAAACATCCAATATGATCCTCAATTCCGGTTTCCTTTGGTGCAATAAAATCGGCTAAAGCAAAATTTGGCTTTCCCTCATATTTCTTCAACTGCTGCCGCAGGGTCCTGAAGATCATCTTTTTTTCTTCGGAATTGTCTTTATAGGTGATCTCGATATCATCGTGATTGACAGAATTTGCAGGGAACAATCCGTAGACTGCTTTTGCCTTTAATAATTTCTCATTAAGAATTCTTTGCAGTAAAACCTGTGCATCCTTAAACAAGGAAGTAGCATGTTCGCCAACCACCTCATCGGTTAAAATAGCAGGATATTTTCCGTGCAATTCCCAACTTCTGAAAAAGGGGGTCCAGTCGATGAATTCTTCCAGTTTTTTAAGATCAAAATCTTCGATGATATGGATCCCCGGTTTTATCGGACTTTTGATCTTCGAGGTTTCCCAGTCGATCTTAAATTTATTTTTCCGGGCTTCAGCAAGAGAAAGGTAATCCTTCACCTTTCCCCTTTTAAGGAAGTTATTTCTGAAAGTGTCATAATCTACCTTTAGATCCTCCATATATTTTTTCCGGGAGTTTTCCTTGAGTAAATTCCCCACTACTGTAACCGCCCTGGAAGCATCATTTACATGGACCACTGCATTTTTGTACTGAGTATCTATTTTTACCGCGGTATGTGCCTTAGAGGTAGTTGCACCGCCAATCAATAAAGGAACCGTAAAATTTTGTCGTTGCATCTCCTTCGCCAAAAAAACCATTTCATCCAGGGATGGAGTGATCAATCCGCTAAGGCCAATAACATCTACATTCTCCCTTTTTGCTGTTTCAATGATCTTCTCGGGTGCTACCATCACGCCAAGATCTATGATCTCATAATTATTACAGGCTAAAACCACCCCAACTATATTTTTTCCAATATCGTGAACATCGCCTTTAACGGTTGCCAGAAGAATGCGGCCAGCCCCCCCCGCCCCCGATGGGGGAGCCTTTTTTAGTTCACTCGCTAGCTCGTTCATGACTTTTTCCAGATTATCGAGAACATCTTCATTGGTAAAGCGTACAACCCTAAATCCCTGCTCCTTCAGCCATTGTGTTCGCTCTTCGTCGCTCTTTTTATTTTCCGGCAGTTGATGGATTAATCCATCTACCTCAACAATTAAACGTTCTTTAAGGCAAACAAAATCTGCTATATAACCACCTATAATATGTTGTCTTCTGAATTTATATCCTTCCAGTTTTTTATTACTGAGTTCATTCCACAGCACAGTTTCAGCGTGGGTAGGATTGTTATACCTCATTTTTTGAGCTAATTTCTTCATCAAACCGTACAACATAGGATCAGCAGATTTCCAGTATTGCTCCCCCTTCGGGGGCTGGGGGGCTTTCGCTTCTTCAATAAAAGGCAACAAATAAGCTACCGCCTTTTTCATTACCCGGGCCGATTTAACCACCTGGGGTAAAAACATTTTTCCACTTCCAAAAAGATCTCCAACCACATTCATCCCCGTCATAAGATGACCTTCAATGACTTCAATGGGTTGTGCGGCTTCCTGCCTGGCGGCTTCGATATCTTCCAGTATATAGGCATCTATTCCTTTAACCAACGCATGTGTTATTCTATCCTGCAAAGGATTTTCCCTCCAGGAAAGATCTACCTTGTTTTCCCTGGCCGTTCCAACTACCTGCTCTGCAAAACTTAACAACCGCTCTGTTGCATCATCCCGTCGGTCCAGAATCACATCTTCCACCCTCTCTAACAAATCCTTTGGAATATTGTCATATACATCCAACAGAGCAGGATTTACAATCCCTATATTCATTCCCGCTTTAATCGCGTGATACAAAAAGACAGAATGCATGGCTTCCCTCACGGGATTATTCCCGCGGAAAGAGAACGAAACATTGCTCACACCACCGCTTAAACTACAATAAGGCAAATTTTGTTTTACCCAGCGAACCGCATCGATAAAGTCGATGGAATTTCTTCGATGCTCCTCCATCCCGGTTGCTACGGGAAAAATATTAAGATCGAAGATGATATCTTCAGGCGGAAAATTTAGCTTCTGAGTGAGAATTCTATAGGATCGTTCTGCAATTTCAATCCTTCGCTCAAAATTATCAGCCTGACCAACTTCATCAAAAGCCATCACAACAACCGCAGCACCATAGCGCTTTATCTTTTTAGCATGGCTTAAAAATTCCTCTTCTCCTTCTTTGAGACTTATAGAATTCACCACACATTTCCCCTGGACTACCTGAAGCCCGGCTTCTATAATTTCCCATTTCGAGCTATCTATCATGATGGGAACGCGGGAAATATCAGGCTCGGCCATGATCAAATTTAAAAATTTGACCATCGCCTCTTTTCCCTCGATGAGTCCATCGTCCATATTTATATCGATGATCTGGGCTCCGCCATCCACCTGGTCTCTGGCAATATTTAGGGCTTCCTCAAAATTCCCTTCGTTTATGAGACGGAGGAATTTCTTGGATCCTGCAACATTGGTGCGTTCGCCCACATTGATGAAATTGCTTTCCGGAGTGATGATAAGCGGTTCCAGACCGGACAATTTTAACGGACGCAGGGCCTTTTTTTCTGTAGAAAAATCTACAGGATTTTTCGGTTGAATGATATCGGGTTTATGTGCCATTTCAGTCTAAAATTTTTGAGGGTTCCCGGCTAGCTATTTTCCGTGGTTTGTACTCTTTTGCCACATCTGCCATAGCTTTTATATGCGCGGGTGTAGTGCCGCAACAACCTCCCAGGATATTCACCAGGCCTTTTTCCAGGTATTCTTTTATTTGATTAGCCATTTCCTCTGCAGACTCATCATATTCTCCAAAAGCATTTGGCAAGCCGGCATTGGGATATGCAGAAACATAAAAACCAGATTTTTGAGAAAGGACCTCAAGATGAGGCGTAAGCTGTTTTGCGCCTAATGCACAATTGAAACCTACGCTCAATAAATCCATATGAGAAATTGAAATAAGGAATGCCTCTGCGGTTTGGCCGGACAAGGTCCTCCCGGAAGCATCGGTAATCGTTCCGCTTATCATTACAGGTATAGCAGTGTTTAATTCTTCCTTGAGCTCATCTATTCCAAACAAGGCAGCTTTAGCATTTAGGGTATCGAAGACGGTTTCTACCAAAAGAACATCTACCCCGCCATCTATGAGCGCTCTGGCCTGTTGCTTATACGCGATTTTTAGCGCTTCAAAGGAGATCGCCCTATAACCGGGGTCGTTAACATCCGGGCTCATACTTGCAGTTTTATTGGTAGGGCCAATTGCTCCGGCTACAAATCGAGGTTTTTCAGGATTTTCAAGAGTGAGTTCTTCTGCAACCTTTTTCGCGATCCTGGCCGACTCGTAATTTAGCTCGTACACCAGTTCCTCCATTTTATAATCGGCCATGGCGATTGTGGTTCCTGAAAAGGTATTGGTTTCCACAATATCGGCACCTGCAAGGAAATACTTACGGTGAATCTCTGCGATGGCCTCAGGCTGGGTAAGGGATAATAAGTCATTATTTCCCTTTAAAGAAACCGGCCAGTCTGCAAAGCGACTGCCGCGAAAATCTTCTTCAGAGAATTTATAATCCTGCAGCATAGTGCCCATGGCACCGTCCAGAATGAGTATTTTTTTTGAAAGTATTTCTTCTAATTTTGACATTTTAAAAAATTTAAAAATTATCAAAAAAGAAGAGCGGGAAAGAATTCTTTTGTTATCTATCTGCACAATGCGTGCGGTAGAATGTAGCACCTTCTCCAGGGGAGGGTTGCCAAGGTTTCACAGGGTCTAATCCCTCAACCTTTCTTGATAACGTATTATAAAATATAAATGAACTTATTTCAGCAAATATAATGCTGGAACTTTAGAATGCAAGTTTTTTGTAGGAAAATTATGTTATTTAACCAGTTCCTCGTTTAAATAAACATCATAACTAATCTCTGCCGCTTTTTCAAGCATCTTTGCCACCGAACAATATTTCTCTATAGACAGATCTACAGCGCGTTTTGCCTTTTCTGGAGAAAAATCCCCTTTTAAAAATACATTTAGCTTAATGGCGGTAAATACATTTGGAATAGCGCCATCTACTCTAAAACCCTGCACTTCCATTTGAAGGTCTTCCGGCTCGATATGTTGTTTCTTAAGGATCATCACGATATCGATCCCGCTGCAACCCGCGATTCCCATCAATAGCAATTCCATTGGGCTTGCGCCTTGTGGATTAGGTTCCGATTTATTGTCTAAATAAACAATGTCCCCACGCTCGTTTTGGGTTTCAAAATGATACTTATCGTTTAATCTTTTTAACCTGATTTTCATTTAAATATATTTTGGGCAAAGTTAGTAAAAAAGGCATTCAAATTCTCTATTTCTCAATCAGTCGGCGCGGATTTTTAATCCGTGACAACTTCTCACGCAAATTTGCAATCCGTGACGTGTCGGCGCAAAGTTGCAATCCGTGTCAGGATCGGCGCGGATTTGCAATCCGTGACAACGAGACGGCGCAAATTTGTAATCCGTGACGTCACAACCTCCCACTGTTATACTTCCTCATTGTTAATCAATTCGTTGAAAACTTCTCCTCATATATCCCAATTATTTTAAGAAAATATTTAGATTTACTATTCCTTAGTTTTTCCTGCACTACCCTACCCGCAGGATTTTAGGAAAAGCGATTGTTTTTACCCCTTAAACCCCTCGATGGCATTATTTCAAAGTTCTGTACTTAAAGATCACCTACGGCTGCAGGAAGAGCAGCAGGTGGAAAAAGCTTATAAGAAATTCACCACTTTCTTTCATAATCCCGAGATCCAGGAAAACATTCGTGGCTCTAAGGAGGAGCAGTTCCAGGCCACCTTTCTCAGCGAACTATTTGTAAAAGTGCTAGGGTACACTATGAATCCGCAGCCGGGCTATGAACTCACTACCGAATTTAAAAATCAGAAGAACGCCGCTGCTAACATAGTTGGTTATCGCAAATACCGGATATACCAATGAAAAGTGATATTTTAGACGTCAACTAACAAATAACTAAACCTGCAAGTTCGCGTCCCTACTCCCGCTACTTGCGAACCAAGACCATTTGGCACAACCGGTCAACAACCAAACTAAACAACAATTATATGAAATTAGAGAAAATTTTGGATAGGCTAGGATCACTAGAAAAGAACTCATTTATCAAGATAATTGACAATATAATCTCGAAAAACCCCAAAAACGGGAAAGAAATAGAAAAATTATTAAGCTCTTCAGACAAAGGTCTTAAGTCGGTTGATAACCAGAATATTTCAACAATATTCAATTTAACATCCAATGAATTTCGAAAATATATAGAATGTGAGTTTCAGGAAATCACATCTCAATTAGATATTCTTATTGATATCATTATTAAAGATGGCAATTGTATTATGAAACAAGATTGGTTTTCAAGACTGTATGACACCGAAATAAAGAATCTTAAAAATAGAATTAAGGCACTAAATGCAGATTTTGAAAATGACAAATCCGAATTAAGTGAAAAACGCAAAAGAGACTATAAAATTTATAAGGCCTGTCTTCATACAGCATATTACAATGATGTAGAAAACAATCGAGATTCCAAAGTTAGTTCAGATGAACTATCTATTATCCTAACACTTTCAAGGCAACTTGGTCTTTCGCAGGAAGAAGTAAAATTGATTAATTATTCAATATTGCCAATTAAGAAAATTGAAATACAAGAGGTAATTAAAGGTCTTAAAAACATTGGTGTTATTTTCTATTCTAATAAGGAAAACACTATTTATGTTGCAGATGAAATGGTAAGGGTTTTAAGAAAAATTCGCGAAAAAGAGGTTGCAGAAAAATTTTACAGGAGGACTTTAAAACTTTTGAGGGAACCAATTATTAACCAAATTGCAAAAGACCATAATATTGACCGCAAACTTGACTATTCTCAAAAAATTGAAGGAATAATTAAAGAAGGAGTCTCATTTACAAATCTTCTACTTACAGATATTTATAAGACTGGAAGCACATTAACCGAAAAGAAGAAGGCGCTAAATGAACTGTGTGAAAAAGGTCTTGAAATTAAAAATTTGAGAGGGAGCACCTTGGATGAAAAGATCAACAGTTTAATTGAACATTTTGATGCTGTTGAAAAAGACGAAAAAGTCGGAATTTCATTAGATGGGTTTGATAAGCTTTTAGCTGAATTGAATCAAGCTTTACCCAAGCTAAATAAACAAATTAAAGATCAATTTGAATTACAAGATGAATTCGTTCTTAAAGCTGAAT
This sequence comes from Gillisia limnaea DSM 15749, assembly GCF_000243235.1. Taxonomy (GTDB): domain Bacteria; phylum Bacteroidota; class Bacteroidia; order Flavobacteriales; family Flavobacteriaceae; genus Gillisia; species Gillisia limnaea. Next base: position 874,939 of record NZ_JH594606.1, read on the forward strand.
TTTTACTTGCTTATAATATCAAACCAAGGGACATCTTGGATTTGATAACTAAATCAGATTTAACCTTTTTCCTTAAAGAAAATGGCATTCGACAAAGGGGAGAAAACATTCTAAATATTTTAGAACATTACAAGGATGTAGAAAATCTATATTTAGAAAACTACATGAATGTTGGATATCGTAATCTTAACTTATTAAAAGAAAACGGAATTATAGTTAAGGAAAGTGAACTTGGTATAAAGTTCGAAGAATTAACAAAGGTAATTTTCAAAGGACTTGGTTTTGATGTTGATGAGAAGTTTAAAAATCAGCTAAATACCAATAAGGATATGATTGATATTCTTTTAAACTTAGGGAATAATGAAGTTATCATTGTGGAATGCAAAACCAGCAAAGAACGTGGATATAATAAATTTAGCACAGTATCTCGCCAATTAAAATCATATCAAAATTTAGCTTTAAAAAATGATTTGAGAATTGTAAAAATTTTACTTGTAGCTCCTGAATTTAGTGATGATTTTGTGACCGATTGTGAAATGGATACGGAAATGAATTTATCTCTTGTTACAGCTCTGACTTTAACAAATATTTTTGATGCTTTCAAAATATCCAAATATCAAGAGTTTCCTCACGTATTATTTAGAGATATTTTAATAAACGAAGAACGGATTTTAAAAGCATTGAGTAAATAGTAGAAGTGGCTGTGCCTATTTCGGTTAAGTAAAATAACGGACATTCCCTTGAAAAGTTATATTTTAGAGACCAATTACCTCGCTGCGTGAGGTCTCATGACCTCGAGCCTCATTGCAATCATGAAGGAAAATAGAAGCACATTGAAGTCTCCTGACTTCAATGTGCTTTTATTGTTTTTGAAATTTTTCTTCGCAATAGAATGGTAGAACCTGGAGAACAAAGGCAGGTACTTCTGAAGAAAATCATTTCAAAGTCGGGAGACTTTGTTGATGGATGTGCTTTAAATAGGGTGTGAAAAAGGCGCAAAGTCTGAAGACTTTGCGCAGCCAGAAATCGAAGATTCAACGAAGTTAAACTTTGACGTAGCTTATTCTACGGAACGTATTTAGAAAAACTCAAAGTCAGGAGACTTCGCGCAGCCAGATTTACAGGTCCTATTTTAAAATATATTATTAAAAGTACAGTTATAAATTTGCTGTTCCACATTAAAACTAAACCAAAATAAATTGAAAATAACAATGAAGAAAATTTTACTTGCTCTATTCCTTATAACTAATTTCTACTCTTACTCCCAAAGTCCCTCCGATTTATTTAATGTTGGAAGAGGTATTTCTCAAAGTTCAAATCAAGATAAATTAACTAAACGTTTCTTTTCCAATATCGAAATTGAATTCGGTGTATCCAATGAGATTAGGTATGATTATTCCATTTATGATGCTAATGATAATCTGTTGGGTGGAAGAAGTACAGAACTAGATAATAAAGCATCATACGGTATTTTATATAGCATAAATTATCCGGTCTTTAATAAACTGACACTAGGAGCTATAGGTGGTTTCCAGCATCAGGTACAGCAAAAAATATCAGCATTGAAATTAGGAGGAATACTAAGGTATCACTTCGTTAATTACGAAAGTGTGAATATAAATTTGATGACTGCATACAATATAGCTCTAAGCGATAACATTGAAAGCGATATGGCAAATGTCCGACTCGGATTACAATTTCCAATAACAAGGACCGATACGTTTAATTTAAATTTAAACGTATTTGGAGATTATAATTATTACATCTACAACGAACCTATTCTAAATGAAATCAATGAAAGACCAGGCAATTTAATATTTAGATCGTATGGATTAAGCTTAGGAATCCAGTTTTAAAAATCTGAAAACCCAGCTATGCAAAGTATTCTGTTGCTGCGTGAGGTCTCATGACCTCGCGCCTAAATGCCGTCATGATAGAAAAAAAAGCACATTGAAGTCTCCTGACTTCTTATTCCTATTGTTTTTAAACTTTTTGTTCGCAATAGAATGGTAGAACCTGTAGAACAAAGGCAGGTACTTCTGAAGAAGATCATTTCAAAGTCAGGAGACTTTGTTGATGGATGTACTTAAAATAAGGTGTAAAAAAGGCGCAAAGCCTTCTATCGCTGCGTGAGGTCTCATGACCTCGCGCCTAAATGCCGTCATGATAGAAAAAAAAGCACATTGAAGTCTCCTGACTTCTTATTCCTATTGTTTTTAAACTTTTTCTTCGCAATAGAATGGTAGAACCTGGAGAACAAAGGCAGGTACTTCTGAAGAAAATCATTTCAAAGTCAGGAGACTTTGTTGATGGATGTGCTTTAAATAGGGTGTGAAAAAGGCGCAAAGTCTGAAGAATTTGCGCAGCCCAGGCTCCCCGGCTGCGTGAGGTCTCATGACCTCGCGCCTGCTGCGATAATGATAAAAAATGGAAGCGCGTTGAAGTCTCCTGACTTCGCGTTAGAAATCATCTTTAAACCTAATTTTTTATTCTGTATTTTTATAAGACAGAAAAATCATGAAAGAAGGTTATACCATAAAAGATCAAACCAAGGCTCATTTTATTACTGCCACAGTTGTGGATTGGATTGATATTTTCAGTAGGCAAATTTACAGGGACTGTTTAATAAATAGCCTTTCCTACTGTATTAAAAATAAAGGGATGATCCTTTATGGGTATGTTATTATGACCAATCACATACACCTGATAGTTCAGTCTGAGCAGGGAGAACTTTCAAATTTGCTAAGAGATTTTAAAAAGTTTACTGCCACCGGGATTCTTGATTTGCTTCAAAATAGTCCTGAAAGCCGAAAAGAATGGATCCTCGAGCGTCTTCATAAGGCTACATACAGTCATAGCAGAAATAAAAATTACCAGGTATGGCAGTTTGGAAACCATTCGGAGGAGATCTACACCGAAAAATTTCTATGGTCAAAATTGGACTACATTCATTTAAACCCGGTGCGCGCCGGAATTGTTACCCGGGCATCTGATTTTGTTTATTCCAGTGCTTCAAATTATGTAAATGGAAATGGTGTGCTGAAAGAAATCACTTTAGCCGATAATCCTGTTGCAGATGTTTTAAAGGGTTGGACGATAGTAAAAAGTGAGCATTATTGAAACATGATTCGTTTCAAAGTCGGGAAATCGCAGATCCGGCTACGTGAGGTCTCATGACCTCGCGCCTAATTGCCGTCATGATAGAAAAAAAAGCACTTTGAAGTCTCCTGACTTCGTATTTTTATTGTTTTTGACCTTTTTCTTCGCAATAGAATGGTAGAACCTGGAGAAAAAAGGCAGGTACTTCTGAAGAAAATCATTTCAAAGTCAGGAGAACTTTGTTGATGGATGTGCTTAAAATAAGGTGTAAAAAAGGCGCAAAGCCTTCTATCGTTGCGTGAGGTCTCATGACCTCGCGCCTAATTGCCGTCATGATAAAAAAAAGCACTTTGAAGTCTCCTGACTTCGTGTTTTTATTGTTTTTGACCTTTTTCTTCGCAATAGAATGGTAGAACCTGGAGAAAATAGGCAGGTACTTCTGAAGAAAATCATTTCAAAGTCGGGAGACTTTGTTGATGGATGTGCTTTTAATAGGGTGTGAAAAAAGCGCAAAGTCTGAAGACTTTGCGCAGCCCAGCCAACCGGCTGCGTGAGGTCTCATGACCTCGCGTAATTGCCTTCATGATAGGAAAAAAAGCGCGCTGAAGTCTCCTGACTTCGTGTTAGAAATCATCTTTAAACGTAATTTTTTATTCATTCCCTTTGTTTAAATCAGGTTTTTCCGCTGGAAAATAGAAATATTGGGAAATTAGTTTTAGTATATTTACAGAAATTGCTTATTAATTCATTTTATTCTATGGAAAAGAAAATTCTTATTCCTACCAATTTCACCAAACATGCCTGGAATACCTTGGTGTATGCTTTAAATCTTTACAAAAATATTCCCTGTACTTTTTTTATTCTGAATGCTTATGAAGTTCCCACAAGGATTACCCTAAGCAGGAATTACAATGCCGAACTGGAAGCAGCAAAGGCTAAATCTGAAAAAGGATTACAGAAAATTCTACAAGGTTTAAATTTCAGAAAAGAAAACGAGAAACATCAGTTTAAAACAATATCGCGAAATAAAGATCTCGCCGAAGCAATGCAGGAATGCATAGATGCGCACAATATAGATTTGATTTTAATGGTTTCCCGGGGGGAAAATGTTTCGATAAACGCGGCTTTTGAGAATGAAATTTCAGAAGTGACCGAAAAGGTAGAAGATTGTCCCTTTTTAATTCTTCCTGAACAAATGCAAGAACTACCAGAATCCAACAGAGAAATAGTTTTCCCTACCAATTATAAATTTCCATTTAAAAACAAAGAAGTTTCGGTGCTAATAGATATGACTATTAATTTAAATGCCAGCATCAGGATCTTGTATATTGATAGCGACAGCAGGCCGCTCACTAAAGAGCAGGAACAAAACAAAGAAACGCTGAAAACCTATTTTGCCGAAGTTGATTTCAGCTTTCATAGACTCACGCAAACTACGGTTACCACGGGTGTTCATTTATTTATTGAAAGTAGAGAAAGTAATTTTCTCGCGCTTTATAAACGAAAACAGGGGTTTTTCAGCAAACTCTTTTCACAGCGATTTAAGGAAGACATCGATTTTAATCCAAAGGTGCCGGTATTGATTTTAAAGGAATTGAAATAAGAATAAAGTCGTAAAAAATGAAAATTGAAGCCGATAAAGTTGAAGAATATATAGCCCGCTGCGTGAAGTCTATTTCTTTTGAAAATTTTTGAAGATTTAATAAGCACATTGAAGTCTCCTGACTTCTTATTCTTATTGTTTTTAAACTTTTTGCCTCCTAAGGCCCATAGAATCAAAATAAGCAAGGTCTACTATTTTAAAGATGATCTGTTTCAAAGGCGGGAGACTTTGGGGAGGTAATAGGTTTTAAAATGACGTGAAGATCAAAGTCAGGAGACTTTGCGAGGCCAGAGCATTATTGAAAAATGATTCGTTTCAAAGCCGGGAAATCGCAGATTCAACGAAGTTAAACTTTGACGAAGTTATAGGTTTCAAAATGATGTAAAGCTAAAATTCTGAAGACTTTGCGCAACGGGGTCTTGGATTGGCAAAATGAAAAATATGTAGACTTATAAAATCATTTTGTGAAAAATCTAGTTGTATTTCGAAAATAGCTAACTTTAGTTCATTAACTATTAAATTTTTAGAGAATGAAAAACAAGGTTATGAAGTTGTCCTATATTCTTTTATTTTCGGTATTTACGGGAATAAATGGAATCCAGGCTCAGGAATTGAAAGGAACCTGGGAAGGGAAATTGGATGTACAGGGCAGTGAATTGCCATTGAAATTCGCCATCACTAAAGAGAATGACTCTCTTTCAGGAACTATGGACAGTCCTTTGCAGGGAGCTTTTGGATTGCCCCTGGACCAGGTTAAACTTGTAAATAACCAGGTTACCCTCTCCTATACCAAAATTGGCGCCATTTACACCGGCACTCTCAAAGAAGAAACTATTACCGGTACTTTTAAACAGTCGGGACAAGAGTTTCCTCTGGTACTTCAAAAAGTGGAAATAACAGTACCAGGGGATATATCCTTACCCTCATCTAAAAAAGAATTGGAGCAACTGGCGGCCTTCGATCAGGGGGATTACAAATATGGTGTGGAAGATTATTTTGCCAAACCAAAGGCGAGTTCTTTCCAGTTCTCCCCAGATGGTAAGTATATGTCCTACCGCGAAAAAGATGAAAATGCCAAAAACCACGTTTTTGTAAAAAACCTTAAAACGAATGAAATTACCCGGGCAATTGTAGAGAAGGATGAATTGGTAAGAGGCTATGGCTGGGGGAATGAGGATAGACTGCTCTATGTAATGGACAAAGGAGGAAACGAAAACTACCATTTATATGCAGCAGATGTTGATGGGTTAAATACAAAGGATTTAACACCATTCGAAGGAGTTCAGGCCCAGATTTTGGACCTTTTAAAAGATGACAAGAACCACGTCATTATTTCTATGAACAAAGAAAATGCACAGGTTTTTGAACCTTACAAATTGGATATTGAGACCGGGGAAATTGAAAAACTGTACACCAATGATGATGTTGCAAATCCTATTATGAACTACCTTTTTGACAAGGATGGAGCCTTAAGGGGCTTTGTGCGCTTGCGCGAAGGTGTCAATATGGATCTTTATTATAACAAAGCTACAGAATCTAAGGATTTTGAGGTAATCAAGCAAATTAATTGGAAAGACAACTTTAATCCTACCTTAAATTATGCGACTGAATATCCCCATGATGCCTATGTTGTTTCAAATCTGGAAACAGACAAAAACACGGTTTATCTGTACGACCTGAAGGAAAATAAGGTGATCAAAAAGTTATTTGCGAATGACGATTTTGATATTACTGGTGTCTCCCTGTCGCGAAATAGGAATTACGAACTGGATTATTACACTTTTGAGGGGGAAAAGCAGGAAATCGTACCGGTTAGCGACTACTATAAAAAGCTACATAAGCGTATCACTGAAGAATTCCCCAATAAGGAATATTCTATAGCTGATAAAACTGATGACGAAAGTAAGTATTTGGTATTCCTTCAAAGTGATAAATTGTACGGCGAATATTGGTCGTATAATGTTGAGGCCAATAAATTTGAATTGTTGTATAATTTGATGCCCCAACTCAAAGGTGAAGATATGGCCGAAATGAGGCCCATTACCTTTAAAAGCCGGGATGGAAAAACCATACATGGTTATATCACCCTCCCAAAAGCCGCTCTGGAAGGGCAAAAAGTTCCTGTTATTGTCAATCCTCATGGAGGCCCGCAAGGTGTAAGAGATTCCTGGGGATTTAATCCAGAGGCACAATTGTTTGCTAGTCGTGGTTATGCCACGCTGCAGGTGAATTTTAGGATTTCCGGAGGTTATGGTCGTGAATTTTTAGAATCTGGATTCAAACAAATTGGGAGAAAAGCAATGGACGATGTTGAAGATGGTTTGAAATACGTGATCAGCCAGGGCTGGGTAGATCCAGATAAAGCTGCCATTTATGGGGGCAGCCATGGTGGATATGCAGTATTGAGGGGTCTCACCAAAACTCCAGACCTTTATGCTGCCGGTGTGGATTATGTAGGTGTTTCCAATTTATTTACTTTCATGGAAACTATTCCGCCTTATTGGAAGCCTTATGAGAAAATATTGAGAGAGATCTGGTATGACGAAAAAGTCCCTGAAGAAAAAACGATTATGGAAGAGGTTTCACCGGTCTTTCATATTGACAAAATTAAAAAGCCATTACTTGTGGTTCAGGGTGCGAATGATCCGCGGGTGAACATTGACGAGTCCGATCAAATTGTAAGGGCGCTACGTGCAAAAGGCGTTGATGTTCCTTATATGGTCAAGTATGATGAAGGACATGGTTTCGGAAAAGAGGAAAACCGGATTGACCTTTATAAAGCAATGTTGGGATTTTATGCCAAACATCTTAAGGATGAAGAACTGGCGCCGCAGTTCAGAGATTAAAAAAAGAAACCCCGTTAATAAAATAACCTCCCAAAAATGGCATTTTTGGGAGGTTATTTTATTTTAAACTTTCCTCCTTCAGCTTATTTCCTTTGGCCTTACTTCTTCCGCACTTTTCATAAACCCCCGCTGCGTGAAGTTTGACTTCTTCGAATCTGCGATTTCATGACCTCGCGCCTGTAGCCCCCAACCCCTGCCTTGCCGGCAGGCAGGCCCGAAGGGGGAGCTGAAAAAAGCTCAAAGTCAGGAGACTTCGCGCAGCCAGATGAAGAAGATCATTTCAAAGTCGGGAGACTTTGCGCAGCCCAGCCACCCCGATTCGTGAGGTTTGACTTCTTCGAATCTGCGATTTCATGACTTCGCGCCTGAAGCATTCATGAAGCAAAAAGAAAGCGCGTTGAGGTTTGCTGACTTCTTCTTCCTAATATTCGGAAACCGCAAATAGCATGCATTTATTTTAAAATTATATTTTAGACTCCAATACGAACAATAAAGCCGGCAAAAGCCTCCCTACTCCACGCTACTTTCGGACCAAGACCGTAGGCATTAATGCAATTTAAACCGAAAATAGAATTTTGATATTGGACAAAAAGTAATAACTTTGTATTTACAAAATTTAGAGTAATGGAAACAGCAATTATACAAATTGGAAATTCGAAAGGTTTGCGTTTGAGCAAAACAATTCTTTTAAAATATAATATTAAAGACAAAGTTGAGCTTATTCTTGAAAAGGGCCATATAATCCTGAAACCGATTGAATCTCCCAGAAAAAACTGGGAAGATAAATTCAAAAAAATGGCTGAAAGCGGAGATGATCAATTATTGATGAATGGTGTGTTTGAAGATGATGATTTTGATGAATGGATTTAAAACAATATTCCATAGTTCTCGTAAACCTTGATCCGACAATTGGTAGTGAAATTAAAAAAACCCGTCCTTACGTAATAATTTCTCCAAATGAACTTAATAAATATCTAAAAACGATTGTTGTGGTCCCAATGACAACAAATCTCAATAAATACCCTACAAGAGTTTCTTTTAAATCGAGCGGTAAAAAAGGAATGATGGCGATTGACCAAATACGAACAATTGACAAATCACGAATTATAAATACCTTTGATAAATTGACAAGTGCTGAAATAAGGAAATTAAAAGATGTAATAAGAGAAACTTTCGTTGATTAAAAGGTACTAAAAGACACCAAATATTGGATAGAAAACAAAACCTATTCACCTGAAGAGATTGCGATTTGATTTAAACATAAAATTGTATCAATTCACTGCTTTCCCAATGGAAATGGCAGGCACTCAAGAATGATGGCTGATATAATTATTGAATCTATTTTCGGAAAAGAAATTTTTAGTTGGAACAAGTCAAATATGGTTAAAGCGGATGAAACGAGGAAAGTATATATCACGGCATTAAGAGAGGCTGACAATGGAAATATAAATCCTTTACTAAAATTTGCTGAAAACTAAGAACTCCCGCTGTGGCAAAGCCTTCTATCGCTGCGTGACTGGATATTACGGTTCGTTTTGTGCCACTTTGAAAGATCAGGTAAGAACTACCTTGTGGCTACAAACACAGCGTTATGGCCAATAATCCCAGGTTTAGAAGACTTATTTTAGTCCATAATTGACAGTAAACTTAGATTTTTAAATAGACTGATTTTGGGTGCAAGCTCGCCGGAACTCTGAAAGAAAATTTAAACTTTCAATTAGAAAAAGTAATTTTGATAAAAATGATTACGGGAATATGGCAAATGGGATTTGATAACAATAAGCCATATTGGAATTATATCAAATTACCAATAGTAGCATTTTATAGAATAATTGTATTTCATTTTATATATGCGAATAGAAAACTGACTGAAAACATAAATAAAACTGAAAAATATTGTAGCTCATAACCAAGCATTCGTTTGCCGGTAAAGCCTAACACAATAGATCATGAGTCTTTAGCTATTCAACTAAAACAAATTTAGCATAAACAGGAAAATGATCAGATCCAATTTTTGATAATCTCCTGAGAGCCACCACTTGAAATTCTTCGGTTACAAAATAGTGATCCAGCGGCCATCTCATGATCCTTGAATTGGCATCAAAACTACTATAAATCCCTCTCCCCAGCCGCACATTTTTCAAATTGCCACTACTGCCAAACAATCTTGCGGTACGGGACCATGAGACATCGTTAAAATCGCCCGCTACCATAGAAGGGATCTCTTCTTCCGCGACAAAATTGCCAACCTTGAGAAGTGCCACTTCCCCTTCTCCCACGTTGTCTGGATATTTGTCACTGGGCATTGGAGCTACGGGATGCACCCCGTGAAACAAAAATTCCTTTCCGGAATTTAGCTGCACCCTGGCGTGAAAAGATGGCACATCCTTATGTTTGAGATATTTTACCTGCTCATCCAGAAGAGGAAATTTGGAATATAATGCCATCCCGTAGGCCTCCTCATTTGGCTGTTCTATTACATAAGGATAGTTCTTCTTAAGTATCTCCAGCTCGTCCATCCACCATTGGTTGACTTCCATTGCCAGCACCAGGTCAGGATCAGACTCACGAACAACGTTCAAAAATTTTTCTGACTCCCGATTACTGATCAACACGTTTGCCAGAAGAATACTTACGGAATTGTCTTCGGAATAATTTTTACCCGCATCGGGAACTGCTTTTTCTCCAAACCAGTAAGGAAAGATAACTACGGATTGTATAGCTATAGCTGCAACGAGACCCGAGACCAGAAGGATCGATGGCCACTTCCACTTTTTAGCCAAGCCAACAAAGAGTAGCAGGAACACGGTTGCCAGGATCAAATATTGCAGTCGGGGAAAATCCAGCAATTTGGAATACCAGAAAGGCAGGTTATACAAAAGGGATAGCAGGCTGGCGAGGATTACCAGGCAACTTAGTACAATAACAAAATAAAGAAAGACCTTTCTAAAATTCATTTTATAAAATTTATACGAGGGTAATTAAGGTACTAAAAATTTGCAGACCGGGCCCTTT
>NZ_JH594606.1:885601-887651 GCF_000243235.1 Gillisia limnaea DSM 15749
ACGGTTTATCTGTACGACCTGAAGGAAAATAAGGTGATCAAAAAGTTATTTGCGAATGACGATTTTGATATTACTGGTGTCTCCCTGTCGCGAAATAGGAATTACGAACTGGATTATTACACTTTTGAGGGGGAAAAGCAGGAAATCGTACCGGTTAGCGACTACTATAAAAAGCTACATAAGCGTATCACTGAAGAATTCCCCAATAAGGAATATTCTATAGCTGATAAAACTGATGACGAAAGTAAGTATTTGGTATTCCTTCAAAGTGATAAATTGTACGGCGAATATTGGTCGTATAATGTTGAGGCCAATAAATTTGAATTGTTGTATAATTTGATGCCCCAACTCAAAGGTGAAGATATGGCCGAAATGAGGCCCATTACCTTTAAAAGCCGGGATGGAAAAACCATACATGGTTATATCACCCTCCCAAAAGCCGCTCTGGAAGGGCAAAAAGTTCCTGTTATTGTCAATCCTCATGGAGGCCCGCAAGGTGTAAGAGATTCCTGGGGATTTAATCCAGAGGCACAATTGTTTGCTAGTCGTGGTTATGCCACGCTGCAGGTGAATTTTAGGATTTCCGGAGGTTATGGTCGTGAATTTTTAGAATCTGGATTCAAACAAATTGGGAGAAAAGCAATGGACGATGTTGAAGATGGTTTGAAATACGTGATCAGCCAGGGCTGGGTAGATCCAGATAAAGCTGCCATTTATGGGGGCAGCCATGGTGGATATGCAGTATTGAGGGGTCTCACCAAAACTCCAGACCTTTATGCTGCCGGTGTGGATTATGTAGGTGTTTCCAATTTATTTACTTTCATGGAAACTATTCCGCCTTATTGGAAGCCTTATGAGAAAATATTGAGAGAGATCTGGTATGACGAAAAAGTCCCTGAAGAAAAAACGATTATGGAAGAGGTTTCACCGGTCTTTCATATTGACAAAATTAAAAAGCCATTACTTGTGGTTCAGGGTGCGAATGATCCGCGGGTGAACATTGACGAGTCCGATCAAATTGTAAGGGCGCTACGTGCAAAAGGCGTTGATGTTCCTTATATGGTCAAGTATGATGAAGGACATGGTTTCGGAAAAGAGGAAAACCGGATTGACCTTTATAAAGCAATGTTGGGATTTTATGCCAAACATCTTAAGGATGAAGAACTGGCGCCGCAGTTCAGAGATTAAAAAAAGAAACCCCGTTAATAAAATAACCTCCCAAAAATGGCATTTTTGGGAGGTTATTTTATTTTAAACTTTCCTCCTTCAGCTTATTTCCTTTGGCCTTACTTCTTCCGCACTTTTCATAAACCCCCGCTGCGTGAAGTTTGACTTCTTCGAATCTGCGATTTCATGACTTCGCGCCTGAAGCATTCATGAAGCAAAAAGAAAGCGCGTTGAGGTTTGCTGACTTCTTCTTCCTAATATTCGGAAACCGCAAATAGCATGCATTTATTTTAAAATTATATTTTAGACTCCAATACGAACAATAAAGCCGGCAAAAGCCTCCCTACTCCACGCTACTTTCGGACCAAGACCGTAGGCATTAATGCAATTTAAACCGAAAATAGAATTTTGATATTGGACAAAAAGTAATAACTTTGTATTTACAAAATTTAGAGTAATGGAAACAGCAATTATACAAATTGGAAATTCGAAAGGTTTGCGTTTGAGCAAAACAATTCTTTTAAAATATAATATTAAAGACAAAGTTGAGCTTATTCTTGAAAAGGGCCATATAATCCTGAAACCGATTGAATCTCCCAGAAAAAACTGGGAAGATAAATTCAAAAAAATGGCTGAAAGCGGAGATGATCAATTATTGATGAATGGTGTGTTTGAAGATGATGATTTTGATGAATGGATTTAAAACAATATTCCATAGTTCTCGTAAACCTTGATCCGACAATTGGTAGTGAAATTAAAAAAACCCGTCCTTACGTAATAATTTCTCCAAATGAACTTAATAAATATCTAAAAACGATTGTTGTGGTCCCAATGACAACAAATCTCAATAAATACCCTACAAGAGTTTCTTTTAAATCGAGCG
>NZ_JH594606.1:887751-1124575 GCF_000243235.1 Gillisia limnaea DSM 15749
CATGACTTCGCGCCTGAAGCATTCATGAAGCAAAAAGAAAGCGCGTTGAGGTTTGCTGACTTCTTCTTCCTAATATTCGGAAACCGCAAATAGCATGCATTTATTTTAAAATTATATTTTAGACTCCAATACGAACAATAAAGCCGGCAAAAGCCTCCCTACTCCACGCTACTTTCGGACCAAGACCGTAGGCATTAATGCAATTTAAACCGAAAATAGAATTTTGATATTGGACAAAAAGTAATAACTTTGTATTTACAAAATTTAGAGTAATGGAAACAGCAATTATACAAATTGGAAATTCGAAAGGTTTGCGTTTGAGCAAAACAATTCTTTTAAAATATAATATTAAAGACAAAGTTGAGCTTATTCTTGAAAAGGGCCATATAATCCTGAAACCGATTGAATCTCCCAGAAAAAACTGGGAAGATAAATTCAAAAAAATGGCTGAAAGCGGAGATGATCAATTATTGATGAATGGTGTGTTTGAAGATGATGATTTTGATGAATGGATTTAAAACAATATTCCATAGTTCTCGTAAACCTTGATCCGACAATTGGTAGTGAAATTAAAAAAACCCGTCCTTACGTAATAATTTCTCCAAATGAACTTAATAAATATCTAAAAACGATTGTTGTGGTCCCAATGACAACAAATCTCAATAAATACCCTACAAGAGTTTCTTTTAAATCGAGCGGTAAAAAAGGAATGATGGCGATTGACCAAATACGAACAATTGACAAATCACGAATTATAAATACCTTTGATAAATTGACAAGTGCTGAAATAAGGAAATTAAAAGATGTAATAAGAGAAACTTTCGTTGATTAAAAGGTACTAAAAGACACCAAATATTGGATAGAAAACAAAACCTATTCACCTGAAGAGATTGCGATTTGATTTAAACATAAAATTGTATCAATTCACTGCTTTCCCAATGGAAATGGCAGGCACTCAAGAATGATGGCTGATATAATTATTGAATCTATTTTCGGAAAAGAAATTTTTAGTTGGAACAAGTCAAATATGGTTAAAGCGGATGAAACGAGGAAAGTATATATCACGGCATTAAGAGAGGCTGACAATGGAAATATAAATCCTTTACTAAAATTTGCTGAAAACTAAGAACTCCCGCTGTGGCAAAGCCTTCTATCGCTGCGTGACTGGATATTACGGTTCGTTTTGTGCCACTTTGAAAGATCAGGTAAGAACTACCTTGTGGCTACAAACACAGCGTTATGGCCAATAATCCCAGGTTTAGAAGACTTATTTTAGTCCATAATTGACAGTAAACTTAGATTTTTAAATAGACTGATTTTGGGTGCAAGCTCGCCGGAACTCTGAAAGAAAATTTAAACTTTCAATTAGAAAAAGTAATTTTGATAAAAATGATTACGGGAATATGGCAAATGGGATTTGATAACAATAAGCCATATTGGAATTATATCAAATTACCAATAGTAGCATTTTATAGAATAATTGTATTTCATTTTATATATGCGAATAGAAAACTGACTGAAAACATAAATAAAACTGAAAAATATTGTAGCTCATAACCAAGCATTCGTTTGCCGGTAAAGCCTAACACAATAGATCATGAGTCTTTAGCTATTCAACTAAAACAAATTTAGCATAAACAGGAAAATGATCAGATCCAATTTTTGATAATCTCCTGAGAGCCACCACTTGAAATTCTTCGGTTACAAAATAGTGATCCAGCGGCCATCTCATGATCCTTGAATTGGCATCAAAACTACTATAAATCCCTCTCCCCAGCCGCACATTTTTCAAATTGCCACTACTGCCAAACAATCTTGCGGTACGGGACCATGAGACATCGTTAAAATCGCCCGCTACCATAGAAGGGATCTCTTCTTCCGCGACAAAATTGCCAACCTTGAGAAGTGCCACTTCCCCTTCTCCCACGTTGTCTGGATATTTGTCACTGGGCATTGGAGCTACGGGATGCACCCCGTGAAACAAAAATTCCTTTCCGGAATTTAGCTGCACCCTGGCGTGAAAAGATGGCACATCCTTATGTTTGAGATATTTTACCTGCTCATCCAGAAGAGGAAATTTGGAATATAATGCCATCCCGTAGGCCTCCTCATTTGGCTGTTCTATTACATAAGGATAGTTCTTCTTAAGTATCTCCAGCTCGTCCATCCACCATTGGTTGACTTCCATTGCCAGCACCAGGTCAGGATCAGACTCACGAACAACGTTCAAAAATTTTTCTGACTCCCGATTACTGATCAACACGTTTGCCAGAAGAATACTTACGGAATTGTCTTCGGAATAATTTTTACCCGCATCGGGAACTGCTTTTTCTCCAAACCAGTAAGGAAAGATAACTACGGATTGTATAGCTATAGCTGCAACGAGACCCGAGACCAGAAGGATCGATGGCCACTTCCACTTTTTAGCCAAGCCAACAAAGAGTAGCAGGAACACGGTTGCCAGGATCAAATATTGCAGTCGGGGAAAATCCAGCAATTTGGAATACCAGAAAGGCAGGTTATACAAAAGGGATAGCAGGCTGGCGAGGATTACCAGGCAACTTAGTACAATAACAAAATAAAGAAAGACCTTTCTAAAATTCATTTTATAAAATTTATACGAGGGTAATTAAGGTACTAAAAATTTGCAGACCGGGCCCTTTTATGAACCGGGATCTTCCTTTACGGGAATTCAAGAAAGTATAAGGTCTGTTATAGATAGCTATCAGCGGTAACTCCACCTTCTGATGTTTTTTGAAAACTTTTACAAGTCTAAGGGCAGCCAACGGAATCATCCTATAATTAGCACTTATTAAAGAATATATAAATCAAGAATCTCGGGGCAAGCCCGCCCGAACGGTACGGGCAGGCCCGCCTTAATGAAATTGATTTCGGGCAGGCCCGCCTTAAAGAAATTGATTTCGGGCAGGCCAGGGGAATTAAACCCTTATTGAGGGATTAAATTAGATACCCCTGAGGCCGGAAGGTCCTGAATCCCAATCTTCTTCCTACCTTGTTTATCCTGAGCGGAGTCGAAGGGTTACCCCTGCCCATAAGGGACTTGCACCCTCAAGATTAATACTATATCTTAGATAGGAAAAAGATGCCCATGCCGGGCACAAACACAATGTGTATAAAGAATAGCAGAATGAGTGCTAAAACGAAAGTATAAGCATAAAATAAAGGTCTGTAATTATCCGAAAAGTAAGTGTTTAAAAAATCCGCTTCTTTTCATATATTAGGACAAGACTTTTAAGGAACCTTGCTAACATGAAACCGACTGGGACACTTTTATTATCTTCTCCTTCGTTTTCAAATCAACGGAAGTATTCTTAATAATCATAAAAATTTAAAAATGAAAGCACCAAACTTTATTATTGTAGTTGGCACTTCCGCAGGCGGCATGAATGCATTGATTGAATTGGTTTCGCAGTTGAAAGACAGTACAGATGCGGCTTTTTTTATCGTGATGCACTTATCCCGCACAAGTATCAGTGATTTTTTAGTACATAGGCTTCAACCACATACCTCTTTAAAATGTGAAGTAGCAAAAGAAGATGCTAAAATAGAAAAAGGGCATATTTACGTTGCCGCACCCAATCAACATTTACTCGTCAAGAAAAACAAAATTATTCTTGGTCGGGGTCCTGAAGAAAATCGTTGGCGACCTTCAATTGATGTATTGTTTCGTT
Organism: Gillisia limnaea DSM 15749; assembly: GCF_000243235.1. Taxonomy (GTDB): domain Bacteria; phylum Bacteroidota; class Bacteroidia; order Flavobacteriales; family Flavobacteriaceae; genus Gillisia; species Gillisia limnaea. Next base: position 891,444 of record NZ_JH594606.1, read on the forward strand.
CAGCCGCTGCCGCATACAGCACACGAGTTATTGGGGTTGTATTAACGGGCTCACTTGATGACGGAACCACGGGCATGTTGGCCATTAAAAGAAGTGGAGGAACCTGCATCGTGCAAGACCCTAACCAAGCAGAATATCCTGACATGCCCCTATCGGTTCTGAATAACATGGATGTTGATTACTGCATTCCGCTCGATCAAATGGGTGAGACATTTTTTGAAATTTCTCAAACGAACCCCAAAGAAATAGCTGCCCCACAAGATGTTATTATTGAATCTGAGATTGCGGAAAGAGTAGTGGTGGATTATGAAAATGTAAAACAATTGGGCGTTAAAAGTATATATGCCTGTCCTGATTGTGGGGGCGGATTGTGGGACATCCCCAAACAAAATGATAACCTGAATGATCCCGATAATCATCGGGACGGGCAGGAAAAATCGGACCGGTACCGATGTCATATCGGGCATTCGTATTCTGAAAAAGATTTGGTAGTGAAACAAGGTGAAATATTAGAATCTACACTATGGATAGCTTTGCGCATTATGGAGGAACGCAGAACGCTCCTGAAGAAAATGGAAGATGATAACAATAAAAACGGTTTATCTAAAATGGCAGCAAGCTACCAGGAAAAAGGAGAAGACATACAGTTTCATGTTAACAAGATGAAAGAAATTTTATTCGCCACCCAAAAGACTTTATAAATCGTTTTGTCAATTTTTATTATTTACTTCGAGGGACACATCTTGGTTGGAAAAGTAAAAACGGCATACAATTGAGGGGATGGCTCCGCCATTAAATGAAGGAGTGAGCCTCTTAAACCACCAGATCCTTCGGCTTCACTCTGGAGATGCCAAGCGGGTCTTCCCAAAAGTAGTTAGGGACAAGTTTTGCTGGGCGGTTTTCGATGATGTGTTTGCTCGTCCAACCACACAGCCTTTCTTCAAAATGTTTTAGCAATCCGGTTTGCGATTAAGATATTTTAACTTTGCGCTTTCCTCTATGCGGTATTAACAAAATTTTAATAGATTTACTTGAAATGTGATAAACTCTACTTATCCCGATTGCATTATATATTCTGGGATAAAAGAAATGGAATATAATACGTTGGCAATAAGCTAAAAATAACATATAAAATGACAATTAGATTTAAGAAAAAAACACTTTTTGGTAATTTAATACTTGGATTACTATGGACTGGAATTGGAATATATAATTTAATAACAGATGACAATTTACGATGGTCAGATTATATATTCTTAGGCCTTGGAATTCTATATATCACTCACTATCTATACGATTTAATTAATCAATATTTGAAAGTAGAAACTGGAACTATTAGAAAGAATATACTATATGGATATGGAAAGAAAATTAACCTAGATGAGATTAATTTGATTAAAAAGAAAGGGAACGATTATATACTAATAACTGAATCTCAAAAATTGAAAATCAAGACGGACTTAATTGAAGAAACGTCGCTTTCCCGGTTGAAAAATATCTTAAAAAAACTGAATTTACCATCTGAAAAAACGCCATTTGCCAACATCAGTTAACAGCAAATAACGGGCTTTCTAGTGAAAAGTATTATTTTAGAGACTAGGTAAAAAACAACAGAATCAACAAGAAACCGTCCGTACTCCACGCCACTTGCGGACCAAGACCGTTACATGCCATATTAAAGATGAGCCATCACGGTATTTCAATATTCAGAAGCATTTTAAGTTGAAAAACAATGAAAATATATAGAGATAATACAAAAATATATGACACCAAATTACTTAAGCTAAACAAGTTATTAAATCGTAATTCATTTCTTAGGCTATTTATTTTTTTAATTTCAAGTATCATTCTTATATACTTGTTTAGTAACGAATTATTTACTCCCTTTTTTATTGTTTTCCCTATTTCAATAATATGTTTTGCTTTAGTTTTAAAGCATCATACCAAAATAGCTTACCTGACAAAACATACGTCATTCCTGAAAAGAATAAATGAATTTGAAATTCTAAGAGAAAAATGTAATCTGGAGGGATTTGATACCGGACATAAGTTCATTAATCCAAATCACCCATACACTTCAGATCTAGATATTTTCGGGCAGCATTCTATTTTTCAGTTAGTTAACAGGACAACTACCGAGTCAGGGAATATACTCTTATCAGAATGGTTGTCTGAACCTGCATCTAATAATGAAATACTTGACAGACAAAAAGCTATAAAAGAATTATCTCAAAAATTAGAGTGGAGGCAAGATTTTCAGGCGGCAGGCATGCACTTTCAAAATAAAAAAAGTGATTATTTTAAACTGTTAGATTGGGTAAAAGAACCTGTTGTTTTATTAAAATATCGAAGAATATATATAGCAGTTGCATTAATCCTTCCTGTTCTGTTATTGCTTGTCTCATACTTTTTTTATGCTAACCTGGGTTCACAAAAGGTGATTATTTATTTTTCTCTCATGATCTTAGTTTTGCTAATCAACTATATGATTTTAAAAAAGGTAAAACCCATGGCGGAGGATATCGTTAAAACCTCAACTAAGAATCTTCAAATTTTAAGGGGTTACCGGACACTTATCAACAAAATTGAAAGTGAAAATTTCAAGTCAAAAAAATTATACGATTTACAATCAGTATTAATCCATGGCAAATATTCAGCATACAATGAAATTAGCAGTCTATGCAAAATATTGGATTTCTCACAACAAAGACCTATACCAAAGGTACCAATAGGTGGAAATGCCATGTATACTCTATTAAACTTTTTCCTGCTATTGGATATTCACTTGATTATTGATACAGAAAAATGGAAAACAAAAAATAAAGCATTTTTAAAATTATGGGCAGACGTAGTTAGTGAATTTGAAGTAATAAATAGTTTTGCAGGTTTTTCATATTCAAACCCATCATATACATTTCCAGAGATAACAGAAAAGAACAACTACGTATATTTTGAGTCGGTGGGGCATCCCTTAATAAATCCAGATAAACGGGTATGTAATAATTTTCTTTCAGAAGGACAAGGTGATGTTGTAATGATTACCGGTTCTAATATGGGAGGAAAAAGCACTTTTTTAAGAAGCGTTGGCGTAAACCTGGTATTGGCATTAGCTGGCGCACCTTGTTGTGCAAAATATGGGCAGATTACTAAGCTGAAATTATTTACCAGTATGAGAACCCAGGATAATTTGAAGGAAGGAGTTTCTTCTTTTTATGCAGAATTAGATAGAATAGAAAAAATGTTGAAATTAATAGAAAGTAATCACAATGTTTTTTTTCTATTGGATGAGATGTTTAAGGGAACAAATTCAAAAGATAGACATAGAGGAGGTTTTTCATTGGTTAATCAAATAAGTAAGCTTAAAACGTCAGGTATTATTGCAACGCACGATATTGAACTTGCAAAACTAGTGGGGAATAATAAGTTAGTTACCAATTATAGTTTTAATAGTGAGATTAAAGATAATTCAATGATTTTCAGTTATGAACTTCACCCTGAAATATGTTATGATTTTAACGCTAGTGAACTTATGAAAAAAAGTGGAATTAATATTTTATCGAATATTTCAAAAAGTGAAATCGAATAAAATACGGCATCTAACAAACTATAACGGATATGGCGGGTTTGATAGAAAAGAGCTAAATTCTTTCTTTTAACAAACAAAACCATCAAGACCACAAACCAGCATCCAAAATTCCGCACCACTTGTCTTTTTGAGAGAGCGTTGGTTGCAAGTTTGAAAAAACTCACAAATGAACTTTAAAGATTTCCCAATTTTAAAAACTGAAAGATTGACGCTTAGGAAATTAAAGGAATCTGATTGGGAAAATATTTCTTATTTACGTTCTGACAAAATTGTAAATCAATTTGTAAAAAGGCCAAACGCTGATACTAAAGAGAAAGCTATTGATTTTATTAAAGAAATCAATTTAAAGATTAACAAAAGCCAGATTATTTACTAGAGTATTTCAAGTCGAAACGATCAAAAAATGATTGGTTCGATTTGTCTTTGGAATTTTTCAAAAGATAAAAAAACGGCAGAAATTGGATATGACTTAAATCCAAAATATCAGAAAACAGGAATTATGGATGAATCTATGAAGGAGGTACTGAATTTTGGTTTTCAAATATTAAATCTTGAGAAAATAGAAGCTTTTACACATAAAAAAAATGAAAGCTCGATTAGTCTATTAATCAAAAACAATTTCATTCTAAATGAGAACAAAATAGATCAGAATAATTTAGAAAATATAATTTTTGAAATATACCGGCCGGTAGCCAACAAAAGCGGTTATCGCAACAGTATATAGCGTCCAATTGATTAAAAAGTGATATTTTAGAGAACAGGTAAAAAACAAAAAAGCCGACAAGAAAGCGTCCCTACTCCCGCCAACTTGTGAAACAAACCACTAGCAGTTATTTTGAAACACCAACTTTAGCATAATGAAGAAAGAGAATAATTACATAGAAATTAATCGACAGTCCTGGAATAACAAAACCGATACACACTTGAAATCGGAATTTTATGACCTTGACAGTTTTTTAAAGGGGAAAACTTCTTTAAATAGCATTGAGCTAGACTTACTTGGAGATGTAAGTGGAAAAACGATTTTGCATTTACAATGCCATTTTGGACAAGATACTATTTCGTTGAGCAGACTTGGAGCAGAAGTTACAGGCGTAGATTTATCAGACAAAGCAATTGAAAGTGCTAAACAAATAGCAAAAGACACAAAATCAAACGCCAATTTTGTTTGTTGTGACATTTACGATTTACCAATACATTTAGACAAACAATTTGATATTGTTTTTACAAGTTATGGAACAATTGGTTGGCTACCTGATTTAGACAAATGGGCAAAAATAGTATCTCAATATTTAAAACCAACCGGACAGTTTGTATTTGTAGAATTTCATCCTGTAGTTTGGATGTTTGACGACAATTTTAAGAAAATTAGTTACAATTATTTTAATTCTGGTGCTATTGTGGAATCCGAAAGCGGGACTTATGCTGACAAAAGTGCTGATATAACACAAGAATCTGTTACGTGGAATCACAGTCTTAGCGAATTAATTAACAGTTTGATAAAAAACGGACTTGAAATTAAATCTTTTGATGAATTTGATTACTCACCTTACAATTGTTTTAATAAAACAACAGAATTTGAAACCAAAAAATATAGAATAAAACATTTAGACAACAAAATTCCAATGGTTTATTCGATTGTAGCAACAAAGAAAAACAACAGCTAGTGGAGTAAACGGATCCACCAGAAACTGAATGAACAAATGACATTGCTATTTCTTGAAACTGAAAATGGTTGGAGAATAGTCCACGAGCATCATTCACCCCTAAACAATACAGAAGAATAAAAACCTGTTACAGCAACGCGTATAAAAAATTGCTATTTTTAGGCTTAAAAAATGATAGTTGCTCGTTTGCTGGCTTCTAAATTTCTTTGGGAAAAGCTAGGCTGGCCATCTCACAATGTTTTTAGACTAAACCTTTTGCGTACTATAAAACCTGGGAGTTTTATGAAATAACTCAACGCACCTAAATCTAACTAATAAATTAGTAGAAATATGACGATAAAAAATACAACAATTACAAAAGGTTTCATCATTGCTGGATTAATGAACGCGTCAGTTTTAATTTTTTCAAGATTATTTACGAATCCTACGATTCCAGAATTTGATCCCAACGTAATGTCCAATTTTGGATTATTAATGATTCTTATTTGGGGATTAGCCTACATGTCTGTCGCAAAAAATTATCACAAAGTAAAATGGCTTGTTGGCATATTTGCCGTTGAAAAATTAATTTATGGATGTGTTTGGACAAACTGGATCCTTAATAATAATATTTCTGATGTTTATGAAAAAGATTTAATGGCTGGAATGTTTTATTCAGTTTATGGAATAAATGATTGGGTATTTTTTGTCTTCTTTATTTACGTCTTCTTACGTCTATCCAAATTGAAAAATGATGGTTGAGCACTATACAAAATATTTAAGATTTGTTTGGCCGGTAAGGGCCAACATTGACTCAGTAGCTCAACAGCGGCTTTCACAAATAGCGGGTAGATTTTCCAAAAAAAATATTAACTCAACCAACAAGCTAGCTTACAAAGGCATTTTAATGGCATTATATCCAGGCGATACCGTAAACCCTAATTTTTTCACTACTCCTAAACCCAGGTTTAAAAAACTTATTTTGGTCTATAACTAACAGTAAACCTGGGTTTTTATTTAGATTGCCGTTATGTGTAAGCATTTTCACCAGATAAGTCACAAAGAATATGATTAATGAAATATACTTTAAGAATTTTCCCGAGTTAGAAAGCGAAAGGCTTTCTTTACGAAAGTTGGAATTGACAGATGCTCCAGAGGTACAAGTAATCCGTTCAGATGAAAAAGTCATGATTTATATGGATTCGGAAAGACAATTGACAACTCAACATTCTGAAAAATTTATATCTGTAAAGTTAAAAATGTATGAAGAAAGGACTGGAATCTTTTGGGCTATTATAGAGAAATCAACCAATAAGTTTATGGGTGATTTTGCGTTTTTCAAAATAGATGGTAAAAATTCCAGAGCGGAGATTGGATATACCTTAAAACCAGAATTTTGGGGAAATGGATTTATGCAGGAAGCAATGTTTAAAATTTTTGATTTTGGATTTAATGAATTAAATCTTCATAGTTTAGAAGCTAATATTAATCCGGAAAACAAGAATTCACGCGCAATATTGACAAAAATGGGTTTCCAGAAAGAAGCTTATTTTAGAGAGAATTATTACTATAATGGTGAGTATTTAGATAGTGAAATTTACTCATTACTCAAATCTCAATTTCAAAAAGCTGAAAAAAATAAAGAATAAAACCTGGAACCAGCACTGCCCATAAGTCTGTTAACCAGCAAATAGCGAGAGGGCAGTGAAAAGTGATATTTTAGAGACCAGGTAAAAAAAACTAAATCAACAAGAAACCGTCCCTACTCCACGCTACCTGTGTTAACCGGAGCCTTGGCGTGATTCAAAAACCTAGGGAATTAAACCCCTAATGAGGGATTAAAACGGAATTAATTTGGAATGTCATTCTAACTATAGATTTTATAACCTTCTATATTAATTACTGCAGTTTAGAAAATTCATCCTCAACTTCATTATTTTTACAAAATGATTATAATAATTGGAGCAGGCTTATCGGGTCTTTTAACAGCTTACCGTCTAAAACAAGAAGGTATTCCATTTAAAATTCTTGAGGCAAGAACTAGGGTTGGTGGGAGAATACATACTGTATATGGAACTGACAATACACCCCTTGAATTGGGCGCGACCTGGTTTGGCACTCAACACAAGTATCTAATAGCAGTGTTGAAAGAATTAGGAATAGATTACTTTGAACAATATATGGAAGGCACAGTCTTTTTTCAGCCCTTCGCTACTTCACCAGCAGAATCTATACAAATTCCCAGTCAACCACCTAGTTACAGGATTTCCGGTGGTACATCCAATCTTATAAACACATTGTACCAAAAATTAGATAAGGATGAAGTATTACTAGATCAACCTGTGAAAGAAATTAAATTCCATGAAAATTCTGTTCAGGTAATTGCGAAAGATGTTTTTGAAGGAAACAGGGTTATTTTGTGCATACCTCCTAAATTGTGGGCGAAAAAAATCTTGTTTGAGCCTCATTTACCAAGTGATTTGATGAATATCGCTACACAAACACATACCTGGATGGAGGATTCCATTAAGGTTGCTTTGACCTATGATCAACCATTTTGGCAACAAGAAAATCTATCAGGAACTTTGTTCAGTAATACCGGACCTATTAACGAGCTATATGATCATTGTAACCACAAAAGATCCAAATACGCACTTTGTGGATTCATAAATGCTTCCTTTAAAAATCTGGCTTATGAAGAAAGGCGAGCTTGTGTTGTTGATCAAATAAAAAATGTTTTTGGAGAGAAAGCCGGAGAGTTTGTTGATTATGAGGAATGCATCTGGAGCGAAGAAGAAAATACTTTTGAAGAATCCAATAGCGCTCCTTATCCTCATCAAAATAATGGCAACCCAATTTTTAATAAGTCCTTTTTTGATGATAAATTATTAATTTCAGGCTCTGAATCAGCTTCAGAATTTCCTGGATATATGGATGGTGCGGTATATTCAGCGAATGTAACTGCTAAAAAAATAGCTGCCGCCCACAAGTAGGTTATCGCAAACAGCGGGCAATCGAGTAAAAAGTGATATTTTAGATACCAGGTAACAAAATAACAAAACCGACAAGAAGCCGTCCCTACTCCACGCTACTTGAGTTACCAAGATTATACAGCATATTGACCCGTCCTGAAATCATGAGAAAAATGATTAGAATAATAACTTATCAGCAAAATAATTCAACATTGTTTCTGCTTCATCCACGTTATTCCCATTAACCGATATATCTGTAAGCCTTGGAAGATGCTTTGCAAAATAAATATGATTGTTGGACATTTCAAAAAGATTAGTGGCTAGGGCGTATGGATATTTAAATTCCGGATTGATTTCTGAAATAACATGAGATACTGTATTTGCTAAGTTTTTATAACTGCTAAAAAAACCTTTTGAGTTCTCTTCGTCTACATCTTTTGTAAGATACGCTTTAACCCCTTCAGATATAACAATATTATGGAGTTTGCTTTCATTAACATATTCAACACCAGGGTTATCTTTTGGTGCAGAAACAAAAGAATGTATAATGATCTTTAGTTTTACCCTCGCATCGCTCACGTTCATAGTATTTATCTGGATAAGATAGCTTACCCATTCCCAATACCAATTAACCAGGAATATCAATAATATATGTTTGTTTTCAAAATAACGATATATCGATGCTTCTGTTGAACCAATTTTCTCCGCTAACTTTTTAAAGGTAAAGGATTCAAAACCAAATTCATCTATTAAGAGAATACTATGTTGAATAATGTTTTTCCCAAGTTTTGAATCTTGTGGATCTTTAAGGTACAAGCCTTCATTTAACGAAAATCTTATTTGTATACTCATTTTTATATATATCCGGTACCCCATCGAAATTAGACTTATTCGGATGAAGTTTTGTTTTGAAATTCAAAGATACGAAAGCATAACAGTTTTTTATGATAGTATCGCTATCATTTTAAAAAGTATTATTATATTTACACCTAGATTTAGGTAAATTCAAAAAAAAATCTGACTATGAGTAAAACTATTTTTTCACATTTAAAAAGTGATATACCATCAAGTATTGTGGTATTTTTTGTGGCATTACCTTTATGTTTAGGCATTGCTTTAGCCAGCGGAGCGCCACTTTTCTCCGGTTTAATAGCTGGAATTATTGGTGGAATTATAGTTGGCGGCTTAAGCGGCTCAAAAATTGGGGTAAGCGGCCCGGCTGCAGGATTAGCAGCAATTGTATTAACAGCCATAGGTACTTTGGGAGGATATGAAAATTTCCTGTTGGCAGTTGTATTAGGTGGTATTATACAACTACTTTTTGGTTTTCTAAAAGCTGGTATAATAGGATATTATTTTCCATCGTCAGTAATTAAAGGAATGCTTACCGGAATAGGAATTATTATCATTCTTAAACAAATACCTCATTTTTTTGGATATGATGCTGATCCCCAAGGTGATTTTGCCTTTTTCCAGGTAGATGGCGAAAACACCTTTTCTGAAATATTTAAAACTGTTAATTATATTCGACCGGGATCTGCATTAATCGGTATTATAGGATTATCGATTTTATTATTATGGGATAAGGTATTGTCCAAAAAATCTAAGATTTTCCAAATAATTCAGGGCCCTTTAGTAGCAGTAGCTATTGGGATTATCTTCTATTTAGTAACAAAATCCAATGATGCACTGGCAATCACTCAATCTCACTTAGTTAGTGTACCTATACCAGACGATGTTTCCTCATTCTTAGGGCAATTTAGTTTTCCTAATTTTGGAGCTATTGGTAATACCGAAATATGGGTTGTTGCATTTACCATTGCTCTGGTTGCAAGTTTAGAAACTTTACTTTGCGTTGAAGCTACAGATAAATTAGACCCTCATAAGAATGTTACTCCTACCAATAGAGAATTATTGGCCCAGGGCACAGGTAATTTTATTTCTGGAATGATAGGTGGATTACCAATTACTCAGGTAATTGTAAGAAGTTCTGCCAATATTCAATCGGGAGCAAGAACCAAGACGTCTGCAATCATACACGGTTTTTTACTTCTAATTTCTGTAATATTAATTCCGCGTTTATTAAATATGATCCCGCTATCTGTATTGGCTGCTATTTTATTGATCGTAGGATATAAGTTAGCAAAACCGGCTTTATTCAAGAAAATGTACGATTTGGGATGGAAACAATCTATACCATTCGCAGTTACCGTTTTAGGTATTATATTTATTGATCTGCTATACGGGATAGGTTTAGGTTTAGCAGTTGGAATTGTAGTTGTTTTGATAAAAAGTTACCAAAACTCACATTTCTTGCACAAGGAAGGAGAAGATGTAGATGACGGAATAATTAAAATGACATTAGCCGAAGAGGTTACTTTCTTTAATAAGGGTGCAATTTTAAAGGAATTGGAAAGCTTGCCTGAGAACTCCAAATTGGAATTGGATGTTAGAAAAACGCGGTATTTAGATAATGATATTATAGAAATTTTAGAGGATTTTGCTTTTAAGGCTAAAGAAAGACACATTGATATCAAATTAATTTCAGAGCGAGGTATTATTGAAAACCCACCCAGCTACATCCAATTTTTCAAACTAAATTCCAAATCAGCATAAATTAAACAATTAATTTAAAAAATAAATTATGAAAGCACATACAAAAGAGACACAAGCTACAATGACCCCAGAAAAGGCATTAAATTTTTTAAAAGAAGGTAATGTTCGATTTCAAAATAATTTAAAAGCGAATAGAAATCTATTGGAGCAGGTAAATGATACCAGCGATGGTCAATTTCCTTTTGCAACTATTTTAAGCTGCATAGACTCAAGAGTTTCAGCCGAATTGGTTTTTGATCAAGGACTGGGAGATATTTTTAGTGTACGCATAGCAGGAAATTTTATAAACGAAGATATCCTTGGAAGTATGGAATTCGCCTGTAAACTCGCGGGAACTAAACTAATTGTGGTTTTAGGGCATACCGCTTGTGGAGCAGTAAAAGGTGCTTGTGACGATGCTAAACTTGGAAATTTAACAAAAATGCTGGCAAAGATTAAACCAGCAGTAGAAGCAGTTAAAGAACCACAAGACACTAGTTTACGCAACTCTTCAAATTCAGAATTTGTAGACAATGTTTCAGCTAAAAATGTTCAACTTTCAATCGATAGAATTATGAAAGAAAGCGATGTTCTTTCAGAAATGCAAAGCAATGGTGAGATTGATATTATAGGTGCTATGTACGATATCAATACAGGTGCAGTTGATTTTTATGAATAAAAAATAATGAGAAAGATTAAATTAAATTTTAAAATAAAGATGGTAGCAATAACTCTAGGGTTAATGCTACCTTTTTTTGCTCAAGCTCAAGACAGTAATCTTGGTAATTGGTTGATTTATATTGGAAATAAAAAGATAAATCAAAACTGGAATATCCACAACGAAGTTCAATATAGAAACTACAATGCCATTGGCGATTTAGAGCAATTATTGCTAAGAACAGGATTAGGGTATACTTTTGATGAGGGTAATAGCAATTTTTTAATTGGTTACGGCTACATTTTGTCTAAAAACTACGTGGTTGATATTGATGATAAAATATCGATCAATGAGCATCGGATTTTTCAACAATTCACTTCAAAACAAAACGTAGGAATTATAAAAATAAATCATCGCTACCGTTTTGAACAGCGCTTTATTGAAGATGATTATAAAATGCGTTTCCGATATTTTTTAGGTCTAAACATTCCTTTAATGAAAGAGGATGACAACAATAAAAATTTCTACATTTCAGCCTATAATGAAATATTTTTAAATACTGAATCTTCTATATTTGACAGAAATAGGGTTTACGGTGGTATTGGCTATCAGGTAAATAAGAATATTAAACTAGAATTGGGGTATATGAACCAGTTTTTTGAGTCGCGGAGTCGTGACCAAATTAATGTTGTCACTTTTGTGAACTTTTAGCATTTTAGCCTATCATGCCAGCAGGTAGCCGATTAAACGGCTCCGCCAGAAATTGACGGAGTGCATTCACACCAGACCCCTCGACTTCTCTCTGGATGGGTCTCGGGGAATTAAACCCTCTATGAGGGATTAAAATCTGAACCAAAAAAAACCCACCCCACAAAAAGCACATTTATTTTTCCCATCAACAAGCCAATGCTCAAAAAAATAAAAGAGCTATTTCCTGTCTTTGCGAACAGAAATAATGTGTATTGTAACACACGAAACAGAAAACCAATTATAAATCACTATTTTTGTAACTGATGCAAAAATACAATCACATAAAAGCACTTTTCTTTTTAGGCATATTTAGCCTATTGCTTTTGCATCAGGTAGTACCTCATTGGCATCATCAACAAGAAGCTGAGCATTCCCACAAAGTTGTTGCACATAGTGAGAGTCATAGTCACCATCACGATGTTCCTGAAAAAGGAAATTCCAAAAAGGGACTTCTAGATTTGTTATTAGAGGTTCACATGCATTCAGTTGTTTCTAATGAAATATTAGCAACACACGAGAGTAGTACAAAGCAGCTCAATGTAAAAAAGGTTGTGAACACGCCTATTCCTGTAAATCATCATAGTATCTCTATACATTATGATGAAGTTGAAAAGGTTAGGGTGTATCATCCACCCAATATTTATTTTAATTCTTATCTCTCATCCCTCGACACACGGGGTCCTCCTTCTATAGGTTAATCGTTTAGGAATACTTTACCTCTGCTTTAGTATTCCATTTTATAAATTCAGATTAAACCTAAAATTTCAAACAATGAATAAACACATCGTATTCGCTATTTGCGGATGCCTGTTCTTTATTAATGGGTTCTCACAAACTGCAACTATTGAGGAACTGCTAAATGAAATAGAGCAGAATAACTCAGAGCTAAAAGGCTATCAATCGTTTATTGAAAGTCAGCAACTCGAAAACAGGAGCACTAATAATTTGCCTGACCCACAGCTTTCTGGCTTTTATTTGCCTTTTGGCGACAATGCAACAGGAGATTACACCGAATATCAAATATCACAATCTTTTGAATTTCCTACGGTATATGCTACACGTGGCAAATGGAACAAATCTAAATCAAAACAGTTAGAATATGCCTATGAAAAAAGAAGGCAGGAAGTGTTGCTTAATGCCAAGGAACTTTTAATAGATCTCGCTTTTTTACAAAAGCAAAAAGCTGTGGAAACCAAAAGGAGAACCCAAAGCAAGCAGATTTTTGACCAAATTCAGGAGCTTTTTAATAAAGAGCAAGTAGGGATTTTAGATTTGAATAAGGCTAAAATTGCCTGGATACAAGAGCAATTTGTAGTTCAAAAGATTGAAAGCGATATTCAAATTCAATTGTCAAAACTTAAAACATTGAATGGCGGAAATCCTATTGACGGCATTTCCTCACAAATTGTCTTGCTTGTTGAAATTGGTACAATAGAAAATCTTTGGCAAGAAAAATTATCGAATGAACCTCTATTACAGGAATTGAATGCTAATGAAGCTGCTTCACTTCAAAAAGTGAAATTAGAGAAGAATAAAGTGTTGCCAAATGTAGCTCTTGGCTATAATTATCAAGGTGTTAGCGGAAACAATTATTCAGGGTTTTATGGTGGTATTTCGATTCCGCTTTGGAATAGCAAGAACAAGGTAAAAGCTGCCGAAGCAAATTATGAATATCAGCAATCCAATACCGAAGTAATCACCACCTCGCTTTACACACAATTTCAGGAAATCTATAATCAATACCTATTGATGCTCGAAAAATACAATGAGTATCAAACCACAATGGGCAATTTAAATAGTGAGCAATTGCTTTTTAAAGCTTATCAGTTGGGCGAATATTCGTTTATGGATTATTATATAGAGCTTCAGTTTTACAGAAATGCATCTGATAAGATGCTGCAAATGGAAAAGGAATTACAATTACTACAAGCACAATTATTAAAACATCAATTATAACTTTTAAAACTTACAATTATGAAAATTTCAAAACTAGTATTCGCAGTAGCAATAGCATCAACTTTTCTGATAACCTCTTGTAGGGACACAAAAACCGAAAACACCGACGACCACGGCCACGAACACGATGCAGATGGAAACCATATGAACGAGGAAACTTTGGAGCAAGAAGAATTTGAAGTAAAAACGGATTCTATGGAAATGAAGGAGGAATCACACACTCACGATAACGGTTCAGAACATGACGACCACTAAAAAATAAAAGATGAAACATCCATGACTTAAATCATTATTGCATAAGGCTGTGATTATGTGGATGAAACGTGTGACCGATTGAAAATCAATAAATATAAACACATGAAATATATACTAATAGTGCTTGCCTTTATGGCGATGGCTTGTAATGACAAGGCAGAAGATGCACACGCACATAATGAAGATGGTAGTCACCTTGGAGAAGAAATCCCGAGATTAGACCATACCATTTGGACAGAGAAAACCGAATTATTTGTAGAATTTCCTGCATTAATTGTTGGTAATTCCAGCAGATTTGCAGCCCACTTTACGGTATTGGATAAGCATCAGCCCGTGCGTGAAGGTTCGGTTACAGTTAGTTTGATTAAAGGCGATAAAGGATTGCGAAATACCGTTGATTCACCATCATCGCCAGGCATATTTTCGCCCACAATTCAGCCGAAAGAAGCAGGAACATACCAGCTTGTTTTTGAATTGATAACACCTGAATATTCAGATAAAATTACAATTGAAAATGTAACTGTTTTTGCCAATGCAGATGATGCTATTAAAACCTTAGGCCCTGCCGAAGATGATGGAAGTGTCTCGTTCTTAAAAGAACAGGCCTGGAAAATTGATTTTCAAACGGCCCCTGTAGTTTCTGGTAAAATTTACGATGTCGTCAACACTTCTGGTGTTTGGATGCCGTCACCAGGTTCTGTAAAATCGCTGGCAGCGAAATCTAATGGTGTGGTTGATTTTAAAGTAAATAATCTCACGGAAGGTACCGCGGTAAAACAAGGTCAACTATTGATGAGTTTAAACAGTCAGGGCCTGGCATCTAATAATTTGAGTACCGAAATTGCCAATGCACGTGCCAATTTTGAACAGGCAAAAGCAGAATACGAACGTAAAAAGGAACTGTACGAATCTAAAATTGTCCCAAAAGCTGAATTTGAACAAGTGGAAAGCAATTTTTCAATAGCCAAAGCTAACTATCAATCCTTGACATCGGGTGTTTCTGGCGGAAGCAAACAAATCCGTGCGCCTTTCGACGGTTTTATCAAATCAATTACCGTTTCCAATGGAGATTATGTAGAGCAAGGCGTTGCACTGGTAACTATTGGTACACATCAATCCAAAGTGCTGAAAACCCAATTAGCACCCAACTATGGACTTTCAATGGAAAATGTACGGGGTATTTGGTATCAAGCCACTGACGGAGAATGGAAAAACGTAACCGATGCCGAAGGCAAAATTCTTTCTATCGGTAAAGATGTGGAGCGCGAAAATCCGTTGATTTCAGTCTTTGCTCAAGTAAATGCAGAGGTCGATATGCCGGAAGGAAGCTTAACGCCAGTTCAAATAGCGATGGGCAATGCCACCCAAAACACTATGATTCCTGTGAATGCTTTATTGGAAGACTATGGAAGTTATTCGGTTATCGTGCAACTTTCAGGAGAAAGTTTTGAAAGACGACCTGTGAAAATAGGAAAGCGAAATGGCGAAAATGTAGAAATATTGCGAGGTCTGGAAGTTGGCGAAGTGGTGGTTACAACTGGCGCATACCAGGTTAAAATGGCTTCAATGTCGGGTTCAACTCCTGCTCACGGTCATGAACACTGATAAATTATGAATGTTGAATTATGAATTATCAATGTTGAATTGTGAGTGTTGAATTATGAATTATAAAATTTGAATTAAAAATTCAACATTCAACATTAAGCATTACTAGTGATGCGTTAACTTTTTTATTTTTCAACTAAAACCTCTATCCAGGGGATTTTGAAAGCGTTCTTTGATTTTTTGATTTGAAATGAATTCTAGCTTAGTAGTCTAAAACTAGACCGCTATGAATTCTGGAAAATACGTTTTTGCCCAAACACTGGACTATGTGAACAGGTATGAGTTCGGGAAGTGCGTAAAACGGTACAATGGCGACTACAGAACCCGTGATTTCAATTGTTGGAATCAGTTCGTTCAGTTGTTTTTTGGCCAGTTGACCTCCCGCAATTCCCTAAGGGACATCGCTACCTGCCTCAGGGCACACAAAAGCAAGCTATATCATTTGGGAATGAACGGTTATGTCAATCAGTCCTCATTGTCCCGTGCCAATGAGGGTAGGGACTGGAGGATATTCGCAGACTTTGGAGAATACTTGATCGGTCAGGTGCGTCCTCTGTACACCGATCATCCCATACCCAACATCAGGTTGGAAAATGAGGTTTTTGCGTTGGACTCGACCACGATCTCCCTTAGCCTTGTCCTTTTTCAATGGGCGCCGGGAAAGTATTCCCGGGGAGCCGTAAAGATCCATACCCTGCTCGATCTCAGGGGTAGCATACCATCTTTTGTGTTGATCACCGATGGGAAATACCACGACAGTAACGTACTGGATGTATTGGTGCCGGTATCAGGAGCAATCTATCTGATGGACAAAGCTTATATAGACTTTGAAGCGCTCTACCGCATACATCTTGCAGGGGCTTCTTTTATCTCAAGGGCCAAATCCAATATGGACTACACGGTCACTGGCCAGAATTACAATATAAACCCCGTGACAGGTTTAAAAAGTGACAAGACCATACTGCTCAATGGATATAAATCCAAAAGGTTATATCCAGAGCCACTTAGGTTGGTAGAATACCAAGATGTAGAGAAAGATATTACATTGTACTTCTTGACCAACAATCAAGAAGTGTCCGCTCTAGAGATAACAAAACTGTATAGAAACAGGTGGCAAATAGAGGTGTTCTTCAAGTGGATAAAACAAAACCTGACCATGAAAAAACTATGGGGGCATTCTGAAAATGCAGTAAACATCCACGTATGGATGGCAATTTGCACTTACTTAATCGTAGCTCACATAAAACATTCGTTACGCAGCAGCCTATCCATATATGAGATCATACAAATACTAAGTATATCGGCGATGGATAAATCCTCCATAAAAGAATTGCTTACAGAAGAATTTTCAAATCAAAATTTCAATGAACAAAAAAATTTATTTGACAACTAATTATTAACGCATCAGTAGTAATTAAGCATTAAAAATTAAAAATTATGAATAAAGACAATATCATTTTAACCAAGTCCTTTGATTTTGCATTGCAAATTATTGAGCTATGTAAGCAAATGAAAGCTCAAAATGAGTATGTGATTTCCAAACAAGTGTTAAGAAGTGGTACAAGTATAGGTGCGAATATTCAGGAGGCTACGGCAGGGATTAGCAAGCGTGATTTTACACATAAAATGTCAATAGCATCAAAGGAGGCGCGTGAGACAAAATACTGGTTAAGGCTTATCCAACATAGTCAAATTGTAGATGTAGAAATTTCAAATTTATTGGTTCAAGTAGAAGAATTAATTAGAATCCTTACTTCTATTGTCAAAACTTCTCAAAGCTCAAGTAAATGAATTATGAAGTGTCAACGTTGAATTATTAATTGTGAATTTTGAATATGTAATAGTTTATTAAAAATTCAGCATTAAGAATTCAACATTAAGCATTAAGCATTAAAAATTCAACATTTAGCATTAAAAATTCACAATTAAAAATTAAAAAAAAGTGTTAAACAAAATATTATCAATTTCACTTCACAATAGATTGCTTATTCTGTTGGGAGCGGTTGCGTTGAGCGTGTTGGGTATTTATTACGCCCGCACGATGAACGTAGATGTATTCCCAGACCTTACTGCGCCAACGGTAACCATTCTTACCGAAGCACACGGAATGGAATCTGAAGAAGTCGAAAAATTAGTTACCTATCAACTGGAAACAGCCTTAAACGGTTCGCCTAATGTGAGAAGGATTCGTTCTTCATCGGCAGCAGGAGTTTCCATTGTTTGGGTAGAATTTGAATGGGGAACCGATATTTATCGGGCACGTCAAATTGTAAGTGAACGCATCCCAATGGTTCGTGAAAATTTACCTGAAGGTATTGGCGCACCAACAATGGCGCCTATTTCATCCATTATGGGCGAAATAATGCTATTGGGGGTGACGTCTGACAGTTTATCGCCGATGGAGTTAAGAACTTTATCTGATTGGACAATCAGACCCCGTATTAAAGCGATTGGAGGAATTGCCAATGTGGTAGTAATTGGTGGCGATTACAAGCAATATCAAGTATTTGCCAATCCTGAAAAGATGAAGTATTACAACGTGAGCCTTTCTGATTTGGTTGAACACGTTAAGGAAGCAAACACCAATGCACCAGGCGGAGTAATCAATCAATATGGTAATCAATACATCATAAAAGGAAGTGGTAGAGCTTATGCGTTGGAAGATTTGCAGGAAGCGGTATTAAAACAAGTGAATGGGCAAACTATCAAAATAAAAGATGTGGCAACAGTTCAGATTGGTGCTGCCGATAAAATTGGCGATGGTTCTTTAAATGCAAAACCGGCAGTTATCTTAACCATTTCAAAACAACCCGATGTCAATACATTGGAATTGACAGACCGATTGGATGAAGCGATTGCCGATTTACAAAAAACCCTGCCAAAAGGCGTCAGCATCAAAAGTCAAATCTTTAGACAGTCCGACTTTATTGATGCGTCCATCAGCAATTTGAATCAAACCTTGTTAGAGGGAGCATTCTTTGTAATGATAATTCTTTTCATCTTTTTAATGAATTGGAGAACAACCTTAATATCCTTATTGGCAATTCCTATTTCATTATTGGTATCCATTATCATTTTAAAATGGTTGGGTTATACCATCAACACAATGAGTCTGGGAGGTATGGCGATCGCAATAGGTGCATTGGTAGATGATGCGATTATTGATGTGGAAAACGTGTATAAACGCTTGCGCGAAAATATAAGAAAACCAAAAGAGGAACGTCAATCAACACTAACGGTTGTTCGTGATGCTTCCGTAGAAATAAGAAGTTCAATCATTATTGCAACCTTGATTATCATCGTATCATTTATTCCCTTGTTCTTTTTAAGTGGAATGGAAGGACGTTTGTTGCAACCTTTAGGAATAGCATTTGTCACTTCGGTATTGACATCGTTGATTGTGGCGGTAACCGTAACACCAATTTTATGTTCCTATTTGTTGGATAATGAAAAGCTTTTAAAGAAGCAAGCAGAAGGAACAAAAGTGGAGCGTTGGTTGCAAAAACATTATGGCAATCTATTGGAACGTGTCACTAAAATACCTAAAACCATTATCGGTGTAACAGTCATTGCATTTATTATAAGCTTGTTGGTTTTAACCCAATTGGGAAGAAGTTTTTTACCCGAATTTAATGAAGGCTCGTTGGTAATTAGCGTGGTTGGTCCGCCCGGAATGTCTTTAGAAGAAAGCAACAAAACAGGAAATTTAATAGAGACACTATTATTGGATTTACCCGAAGTGGAAGTCGTAACAAGAAGGACTGGAAGAGCACAATTAGACGAACACGCACAAGGAGTAAATGCTTCTGAAATTGATGTGCCTTTTGTTCTCGAAGACAAAACCAAAGAAGAGTTTTTTGAGGAAGTCCGAAACAAATTGAGTATTGCACCAGGTGTTAATATTACCTTGGGACAGCCCATTGCTCACCGTATTGACCATATGCTTTCGGGTACACGAGCCAATATTGCCATAAAGATTTTTGGTTCAGATTTACAGCGTTTGTTTGAAGTTGGTAAAAGCGTGGAGCAAAACATCAAAGAAATTGATGGATTAGTAGATGTGGCTGTTGACCAACAAATTGAAGTGCCGCAAATACGCATCCAACCAAAACGCCAAATTCTATCTGCTTATGGAATGACGGTAGGCAACTTAATGGAGCAAGTGGATATTGCTTTTGCAGGCGAAGAAGCAGGCG
Source organism: Gillisia limnaea DSM 15749 (assembly GCF_000243235.1). Classification (GTDB taxonomy): domain Bacteria; phylum Bacteroidota; class Bacteroidia; order Flavobacteriales; family Flavobacteriaceae; genus Gillisia; species Gillisia limnaea. Next base: position 911,663 of record NZ_JH594606.1, read on the forward strand.
AGATTTATGAAGGTCAGCAGTATTTTGATTTGGTGGTTCGCTATGAGAAACCATTTAGGGATGATATAGAAAACATCGGGAATACCTTGATTAGCCTTCCGAAAGGAGGTCAAACCACTTTGGGTGAATTGGCAACCGTGGCTTCAGTAAGCAGTCCCAACACCATCAACCGTGAAGATGTACAGCGTAAAATTGTAGTGGCTGCCAACGTTCAAGGCAGAGATTTACGAGGTGCTGTAAACGAAATAAAAGAGGTAGTAGCAAACAATGTAACAATGCCAGAAGGCTGCCGTGTACAATATGGCGGACAATTTGAAAGCGAATCTAAAGCCTCGCAATTGCTTTTGATAACCGCAATCATTGCTATAGCTATTATATTTTTGTTGCTTTATTACGAATTTAAAGATGTAAAACTGGCTTTTGTTGTGTTGATCAATCTGCCTTTGGCTTTAATTGGTGGTATTTTGATTGTGTATTTCACTTCGGGAATTATCAGTATCGCAGCTACCATAGGTTTTATCAGTTTATTTGGTATAGCCACACGTAACGGAATCTTATTGGTTTCACGTTATGAGGATTTAAGAAAGAAAGGAATACAAGGATTTCAGTTGATAAAAACCGGAGCATTAGACAGGTTGAACCCAATCTTAATGACAGCCTTTACAACAGGATTGGCACTAATACCATTAGCGTTAAAAGGTGACGAACCTGGTAGTGAAATACAAAGCCCGATGGCCGTGGTTATTTTGGGAGGTTTACTTTCTGCTACGGTTTTGAATTTGATAGTTATTCCTTGCGTTTATCAATTGGTAATTCGTAAACGACAATAATATGTAGAAAACACTATTTAGTTTAAGAAATGGCTGTGCTCAATGTTCACCGTCATTTTTCCTGGAGGTGGTTGCTTTTATAATACTTCCGAATTCCCAAAAAAACGCCTTTCATATGGTGATTTTTTCAGAATAATCCAACGTTAAAAGCAATATTCACCTGCCCGTCCAGCAGGCGGGTTTGCAATTACGCACGAATTTGATATTGGTTTTGGTGTTCGTGAATGTTTCACATTTCGCTAAAAGCCACCATGCCATCAAAAATCACGAAAGAGTATGTCTTGCCAACCCGTGGCAAAAGACCTCCCAAGCAGAGAACATCTTCTTTCCCTTTATCCCTGGCAGATCTATTGTTATGGTGTTCACTTTAAAATGTTTAGGCCTTGTTGCCGGTAAGTCGCGCCGGGAGTTTTACCCGATACTTTGCACGACTTCCCTTTTGGCTTGCTTTTTACTCCCATCAAACCCTTCTACTCCGCCCACGGTAGTATATTTTAAAACATACTTTTTATTCGGGTGAATTCTTTGATACGCGCTTTGGCACATAATAGCTGCTTCATGAAAACCGGATAAGATCAATTTGAGTTTTCCCTTATACGTATTAACATCGCCAATAGCATAAATCCCGGGAATATTGGTCTGATAATCGTAGGAATTATCAACCTTAATTGCATTTTTTTCTATCTCCAGTCCCCAGTTGGCCATAGGTCCCAACTTAGGCGAAAGTCCGAACAACGGAATAAAATAATCGATTTCCCTGAATTCTTCTTCGCGGGCAAGGTCTTTATGCCGGATCACGACTTTTTCCAAATCATTCCGCCCATTTAATCCCACTACTTCCGCATCTGTAATAAGCTCTATTTTTCCTAATTTAGATAATTCTGAAACCTTTTCTACCGAGTCCAAAGCTCCCCTAAATTCGTTTCTACGGTGAACCAAAACAACCTCTGAAGCAACATCTGTCAGGAAAATAGCCCAGTCTAAAGCTGAATCGCCTCCACCTGAGATCACCACCCTTTTATCCCGAAAAACCTCCGGATCTTTTATAAAATAAGACACACCTTTATCTTCAAAATCTGCAATATTGGAAATTGGTGGTTTTCTCGGTTCAAAAGACCCGAGCCCGCCGGCTATTGCCACTACCGGAGCCTGGTGTTTTGTCCCTTTATTGGTGGTGACAACAAAACTGCCATCTTCCTTTTTTTCTATAGTTTCGGCACGTTCTCCAAGGGTGAATCCGGGTTGAAAAGGTTTGATTTGCTCCATTAAATTCTTCACCAAATCACCAGCCAATATTTCAGGAAAGGCTGGTACATCGTAGATTGGTTTTTTTGGATAGATTTCGGCACATTGTCCCCCCGGTTGTGGCAATGCATCAATTAAATGCGTTTTCAACTTCAGCAATCCCGCTTCAAAAACCGTGAATAAGCCTGTAGGACCGGCACCTATAATTAATATATCTGTTTTAATCATGACTCTCTCTTTTGTATTAATGTTTGGGTTATTTCATTGAGCTTTTCTACTTTTTCCCCAAAATCTCCCTTAATTGTTTTTCTGTATTCATTTAAATTTTTAACCATCTGGCTTATGTCTTCCGGGATCACTTCCTCAAAAAACTGACGCAGGCGCTTTGCTGTGGTCGGTGATTTCCCGTTGGTGGAAATCGCTATTTTTACGTGGCCTTTGTTTACAATACCACCCATATAAAAATCGCATAATTCGGGCGTATCGGCTATATTGGCAAGCAAAAACCGCTTTTTGGCATTGTTATAAATTTTCTTGTTTAGTTCCCTATCATTAGTAGCGGCAATTACAATGTGTCGCTTCTTTAAATACCTCCGCTTAAAGCCTTTTTTGATCAGTTTCACACCGTGCTTTTTTGCCAGTTCTACTGTTTCGGGCAGAAAGCTTTTTGCCAAAACCTCAACATTGGCATTAGGACTGGATTTCAACAAAAAATGCAGTTTTTCAAGCCCTACATTTCCTCCGCCTATAATGAGGATATTCAGTGTATTCACCTTCAAAAAAATCGGATATAATTCGTTCCTTTCCATTTTTTAAGCTGAAATAAATTTTGCTGCCGAATCTTTCGGAAGACTGTTGATATTTTCAAAAGCCGATTGAAACTGAAGCCTTTCCCGTACCACTTCTCCTATCACGATAATTGCAGGAGAAGCCAGTTTTTTTTCTGCCACAATTTCTTCTATAGTGCATATCTTCCCAAATCCGGAACGTTCATTTTCTGTTGTCCCATTTTGAATAATGCCCACCGGGGTTTCCCCTTTTCCGAAATGTTTAAAGGTTTGAACAATTTCAGTCAATTTTCCCATGCCCATCAAAATAACGACCGTGGCCGAAGATTGAGCTGCAAGGGTTACATCTACAGAAAGTTTACGCTGTGAGGTGGTTCCCGTGATCACCCAAAAACTTTCGGAAATTCCACGTTTAGTCAACGGAATTCCAACATTGGCAGGAACTGCAATTGAAGATGTGATTCCGGAAACTACGGCTGTTTCCAAACCTTTGATTTTGGCAAATTCAATTTCTTCAGCTCCACGCCCAAAAATAAATGGATCTCCGCCTTTTAATCTCACCACATGACCACGTTCATAGGCATATTTCACTATAAGTTCGTTAATTTCATCCTGGCTAAAAGTATGCAGGTCTTTTCGTTTGCCAACAAAAATATGTTCCGCATTTGGCGCATATTCAAGCAAATCCCTGTTGATAAGTGCGTCATACAACACCACCTGTGCAGCTTTTAATGTGTTCACCGCTTTAATAGTGATCAACTCCGGGTCTCCCGGGCCTGCCCCAACAACACTTAGTTTTGGTTTATTTTCCATCTCGTACCTCCTTTGTTCTATATGCATCTATCCTTTTATGAAACAAATGCGCATCATTTAAAAATTTATTTGCGAAAGCCTCCGTAGGTTCATGTTCGTTTAACTGATAAGCGAATTCCTTAAATGAAGTGGAAAGCTCAATTTTACCTGGTGTGACAAAAAACTCATCAAACAGGGAAATAATTCCCGCCTGGGTGTTGGTGGTTTTATTTTCGGCAAGTAAAAGTGCTTTCGCCGAATTCACTATTGAAGTGTAGGAATGGTAAATACTGTCGGCCCAGGCTTTTCTTTCCAGGGCACTTTTTGCATTCTCTATTTTCTCTTCACTTTCAAACAGCAGGGTCGCGATTAGATCTATGATCACTCCGGCACATTCTCCCACTCCTATGGCGTTGATATAACTTTTTTCATGTCCCCAATCTATAAAGTCATTTTCGGCTAAATTCGTTGTGTCAGCCAGCTCTTTCAATAAATCATAAAAATAGGTTTTACCTTGCCTGTCATAATATTCTGAAAATTTCTCTTCAGGCAGAGCCAGGGCTCCAAAATCGTTTAATAAAACCCGTAATGCGTCAGGCCCGCGTTTACTTGGTATCTTGATTATTTTATCTGAAAAACGGCCTTTCCCGTCTCCCAATACCCCGCCGCCAAGCAAAATTTGCAAGGCAGGAGCCACAGTTTTCCCCACTTTTATGGACATTCCCTGAAACCCGATCTCAGCCATATTATGCTGCCCGCAAGCGTTCATACACCCGCTTATTTTGATGGTGATATCTTTTCCGTTAATATATTCCGGATACTCTTCTTTTAAAACATCTTCCAAAACAGCGGCGATCCCTGTACTGCTGGCTATTCCAAGGTTACAGGTATCTGTGCCCGGGCAGGCAGTAATATCCACGGTTTTATTGTAGCCGGCTTCGGCAAGTCCCAAATCCTTTAATTCGGTAAAAAAGAAAGGCAGTAATTCTTCCCGCACGTGGCGCAACAAAATATCCTGTCTCAGGGTAAACCTCAACTCATTTCCGGCATATTTCTGAATTAGATCGGCCAGTTTTACTGCTGCTGGGGTATAAAAATCACCTAGCGGAACCCTGATCCCTATGGCAAATAATCCTTCCTGCTTTTGAGGAATTACATTGGTACTTTTCCAGGTTTCATATTCCTTTTTGTCCTTTATTTCAACTGAAGGAATTTCAACATTTTGTAATGAAGGTTCTTTTTCGAAAGCCTCAAGATCAAATTCTACACTTTCTTTCGAAAGCGCTTTTTTCTGCTGGGCGACCAATTCCATAAAAGCATCTTTTCCTATGTCTTTAATAAGATATTTCATCCTGGCTTTTAGCCGTTTTGACCGCTCCCCATACCTGTCAAACACCCTTAAAACTGATTCCGTTAAAGGAATTATTTTTTCGGCTTCAATAAAATCGAACAGTTCATCAGCATGTCTTGGCTGTGAACCCAAACCTCCACCAATCATAACTTTAAATCCGCGTTTTCCATCTTGCAGTTTTGCAATAAATCCCAGGTCGTGGATATAACTCAAAGCCGAATCCTCTTCAGTAGCAGAAAATGAGATCTTGAATTTCCTTCCCATTTCCTGACAAATGGGATTCCTAAGGAAAAACTCAAATGCAGCGTGTGCATAAGGAGAGACATCAAAAGGCTCATTAACGTCTATTCCGGCAGTTGGCGAAGCGGTAATATTTCGAATCGTATTTCCACAAGCTTCCCGAAGGGTAACATCATCTTTTTCCAGTTGGGCCCAAAGCTCGGGAGTACGGTCCAGGCTAACATAATGGATCTGGATATCCTGCCTGGTGGTAATGTGCAGCCTTCCGGTTGAATATTCATCGGAAACTGCTGAAATTCTTTTCAACTGTTCGGAAGTTACTTTTCCGAATGGCAGTTTTATACGCACCATTTGCACCCCGGCCTGTCTTTGTCCGTAAACGCCCCGGGCGAGCCTTAGACTTCTAAATTTGTCCTCATCGACTTTTCCTTCCCGGAATTCCCTTATCTTTTTCTCTAAATCCAAAATGTCTTTTTCAACGACTGGATTTTCAATTTCGGTTCTAAAACTTTGCATGATCTACAGATTTTAATGGTGAGCCCATAATGGGCATTTATATGAAAAAAAGTCCTTTTTAGCTGGATACTTAAAAGGACTTTTATAATTACTTATTATAATATCGCTCTTAAGTGTGGGGTTTATGGCACATGCACATCATCATTAGGGCACTTATGTTTTTTGTGACTTTCATTTGCTCTTTAATTAATAAAACCTACGCCGGCAGTGGTATTAGTTTGATTATCAATTAAAATGAACCTGCCATTTTCTTTGTTTTGTTTATACTTATCTATATAGATAGCTTTGCTCAATTTTATTGATACATGACCTATTTCATTTAGTTTAAGTGAAGAAGCCTGGATAGTTCCGCTAAAATCTGTGGAAATATTTGTGTCGATTTTATCGATTTTGGCAAGTACGCTATTGGTATTATGCTGAAGCACATATTTGTTTCCGGGCAGGAGCGCTTTTCCATCCATCCAGCAAATTGTGGCATTCAGAATTTTAGTTTGCTCTGGCAGTTCGTCAAATTTCACAAGCATATCACCCCTGGCCACGTTAATCTCACTCTCCAGCGTAATTGTTACCGAACTTCCCGCCGGTGCCTCATTATAATTCTTATTAAAAAAGTATATTTCCTTAATGGTTGAGCCGGTAAGCGATGGTAGAACGGTTACTTTATCGCCAACTTTCAGGCTGTCCCCGGTAATTTTACCAGCATATCCCCTGAAATCATGGTATTTTTCACTTTTTGGACGTATTACAGTTTGAACAGAAAACCTGGCCTGACTTATTTCATTAAAATCTTCAGTCTTAATATTTTCCAGATGTGACAATACGGTTTCCCCGTCATACCAAGACATTGCATCTGATTTTTCTGCAATATTTTCACCCCATAATGCACTTACCGGTATAAAAGTGATGTTTTGATCTTTAAACTCACTTTTGGTTTGCATTTGCTTAAAATCTGCAACAATTTCATCAAAAACAGATTGTGAATAATTGACCATGTCCATTTTATTCACGGCCACTACCACTTCTTTAATCCTGAGTAAATTATTTATAAAAAAATGACGATAGGTTTGTTCAATTACGCCTTTTCTGGCATCTATCAGGATGATTGATACCTGTGAGGTTGAAGCCCCGGTCACCATATTTCGCGTATATTCCACATGTCCCGGGGTATCGGCGATAATGTAACTTTTCTTTTTTGTCGAGAAATAAATATGCGCCACATCAATGGTAATTCCTTGTTCCCGCTCCGCTATAAGGCCATCGGTTGCCAATGAAAAATCAAGATAATCAAATCCCTTTTTCCTGCTGCTTTTTTCTATGGCCTCCAGTTTATCTGTAGTAAGCGAATTTGTGTCATACAGCAGTCTTCCTATCAAGGTACTTTTGCCATCATCCACACTGCCTGCCGTTGCTATTTTTAAAACTTCCATAAGCCCCTTCTAACCTCCCCAAAGGAGAGTACTGTATTATTTAAATTTATATTCTTTCCTTTCTAACCTCTATCCATCACCTTTTTGGAGGTTTGGGGAGCTTAAAAGTACCCTTGTTGTTTCCTGGTTTCCATCGCTGCTTCCGATCGTTTGTCGTCTATTCTTGCACCACGTTCAGAAATTGAAGATTCCCTAATCTCCCGGATCACCTCTTCTATTCCAACTGCTTCAGATTCTACCGCCGCGGTACAGGTTATATCTCCTATGGTCCTGAACCTTACATTGCGTGTTTCTATAAGCTCTTCTTTATTGCGGTAAACATGTTCAGAGGCTGTCCACAATAAACCATCCCGCTCAAATATCTCACGTTCGTGAGAAAAATAAATGGATGGGATCTCAATTTCCTCCAGGGCTATATAGTTCCATACATCAAGTTCTGTCCAGTTAGATATTGGAAAAACCCGCACATTTTGTCCAATCTCAATTCTTCCGTTAAGCATATCAAAAACCTCAGGACGCTGGTTTTTTTCGTCCCATTCCCCAAAATCATTTCTAACTGAAAAAATTCGTTCCTTGGCACGGGCTTTCTCTTCATCTCTTCTTGCACCACCGATGCAGGCATCAAATTTAAATTCTTCTATAGCTTCTAAAAGTGTGGTAGTTTGAAGGATATTACGACTGGAATATTTTCCGGTTTCTTCAATAACTTTACCATCATCAATGGCGTCCTGTACATATCTTACAATGAGTTTAAGGCCCAGTTCTTCTGCCAATCTATCCCTAAATTCAATAGTTTCAGGAAAGTTGTGCCCCGTATCTACATGTAAAAGCGGAAATGGGATCTTTGCCGGGTGAAAAGCTTTTTGGGCCAGTCTCACAAGGCTAATAGAATCCTTTCCTCCCGAAAATAGCAATACGGGATTTTCAAATTGCCCCACCACTTCCCTAAAAATATAAATGGCTTCACTCTCCAGTGCATTATTTACTAAGATCTCTTTCATCTTTAAACTTTTTTAAGAGTGCAAACCACATTCTCTGTTCGACAATACTTTTGTTGGATCAAAATATTTAAACTCGTTAGGAAGTTCCTTTTCTACCAGGTAAATATTGAGTTTTTGATCACTCCAATGATAAAACGGACTCACTTTTAGAATCCCATCTTTGCTATAACTTAAAATATCTATACTATCCCTAAAATCTGTTTGGCCTTTCCTTAAATTGGTAAACCAAACATCCGGGTTTTGTTCTTTCATAGCACGTTGAAAAGGTTCCAGTTTTACCTGCCTGCTAAATTCTTCAAACTCGGGGCTTTCCAATTGGGGAATCCCTCCCATGATCGCTTCCCTGTAAGCTGCAGTTTGTTCCGGGTTATAAAGCTTAACATTCAGGTTTAAAATATCGATTACCGCATTGGCGTGTTTATAGGTTTGAGGCGTGTTATAACCGGTATCACACCAAATCACATCTATATTTGGTTCAACTTGAACACAGGCATGCAAAATAGCAGCTTCGTAAGGCCTGAAATTTGTTGTTACAACTGGACGTTGCTTATCCAGAATCGCCCATTGTATAATTTCAGAGGGAGGAACTCCCTTCAATTGCCGGTTAAGCACTTCTAATTCTTTTTCGGTATAATTCTTCATGATTTTTCCTTTCCCAATGTTATTCTATTCCAAATTCTTTCGTGACCAAAATAGAGTACCATTTTTGATATTACTTCAATTGAGCCAATTGCAACGGCAGTCTTTATTTCGCCGGTCAACAACCAGGAAATTAAAATAGTATCTGTGGTTCCAACTATTCGCCAGCTTATGGCCTTTGCAATACTGCGCAAAGGTTTTTCCGTACTCTTATCCTTATTAAAACTAGTTTTCGTCACGGATTGCTGTATTAACATAACTCTTATTTTACAACTTAGGATAATACCCCATCGGGTTACTAGGTTATTTGGTAAATGTAACCTTGCTCCATCTAAAAGCCAATTAAAATTGGCTTAAATTATTTATTTTAACATTTTATATCTGATCTATTAAAACTTTCCGGCAATATCTGCCAGGGTATTCTCTCCTAATACTCTCAAAGTAGAGTCCCGTACCTGGATCATTAATCTATTTACAGAACACAAGCTTTCATCAGGACAATCGGAACATTTTTCATAATAATTCAAACTCACGCAAGGCAACATCGCGATTGGACCTTCCAAAACCCTGATTACATCGATCATTGAAATATCTTTGGGTTCCCTTAACAAATAATATCCCCCGCCTTTTCCCTTTTTTGAACCCAGAAATCCCGCTTTTCTCAAAATGAGCAAAATACTCTCCAGAAATTTGAGTGAAATATTCTCACTTTCTGCAATATTTGGCGTTTGAACAGGTTTTCTATCAGTTTGTCTGGCGAGATAAGTCAGGGCCTTTATCCCGTATTTTGTTTTTTTTGAAAGCATAAAGCGAATATAATTAATTATTCGTTTTATGTCCTGTCCTATAATTCCCTTTACACTATTCTTTAACTTAATTCCATCTTAGACCTGGTTCCTTAGCTGGCTTCCAGCAACTTGATTATTTACTGCCAGATGTTTCATTTATCAGGAATTTAAGGCCTGTTTTAAATCTCCAATAATATCATCCACGTGCTCCAACCCCACCGAAACCCTTACCAAACCCGGATAAATCCCTGTTTCCAACCTTTCCTCTTCACTTAATTTACTATGTGTGGTGGATGCCGGATGGGTTACTATACTCCGGGTGTCGCCTAAATTTGCCGATAATGAACAAAGTTTTATAGCATCTATGAAACTCCTTCCGGCTTCAATTCCGCCTTTTATTATAAATGAAACCACATTGCCACCCTGTTTCATTTGTTTCCTGGCTATTTCATAGTCCGGATGCGACTTTAAAAACGGATATTTCACACGTTCTACCCTGGGTTCCTTTTCAAGAAATTCGGCTACTTTCAAGGCATTTTCACAATGCCGGTCAAGCCGTACCGCAAGGGTTTCCAGGCTTTTGGAAAGTATCCAGGCATTAAATGGAGATAAAGCCGGGCCCGTATTCCTTGAAAACAAATAGATCTCCCTTATCAAATTTGCTCTTCCCACAGTAACTCCGCCTAAAACCCTGCCCTGCCCGTCTATTAATTTTGTGGCCGAATGTATAACCAGATCTGCCCCAAATTTTATTGGATTTTGTAAATAAGGGGTCGCAAAACAATTGTCAATGATCAGGATAAGATTATGCTTTTTTGCGATCACTCCCAATTTTTCAAGATCCAGAATATCCAAGCCCGGGTTGGTAGGCGTTTCAGCAAACAATATTTTAGTCTCCGGTTTAATCAAACTTTCAATTTTATCCACTTCTGTAACACTAAAATAACTGTGGCTTATGTTCCACTTCGGAAAATATTTGGTGAACAGCGTATGTGTAGATCCAAAAACCGATCTTCCCGAAATAACATGATCTCCGCTATTAAGCAATGCCGCCAGAGTGGAAAATATAGCCGACATTCCTGTTGCAAAGGCATATCCGGTTTCCGCACCTTCCATGGCCGCAATCTTATCCACAAATTCTGAAGTATTGGGATTGGAAAACCGGCTGTAGATATTCCGCTCTTTTTCTTCTGAAAATGAAGCCCTCATATCCTCTGCATCCTCAAAAACATAACTGGAGGTTAAATACAAGGGAGCAGAATGTTCGAGATACTGTGACCTTTCGATCTGGGTACGGATAGCGGTTGTTTCAATGTTTTTGAACTCCATTGTTTTTAGTTTTTACTGTTTTCGATAGTTCCTGAAAGCTTCAAAATATCTGAAAGCACTCCTCGTGCGGTAACTGCTGCACCAGCCCCTGCACCCTGGATCACAATGGGACGCTCACCATAAGATTCGGTATAAATTTCAAAGGAAGCATCGGCGTGTTGAAGGCTCCCAAAAGGGGAGGTTTTCTTTTCATTTACAAGTTTCACCTCCAGGGAACCGGTTGCCACCTTCAATTCGCCAATATGCCGTATGACCTCATCTTGTTGCAAAGCTGATCTTAGATTCTGAAATCCTGAATTTAGATCGGACTGATTATTTCTGAAATTTTCCAGACTGCTGCCTCCATTCAAATGTACCGGCACCAGGTCCTGGATTTTTATTTCTGAAAGTTCCTTTTTCAGCTGAAGTTCCCGCGCCAGAATCAATAATTTCCGGCCTACATCCTTTCCGGAAAGATCAATTCTTGGATCGGGTTCTGTAAACCCCTTCTCCCCGGCTTCGGTTAAAACAGTATCAAAAGATTTTTCAGATTCAGAAAAAGTATTAAAAATATAACTCAGAGATCCTGAAAATACTCCCCGTATCTTTGTCACTTTTTCTCCGGAAGCATATAAATTTTTTAATGTTTCAACCACCGGCAATCCGGCACCCACATTGGTTTCATAAAAAAACTGCCTGTTGTACTTTTTCAAATCCTTCCGCAGGTTCAAATAGAATTCTGTAGAAAGTGTATTTGCCACTTTATTTGCGGCCACAATATGAAATCCGTTCTTTATCAAAAAAGGATACTTCGCAACCAGTTCTTCACTTGCCGTAGCATCCACCGCTACCAGGTTTTCAAGTTGATGCCGCTTCAAATAATCAATAATATCTTTGAGTTTGTAAGGCACTCCAAAGGTTTTAAAATTCGCTTCCCAGGAAGGCGTAATTCCCTTTTTCTCAAAAAATGCGGTACTGGAATTTACAACTACCGGTAAATTCAATTCGAGTTCCCCATTCTCCCCAAGTTGTTTCTTTAGACCTAGTATTTGATTAATCAGCGTGCTGCCAACATTACCTACTCCAAAGAGCACGATGTTTATTGTTTTCATTTGTTGTTTTGTTTGTTTGAAAAATTGGGTTTAAAAACCCTGCCAACTGGGCATTTTCGATTAAAAAGGCGTCGTGTCCATGAACCGATTTGATCTCGTAAATGTGTACGTTTTTCTTTCGTAAAGAAAGATCTACAAAGGTTTCCCAGTTATCATCCGGCAGAAAAAACCGATCGGAATTCACCGTAATTATATGAATATCAGATTCAACTTTAGCTGCAGCGCTTATATAATCTCCGTTTCCATTACTTATATCAATAGTGGTAAGCAAATGGTTCATGAGTTTATAAGTCGCCAGTTGAAAACGTTCTTCCAGCTTATTCCCGTGATACTCCAGCCAGCGTTCTATAGTCCAGCTTCCTTCATTTTGTTCATGAAAACCTCCAAATTTGGCCGTAAACGACTGCGGACTCCTGTAAAAGGTCATTGCATGCATCCTGGCATCTTTCACCGGCTCTGCCGAATTGTTTAGAATCTGGTCCTGAACTTTACACAGCGCCTTTACCCAGTGAGTCGCCTTATAATCTGTCGCGATGGGAAAAAGATGCCGAATCAAGGATGGCTTTAATACCGCCATTTCCCAAAGCAATGCTCCGCCAATAGATCCCCCTATCCCTGCAAAAATTTCGGTTATTTCAAGCCTTTCAATAGTTTCAACAAATATTTTAGCGATATCCCGAAGCGTGAATTCCTTATAATTATGGAGCAAATGTGCCGACTTTCCGGTGAACCCATTCCCCGGCATATCCAGGGCTAAAATGGTATAATCCCGGGGATCTATACTTTTCCCTTCTCCCACGATCTCATTCCACCAACCATTTTTTCCGGTTATTTCAGAATTTCCACTCAGGGAATGATTTACCAGAACGATCGGTGCTGTCCCTAATTCCCTTCCGAAAATTTGATAGCTTAAATGAATATTTTGAACAGTCCCTTTACTATTCTCAAATTCTGATATTGTTATTTCCTGAAGCATGCTTTTTATGTTTTTTTACTGAAATCAATCCTGACAAGTTAAACCGAAAATCCACCTTAGCATCGGTTTGCCAAAAGTTCCCCTCCTTCTTACAACACTACCTTTTTATCGATCTTTGCAAAAGCCTGTTTCAAATCCAATTTCAGGTCTGCCAGATCTTCCAGTCCAACCGAAAGTCGAATAAGATCTTTTGTAACTCCGGCAGCTTCTTGTTGCTCTTCATTTAACTGCTGATGCGTTGTGCTGGAAGGGTGAATAATAAGGGATTTAGTGTCACCAATATTTGCAAGGAGTGAGAAGATTTTGGTTTCATCGGCGATTACTTTTGCCGATTCAAATCCGCCGTCTACTCCAAAAGTCACAATTCCGCTTTGCCCTTTTGGTAGATATTTCTTCGCAAGATCATAATATGGACTTTCCTCCAGGCCTGGATAATTCACCCATTTAACCTCCGGTTGCTGCTTAAGCCATTGGGCCAGTTCCAAAGCATTTTCACTATGTTTTTTGATTCTTAGTTCCAAGGTTTCCAATCCCTGGATGATTTGAAAAGCATTAAACGGACTCAAAACAGCTCCGTGGTCCCGCAATCCTTCGATACGCACCTTGGCAATAAACGCGGCTTCCTTTAAAGCATCGTGATAAACAAGTCCATGGTACCCGGCCGAAGGCTCTGTGAACTCAGGGAATTTTCCGTTTGCCCAGTCGAATTTCCCTGCATCAATGATCACTCCGCCTAAGGATGTTCCATTTCCATTGATATATTTTGTAAGGGAATGGATCACGATATCGGCACCGTGCTCAATGGGATTAAGAAGTGAAGGAGTCGCCACCGTATTATCTACAAAAAGCGGAACTTTATGCGCTTTGGCATAGTTTGAAATCGCTTTTATATCCAGCACATCGAGTTTTGGATTCCCAAGGGATTCAATAAAGAACACCCGTGTATTTTCCTGAACGGCCTTGTCAAAATTTTCAGGATCTGAAGGATCTACAAACGTGGTTGTAATCCCAAACCTGGGTAAAGTAACACTTAAAAGGTTGTACGTCCCACCATAAAGACTGTTGGAAGCAACGATATGATCTCCAGATCTTAACAAGGTTAGCAAGGATGTATTTATTGCTGCTGTCCCCGATGCAGTCACCACAGCTGCAATACCACCTTCAAGCGCTGCAAGCCGCTGTTCAAGGATATCGTTCGTGGGATTGTTGATGCGGGTGTAAATAAATCCGGGTTCGGCCAGTGAAAATAAATTAGCGGCGTGATCGGAATTTTTAAATACATAGGAGGTGGTTTGATAAATTGGAACTGCCCTGGTTCCTCCGTTTGCAGTTACATCGTGTCCTGCGTGCAGTGCATTTGTTGCGAATTTTTGTGTACTCATGATTTTAAGTTTTAAATGATTAGTTAATATTTGTTGGTCTTTAGTGATTTAAGTTTTCTTTTATCTTTTGCCATTTGCTCCCCCTTTGGTCCCGATCGCTATCGGGAGGGGGGCTAAAAAAAAATCCCTTCAGCTGGATTGCCGAAGGGATTTAGGAATTGAACTCTATAGTTAATTATATCCTGAATTTCTGGCAATAGCGGGTTGGTGCGTACATCATACACATTTGCATTATACAACACATCATTTTTTCTATTGCCGGGTTAATATTCATTTTCTTTTATTTTTAGTTTTCAGTTTTCGGTTTTCAGTTCTCGGTTTTCGGTTTTCGGTTTTCGGTTTTCGGTTTTCGGTTTTCGGGAATCTCAAAAAAAAAGACCGCTGCGGTGGCAGCGGTCTTTTGCAATTCTTATAATTTAAGTTTTATGCAATTGGACACGCTGCGGAATTTCTCCCCATCATACACATCATCATATTGCAAATAAACTGGTACATTTTCTTGTTTTGAATTTTACAAATGTAACGACAGAAACTTTTATAAAACAAATTTATTTTTAAATAAATGAAAATAAAGATTAGAATCCCTATAATCATTGGGCTTATAGGGCCTCAAAATTTTAAAAAAAACTTCTCTCTTGTTTTTTTGAACTTATATACTCTTTTAATCCCGAATTTTGCGCCAGGGATGGAGCGGTTGCTGGAGCTCTCCCGATTTTTTTTATCGGGAAGCGACCCGCGAGAGCCCGCCGTGAGCCGGCCTGACCAGATGGGAAGGCCTTTTGGCAAAACGGGGCGTTCAACACAGTTTAAAAAAACGCTAAAGCAGTATGCTATTCATTCAAATTTTATACATTTGCCACTGATTGATACCAGGGTAATTTGACTGATTGCAACCCTTTAAAAAACGCTAAAGCAGTAGTATCTCCTTTAGCCTTTCACGTCAAATAGCCTCTTACTTTTAATTTAAATATATTAAATGGCCTATTTATTTACTTCGGAAAGTGTTTCTGAAGGACACCCCGATAAAGTTGCAGACCAGATTAGCGACGCCCTTTTAGATAATTTCCTGGCTTTTGATGAAAATTCAAAAGTAGCTTGCGAAACCCTTGTTACTACCGGGCAGGTAGTTTTAGCCGGGGAAGTTAAAAGCAACACCTACCTTGATGTGCAGCACATTGCACGCGAAGTGATTAATGACATTGGTTACACCAAGGGAGCCTATAAATTTAGTGGAGATTCCTGCGGAGTGATTTCCCTTATTCACGAACAATCCCAAGACATCAACCAGGGGGTAGATCGTGCCAACAAAGAAGAACAAGGCGCGGGAGACCAGGGAATGATGTTTGGATATGCCACAAAAGAAACCGAAAATTACATGCCATTGGCCCTGGATATTTCCCATAAGATCCTGATAGAACTGGCGAAACTGAGAAGGGAAGAAAAGGATATCCTTTATCTTCGACCGGATTCAAAAAGCCAGGTGACCATAGAATACAGCGATGAGAATGTACCTCAGCGAATTGAGGCCATCGTGGTTTCTACACAGCACGATGAATTTGATGAGGATGATGATCATATGTTGACTAAGATCAAGAAAGATATTATCGAAATCCTTATTCCGCGTGTGAAGGCACAACTTCCGGAATATGTACAAAAATTATTTAACGATAAGATCACGTACCACATCAATCCTACGGGAAAGTTTGTAATTGGCGGTCCTCACGGGGATGCCGGACTTACAGGAAGGAAGATCATCGTGGATACCTACGGCGGAAAAGGCGCTCACGGAGGAGGAGCATTTTCCGGGAAAGATCCAAGTAAAGTAGACCGATCTGCAGCCTATGCAGCGCGGCATATCGCTAAAAACCTTGTTGCCGCAGGTCTCTCCGATGAGATCCTGGTACAGGTTTCTTATGCGATAGGAGTTGTAGAACCAACCTCCATTTATGTTGATACCTATGGAAAATCCAATGTGAAAATGTCCAACGGAGACATCTCCAAAAAAGTTGCCGAACTATTTGATATGCGTCCGGCAGCTATAGAAAACCGTCTTAAACTGCGAAATCCTATTTACCGCGAGACCGCTGCTTACGGACATATGGGAAAGGAACCACGAACCATAACCAAGATTTTTGAAAGTCCCTATAACGGAAAAATCACCCGGGAGGTAGAATTGTTTACCTGGGAGAAACTGGACTATGTAGATAAGGTAAAAGAAGCTTTTGGATTGGCCTAAAACCTAACCCCAAAAAGTCTAAAATAAACAAACCTCACAGCATTTAAAAACTGTGAGGTTTATTGTTTTTAAGTATAGACCGGATACTACATCCTGCTTGCCGGAGAACCTTTACGCCTGGAAATGCCTCCCATTTCCATTACCTTTTTAAATTCCTTAAGGTCGCTCTCAACGATTTTTTTAAAGGCCGGATTTAGTAATTTTGCCGCCAATCCCCCTGCTTTACCCGCCGGTGGTCTGTAAGAAATAGTCGTTTCTACAATAGTGCTTTTCCTGTTGCCTGAATCCTGAAATCTCACTTCCCCAGAATTCTCTATTTCAGAATCCGGCAGGGATCTCCAGACGATCAATTGGTTTTCCTGCTCCCATATAATTTCGGCTTCCCATTCAATATGTCCCAATCCTCCAGGAACCGCAGCAACCCAATGAGATCTTTTATCATTTACTTGATTAATCTCCTCAATATGACTCATGAAGTTAGGCAGGTTTTCAAGATTTCGCCAATATGCATACAGTTCCTCTTTTGGCCTTTTAATCACTAAATTACTCTTAATCTCTACAATAGCTTTCTTGTTAATTCCCGTTCTCCCTGAACCGGTTAGCGCTTTTGCTCCTTTATAAAGCAATACGCCCCCTGCAACAACTCCTAAAGCGGTAAGAAACTGGTTTTTGTTCACACCAATATCATTTAGCGAATTTCCCGTTTCATTCCCTCTATTTCCAGATCTACCTTTATCCCCAGTAATCCCTTCATTTTGCTGTCTCGTTGTTCTTCCGGATCCTGTAGACCCTCCCTTTTCATTTTGTGCTTCCATCGTTCTTGTTTTTAGTTTATCCGTTTAAATATTTTAAATACCGGGAGTACCCCGTAGTTAACTCCAATCTAGTGCCCGTCATAAAACCGGAATATTCAGTTTCTTTATGCGGTTTCCTTAGTATACCTCTACAATGCGAAAACGCGATTAGTCTAAAGTTAAAACTCTAATAATAAATGAATTACAAATATTTTATAAATTTTTATTAATGTTTCAGGTGTTTTTACAAAAAAATTGAAAAGAAATATACATCAGAATATCAGCTATTCAATTTTATAGAAGAAGCCAATTGAGTACCTAACCTCAACATTGGTTCGGATAAAAATTTCTTCGGAAAGCTTTAACAAAAGTACCCGCTTTAAATACTTATTTTTAAGGAAATCTAAATAATCCTCAATGTCTATATTCGGAAAAGTAAAAAATACGATCAATTTATTAAAGTCGGTTGATTTGGATCAACTTGCAAATATCAGCAAGCATATCGACTTGCCGGAGGCTATGAATGCGCTTGGAGCATTAGATGAGCGGCAGCTAAAAGGTTTGATGAAAATGCTGAAAACCAAAAAGAAAAAAGGACAAAGTGACCTTCCTCCTATCGATGGAGATTTTTATAACCTGGATCTTAAACTTACTCCAGAGCAACGGGAAATTCAGCTGAAAGTGAGGAACTTTATGGAAGATGAGGTTAAACCTTTGGTAAATGACCATTGGAACAGGGCGAAATTCCCCTTTGAGATCATAGAGAAATTTGCAAAGCTCAATGTTGCCGGAGTGCCTTATGAAGGCTACGGCTGCCCAAATCATTCCTTCCTTATGGAAGGTATTATCGCACAGGAAATCGCACGGGTAGATGTATCAATTTCTACCTTTTTTGGAGTGCACAGCGGGCTTGCGATGGGATCTATTTATTTATGCGGAAGCGAAGCCCAAAAACAGGAATGGCTTCCAGCTATGCAGAAATTAGAAAAAATTGGTGCTTTTGGACTTACCGAGCCTAATGTAGGTTCCGGAGTGGCAGGAGGAATGGAAACCACCTGTAGTTTTGATGGAGAGAACTGGGTGTTGAACGGACAAAAAAAATGGATTGGAAATGCCACTTTTGCCGATGTTATCATTATATGGGCAAGAGATGAAGATACCAATAGGGTAAAAGGATTTATTGTTCGAAAAGAAAATCCAGGGTTTAAAGCCGAAAAAATGGAAGATAAGATGGCACTTCGTATCGTTCAAAACGCCCTTATTACCTTAACCAATTGTAAAATACCTGAGAACGATCGGTTAAAACATGCCAATTCCTTTAAAGACACGGCAAAAGTCCTAAGAATGACAAGGGCCGGAGTGGCCTGGCAGGCTGTTGGCTGTGCCCGGGGAGCCTACGAGAGTGCTTTAAAATACACTAAAAAACGGGAACAATTTGGGCGACCAATCGCTTCTTTTCAGCTTATCCAGGACCACCTGGTGGAAATGCTTTCCAATCTTACTGCGATGCAAACCTTGGTTTTCCGGTTATCTGAAATGCAGGATCAGGGAATTCTCACAGATGAGCATGCCTCACTAGCCAAAGTATTTTGCAGTATGCGAACCAGAGATGTGGTAAGCCGCGCCCGGGAAGTGTTGGGAGGAAATGGAATCCTGCTGGAATACGATGTAGCCAGATTTGTGGCAGATGCCGAAGCAATTTATAGTTACGAAGGAACAAAAGAAATAAATACACTCATTGTTGGACGGGCAATAACCGGATACAGTGCTTTTGTGAATTAATACGAATCATACAAAAAAATAAAATGTCAGTAATAGTTATCAGCCCGGGAAGAGACCCGGAAGCCTGGGTTCAGGAATTAAAAAATCAACATCCCGGCATGAAAATAATCGCATATCCGGAAGAACATGCTAAGGAAGAAGTTGAATATGCCGTTACCTGGAAACACCCGCGGGGTATTTTTAAAAATTATCCCAACTTAAAAGTAATCGCCTCCATGGGCGCCGGTGTAGATCATATTACCAGCGACCCTGAAATTCCGGAAAATGTCACGATTACCCGTATAATAGACGATCAGCTTACGATAGATATGAGTGCTTTTGTACTGGCTTTGGTGATGAATCATTTAAGGGACCTTTCATTTCATCATAACCATACATCCTGGGAACAAACAGATTATTTAAGAATTGAAGATCAGCATATAGGAGTAATGGGTGTTGGAGTTTTGGGAAGTGCGGTTGTTAAAACACTTACCAATGTAGGGTTTGAGGTTTCCGGATGGGCAACACAACCAAAACCCGATGCAGCAATAACAATTTATGGGGAAGACCAGCTGGATGAATTTTTAAGCCAAACGAATATCTTGGTTTGTCTTCTTCCTTTGACCCAACAAACCGAGAATATCCTCAACAAGGAATTGTTTCAAAAATTGCCAAAGGGAGCATATATTATCAACGTTGCCCGCGGACAACACCTGGTGGAACACGATTTGCTTGAAATGGTTGATACCGGACATCTTTCCGGCGCGAGCCTGGATGTTTTCCGAAAAGAACCTCTACCAGAGGAACATCCGTTTTGGAAGAATCCGAAGATCAGGATCTCACCGCATATCGCCAGTGTTACCGACCCCAGGAAAGTGGTTCCTCAGCTGGTTCAAAATTACATCCGGATGACAGAGGGAAAACCGCTGAAAAATATAGTGAAGCGTCAAAAAGGTTATTAAAATGTGAATTATGAAAGAAATAAGGAATATCCTGGTTGCGGTAGATTTTAATGATGCCCTTGGTGAATTAATGGGGTTTGCTGAAAGTATTGCGTCAAAATTTGGAGCCAAGATCTGGGTTGTCCATGTAGCTGCCCCCGATCCTGATTTTGTGGGTTACGAACCAGGACCGCAATATATCAGGGATTTTCGCGCAGATGAATTAAAAGAGGAGCATCGAAGGCTTCAAAAATTATCCGAAGCCTTTATAGATAACAATATTGAATCGGAGGGATTGTTAATTCAGGGTTCCACGGTGGAAACCGTAATTGCGGAAGCCGAAAAACTAAAGGCAGATTTGCTAATAGTGGGAACACACAAACACAGTTTTTTCCACAATTTGCTGCAGGAGAGCGTTTCGCTGGAACTATTAAAAAAGGGAAATATTCCGCTTTTGGCAATTCCTATTTATGAGAAGGAGGAATGACAGATTAATGGTTAATAGATTGTGATTAGGGAATAAGCCTATAGAGGATTTCTTTGAAGACACAAGAAAACCTCGTGGAGGAGGCTTGAACCCGGCGCAGCAATCCAAAAAAAACTTTCCGCAGGGAAGCCTTTCTATAGAAAATATATTTTATCTAATTCAATCCAATACCTTATCCACTTGAGGTTTCTCAGGAATCATCTGCGTTAAGGCGATCACCAAATTATTTATAAATTGATTTCTTTTCCGCTCCGACAGTAATTCTAGGGAAAGAAAAGGGTTAAGATCTTCCAGCTCTACCAGGAGCAGGGATCCGTCTTGCAAACGGCAGGCATCTACGCGTGTGATTCCGCGGTCTATATTGTTCCAGATTTGGAATTTGCGCGCAAATTCCAAATCTGCAGGGGTTGCAGTATATTCGGTGAGTTCCCACCGCTTCTGTTTGTTTGGAGCATACATCGCATATTGGAATTCATTGTTGAGATAATAGAATGAAACTTCGTATTCAAAATTTATCCAGGGCTGGATCAATTTCCCTTCAGGTTTAACTTCAAATAGCTCTTCCCGGGTAAGCAGTTCCATTCCAATGGAATCGGCACCATTTTTTAATTTCACAATGTATTTTTCCGGATTTCCAAGGGCCTCAATATTTGCCATATTTTCTACTGTAGGTATCACGGGATATTTCAGCGCCTGCAAGTCGAGAAGATATTGTTTCCCCTTTTGGTCTGCCTTGCCGTCAAAGGAATTGAAGGTAAGGACGTTCTTTTCTTTAACCGCGTGTAAAAAATCTTTGAAATATTCTTCATATCCCAGGATGGAGCCGGTGTTTCTATACACAAGAATATCTGCACGGTCCAAAAATGCGATCACCTGTTGGGGATGCGCAATTAATATATTGAAATGCTGTTTTAATCTGGATGTTATAAAAAGATCTTCTTCATAGTAGTTACGGCCTTTTGCATTGTAATAAAGATCGGTGATATAAAGGATGGTTGTCATAGAGATCTTCCGGAATTAAAATTCAGCAAATTTAATATTTAAATTTATATGGCAAAGCTTAAATCTGCTGGTGAAATTTATCGATAACAATTTTGAATTAGCGTGAATTTGTGATAGATACGCCCAAATTGGGTGTATCTATTACAAATTAGGCGTATCTATCTACCATTTTTTCGGATTATTGATGACATAATTTGAAATCGTATGAAATGCCCTGTCATCCCTGATAATAACATCGTAAAATCGGGTTTGCCAACCGAATTCGGGATTGATTTTTCGGGCATTGATGGTACAAACCCGTTTGTATTGGTTGATAATAACGCCCAGGGTTCCGGGTTTCCATTGTTCGTTTTTTCCTCCGGTTTTGTTTGTTTTGGGTGGCGTGACGTTCGTGATTTAGGGAATAATGGTAGGGACGTCCAATTTGGACGTCCCTACCATTATTCCCCCGTCCGTCATCCAATTTATCAATAATAATGATTCCGTGCATATGATTGGGCATCACGATAAATTCCCCCAATTTCACGAATGGAAAATGATTCGGGATTTCGATCCAAAAATTATGGGCGATTTCCCCGATTTCGGATAAATGCATTTTTCCATCGGAAATATTCCCGAAAAAACATTCTCTGCTTTGGGTGCAAATACTTACAAAATATGCTCCATTCCATCCATAATCCCAGGTTTTCAAACGTGCAGATGCACTACGGTATTTGTTTTGAAATTTTTCGGCCATTCGTTATTTTATTTCTCTTAAATAGTATCAATTTTTTCATCTGCCTTTCTATGATACGCAAAGTTCAAAACAAAATAACCAAGATCTGCTTTTCAGAAATGAAGTGAAATCTTATTAAAAATATTTTGATTTAATTACGTACCTTATTCTAATTACTTAGAAGCAGATAATAAAAAAGAACATGAAACATCCATTAAAAAAATTTTCTCACACAGGGGTATGTTTATATGGATGTTATTCCAGACCTATCGGGAGTCCGCACAAACAATAAAACAAACAGATGAAACATTCAATCGTGATGTCGATTATTTTTCTCAGCGGAATTTTAATCCTTAGTGCTCAAAATAGCACAGAAGTTGAAATCATTAATTTCGACTCCAACAAAGGCGCTGCTTTTATTGGCCTTTATAACACAGAAGATTCATTTTTGGAAAATGAATACAAGGGTAAAGAAGTGGAGATTAAGGATAAAAAAGCAATCTTTACTTTTAAGGATATTCCAGACGGCATCTATGCAGTTTCTGTATTTCACGATGAAGATGATAATGGAGAACTCACCACTAACTTTTTAGGAATACCAAAAGAGAGCTATGGAGCTTCCAATAATGCAAAAGGGACATTTGGCCCTCCAAAGTGGGAAAACGCAAAATTTGAAGTCAGGAACGGGGAGATTGTGAAGCTGAAGATCCGTTTGTAAAAAGATCTGGGGAGCTTCCTAAGAATAACAGGCTAAGAATAAGCAGTTATTGGCAAGCGCAGCATTCGTTTTAAGTAAAAAATTTCAAACCTGATGAAATCGAGCTGACGACAGTTAATTTAGATTATGCCACGTTGCTTTTCATATGGCTTGATGTTGTTAAATTCTTTTTCTTTCAATGCATTCTCCTCCTCTATATCATAATCATCTTGTAATCCTAGCCAGAATTTCGCAGTTGTTCCAAAATATTTTGAAAGGCGTAATGCAGTGTCAGCAGTAATTCTTCTTTTTTTCTTGATGATTTCACTAATTCGTGTTTGGGGAATAAACGTTTCTTTAGATAAACGATACGCGCTAATTTCCATTGGATCTAAAAATTCTTCTTTCAAAATTTCTCCGGGATGTATATTATTTAATTTTTTCATTTGTAGATATTTATTGTTTTTTAATGGGCTATCGGGAGTAATTCGCATATCTTCATCGGTGCTTGTATAGTATTTGCGTTATGCTCATTTCATTTCTATTTTTCATTTTTAATTAATGGTAGTCAACAATTTGAACTTCAAAAGCATTGTCTTTTTCCCATTTAAAAATTATTCTCCATTGTTTATTAACTCTAATGCTATGAAAACTCTCTAAATTACCGCTCAACTTTTCTAAATGATTCGCTGGAGGAATTCTTAAGTCATTAATATTTTGAGCATTGCTTATCATTCTTAGCTTTCTCCGGGCTACATTTTGAATATTAACAGGAAATTTCCTTGATTGAGTTCCGCCCCAAATTTTTTCAACTTCTTTGTCTGCAAAAGATTTTATCACAAATACTTCTGTTACTCGTTACTAACGTCAAAGATAAGTAAAATTTTCAAATACACTTTTTCGATTATATCTTTTAAGTGCAGCGCTCACGTTAGGCCTTACCGGCCAGGAAAATGCTTAGATTTTGTACACAGCACTTGTAGTAAAACAAATTTTGTATTTAAAACTTGAACAAGGCTTATTCTTATAAGTTCTTTTTTCATTGCAAAAGTGGGTTTCAATCCCTGTCCGGATAGCTACCGGTACGCCTCAAATGAAGAAATAATATTCCAGCTCTTCATCCTAATGAATATACCCTTTGTTCTTCAATTATAAAGAGGATAACCACAATATGAGCAATTTCCTCATTTTAAATATCCAACATCCAATAGGAATCTTCCCTCCCAAAAATCTTCGAAACATTCCCTACCTTTAGCCTTCTTAAAAAAAACTTATTATATGCTTCACAGAATTTTGATGACATTACTTCTCGTAATCTCTTCCGCCTCCCTGCTTGCACAGGAAACTACTACGCCAACAGACAGTTTAAAAAAAGATAAAAAGTGGGATGTTTCCAATCCGTACACCGCCGACTGGAAAATAAACGAAGTTCCCTTAAATACCGATGAAGGAACCTGGATGAACCTGGATGTGAGTCCCGATGGAAAAACAATCGCCTTTGACCTTTTAGGCGATATTTACACGATGCCGGTTTCCGGGGGCAAGGCTACTGCTATTAGAAGCGGAATGCCTTATGAAGTCCAGCCGAGGTTTAGCCCGGACGGCTCAAAGATCTCCTTTACCAGCGATACCGGTGGCGGGGATAACATCTGGGTGATGAATCCTGATGGCAGCGATGCAAAACAAATCACAAAAGAAGATTTTCGATTGTTGAACAATGCAGTTTGGACTGCCGATGGAAATTCCATCATCGCCCGGAAGCACTTTACATCCGGCCGCTCCTTGGGTGCCGGGGAAATGTGGCAATATCATCTTGCCGGGACTGCAGGGATCCAGCTTACAGAACGCAAAAACGATCAGCAGGATGTGAATGAACCTTCAATTTCGCCTGATGGAAAATACCTGTATTATAGTGAGGACATGTATCCAGGGGGTGATTTTCAGTATAACAAAGATCCTAACAAACAGATCTACGTGATTAAACGTTACGATTTTGAAACCGGCGAAACCATCACAATTAGTGGTGGACCGGGCGGAGCGGCAAGGCCGCAGATCTCCAGGGATGGTAAAATGCTGGCATTTATAAAAAGGGTGCGTACCAAAACAGTGCTGTACATTCACGACCTCTCAACCGGGGAAGAATGGCCGGTGTATGACAAGCTAAGCAAAGACCAACAGGAAGCCTGGGCGATCTTTGGTGTGTATCCCGGGTTTTCCTGGATGCCCGGAAATAAGGAACTCATCATATGGAGTGAGGGAAAGATCAAAAAGATCGATCTTGAAAACCTTGAAGTACAAGAAATTCCTTTTAGCGTTAGCAATTCCATCAAAATTGCAGAAGCACATCATGCCGCGCAAAAGGTGTTTTCTGAAACCTTTAATCCTAAAGTAATTCGGCACGCAGTAACTTCTCCTGATGGAAAAACACTTGTTTTTCACGCGATTGGTTATTTGTGGAAAAAGAACCTTCCCAATGGAAAACCTCAGCGACTTACCAAAGGAACCGATTTTGAATATGAACCTGCTTTTTCTTCAAACGGAAAAGAGATCGTTTATGTAACCTGGGATGATAAAAATAAAGGAAGCATCATGAAAACAGGGATTTCCGGTGGAAATCCTACAGATCTTATTTCCGAAAAAGGGATTTACAGAAGTCCTTCCTTCTCGAAAAACGGAAAGTGGATCGTATTTACCAAAGAATCCGGAAACGGGGATCTTGGCCAGACATTTACCAAAGAACCGGGAATTTACACGATGAATTCAGATGGGAAAGAGCTTCGGAAAATTGACAAACAAGGAGATTTCCCGGTTTTTAATAAGGATGATTCAAGGATAATCTTTCAAACCGGAGGAACATTTTTTGGAAGCCTTACCAAGAGCTTAAAAAGTATCGATTTAAGTGGGAATGATGAACGCACCCATTTCAACTCGAAATATGCGAATAGAATGGTGCCAAGTCCGGATAATAAATGGATCGTTTTCACCAATTTGCACAAGGCGTACGTGGCCCCTTTTGTAACAACCGGAAAACCGGTAGATCTGGATGCTAAAACAAAGACTTTCCCGGTAACACAGATAGCAAAAGATGCGGGTATGAATTTGCACTGGTCCAACAACAGCAAAAATATTCACTGGACCTTAGGAGAGGAATATTTCACGAACGAAGTTGCTAATAGATTTACCTTTCTTGAAAATTCTCCGGATTCTATTCCAGAAATCACAGAAACCGGCCTGAAAATAGGTCTCGAAACCAAAACCGATGTTCCTTCAGGATCCATCGCTTTTACAAATGCGAGGATCATTACCATGGATGGCGACAGCGTTGTTGAAAATGGAACTATCCTTATAAAAGAGAATAGGATTGCAGCAATAGGAACTTCGGCAGAGGTACAGGTTCCCAGCAGTGCAAAAGTGTATGATGTGGCCGGAAAAACCATTATGCCGGGAATTGTGGATGTGCATGCACATATAGGTGCTTTTCGAGAAGGCATTACGCCAAAGAAACACTGGCCTGCTTATGCAAATCTGGCTTTTGGGGTAACCACTGCGCATGATCCTTCGGCTTTATCGGAAACTATCTTCGGAATTTCAGAAATGATTAAAACCGGAGAAATGGTTGGACCACGTTTATTTTCCACTGGCATTATCATCTATGGAGCTGAAGGGGATTTTAAGGCGGAGATCAACAGCCTGGAAGATGCGAGATCGGCATTGAGAAGAACAAAAGCCTTTGGTGCGAATTCGGTAAAAAGTTACAATCAGCCAAGACGGGAGCAGCGCCAGCAGGTAATGCAAGCTGCAAAAGAGTTAAATATGAATGTGGTGCCGGAAGGTGGAAGTACCTTTTTTCATAATATGAGCATGATCGTGGACGGACACACCGGAATTGAACATAATATCCCTGTTGCTCCTGTCTACAAAGACATTTATACGCTTTGGGGGAACAGCAAAACCAGCTATACTCCTACCCTTATTGTAAATTATGGCGGAATTAACGGAGAATACTATTTCTATGAAAAAAGCAATGTCTGGGAGAATGAGAAACTGCTCAATTTTATGCCCAGAACTATTGTAGACTCCCGTTCAAGACACCGTACCATGATTCCGGAGGAGGAATATAAACATGGTCCAATTTTGGTTTCTGAAACCGCAAAAGCACTTTCTGATATCGGCGTAAAAGTCAATCTTGGTGCCCATGGTCAACTTCAGGGCCTTGGTGCTCACTGGGAATTATGGCTGCTTCAAATGGGCGGAATGAGCAATATGGAGGCGCTTCAGGCTGCTACCATAAACGGAGCAGATTACCTTGGAATGGGTGAAGAAATAGGTTCATTAAAAGTGGGAAAATTAGCCGATTTAATCGTGCTGGATAAAAATCCACTGGAGAACATCAGGAATTCAGAAAGCATTATTTACACCATGATCAATGGGAGGCTTTATAATTCTAAAACCATGAACGAAATAGGAAATCATCCCAAAGAAAGAACAGATTTTTACTGGGAAAACAACAAATTCAATGAAGCTTTCCCATGGCACAACAGCACCCAGAGTTTTACAGCTCCGGGATGCACCTGCCAGGCAACACATAATTAAAAAATAGCATTGATGGAAACCCTATTATGTTCTAAAGAATAAACAGGCGGTTTTAATCAATGCTTTTTAATTTATACCTTTGAAACTAATTAGTTCCAACAATGATGAGACGCGTAAATCTTAGAAATCCTTTTGGTTCCCAGAGGATAATAGATGAATCCCTTATCCGGGAACATCTGGCATTGGAACGTACTCGACTTGCAAACGAGCGTACTTTGCTATCCTACACTCAGGCATCTCTTTACTTTTTGCTGGGCGGACTGGCTTTATTACAATTAAAGGAATATGCAGATTTGAGGTATATTGGATACCTGGCCCTGATTTTCTCAGGTTTGTTTCTCACAATTGGAATCTGGAGATACCTCTCCCTTAACCGGAAGATGAAAAAATTGCTACGGCCTGAAAACAACGAGGAAAACAACAAGGAAAATAAAGAAACAACCGGGAAAAAACCAGCGTAGAATTTATATACAGTGCTCCAAACTATCGTTCATTATTCTCTTCATTTTATAGTAATTGGGGCCATCGCGTACTTTTACGACAAAAAAAACTGGAAACGCAACTGGCTAATCTTACTTTCAACAATGCTGGTGGACCTGGATCACGTTTTTGCCGATCCTTTATTTGATCCAAACCGCTGCGGAATTGGATATCACCCTTTACATTCTTATTACGCAATAGGCATCTACCTCCTGGGAGCTATCTTTATAAAAAACAGCATTATCAGGTTGATTTTTATTGGACTGCTTTTCCATATGTTCACCGATTTTATTGATTGTCTATGGATGTTTTCCAAATGTGAAGGGTGTTATGAAAATTCAGAAATCTTCAGGGTATTGAATAATTGATTCTGAAGAGATAGTGTGAGGAAATGCCGAAGTTTAGGGGATTAATGAATTGGAAAATTCAGCAGAAAAAAATTATAAAATTTGTACAAATAAAAAGACCTGTCGGGGGAACCACTCCCAACAGGTTTTTCTTCTAAACAACAAAACTTTACGGATTTAAAAAAGCGGCTTCAGCATCAGTGAGCATTCGCGACTGGGTAAGAAACCGTTTTCCAAGGGGGATCTCCAGAGAGAAACTGGACCCCCTACCGTTGGTGAGGGCAACGGTAAGATGGGTGTGTTTCCAGTATTCAAACTGATCATGGCTCATATAAAAAGGTATCCCTGCAATTTCCCCCAGAAGAATATCATTATCATCTATATAAAAATCTTCTTTGGGCAGCAACATAGGGGAAGAGCCGTCACAACAACCTCCGCTTTGATGGAAGATCAACTCCCCATGCTGTTGCTTTAACTGCTGTACGATCTCCTCAGCTTCCTTTGTTATTTCTACTCTTTTATATTCTTCCATCTGGATTTCTAAAAGAACCCTAACTTATTCTTGTCATAAGAAATAAGCATGTTCTTGGTTTGACGGTAATGGTTCAACATCATCAAATGATTTTCTCTTCCAAAACCAGATTTTTTATAACCTCCAAAAGGCGCGTGTGCGGGATAATCGTGGTAACAATTTACCCAAACCCGTCCGGCTTTAATGGCGCGTGGCACCTGATAGATTTGGTGAGCATCCCGGGTCCATACTCCGGCACCCAGGCCGTACATTGTATCGTTAGAAATTTCAATGGCTTCTGCCTCATCCTTAAAGGTGCAAACCGCTACCACAGGGCCAAAGATCTCTTCCTGGAATACCCGCATCTTGTTGTGTCCTTTCAACATAGTAGGCTGAATGTAAAATCCATTGGCCAGGTCTCCTTCTAATTTGGCGGCACCTCCCCCGGTTAAGACCTCAGCACCTTCTTCTTTACCTATTTTAATATAGGAAAGGATCTTTTCTTGCTGATCATTTGAGGCCTGTGCTCCCATCATCGTATTTTCATCGAAGGGATCTCCCATCTTGATAGCGTTTACCCGCTCGATTACCCGCTTGATAAAAGCATCGTAAATATCTTCCTGGATCAACAGCCTGGAGGGCGCTGTGCACACTTCCCCCTGGTTGAACGCAAACAATACCGCACCTTCAATACACTTATCTAAAAATGCATCATCATGATCCATAATAGAACTAAAGAAAACATTAGGCGATTTTCCTCCCAATTCCATGGTCACAGGATTCAGGTTTTTAGATGCGTATTGCATAATAAGCTGCCCGGTAGTGGTTTCTCCCGTAAATGCAACTTTATCTACCCGCGGACTGGAGGCAAGCGGTTTTCCTACTTCGGGTCCAAAGCCATGGAGTACGTTGAAAACTCCCGGAGGCAGCAAATCGGCTATTTTCTCAGCTAAGAAGGTAGCCGATGCCGGAGTTTGTTCTGCCGGTTTCAGGATCACACAGTTCCCCGCAGCCAGAGCGCCGGCAACTTTCCATGCGAGCATCAACAAAGGAAAATTCCAGGGAATGATCTGGGCAACTACACCCAAAGGTTCCCGGATCACGAGGGATAGGGTATTTTCATTCAATTCTGTAGCCGAACCTTCTTCAGCCCTTATAGCAGATGCAAAGTACCTAAAATGGTCTATAGCCAAAGGAACATCGGCATTGATAGTCTCGCGTATGGATTTTCCGTTATCGGCAGTATCCATTTCCGCAAATTCCCTGAGGTTCTCCTGGATCGCATCGGCGATCTTGTGTAAAATTTCAGCTCTTTCAGCCACAGAAGTTTTTCCCCAGGAATCTTTTGCATCATTGGCTGCGTCTAAAGCCAGTTTTACATCTTTTTCGTTGGATCTCGGATATTGTGCCAGGACTTTATTATCTACTGGAGAGTGGTTATCAAAATATTGCCCGTCTACGGGAGCTTCGAATTTCCCATTGATAAAATTGTGATACTTTTCTTTAAATGTAGGTTTAGAGTAAATCATAGGAATATTTATTATTTTTTGTGATTCTAAATATCTATATTTAAACTAATTATAATTTGAACATTTCTACTTTATAATATTACATTTCTATCACATTAGTAAATTGCACCTCGTTTGAATGCTAATCTCATAAAATACAGAAGTACCCGAAAGCTGAACAGCTTTGTTGAAAACAGGACCGTTTACAGTGGGGATTATGCCGAACTCAATGTTTTTGAAACCGGGCAGGTGGCAGAAAAAGTAGCTCTGCAATTTGGCTTCCCCGTTATTGCCAGTATGCTTACGGGAAAAAAGGTCATGCATCTTAATGGTAAACCCGCTTTTGATTTTTATCCCGGGGAGTCTGTTGTACTGCCTTCCAATGAAAAAATGATCATCGATTTTCCAATAGCCACAGGGGAAAGCCCCACCAGCTGCCTTGCTCTGGGAATAGATCCAGATAAGATTAAGGAAACTGTAAACCTATTCAATCACAATACCCGCATTGAATTTGAAAATGACGACCATGCCATAGATGAGACCTCCATTCACCTGGACAATAATGAGCAGGTGCAATATGTCCTGGACCGCATCTTCCATACCTTTTTAAGCGACAATAAGGCTAAGGACGCCTTGCTGGAACTTATGGTAAAGGAATTAATCATACGCCTGCTGCAAACCCGGGCACGAACCATGCTCATAAATAACCCCACTCTTTTTGACAATAACCGCATGGCTTACATGGTTAAATATATGCGGGAGCACCTCACCGAAAATATTACCGTTGATAAACTTGCCAGTAAGGCTTGTATGAGTACTTCCAATTTTTACCGCACCTTTAAAAATACTTTTGGAGAAAGCCCTATTGATTACCTCAACGGACAGCGAATACGAGTAGCCAAGAAACTCATTAGAAACTCTACCTCCAATTTTGCAGAGATCGCCTTCAAATCGGGTTTTAACAATACCAGCTATTTCAACCGGCTCTTTAAACGCCTGGAGAAAGTAACTCCCAATGAATTCAGGAAGAATGAGAAGACCGGGAATTGTTGAGTTTTTTGGTTGCCTGGTTGTCGAGTTTATGATTTAAGCTGTGACTGAATAAATTTCATTATTTTCTTCGTTTCATTCATTGCTATTGGTGCACTCTCCCATTGGTATGAGGCAACACTGGAAACGCAACTGGCTAATCTTACTTTCAACAATGCTGGTGGACCTGGATCACGTTTTTGCCGATCCTTTATTTGATCCAAACCGCTGCGGAATTGGATATCACCCTTTACATTCGGCAATCCCGATCTTCGTTTATGTCCTGGGAGCTATCTTTATAAAAAACAGCATTATCAGGTTGATTTTTATTGGACTGCTTTTCCATATGTTCACCGATTTCATTGATTGTCTATGGATGTTTTCTTACTGTGAAGAATGTTATACATCTTCAGAAATATATAAATGGCTTAATTTTTCAGATTAAAAAAGATTATTCAGTTCAGTTGAAAATCCGACTACTAATCGATGAAAATATCAAACTTTTTTCCCAAATATAGATACATGTATCCTAGTAAGTTTAATTCCCGGCAGCAGTTTCAGAAAGGGCATTTAGGGCTTCTGTGATTTGTAACAAAACAGTTTCATTTCCTGAAATTGAATGACGTTCCTGTAAATATTCCGGGTTATTATAGGATATATTCACCGTTCCATCTGCATCTTCCCAAACCAAGATTTTTTGAGGAAGATCCAGACCTGTAGATTGAGAAGATTGCATCAAGGGAGTTCCTAAATTTGGATTTCCAAAGATGATTACTCTCGTTGGTCTTAATTCCAGGTCAACACTCGCCGCATTTTCACGGTGATCAAGTTCCGCTACAATCTGTAAATTTTCGTTGTCCAGAATGGCATTCCGTAAATTTGAATAGGTCGATTCAAAATCCTCATTGCTAATTTTGGTTATAATTCCTTCTTCCGGATCTGCATTGATATTTGCGGCACTTTTTATTCCTGCATTGGTGGCAGCCTTCACCAAATTTGAAAGCGCATTAGATATTTGACCTAAAGTTGTAACTCCCTGCAATTCATATCTGGATTCCAGGTATTTGGCACTGTTATATACGGCGTAGACCACACCATCTTCATTTTCAAAAAACAAGACCTTTTGCGGTAAATCCAAACCAACAAGTTGATTTTCCTGCATTAACGGAGTACCCAGGACCGGATTTCCAAAAAACACGGTTCTGGTTGGGTTAAGCACCCGTCCTACTGAAATTGAATTGGCCGTATGATCCACTTCTGCAATTATGCTTATAGCCTCATTTGCATCCAACGCCGCAATAAAATTGGCGTAGGTGCCTTCGAAATTATTAGCACTGGGAGAATATAAAGTACCTGGAATTTCCAGGACTTCTGCCGGAAGGATCACGTCTCCGGGTTCATCACCTGCACAGCCCAAAAAGATCCAGAAAAAACTTAGCAACAACACCATCTTATGCATATTTATATGATTATAAAACCGAAAGTTAAGGCCTCCCTTAAAGTTTAGCAATTTTTTAATGAATCTTTAACCGAAGATCAAAAGGATCTGATAATTTTTATTTCTGAAAAATGCGCCAATTCCACTTAATCCCAAATACTTTTTTTAGGTTAAAACTTGTATCTTTACCCTCGTTGAATTGATTTTCATTTTCTTCAAACTTAACCAGCCGAAAATTCATTAATATGCATGTAGCCATTGCGGGAAATATCGGGGCGGGAAAAACCACCCTCACAAAATTATTAGCAAAACATTACAAATGGGAAGCCCAATATGAGGATGTACTGGAGAACCCGTATTTAGAAGATTTTTATAACAAGATGGAACGCTGGTCTTTCAACCTTCAAATCTATTTTTTGAACAGTAGATTTCGCCAGATCCTGGAAATTCGGGAAAGCGGAAAGAAGATCATCCAGGACAGGACTATTTATGAAGACGCCCATATTTTCGCTCCTAACCTGCATTCTATGGGTCTTATGCCTAACCGCGATTTTGAAAATTATAAATCGCTTTTTGATCTCATGGAAAGTGTAGTCGAAGGTCCGGATCTTCTAATTTATTTACGCAGCAGCATCCCAAATCTGGTTTCTCAAATCCATAAGCGAGGTCGGGAATATGAAAATTCAATTTCTATAGATTATCTAAGTAGACTCAATGAAAGGTATGAAGCCTGGGTGCATCTTTATGACAAAGGAAATTTACTTATCATTGATGTTGATAATATAAATTTTGTTGATAATCCGGAACATTTAGGCCAAATAATCACTAGAATTGACGCTGAATTGCACGGATTGTTCTAGACTCCATGTAAAATGAATGCTGCAAAAAACGCCCAAAACATAAGGTTCTGCGGTTTTAATGAAGAATCCTTAATTTAGAGAAATTAACCGGAACTCACATTCTGGCTCCCTTACTTATTTTTTAAGTGATCTCTTTCTTTTTAATCTATTATGGATTAGTCGAGAAGGGGTTTCAGGTACCCGGAATGCCACTGCTTTTTATTTCCGGGTTTCTATTTTTTACGTTTATTGAGTATTTAATGCATAGGTATGTGTTCCATTTACCTGTTACCAACCCAAAGCGCGAAAAATTTGTATACACTATTCACAGTGTACACCACGATTACCCCAAAGATAAATCCAGGCTTACCATGCCTCCCGTATTAAGTTTAATTCTTGCCGCTATATTCTTCGTGATCTACGCAAGTGTAAAGGGAGATTATGTTTTTGGATTTCTTTCTGGTTTCCTTGTTGGTAATACGACTTAATTAGGAGTGCATTATTCTATTCATGCTTTTAATGTGCGGAATAACTTCATAAAAATTCTTTGGCATCACCGCAGCATTCATCACTATCGCAAGCCAAACAAAGCTTTTGGGGTTTCCTCTCCGATATGGGAAGTGATCATTAGAACCATTCCTGGAAAATCTCTAACAGAGGAAAAAGAAATGCATCGCACTAATAAATAGAACAATTTTACTTCAAAAATAGTTGTCTGAAAAGATATTTTTTTTGTGATTAGGTTAACAAAAAACAGTTTCTAAGAATTATTTTAATGAATAAATAAATTTCATCAAGTTTTTTTTTAAAAACAAAGCTAAGAGTTTTAGGAATACGGTTTATCCCAAAAAACCAGTAGGAATGAACATTTGGACTCATTTTATTATTACAATGATTGAATTAAATTTTTTCACATAGTAAAGTTTTAAGCAATTTACTACTGAACCGACGCAACCATTTTATAAATCCTGCATCTATTCGATAGCGTTGTGTTAAGAGTTTAACATTTAAATAGGTCCACTATATTTTCCTTTTTAAGAAATTATTAGGATCTTGAGCGCTGGCTAATTCAAAAAAACAGAGTAATGAAAAAAAGATTAAATGGAATTCTAACGCTATTCTTAGTGTTCGTTGTGCAATTAACCTTTGCACAGCAAAGAACGGTAACCGGTACAGTTGTTTCTGCAGCAGACGGTGTGACCTTACCCGGTGTGAATGTAATTATTCAGGGGACCTCTTCAGGAACCCAAACAGATTTTGATGGGAATTATTCTATTAATGTTAGTCAGGGTGATCAATTGGTTTTTTCTTATATAGGGTTTGAACCAAGAACTGTTCGTGTAGGAGCAGGAAATGTTATTGACGTATCTTTGGAAGTAGATGCACAATCACTTGATGAAGTTATAGTAACGGCCTATGGAACATCCACGAAAGAGGCATTCACAGGTTCTGCCAGTGTAATAGGTGCCGAAGATATCGCTACAAGGAACGTTACCTCACCTATTGCCGCTATAGAAGGTAGGGCAACTGGTGTCCAGTTTACCTCGGCATCAGGGCAACCTGGATCATCACCAAATATAGTGATACGGGGTGTGGGTACAATTAATGGTTCTACAGATCCTTTGTATGTTGTGGATGGCGTTCCATACGAGGGAGCTTTAAACACTATTGCCCAAGAGGACATTAAATCATTTACAATTCTTAAGGATGCGGCTTCAACATCGTTATATGGCTCCAGGGCTGCTAACGGAGTTGTTCTTATTACTACTAAAAGTGGTAGTAGAAGGGGAGGAATTAGAGTAAGTGCCTCAACACAAACCGGTTTAGTATCCCAAGCTATTTCACCCTATGATGAGGTTTCTCCAGGCGAATATTATGAAATTATGTGGGAAGCTTTAAAAAATTCAAGTGCTGGCGGTGGGGATCCAGCTTTTGCTTCTGCAAATATCTACAATAATTTAGGGTATAATCCATTTGACGTGCCTAACGATCAAATCGTAGGGATTAATGGACAACTAAATCCAAATGCAAATGTGATCTACCAATCATTGGATTGGTATGATGTATTGCAAAAAACCGGTGTAAGAAAGAATTATAATGTAAATGTTTCTGGTGGAGGTGATGATCATACCGTGTTTTTCTCTGCTTCCTATTTAGAGGAAGAGGGATATGTGGTAAGTTCATCATTTGACCGTTTAACTTCGCGACTAAGCGCAGAATTTGACGCAAATGACCGGATTACTATTGGAGGTAGTGCCAATATTACAATCTCTGAAGCTGTGGGTCCAAGTTCTGCGGGAACAGGTAGTATTGTCAACCCTTTTGGTTTTGCAAAAAACATAGGTTCCATCTATCCTGTATTTGTAAATGATCTGCAAGGAAACATCGTACGTGATGTTTCTGGGAATCCAGTATTTGATAATGGGGAAGGGTTTCCTGACTTGAATATCGGCTCAAGGCCTATAAGCCAGGGACGTCATGCCTTACAAGAGCTTCTTTTAAATGATGAACGCGATAGAGATAATACGTACGGCTTTAGATTTTTCACAGAGATTGAATTATTAGATGGCCTTAATGTTCGGTTAAATTATGGTAGAGATATCAATGAAGGACTCGAAAAGGAATATGAAAATAACATCATTGGAGATGCCCAGCCAACCGGAAGATATGGTGAGACCAGATTTAGAAGGCAGGTAGAGAATTTCAATCAACTTTTAACATATAACAAGAGTTTTAATGATGTCCATAATTTGGATATTACCGCTGGTCATGAAAGTTTCGACAGGACTTTTTCCAGTAATAGTGGTTTGGCAATTATTCAAGTCGCTGAGGGAATCTTTGAATTTGACAATTTTGCAACTCCTGTTAGTTTGGGTGGTTCTACCACAAACAAGACCATTGAAGGATATTTTGCAAGAGCAAACTATAACTTCGATAATAAATATTATATCAGTGGTTCTGTTAGAAGAGATGCATCCTCGGTTTTCAGTACAGATGCAAGATGGGGTACTTTTTATTCCGTAGGAGGCGCCTGGAGAATAGATCAGGAAGATTTTATGGATGATGTTTCTTTTATTGATCAATTGAAATTAAGAGGGTCTTATGGTGAAGTAGGAAATGATGACTTGGGAGATTTCTTTTTATCCCAGGCTAGATACTCCATAACCTCCAATGCTGGTAACCCCGCAATAATCAATACAGATATAGGTAATGAGGATCTACAGTGGGAGACAGTAGAAAGTTTTGATGTGGCCTTAGAATTTACATTGTTCAACAACTTCTTGGATGGAACCGTAGAATACTATAAGAAAAGTTCTACCGATTTGCTCTATAACTTGCCCATACCCTTGAGTAACGGTCTCAATACCGTACCATCCAATATAGGAGATTTGTACAATTCCGGTTTTGAAGTTGCATTGACAACACATTTGGTAAATAAGAATGATTTTACGTGGGATGTGACTTTACAAGCATCTACATTTAAAAATGAAATCACCTTTTTACCAAACCCAGTCATCCCTACTGATGACGGCTCAAAACGTTTGGCAGAAGGGCGTTCCATATTTGATTTCTATTTGCTCAGGACCGCTGGTGTAGATCCTGCCACTGGAGACCAATTGTTCCTTCAATATGAATTAGATGCCGATGGTGAAAGTGTTCCTGTGCTAGATGCAAATGGTGAAATAGCGACCACTAATGACTGGCAAGCTACAGAAAGGGCCTATACCGGAGATAGTTCTATACCTGATCTTTTGGGTTCCGTAGCAAACAGCATCAGCTATAAAGGGATTTCATTGAATTTTTTAATAAACTATGGTATTGGTGGCTCGTTCTTGGATAACGGATATTCAACTATGATGCATAGCGGGAATTATGGAAGTTCTCTACACCCGGATATTTTGAATGCATGGCGCCAGCCGGGGGACATCACCGATGTGCCGAGGATGGAAAATGGAAACGCAGGCTTGGTTAGAACACAATCTGACAGATTTTTAACTGACGCTTCCTTTGTAACACTTAAAAACGTTAATTTAGGCTATAGTTTTGACACCTATACCATGGATAAATTAGGACTTGATAATTTAAGAGTTTCAATAACTGGAGAGAATTTATATTTCAAAAGTAAGAGAACAGGCTTAAATCCTCAATTTGAATTAGGAGGAACACCTAACGGTAACGACTTTAATCCCTCAAGAATTATTTCTGTAGGTTTGAACGTAGGATTTTAATAAAAATAATAAAACATTCTAATTATGTTAAGAAAAATAAAATTTATGTTATTCGTAATAGCAGCTATTACAATAACGTCCTGTTCAGAAGATTTTCTGGAAACGAAACCAACAGATGCTATTTCTGCTGCTGATGCCTTGGCGACTGCAGAGAACATGGCGCTTATAATAAATGGATTGCATAGAGGGTTGTATGCCCAATCCCAAACGATCTTTCCAGGAGGTAACACCGCGAGGGCGGGTGAACACTACTGGCTTCCACTTGGTGATAATATAGCCGGAGGTGTAATTCATTCTGCGAGAGCCAATAACTTAGGCTGGCAAGACGAAACACGATGGATATCACATACGCAACCAACAGAGCTGACACCAGAACTATTATGGTATCACCGTTACAATATCATAGGAAGTGCCAATGCCGTTATCAATAGGATTGCAGAAGGAGATATTCCTGTAGATGGAAGACTCAATGAGATTGCTGGTCAGGCGTACACGTATAGAGTATATGCGTATCTTTCGTTGGTTCAGCATTATGCCAAGGGTTATTTGATCGGGACTCCATCAAGTGATCCTGGTGTACCCTTATTATTTGCTTCAGAACCGCCGTTTAACAGTGAACCAAGATCAACAGTCCAAGAAATTTACGACCAGATGGAACTGGATATTGACGCCGCTATAGGTTTCTTTGAGGAAGCGACTCCAAGATCTACCGGAAGTGCTGATGCCAAGTCTCAATTGAACATAGATGTTGCTTATGGTCTAAAAGCACGGATAGCCTTATCTAAAGGAGATTGGGCTACTGCAGCATCAGCTGCGGCACGCGCACGCCGGGATTATCCAATAATGGATGAAAGCGATTGGAAATCCGGATTTAATACTACCCTTCTTCCAGAAGTTATATGGGGAAGCAATGTAATAACCACAGAAACCACATTTTTCCGTTCTTATTTCTACCTGATTGCCAACGATTTCAACGGCAGCCAGGTTAGGAATAACCCTAAATTAGTGGATAGAAGACTGTATGATAAAATTCCCGATACGGACTATAGACAAGATTTATTCTTAGCCAATGCTCCCAACACAAATACTTCCGCAGCCAACGGAAATGGGGGTTTTGCCAATAATACCAATCCTTTATATCCTACACAAGAAGCTTTTCAGGCGGCGGTAGACAGTATTAAGAGTGTATATGGTTTGACCAACGGTCACAACACACATCCATATATGCATGTTAAATTTAGGCAGCAAAATCCTGGATCTATAGATCCTGATGATATTATTTACATGCGCACTTCTGAAATGTATTTAATAGAAGCTGAAGCAAAAACAATGATGAATGACATTGCCGGAGCCCAAGCTGCTTTAAGCCCGTTGGGCGAAGCACGTGATAGTGCTTACGATGCGACTGTTTTTGACACTCAAGAAAAATTAATGGATCATATTAAGTTTCAGCGTGGCGTAGAATTATATGGAGAAGGCTTTTTATACACAGATAAAATACGTTGGGACGAAGGTATTGACCATGCCGCCAATGGAGGTTCTGGTGCATCCCAAACGCTTTATCAAGATGGTTTTCAACAAGATAAACCTTCGGTTAATGATGCATGGATTTTCAAAATACCACAAGCAGAAATTGATGCTAATCCTAATTTGGGACCCGGTGATCAAAATTAATAAGTGCTAAATTTTTAATTTTAAAACTTAGTCTTACTTTAAACTCCTTGCATATTCTAATAATATGCGGGGAGTTTTTATTTTCAAGAATTGATACTATTAAATTACTCATAATAATACAATAACCCTGTAACATTATGACGCTTATAATAATTTCTAAAGGAGAATAAATCCGCTTTTTCTGGCGTGTTCCTCGGCCTCTTTAGAAGAGTCGGTCATTAAAACAGGAGTGGTCTCAAAGCTATCAACGATGCTTTGCACCCGCTGCATTTGCCTTTTGTGATTTACGCTTCGTAAATAGATCGCGAGAATCCTTTCCGGAAATTGTACCGCTATATCGGTATAAATACTGGCATCATGTTCCCCGCTATCCCCTATCAAAATAAAATTTAAATCGGGATATGTTCTTAGAATATTGATAATCTCTTTTTGCTTGTGCGGCTTTTCAGGCTTAAGGCTCCTGTCAAAAGGAGTCCTAAAATTCCGAAGCAAAATTGGTCCTTTTGGAAAATTATTGAAATCCAGAAATAGTTTTAGGTACTGATACAAATTCCAGGGACTATTGCTAAGGTAAAACATTGGATTTTTATTTTTTCCGCTTTTTCCCAAATGTAGTTTTTGATAGAGCTCCGGAGCTCCTTTTAAGGAAATTCTTTCATATGCATTGGTAAGCAATGAGTTTTTAAGTAACCTAAGCTTGAAAAAGGATGTTACTCCCGTATGCAAAATCGTATCATCTATGTCGCTTATCACCCCATATTCTGCTTCAGGTTCCGGAATTAAAAGCTCTCCCTTAAAATGGTCTTTTTCCAATTTTGTTTCCGGATGTAGCGCATCTATATATCGAATATCCACTTTTACCCAACCCTCGGCATCTGCTGCCAAACTAAGATCCTGGGGTACTGTTTTATCAAATAGAAAATAGCCTTCATCATCTGCTTTGGTGCTTAATTTGATAAGATCCGGGATTTCAAGTTCAATTTGAGCACCTGCTATTTCGAAGGTGTTAAACTGGCGGATGGTGTTTTTAATGGTTTTAAAAATTGACTGATCTTCCAGGATTTTCAACGGGATATCGTCCAGGGCCCTGCCTAATAAATACAGGTGATTCCTGGTGCCGTAACTCCGATATGGGGTAATAAGCACATTGTCTATTTTCTTATAGAAGCCAAGGGATTTTTTTAGGCGTTTACGCATCTCTAATCGATTTTATCAAGGCTCTAAATTACTTCTAAACTAATAATAACATATAAAATACCTTATAATTTAGGGGTACTTTAGGAATTAAAGGGTTTAGTAATGCCTGTTGGTAGTTTTTCAGATTTATACCGAAGCACTGAAAATCTTTTTAAAAGATCATTTTTTTCCTTCTGATCAACTTTTAAATGAATTTCTGAATTATAGACGGACCGACTTAAATTTTAATAATTTGACAACAGATTTTTACCGCCCATTTTATCCCTCATTGAGGGTTTAACCCGCCTGACCGTCGGGTAGGTTCCCCGTCCCGAGCTACCAGGTAAGAATGTAAAACTATGAAGGGGCTTATAAAAGAAGCGCATTACAAGATAGAGGAAGATGCGGTGAAAAAAGCAGAATTTATTGCAGATGCTTACCGCGTTGAGCATTATGAAATTTCCCTCTAGGGAAGTGCGGTGAGATATGCCAAGGAACTTGGACATGCAGACATTGCTAAAAAGCTTCAAAAAACATTGGATGAAGGGTACGAGGCAGATGAAAAGCTGAATAAGATGGTGGAAAATCGGCTAAATAAAAAAGCGGAATAACTTTCCGCTAACTATAAAAGAGCCCAATAAGGGCTCTTTTCTTATTCTTTGAAAAAAGGAATTTCTTCTACAGTTTGTCAATTTGAGATCTCACTTCGGCTTCTGTTCCTCTAAAAGTTTTCACCTGAACATCGGTTTTCCCGTTTTCCATAGTTGTAATTCTAACACTAGCAACGGTTTCCTCACCCTCAGTAGTCATTTTCACCTGAACTTCTTTGGAAATGGATTGCTCACCATTTGAAAGAGAATTCGAGTCAATGGTTTGGATCATTCCAGATTCCTCAGGAAGATTTGGAATATCCTCCACAGAATGATCTCCTAAAATTGGAGCGATCACTAAACCTATCAAACAGGTAAGCTTAATAAGTATGTTCATAGAGGGTCCTGAGGTATCTTTAAAAGGATCTCCTACGGTATCTCCGGTAATAGCTGCCTTATGAGCTTCAGAGCCTTTGTAGGTCATTTCCCCATCGATCAATACACCTGCTTCAAAAGATTTTTTGGCATTGTCCCAGGCTCCACCCGCGTTGTTCTGGAAAATTGCCCAAAGCACACCACTTACGGTTACCCCGGCCATATATCCTCCTAAGATCTCGGCGATCATTAAATTCTCAAATCCAAAAAGCATTGGAATAACCACAATAGCTATTGGAAATCCTATAGTTAAAACGCCCGGCAATAACATTTCTCTTAAGGCTGCCTTTGTAGAAATTGCAACACATTTATCATATTCCGGTTTTCCAGTACCTTCCATTATTCCGGGAATTTCCCTGAATTGTCTTCGAACTTCATTCACCATTTGCATCGCTGCTTTCCCTACAGAATTCATTGCCAATGCCGAAAATACCACCGGTACCATTCCACCTACAAATAACATGGCCAACACGGGAGCTTTAAAAATATTGATCCCATCTATTCCGGTAAAGGTTACATAGGCTGCAAATAAAGCCAAAGAGGTAAGTGCGGCAGAAGCGATCGCGAAACCTTTCCCGGTAGCTGCAGTAGTATTTCCTACAGAATCCAGGATATCTGTTCGCTCTCTTACTTCAGCAGGAAGTTCGCTCATTTCAGCAATTCCACCTGCATTATCAGAAATAGGACCAAAAGCATCAATTGCAAGTTGCATAGCAGTAGTAGCCATCATTGCCGATGCAGCCAGGGCAACTCCATAAAACCCTGCAAGTGCATAAGAAGCCCAGATAGCAGCGGCAAAAAGAAGTATTGATGAAAAAGTAGAGATCATCCCTGTAGCAAGACCGGCAATAATATTTGTTCCGGCACCGGTACTCGATTTTTGTACGATCGATAAAACTGGTTTTTTACCCAGGCCTGTATAGTATTCGGTCACGGCAGAGATAAATCCACCTACTCCCAGACCTACCAAAGTGGCATAGAATACCCGCATAGAGGAGATCGTTTTATATTCAAATCCTTCTTCCCCTCCAATAAAGAAGCCCATTGTCATTGTGTTTGTAGGTAACATCCACTGCACGAGAAAAAAGCAGGAAACCGCCACCAAAGCTATAGATACCCAGTTCCCTATGTTCAGGGCCCGCTGTACTTCAGCTTCTTTCGCATTGTTATTAGAGATCTTTACCAGTAAAGTTCCAATAATTGAAATAATAATTCCTACACCTGCAATAGACATTGGAAGTAATATAGGTCCAATTCCACCGAAACCTTCATTTACAATATTTCCGCCCATATCCTGAATAACATAATTACCCAGAACCATGGCCGCTAAAACCGTGGCTACATAACTTCC
Source organism: Gillisia limnaea DSM 15749 (assembly GCF_000243235.1). Lineage (GTDB taxonomy): Bacteria > Bacteroidota > Bacteroidia > Flavobacteriales > Flavobacteriaceae > Gillisia > Gillisia limnaea. The sequence continues at coordinate 954,891 of NZ_JH594606.1, forward strand.
GAAGAGGTCGGCTCCCATTCCGGCTACATCTCCAACATTATCCCCCACATTGTCTGCAATAGTTGCAGGGTTACGCGGATCATCTTCAGGGATTCCAGCTTCCACTTTTCCAACAAGATCGGCACCTACATCTGCAGCTTTGGTGTAAATACCACCACCCACTCTTGCAAAAAGCGCAATGGATTCAGCTCCCAGAGAAAAACCTGCCAGAGTTTCCAGCACAATGGTCATTTGAGCGTTACTGGTCCATTCCCCTCCCATAAAATAGTGAAAGAAAAATATGAAAAATGCGGTAAGTCCAAGAACTGCTAGACCTGCAACTCCCAATCCCATCACGGTTCCACCACCAAAAGAAACTTTAAGTGCCTGAGGTAAACTGTTACGGGCGGCCTGAGTAGTCCTTACATTGGTTTGGGTAGCAATTTTCATCCCCATATTTCCTGCAAGTGCAGAAAAGAAAGCCCCAAATATAAATGCGACTACAATTAGCCAGTGTGTGGTAGGTACAATGACAGAAACCCCAGCCAAAACAATACTGGCGCCTATAACAAAAAAGGTTAATAATTTATATTCAGCATTTAAAAAAGCAAGGGCTCCTTCATAAATGTGAGATGCAATATCCTTCATTTTTCCGTCTCCGGCATCTTGCTTCATCACCCAAGATCTTTTTACCCACATAAAAATAAGACCTAAAATTGCCAGTAACACCGGCAAATAAATAATCATTGAATCCATATTAGTTGTTAATTATTAGTTAATATGGCTAATGTAGTAAAACAGGGATAATTAAAAAAGCAATAATCTTTTAGGTTATTGCTTTTAATTCTACCAGTGGGTTTAATTCCCCGATGCCCGTACTTCGAAAATCTTTATATTTCTTCTTTTAACAAAGTTATTGAGCCCTAAGTAATTGATTATTTGATTTTTAAAAAATCAATGGACTATATTCTAAATCTGCTTTTATCCCCATCGTAATTTTCATATCGCTCTATACATTGCTTAATGATCTTTTTTGCCTCGGCAGCATCTCCAAATCCACCAACATCGACTTTCTTTTTCTCAAGATCCTTATAAACCCTGAAAAAATGCTCGATCTCTTTCAATAAATGCCCGTTGAGTTCATCCAAATCGTTAAGTCGGTTCCAGATAGGATCTGAAACAGGAACACAAATAATTTTCTCATCCGGTCCTTTTTCATCTGCCATATGGAAAACACCAATTGGCTTCACTTCCATTACAATTCCAGGGAAGGTAGGTTCTGCTACCAAAACCAATACATCCAGAGGGTCACTATCCAAAGCCAATGTATTAGGAATAAATCCATAATCTGCCGGATACATCATAGAAGAAAAGATCATCCTGTCATACCGGACCTTCTTCAATTCAAAATCATATTCATATTTGTTTCTACTTCCCTTCGGGATCTCAATCAACACATCAAAAGTATCGTTCATTTTCTTTTTTTTTATTCTTTTTTCAAGGCGGCAAATATAGGTATTTACATCTTTATTACCATTAATTAAAAGTGAAAACCGAACGTAGCTGTAACCCCAAATTTTCGGGCATCCGGGATATCAAAATAATTTCCCCGGAAATGGGCATCCAGTCTCAGGAACTTAAAGATATTTCCCACCCCCAAACTATACTGCCAGTATGGTTCATCATTTGGTGCGATCAATGGAATTCCCGATGCATCCAGACGTTTATTTTCTTCAGAAATTGATCCCAGAACCCCTTTTATTCCTACTATTTCACGGAGATTCAAATTCCGTAAACCGGGAATTCTCGCAAATAATCTCCCATTAAAGTTGTGTTCCAAATGCACAGCCACGTAAGTATCTGTTACAAATTCATAGAAATTCAATAATGCAAATGAATTATATAGCGCGAAATAGGTCTGGTTTCCGGGTACAACACTTAATAAACCCAGAGGAACAGCACCAAAAGTTTTTCCGGCTTCCATGCTTACATTGGATTTACCAAACCCTCCAATAAAAATTGGCTGATCATAAAAAAACTGAAGTCGTTTATAATCGAAATCACTGTTCAAAACATCCTTTACCCCTAGGCTGTAACTTAAAAAGAGGGTTGGAAAATCCCCACCATTCACCACTGTTCTTTCTACCCCATAACTTGAAGTTTTTCGTCCCGGGGAATAATTGATAATCGTCGATATTTCAGCCTGATCAATCTCTGTAGACGTTTGGGTGCGGGCTTCATTTACGTAATAATCCAGGCTAAACCCGGGTGAAGCCGGTTTTAAATTTCTGAAGGATCCCGAAACCCGTACTGTAAAATTTAGAAGAGGTTCCATTTCTATAGAAATAACCGAAAGATTTAATTCGCTTAATTTATCATTATCCCCAACATTGATAAGAGAAGATGAAGCCAGGCTTCTTCCCAGGACATCCGTAGAATTGGTGAGACTGGTCCCTAACTGTTCCACGTCCCGACGGGTTCCGGCAGAAACTATCAACCTGGATTTTTTATCCAGTAACCAGCTTCCTAAAATTCCATATTTGAATTTTTGATCCCTAAAACCATAGGCACCATAACCCTGAATTCTCCATGGATCATTTTGCCCAAAATAAGTTCTTCCTCCCGCTCTCAATCTAAAACCTTCTACCTCATTATATCCGAAAGTAGAAAAAACAGGCCCAAAATCCCAGCCATTAAATTCTACGTAACCGGATTCTGCAATTGTTGCGATATTATAAAGCCTCTTAAAAGCCTTAACCGTTTGCAGGGTATCTATCATTTTATAAACCGCACGCTCCTGTCCGCTCAAGGGCTCCATCCTGTTTTGAATCCAAAAATCGTCATCCCTGGTATACGCTTCTTTCTGGAATTCGACCACTTCCTTCCGGTAAAATTCTGAAGGTTTTTTAAGGTCAAATTGATAATCATCATATAATATTGTTTTTTTCCCAGAGATCCCACGGGATCCCTCTTTCTCCTGAAAGGAAAAATCTGCCTGGAAAAAATCCTTGGTAATAAGAAAAACAGAATCGTTCAGGACTTCAAACTCCTGCTCAATATATACCCCGGTAATCCAATTTACATTGGCACTCTCGGTCATTTCAAGGTTGATCTTATTAACGGCCCAGGTAGTATCATTTACCCAAAAATCCCCTTTAAAGGTGAGTTCGTTTTTCCTGCGGGGATAATATTGAATGTTGTAACACCACCTATTACCTAAATAAGCACTGTCTTTGAGAACATAGTTGTAATTGTTGATTCCTGTTGTGGACAGTGGACTGATAAAACTTTTATCAAAAAACTGCAAATAGTTGTCATAGATATCATAGTCGTCATAAATATCCTTTACCATTGCGATCAGGTTCTGGTTTTCATTGAAACCGGAGTTCTTGTTCCCCAAAAGATCGACGCGTTTTTTTCCGGTTGTGTTATCTCCATATACTTTAAGAGAAGATTCATTTATGAAGATGGGTAAATATGCTTTTCCGGTGACCTTATTGGTATCAAGATTATCAAAAATGAATTCCATTCCATTGAATATGGGATTTTTGATAACGGAACTGTCGACGGAATTAAGGTCAAATTCCAGCTTTTCGTATTTCCGAAACTGGTACTGTGCAAATTTGTTTACTCCGTTATCCCTTTTGTTTTCCCAGATCTTCCGAAGAATATCAAGTGCCGGATTATTGGTTTTGGAAGTTTTCCCCTGGTAGATCGTCACTTCCGATAACCGCTCTGAGGCTTCGGTTAAAACCACCTTCAAATTTAGATTATCACCTTTCTTCAGAGGAATTACCAAGGTTTCATATCCTACATAGGAAAATTCTGCTGAATCCTGATATTTTCCGGACGTTAAATAAAACTGTCCCTGCAAATTGGAGGTGGTTCCTTCAGAAGAATTTAGAAAAACAACATTCGCAAAAGGTACCGGGGTTCCAGTCTCGTCCTTTACAATTCCACTAATTCGAGTTTGCGCAGAAGAGATAAAAAAAGCAGATAAAACAAAGATAAAGGGGAGAATCTTTTTCATAAAAGGGCAAAAAAAAACTTCATCCGTAAGAGATGAAGTTTCAAATGTAGGTCTATAAGTTTACTTGTAAAGCACCTTTTTAACAGCTTTAACAACATCGGTGCTATTTGGTATCCATTCTTTTAAAAGAACCGGAGAATACGGCGCCGGCGTATCGGCAGTATTGATCTTGATTATTGGAGCATCCAGGTAATCGAAGGCATGCATTTGTACCTGGTAGGTAATTTCTGTGGCGATATTCCCAAAAGGCCATGCTTCTTCCAGGATCACAAGACGGTTTGTTTTTTTAACCGACTTAAGAATGGTTTCGCTGTCCATTGGCCGAATTGTACGCAAATCGATGATCTCACACGAAATACCCTCTTTTTCCAATTCATCTGCAGCTTTATAAGCTTCCTTGATTATTTTTCCAAAGGAAACGATAGTAACATCGGTTCCTTCTCTTTTTATATCGGCAACACCTATTGGAATGGTGTATTCTTCTTCTGGGACTTCTCCCTTATCTCCATACATTTGCTCACTTTCCATAAAAATAACAGGATCGTCATCACGAATGGCCGATTTTAAAAGTCCTTTTGCATCATAAGGATTGGAAGGCACCACTACTTTTAGCCCTGGACAATTGGCAAACCAGCTCTCAAATGCCTGAGAGTGTGTTGCTCCCAATTGACCTGCAGAAGCTGTAGGTCCACGAAAAACGATTGGAATGTTGAATTGCCCACCGCTCATTTGTCTCAATTTAGCAGCGTTGTTTATAATTTGATCAATTCCTACCAAAGCGAAGTTAAAGGTCATATACTCAACAATGGGCCTGTTGCCGTTCATTGCACTTCCAATGGCAATCCCGGAGAAACCAAGCTCTGCAATTGGGGTATCTATTACTCTTTCAGGACCAAATTCGTCCAACATTCCTTTGGAAGCTTTATAGGCACCGTTGTATTCTGCTACTTCTTCTCCCATTAAGTAAATGCTGTCATCTAATCGCATTTCCTCGCTCATGGCTTGTTGTATGGCTTCTCTAAACTGAATTGTCTTCATTATCTTGTAAAATAGTTAAAGTCTCTATTAAAAAACAAAAATAGTAATTCAAAAAAGTTTAAACTACTACTTCAGGATAAAATATTTACTATGCACGCATAGTAAATTTCGATTTAATTTCCTTATCTTCGTATTCCATAAATTTTAAACTCTTAAAAAGACGATATAAATGAAAATATTAGTGTGTATAAGCCACGTTCCGGACACTACTTCAAAAATCAATTTTACCGATAATAATACCCAGTTTGATACCAACGGGGTTCAGTTTGTAATAAACCCCAACGATGAATTTGGCCTTACCAGAGCTATGTGGTTCAAGGAAAAACAGGGAGCAACGGTAGATGTTGTAAACGTAGGAGGACCGGAAACAGAGCCAACGCTTAGAAAAGCTCTTGCAATTGGAGCAGACAGCGCGATTCGTGTCAATACTCCTGCAACCGATGGTTTTCAGGTAGCCAAACAACTTGCTAAAGTTGCAACAGATGGTGGTTATGACCTTATTATTGCAGGGAGAGAATCTATAGATTACAACGGCGGAATGGTTCCGGGAATGCTTGCTGCTTTGATAAAAGCCAATTTCGTAAATACTTGTATCAATTTAGAAGTTGAAGGAACCGAGGCAAAAGCGATTCGGGAAATTGACGGCGGTAAAGAAAGTGTTACCACTTCCCTTCCATTGGTGATTGGAGCCCAAAAAGGTCTTGTTGAAGAAAGCGACCTTAGGATACCAAATATGCGCGGGATCATGCAGGCAAGAAAAAAACCTATGAATGTAGTAGAACCTGAAGAAGTAAAAGTTCAAACTGAGGTTGCCAAATTTGAAAAACCAGAACCAAAAGGTGCAGTTAAACTGGTTGATCCAGACAACTTAGACGAACTTATCAATTTACTGCACAACGAAGCAAAAGTTATTTAACTAACTAAAGGTTAATTTGCGAAAGTTCTAAAAAATAAACATCACAGGTTTTCAAAACCGAAATAAAAAAATAAAATATGTCAGTTTTAGTATATGTAGAATCAGAAGAAGGGAAATTCAAGACAGCCTCCTTTGAGGCGGCTTCCTACGCAAGGGAAATTGCCCAAATGCTTCAAACACAAGTTACGGCAGTAACTTTCAATGTTGAAGATAATTCAGAATTGGGAAATTACGGAGTAGATAAGGTATTAAAAGTAAACAACGATAAACTGAAGAATTTCAATGCTGAAGCCTATGCCGATGTCTTGCAACAAGCTGCAGTAAAAGAGGAATCAAAAGTAATTGTTGTAAGCCAAAGTGCTAACAGCAAATACCTCGCTCCCCTTCTTGCGGTTCATCTAAATGCTGGTTATGCCTCAAACGTAGTCGCATTGCCGGAAAGCACGACTCCATTTACCGTAAAAAGAACGGCTTTCACCAATAAAGCCTTCAGTTTCACTAAAATCGAAACCGATGTAAAACTTTTAGGATTATCTAAAAATGCTTTCGGATTAAAAGAAATCAAAGCCGATGCTGCTGCCGAAGATTTTTCACCAAATCTAAACGAAGAAGATTTTTCTGTTCAGGTTACCAATGTAGATAAGGCAAGAGATAAGGTAACCATTGCCGATGCAGAAATCGTGGTTTCTGCTGGGCGTGGTCTTAAAGGCCCGGAAAATTGGGGAATGATAGAAGAAATGGCAGATATACTTGGAGCGGCAACTGCCTGTTCCAAGCCTGTAAGCGATATGGGATGGAGACCTCACGGAGAGCATGTAGGCCAAACCGGAAAGCCGGTTGCATCCAATCTTTATATAGCTATTGGTATTTCCGGAGCTATTCAGCATTTGGCGGGAATAAACTCCTCTAAAGTAAAAGTAGTTATCAATAATGATCCTGAAGCACCCTTTTTTAAAGCTGCAGATTACGGAGTTGTAGGTGATGCCTTTGAAATAGTGCCGAAACTAAATGAAAAACTGAAAGAATTTAAGGCGAAAAACGCATAATTTTTTTAACTTGCAAGCCTTTAAAGGGCTGTCTAAATTTGGTATATTGTCCTTATTTAGACAGCCCTTTTTAATTATCGATACATGAGTTTAGTACGCCTTAATATTAAAGGAATATCTTATAGTCAAACCCAAAATGGCGCCTACGCACTTATTTTAAGCGAAGTGGATGGCGATAGGAAACTCCCTATTGTGATTGGTGCTTTTGAAGCCCAGTCTATCGCGATTGCGCTTGAAAAAGAGATCAAACCTCCAAGACCATTAACCCACGACTTGTTTAAGAACTTTTCCGACAGGTTTGAAATTGTGGTAAAACAAGTCATAATTCACAAACTGGTGGATGGGGTATTTTATTCCAGCCTTATTTGCGAGCGCGATAAAATAGAAGAGATCATAGATGCGCGAACAAGTGATGCAATCGCATTGGCACTTAGGTTTAACGCTCCTATCTTTACTTACAAAAACATTCTTGACAAAGCCGGAATCTATTTAAAAGGAGAACAGGAATCTGTGACTCCAAAATCCTCATCTCCAACTATAGAAAATATGGATGTAGATGATATCGTACCTCAAAAGGAAGAAACACCGGATACAAATTATAAAAAAATGTCACTGGACGAACTGGAAACCTTACTCTCTCAGGCAGTAAAAAATGAGGATTATGAGAAAGCTGCCCGTCTAAGAGATGAAATTTCCAAACGCAAATAAGAATTTGTTCATGAAGAAATATTGGTTAAGCCTGTTCTTTTTATTATTTGGCATTTTTATAATTCAGGCGCAAACCCTTTCAAAAAACTGGAGTTTTCAGGAGAAAGAAGACAGCGCACAAATTCAACAGCATTTTTCAAATCAGGACCAACTTTTTCTTAACGATGGTAGGTTTGAGATTAAAGCTGCGGAAGTGGACTCTATAAAAGCTCAGGGAGACTATCTCTATCAAAATAATCTACTGGTATTTTTCTACAATCCTCCCAATGACACGATCAGGAAATTTCGTGTCGATGAGCTAAGTGACACTTCGCTCACAATTTCAGACCATTACACCTCGTATACTTTTAAGGAAACACCTCAGCCAATTGAGGAGGTTATCCCAGCTAAAATTGCCAAGGAAATGATCCCCAGCGCCGGGCTTTCCATAGAAAGTGTTTGGAGAGGGATTTTAGGGATGATCGCCCTTCTACTTATAGCATTTTTCTTTAGCAGCAATAAAAAGGCTATCAACTGGAAAACAGTTTTAATAGGACTTACCGCCCAAATGCTATTGGCTATAGGGGTTCTTAAGGTAACTTTTATTAAAAATATTTTTGAATTCGTAGGGAAAATATTCGTGCTTATCCTCGATTTCACACGAGCAGGAAGTGAATTTCTACTTGGTGGAATGATGAATGTGGATAGTTTTGGATTTATATTTCTATTCCAGGTACTCCCTACAATTATCTTTTTCTCTGCCTTGACTTCCGTATTGTTTTACCTTGGAATAATTCAAATAATCGTAAAAGGTCTGGCGAAGATTATGACCAAAGTGTTGGGAATTTCCGGAGCAGAAAGCTTGAGTGTTGCGGGAAATATATTTTTAGGACAAACCGAAGCCCCTTTGATGATCAAAGCTTACCTGGAACGAATGACGCGCTCTGAGATTTTGCTGGTGATGATAGGCGGGATGGCTACGGTAGCCGGTGGTGTTCTGGCCGCATACATAGGTTTTCTTGGCGGGACAGATCCTGAATTGCGCCTGCAATTTGCAAAACACCTTCTGGCGGCATCTGTCATGGCCGCTCCCGGAGCGATCGTAATCTCCAAGATCCTGTATCCGCAGCAGGAAGCCATCAATGCCAATGTGGAAGTTTCTTCTGAAAAAATTGGCTCCAATATTCTTGATGCCATAGCAAACGGAACTACCGAAGGATTAAAACTTGCAGCAAATGTTGCTGCAATGCTGTTGGTATTTATTTCATTTATTGCAATGATCAATTATATATTGGGATACCTGGGAGGAATTACAAGCCTTAACTCGGTTATGGCAGCATACACTCCCTATTCCAAATTCTCACTTGAATCTATTCTGGGAACAATTTTCGCCCCGCTTATGTGGTTGATTGGAGTTGCCAAAGAAGATATGATGTTGATGGGACAATTGCTGGGAATAAAACTTGCTGCAAGTGAATTTGTGGGTTATATCCAACTTGCCGAACTGAAGAACCCTCTAAACGCATTAAGCCTGAATTATGAAAAATCGGTGATCATGGCCACTTATATGCTTTGCGGTTTTGCCAACTTCGCTTCCATAGGGATACAGATTGGCGGAATAGGATCCCTCGCTCCCGGAAAACGAAAAACCCTGTCTGAATTCGGGATGAAAGCATTGATAGGCGGAACAATTGCTTCCCTGTTATCTGCGACCATCGCAGGAATGCTCATTGGCTAAATCCATTACCCCAGAGCGATTTTACGAGGTTAATCCTGAATAGTTAATAAGTATGGCTCTAGTTTAAACCAGCTATTATTTGTATATTGAGTTTATGGAAACAGAAAAGCTTAAAGAACAAATACTCTCACTGCCAGTTGCGCAGCGTGAGCGTTTATTGAAGGAAATCGAAGATTCGACCAAAAACATAGACCTGTCCGCGATTGTCTCACGCCGGCACGAGTTTGACAACAATCTCGGTGCCTGTCCGCACTGCTCTCACCCTAAGTATGTCCGCTTTGGTATGGACAAAGGTGCGCAGCGCTACAAGTGCAAGTCTTGCCACAGGAGTTTTACTGAGTACACTGGCACTTGGATGGCAGGCCTTCAAAGGAAGGACAAGATTGCAGATTACCTAAAGCTAATGGTCGAAGAAAAGAGCCTTGACAAAATTGTCTCGGCATTGGGCATCAACAAAAAGACAGCCTTTGACTGGCGTCACAAGATATTGGCCTCACTGGGCGCGGACGACGGGGATGACTTCACCGGTATCACTGAAAGTGATGAGGCTTTCTTCCTCAGGTCTGAAAAGGGTATGGTGGTCAAAAACCGAAAACCAAGGAAAAGGGGTGGCAAGTCCAGCAAGAGGGGCATAAGCAATGATCAGGTTGCGGTCATCGTGACCCAGGACAGAAATTCTGGAATAGATTTGAGCGTGGCCACGCTTGGACGGATTGGGAAGGCCGATATTGCAAATGCCATTGGCAAACGCATAAAAGAGGGAAGCACAATATTGTGTAGTGATTCCCGCCACAGCTATAAAGGCTTCGCCAAGGACACCAAGGTGGAGTTCCATCCCATAAATGTTTCCAAAGATGAAAGGGTAAAAGGTGCATTCCATGTGCAACATGTAAACTCGACACACAACAGGATAAAAAAGTGGATTGGCAGTACGTTCTGGGGCGTGTCCACCAAATACCTGCAACAGTATCTAAACTGGCATGCCCTAAAAGAAAAGATAAAATTAAATAGGGACACCACTGCTGCCTTCGCACAACAAACACTGGGTGTGGGGGCTTTGAAGCGTTTTGCGAACATCCAGCCAAACTATGAAAAATTAATATCAACGCAGTGCTAAACTAGAGCCATAAGTATTTAAATTCAGCATATTCAAAAGTTTTAATCTATCTCCCAAATCTATATTTTAGCTTTCGAAGATCTTTCAAATCTTATATATTTGAAACGCTATCTTCGGAATCAATTATCCCGGAGAGCTAAGTCAAAGTAAGAAATATCAGGAATTCCGATGAAGGCTTAAATCAGAAAAACACCTATGAAACAATATCACGACCTAATAAAACACGTTCTGGAAAATGGAGTTCAAAAAGGAGACCGCACCGGAACAGGGACCAAAAGTGTTTTTGGTTATCAGATGCGTTTTGACCTTAGCGAAGGTTTTCCGATGGTAACCACCAAAAAACTTCACTTAAAATCCATTGTACACGAACTGCTTTGGTTTTTAAACGGAGACACCAATATAGAATACCTTCAAAAGAACGGAGTAAATATATGGAACAGCTGGGCAGATGAAAAAGGAGATTTGGGGCCTGTTTATGGCCATCAATGGAGAAATTGGAACAATGAAGAAATAGACCAGATAAGTGAAATTGTAAAAACCCTAAAGACCAATCCCAATAGTCGTAGAATGTTGGTTTCGGCATGGAATCCTTCGGTTTTGCCGGATACTTCAAAAACATTTTCAGAAAATGTAGCCGAAGGAAAAGCAGCCTTACCCCCCTGTCATGCCTTTTTTCAGTTCTATGTAAGTCCTCCGCCGGAAGATGCAGGAGAAAATGCAAAGCCGCGATTATCGCTTCAGTTATACCAGCGCAGTGCAGATATTTTCCTGGGAGTTCCCTTTAACATAGCCTCCTATGCCCTTTTCAACATGATGATTGCACAGGTGTGCGACTATGAGCCCGGAGATTTTATTCACACTTTTGGCGATGCACATATTTATAACAATCACCTGGAACAGGTGGAGCTTCAGCTTTCAAGGGAACCCAGAAAATTACCTACGATAAAGATCAATCCGGAGGTGAAAGACATTTTTGGCTTCAAATTTGAAGACTTCAGCCTGGAGAATTATGATCCGCATCCCCACATTAAAGGAAAAGTGGCTGTGTAACAAGAAGTGATACCTATAATCATTTTAAAAACCAATATTTGGCTGATCCAGATTCTCCTCAAATCTTATAATCTAAACAAAATGAAAAAATTAATTTTGGTTGTTGCAGTTTTCTTTTTCACTGGCTTGGGCTTTGCCCAGGAAGGTGTAAAAGTTTCAGGAAACACAATTTCGGTTAAAGAAATCGCACCGGTATGGCCGGGTTGTAAAAAAAGCAAAGCATCTTCAGAAGACTGTTTTAACAAGATGGTCGCACAGCATATCAAGGAAAATTATAAATTTCCGCGGGATAAAGACGGAGAATTCATAAGAGGTAAAACCACCGTAAGCTTTTTAATTGATGAAAAAGGAGAAGTAAGCAAGGTTACCGCAGAAGGCCCTAAAAAAGAGATAAACCAGGAAGCGATGCGAATTGTAAAACTTTTTCCAAAAATGGTTCCCGGAAATAGCGGAGGAAAACCAATTTCCGTAAAATATAAAATGCCCTTTACCTTTTAATCCCAACACTAGATTTTATTCCCGCCTGTGCCATTCGGCAAGCCCACCCCTACCGTTCATCGAAATTCTGAATACTTAGTGCTTTTATATTAATAATGAGCCTATTCCTGGTACTTGATATCTTAACCAACTGTTTATACTTTAACTTCGCGTTAACGATGGTATATCTCCAACATTCCCAAAAATTTGTAACTTTGGGAAGCACTTAAGATACCTGCAGAATTATGATCTCTCAAGAAGAACTATTTAAATTATTTTCAGAAACAAGGGCAGATTCCGAGAAAATCTGTTCCTATCTTGAGACAGAGGATTACGTAGTGCAGCCGGTAGTGGATATCTCTCCTCCTAAGTGGCATTTAGGACATACCACCTGGTTTTTTGAGGAGTTTGTTTTGAAGAAATACCAAAAAGATTATAAGCTTTTCGATGAAAACTCAGCGTATGTTTTCAACAGTTATTACGAAAGCGTAGGTGAAAAAGTAATACGTACAGATCGTGGAAACCTTTCCCGCCCTACCGTTGACTGGGTTTATAAATATAGGAACTATGTTTCCAATGCCCTTTCTAAATTTTTAAGCACCTCTAAAGATCTTTCTGAAGATATTCTAAAAGTGATAGAAATTGGTTGTCATCACGAAAAACAACACCAGGAATTACTTCTTACAGATATTAAATATATTTTAGGTAAAAATCCCCTTTTACCGGAATACAATCAGCAATTTGAGGAAAACATTATTCAGAATTTCCCAAAAGATTGGATAAAAATTTCAGAAGGAATTTATGAGGTTGGCCATAAAGGAGGATCTTTTGCCTACGACAATGAATTTGGAAGACATAAAACTTATCTCAACGATTTTGAAATTTCCAATAAACTGGTAACCAATGCAGAATTTCTGGAATTCATGAAAGCTGGTGGTTACGAAGATGTTTTACTATGGCATGCCGAAGGATGGGACTGGATAAATACCAATGGGATAAAAGCACCTTTTTACTGGCATAAAATAGAGGGACAATTGCATCAATATACGCTGCAGGGTCTTCAAAAATTAAATCCGGATGCCCCGCTGGCACATATTTCCTATTACGAAGCTTTCGCATTTGCACAATGGAAAAGAATGCGATTACCCACAGAATTTGAATGGGAGATAGCCCAGGAACACTTTGAATGGGGAAGCCGCTGGGAATGGACCGAAAGTGCTTATATGCCTTATCCAAACTATCAAAAAGCCGATGGTGCCCTTGGGGAATACAACGGGAAGTTTATGGTGAATCAAAAAGTGCTTCGTGGAAGTTCTGTGGCTACATCAACCAAGCATTCAAGACCAACTTATCGAAATTTTTTCCATCCACATCTTCGATGGCAATTTACCGGCCTTAGACTGGTAAAATAACACGACAAATAGAGAATGAAAAACAACATAAAAACCCGCTTTTCTTCAGCTTTTGAAGAAGATGTTTTTACCGGTTTAACCAGTAATCCCCGATATCTTTTATCAAAGTACATCTATGATAAGAAGGGAGATAAGCTATTTCAGGATATCATGGACCTGCCGGAATATTATCTTACCAACTGCGAATTTGATATTTTGAGAAATCACACTGCTGAAATCGTAGAAAAATTTACCGGACATGAAGGTTTTGATCTTATAGAACTGGGAGCAGGAGACGGAAAGAAAACCAAACTGCTATTGAAGTACCTGGTAGATCAAAATTTGGATTTCAATTATCTTCCTGTGGATATTAGCCAGAATGCACTGGAAGAATTAGAGAAATCGCTTAAAAATGAGATCCCGGAGGTACCGATAAAAATTCAGCAGGGGACCTATTTTGAAACCCTGGAGAAGCTCTCAACCTTCAATACAAGGAAAAAAGTGATCCTTGTCCTTGGATCCAACATTGGAAATCTTTTGCATGAAAACGCCATAGATTTCCTAAAACATATTCAGGAAGTTATGAGTATGGAAGACATGTTGTTTATTGGATTCGATCAAAAAAAACATCCTCAAAAGATCCTTGATGCCTACAATGACGCTTCCGGAGTGACAGAAGCTTTTAACAAAAACCTGCTGGTAAGGATAAACTCGGAGCTTGGAGGGAATTTTAACCCGGATCAATTTCTGCATTGGGAAACCTATAATCCTGAAACAGGAACTGCAAAAAGCTTTCTGGTTAGTAAAATAGATCAGGATATAAATATTGAAAGCCTGGACCTAAAAATTCATTTCGATCCATGGCAAACTATTCATACTGAAATTTCGCAGAAATACGATGATGCCGTTGTGAAATGGCTGGCAGAAAAAGCTGGATTAACAGTGGCCGACTGCTTTATGGATGAAAATAATTATTATAAAAATTATATATTCACAAAAAAATAGCACTTTTAAGTATTCAGTAAATAATTAGAAAACTTAGCAAATCAAACAGATGAAACATCCCTTAGAAAAATTTTTCTCCCTCAACGGAAAAATTATATAGATGTTACATTTGTCCGCTAAAACAATAAATTAAACAAATGAAAGCAATTTGGAACAATACGGTAATCGCAGAAAGCAAAGACACAAAAGTTGTTGAAAACAATCACTATTTCCCAAAGGAATCCATTAAGGAAGAATTTTTCAAATCCAGCGCCGCCTCTACGCGTTGTCCATGGAAAGGAGAAGCTTCCTATTATTCCGTAGAAGTAGATGGCATGCTTAACAAGGATGCGGCCTGGTATTATCCACAGGCAAGCCATGCTGCCAAACCAATTGAAAATTATGTGGCATTTTGGAAAGGAATTAAAGTAACTGAATAATAAAATCAGGTCTTTTCATATTCCCGAAGGGTTTTTAGCAGATAATCTAATTCCTCTTCGGTATTAAAATAATGAAAAGCAATGCGGATTCCATCTCCTCTTTGAGAACAAATAATGTTCTCACTTTTAAGAAAATTGTATAATTGAGTATCTCCTTTAATATTGAAGATAGAGGAGTGTTGATCCCTTTTCACGACCATATCCCCGAGTAATTCCATTGCTAAGAATTCCTGCTTAGCCCGTTTACTCAAGGTTGCTATTCGTTCCTGAACCAGTTCCATTCCAACATCCTTTAACAACCCGAGCGCGGTTTTCAAACTGCCGAAGCTTAAGGTGTCCAAATGTCCGGGTTCAAATTTACCGATGAAATTTCCCTCATGCGCTTTGTATTTTCCCTGCAGGGAATTAAAGCCCACAGCCTTGGGAGCGATCTTCCCCTGTACACTTTCATTAAAAAGTATAAATGCATTCCCGTACCCAGCATTCAGCCATTTGTAGGTACTGCAAATAAGCACATCCAGGCCTGAATCGTCAAAATCAAAAATTTCTGTGCCGCAATACTGAGTTCCATCAGCCACAAACAAAGTTTCCGGGAATTTTTGCTTTAAATTTTTCAAGAAATCTATGGAAAGTTTTATGCCACTTATATACTGCACGATACTAAAAGCAAACACATCCGGATGTTCCTTTTCCATTGAGGCCGCTATATGCTGTTCCAGGTTTTCGTCTATTTCTGCATAACAAATTTCAAATTCACGTGAACTAACCGCCCAGGTTATAGAAGGATAATCCCCAGAAAGCAAAAGCACTTTTTTAGATTTATTCAATCCTTCCAAAAAAGTATTAAATCCATAAGAAAAGTTGGGTGTTAGCGCAACACGGTTTGGGGCACATTTAAAGAACTCACCCACCGTCTCTCTTACTCCGGTTAAGAGCTCTCCCTGCTTATCTTTTAGGATACTGCCCGAAATCAAAAAATCCAGGTCATGATCCTGTCTAAATTCCATAACTTTTTCTGATAAAAGTCCGGAGGCTGCCGTGTTTAAATAAGTATATTGCTGTAAAACCGGAAAAGGTTTTCTTAATTTTTTCATAGGACTTTAACGTTTAAGCGAAAAAATATTTAAATTTGATCAAACACTAAAGTACTTCTTATTATGTTTTCTAAAAAGAAAAACACTTCCAAACTCGATACTGAACAACGCGAAATGTATGAATATGCCAGAAAAAGAGCACTTCAAAAAAGAAGGTTGTTTCAGCATTTTGTTGTTTTTCTTGTAGGTGCTGTTCTCCTTATTGTTATAAATGTGGTAATAGGCTATCGTGAAGACTTAAAACCATTAGGATATGACTGGTTTGTTTGGGCTATTTTAATATGGACTTTTTTCTTTCTTATCCATACGCTAAATGTGCTGGTTATCGATAGTTTTATGGGCAAGCAATGGAAGCAGCAACAACTGGAAAGGCTGGTTAGGAAACAAAGGGACCGGATTGAGGAAATGCAAAGAAAGGTAGAAAAAGAGCATCCTGAGCCTGAAAAAAATGAGGAATCTCCCTCCAAAACATACGAAGATCCTACACCCATCAGAATTCAGGAAAACGATCGAGGTAATAAGGACAAACCTTCAAATCACTAATATGGGAATACTTACATTAATTGCTGCTGCAGGAGAACACAATGAACTAGGAAAAAACAACGATTTGGTCTGGCATCTGCCAGATGATTTTAAGCGCTTTAAAAAAATCACCTCAGGCCATCATATTATCATGGGGCGTAAAACCTTCGATTCTTTTCCGCAACCTTTACCAAACAGGACCCATGTGGTAATTACACGGCAGGAGAATTTCAAAAAACCCGGTATAATTGTAGTTCATTCCCTGGAACGGGCAATAGAATTAACCAAAGATGATCCACAACCTTTTGTAATTGGAGGTGGAGAAATTTATAAAATGGCGATGGCTACTGCAGATAAAATAGAACTCACCCGGGTACATGGAGAATTTGAAGCTGATACTTTTTTTCCCGAAATTGATGAGTCTCAATGGAAAGTAGTAGCAGAGGAATATCATGAAAAAGACGAAAGGCATCAATACGCTTTCACGTATCTTACCTATGAACGCACCTGAAGATCTTAAACCAATTTTTGATCAATTAGCCGAAAAAAACAATTTTCAGATAAACGATTTTGCCCGCCTGACAGGGGGAGATATCAACGATGTTTTTTTGATCAAGACGCTTTCTTCTGAAGAATTTGTAGTTAAACTAAATTCATCCCATAAATTCCCCGGCATGTTCACTGCCGAAAAAATGGGTCTGGAAATCTTGAAAAGATCTGGAAATATAGATATTCCAATAGTTTTTGATGTTGGAGAATTTGAGGGCAAAACTTACCTTTTACTGGAATATAAAGTTTCAGCAAAACCCACTGAATATTTTTGGGATCTCTTTGGAAAACAACTGGCCCGGCTACATAAAAACACCGCTTCAAAATTTGGACTTGCCAATGATAATTATATAGGAAGCCTTCCTCAACAAAACAATTTCTGCACTACGCCAGCAGATTTTTATATAAGTGAGCGGCTCGAACCCCAGCTAAAACTGGCAAGGGATAAAAATTATAATCTTGAAATAACCAAAAATTTCTTTAAAAATATTTCAGAAATAATACCCCAGGAACCGCCGTCGCTTATTCACGGGGATCTTTGGAATGGAAATTATCTGGTGAATTCGTCGGGTCATCCCTGCCTAATTGACCCTGCAATGGCCTATGCTCCCAGAGAGATGGATCTGGCCATGATGAAGCTTTTTGGCGGATTCGATCAACAAATATTTCAATCTTACCAGCAGGAATTTCCACTTTTAAACGGCTTTGAGGAAAGAATTCCCCTCTGGCAATTATATTATTTACTGGTACATTTAAATTTATTTGGTGTGGGCTATAAAAGCGCCGTAAGGGATATTATAAGACAATTCAGTTAATTTCACATTACTTAACAATCAGTCAATATTTTTTAAGAATTATTTGGGGCACATCTTGCTAAAGAGACATTAACTTGTATAAAAAACACGAGATGAGTACAAAAAATTTGACAAGTAAAGAAGCGATTAAAAAAATGACAACCTTAGTGGATGATATTAAAACAGCGATGCTTCTTACCGATTTAAAGAAACAACCAATTAGCGCAATTCCTATGACGACGAAAGAAGTTGATGAAGAAGGAAATATTTGGTTCTTAAGTGGATTAAACAGTGAGCATAATTCGAATATTGTTAAAAATCCTCAGGTTCAATTGCTTTATAGCGATCCCTCGGGAATGGAATTTATAAGTATTTATGGAATGGCTTCGGTTATAACAGATAAGGCAAAACTGAAGAACCTGTACACCAATTTAGATGACGCCTGGTTTGATGGGGAAGATGACCCAAATCTAACCGCCATTAAAATCACTCCAAAGGAAGCCTATTATTGGGATACAAAACAAAATAAATACGTCGGCCTTTTTAAAATGGGACTTGCCGCTGCTAGCGGAAATAAAGCTGACGTAGGTGAAAAAGGTAAATTAAACCTATAGAGAGCATAATTTGCACCAAAAAGGCCTTGTATCAAATTTATGTTATGAGGTCTTTTTTTTTATTTATACTTTAGCTGAACTAAATTAAAGACATGAATGCTTATATATTCCCCGGACAAGGGGCACAGTTTAAGGGAATGGGATTAGACTTATATGAAAAGTACCCTGAAGCTCAGAAATTATTTGAAAGAGCGAATGAGATCCTGGGTTTTTCTATTACAGATATTATGTTTGAAGGATCTGCTGAAGACCTGAAACAGACAAAAGTTACGCAACCCGCTATTTTTTTACATTCGGTAATCCTAAGTAAAATCATGGGCGATGCTTTTAAACCAGATATGGTTGCAGGGCATTCTCTGGGGGAAATATCGGCTCTGGTAGCAAATAAAACCCTCGAGTTCGAACCGGCTTTAAAACTTGTAGCTCAAAGAGCAGACGCGATGCAACAAGCCTGTGAGATGCAATCTTCTACCATGGCTGCGGTATTAGGACTGGAAGATGAATTGGTAGAAGCCGTGTGCGCTGACGTTGATGGAATAGTGGTTGCGGCCAATTACAATTGTCCCGGGCAATTAGTGATCTCAGGTAGTGTGGATGCGGTAGAAAAAGCCTGTGAAATACTCAAGGAAAGAGGAGCAAAGCGTGCGATGATCTTGCCCGTAGGAGGAGCGTTTCACTCTCCACTTATGGAACCGGCAAGAAAGCAACTGGCAGAAGCAATTGAAGCCACTACTTTTAACATTCCCATTTGTCCTGTATATCAAAATGTAAGCACCTTTGGGGTTACAGATCCTGAAGAGATAAAGAAAAATTTGGTGTTTCAGCTTACCGCTCCGGTAAAATGGACACAATCTGTTCAAAATATGATCAAGGATGGAGCAACACATTTTACAGAAGTTGGTCCAGGAAAAGTTTTACAGGGTCTGGTAAAAAAAATAGACCGGGCGGCAGAAGTAGGTTCTGCAGTAGTTTAAATAAATTTTCTGTAAAAATGCATAGAAACCGGTAATTTTCTGTGAAATCAAAATACTTTATAACCAAAAAATCCTGATCGAGTGATCAGGATTTTTTTATGTTCAAGATTGAATATTAATTCTTATAAATTTTCCCTTCTTTCATCACAAAGACAACCTCCTCCAGGGTTTTGATATTTTGAGTAGGATCTTCCTTCACAGCGATAATATCAGCAAAAAATCCCGGTGCTATTTGGCCACTTTTGGTTTCCATATTTAAAATTTTTGCGGGAATAATGGTTGCACTTTGAATAGCCTCCATTGCAGGCATTCCTGCCTCTACCATATAACTAAATTCCCTGGCGTTCTTGCCGTGTTCAAAAACTCCGGCATCTGTTCCAAATGCTATCATTACCCCCCGTTTATAAGCCTTTCCAAAAGTATTCTGAATCTTAGGTCCAATTTCCCTGGCTTTTGGAACAACCAGGGCGGGATAATAATTTTCTATCTCTGCCTTTTCACTCACCTCTTTTCCTGCAGTAATAGTTGGAACTAAATAAGCCTTATTCGCTATCATAAGATCCATAGTTTCCTCACTCATAAGGGTTCCATGTTCAATGGTTAAAACTCCTCCCCTTATGGCGCGCTGCATTCCCTCATCACCGTGGGCGTGAGCCGCAACGTGAAATCCATAATCTTTTGCCGTTGTGGTTATAGCCCGGATCTCTTCCTCTGTAAACTGCGGATTGGAGCTACTTTTTGCTACACTTAGCACACCGCCGGTAGCCGTAATTTTGATAAGATCACTTCCGTTTTTATAATTTTGCCTTACTGCTTTTGAGGCATCATCTACACTGTTTATCACTCCATCCTTGGGTCCAGGATCTCCCATTAGATTGTTATTAAAACTATTTGTAGGATCGGCGTGGCCTCCTGTTGTTGCAAGGGACTTCCCTGCCGTGAAAATTCTTGGGCCTTCTATTTTTCCGGCATTGATCGCATTCCTTAGCGCTATGTTCACACCGCTACCTCCCAGCTCCCTAACTGTGGTAAAACCTGCCAGCAGCGTTGTGCGTGCAAATCCTACCGAATTAAATGCAAAATCGGCTTCATTGAAAGTAAAGGTTTCCAGGTATTTTTGCGGATTGGTCTCACTTTCCAAATGTACGTGCATATCTGTAAATCCTGGAAGCACGGTCATATTTCTAAGATCAATTAAAGAATCTCCTGCATTCCTTGGTTGAACATAACCATTTTCAATGCTTTTTATCTTATTTCCTGAAACTACAATCGTCTTTTCATTAAGGACTTTTCCGTTTTTGGTATCTACAAGCTTTCCGCTTTGAATATAGAGATCCTGGGCATTTACATTTGAAGCGAATAGTATTCCGCAGAAGATTAGTGCTATGTTTTTCATAATTATAGGGGGTATTAGTTATTTAAAAAATCGATTACTGTGGTTGTGATAAATTCGATTTGATCATTGGTAAGTTCCGTATGCATGGGCAAGGAAATCACTTCTTTTACCAATTCATTGGTTACCGGAAAATCGGCTTCATTATATCGGGAATCCTTATAAGCTTTCTGATTATGCAGCGGAATTGGATAATAGATTCCGTGTGGAATCTGAAGTTCCGCCAAATGTTTGGCCAGCGCGTCCCGCTTTCCATTTGTGATTTTTAAACTGTACTGGTGAAAAACATGACAATCACAGGTAGAACAAATTCCCAAATCCTTGTTACAACTTTGGTTGGTTTCCACCTGAGGGATTTCGACGTGTTTACAATCTTGAAAAACTTTATTATATTTTCGTGCAGCTTCCTGCCTTGCTTTATTATACGTATTCAAATTTGGCAATTTCGCTCTCAAAACTGCGGCTTGCATAGAATCCAATCTGGAATTTACTCCAACCACATCGTGGTAGTAACGCTCGTACATCCCGTGATTTACAACTCCCCGAAGTGTATGTGCCAGGTCGTCATCGTTTGTAAAAATTGCACCACCATCGCCAAAAGCTCCTAAATTTTTAGATGGAAAAAAAGAAGTGGCACCTACATGACCTATAGTCCCTGCTTTTTTCTTCGATCCGTTTTTAAAAGAATAGTTTGCACCTATTGCCTGGGCATTATCTTCAATCACATATAAATTGTGTTCACTGGCTATTTCGAGAATTTCTTCCATATTTGCGCATTGCCCAAAAAGGTGCACAGGTACAATCGCCTTGGTTTTTGGGGTGATGGCGTTTCTAATGGCATCGGTATTAATATTGAACGTATTGGGGTACACATCTACCAAAACCGGAGTAAGTTGCAATACAGCTATGACTTCTACGGTGGCGGCAAAGGTAAAATCTGCCGTAATAACTTCATCTCCAGGTTGCAATCCAAGACCCATCATCGCGATTTGCAATGCATCTGTTCCATTGGCACAGGGAATTACGTGTTTTACATCTAAATATTCCTCTAATTCCTTCTGAAATTTTTGTACCTCCGGCCCGTTTATAAAGGCTGAAGTTTCCATAATTTCATCTAAAGAGTTCTGGATTTGATCTTTTATGGAAGCATATTGACCTTTAAGGTCAACCATTTGTATTTTTTTCATTTGATTTCTCTTGTAATGCCACGAAAATACAAAATATAGCCTCTATCGACAATGCAATTTTTAGGAAAGAGCTATTTTAGCAGCTAAAATAATCAAGCTTGCAAGTATTATATAACATTACTATAGAATTGTTGAATTTCCTGCTTCCGTCAACAAGGATTCTAAGTGAGAAAATGAAACTTTTTGTGAACGGCAGAAAAGAAACTCTTCCAACATTGGAATTAAAATTAAATAAACAGGATCGTACCATTTGGTTTCACATGGCCTCTTTAGGAGAATTTGAACAGGGCGTTCCCATTATAGAAGTAGTAAAAAAGCTATATCCTGATCATAAAATAGTGGTGAGCTTTTTTTCTCCTTCGGGATATGAGATCAAAAAAAATACTCCGCTGGCACATGCGGTGGTATATTTACCTTTGGATACCAGGAAAAATGTAACTCAATTTTTAAATCTGGTTCATCCGGAAATAGCCATTTTTATCAAATATGAATTCTGGCCTAATTACTTAAAGGAATTAAAATCCAGAAATATACGCACACTTCTGGTATCGGGCGGGTTTAGAAAGGATCAGTTGTTTTTTAAGCCTTATGGAGCCTGGATGAGGAAATCTCTACAAACTTTTGAACATTTTTTTGTGCAGAATTCCACTTCAAAAGAACTTCTTAATTCGATAGGATTTAACAATGTAACTTTAAGCGGAGATACAAGATTCGACAGGGTTTCCCATCAAATAGAACAGGATAATACGCTTGATTTCGCAGAAGAATTTAAAAACGGAAAGCTTTGCATTGTAGCCGGAAGCACCTGGGAAGAGGATTTAAAACTTTTAGAAGATTTCATCAATCAATCGATGGAAGATGTGAAATTCATGTTGGCCCCCCACCAGATCAAATCAGATCAAATAAAACGATTCAAGGAAAAACTGAATAAAAAAACCCTGCTTTATTCAGAAAGGCAAAACAAAATACTGGCAGATTATAATGTTCTTATAATAGATACTATAGGTTTACTTACCAAAATTTATAATTATGCAGATATTGCCTATGTAGGCGGTGCAGCAGGAACAACTGGTTTGCACAACATCCTTGAGCCTGCTACCTTCGGAGTTCCTGTGGTTATCGGGAAAAATTTCGATAAATTCCCTGAAGCAAAGCAACTTCAGCAATTGGCTGGATTGTTCGCTGTAAAGGACAAAGAAGAGCTAAAGGAAGTTTTCACCAAATTGGTTACCGATTCCAAATTCAGAAAAAAAACGGGAATGATCGCTGGTCATTTTATAAATAGCAATACTGGGGCAACCAGGATTTTCGAGCACTATTTAAAGGAAAATTCTGTTAAATGATTCAGGATCCAGAATAAAAAATTATATCAAATTTAAGATTTTTGCTAAAAAACTAAAAAAATTAAACCCTCCCATTTAATTTTACAGTACTTTCGACAGTTATAACTAAATTAAAATGTTATAACTAAATTAAAATAATTATGAAAAAAGTATTTTTTATGGTTGCCCTGGTAATAACATCAGCAATTTCGTTGGTTTCCTGTAGAGAAACAACTGAAAAAGAAACCGTTATTAGAGAGGTAGAAGTTGAAAGAGTTGAAAAAGCAGAACCTGTTGAAGAGAAAAAAGGAATTTTGGAACGTACCGCTGAAAAAGTTGATAAAAAAGTAAACAAAGAAATTGACGAAGAAATTGACAAAATTGGGGACGATAATTAGTCTTCATCAAAATAGTATAGTTTTTCCAGATTATTTATTTACATTTATTCAATCAAAAACCAATTTTTAACCAAAAAAATTAAACTATGAAAAAATCAATCTTGGTCCTGGCCGCAGCATTTACCTTTAGTGCATTTTTCACTTCCTGCCGGGAAGTAAATGAAGAAAAAACCGAGGTAGAAATAAGCGATGATATGGATGATGTAGGAGACGATATTGAGGACGCTGCAGATGATGTGGGAGATGCTGTAAATGAAGGTGTGGACGAAGTTAAGGAGAACACTGGAACCGGTGGTACGGATGATATATAAAATCGTTACACCTGTATTAATTTTAAACATTAAAATAACCTAAACCTTTAAATTATGAAAAAACTAATTTTTTTATTGATGCTTACCTTTTCTACAAGTGTACTTTTTACTTCATGTAGGGAAGAAAAATCTGGTATTGAAAAAGCAGCTGATGATGTAGAAGATGCAGTTGACGATGTTGCAGATGATTTAGATTAGATAAAATTATCTAAATAAACCTTAAAAATCCATCCATAACCGGGATGGATTTTTTTTATTGCCTTAAAGACTTGAATTCACTTTTTAAATCATCCATGGATTGCTGTAGCTGCCTAAGTAGTCCACTCTCGGAAGTAGCATCAATACTAAAGGTAAGCTTACTGTTAACCTGCCATAGTTCCTGAATATCACTTACGAGAACCTGCACAGGTGGATATTCTTCATTGATAGAAACCAGTAAAATTTTATAAGGATCCTCCATTTTTTGTATTTTTTTCACCAATACTGAATCATATAATACCACCACATATACCTTGCTGAAACTCACTTCCTTAATACTGGGAACCGCTTTTCCAAGCACCCACTCCCCTGGTCTCAAGTTTGGCATCATACTATCGCCTTCCACCTGGAAACCCCTGTAGGTTGCATTTCTATATTCGGGCAAGGGAATATCAAAAGCAGGTAATTGCTGGTACCATGACACATCCTGTACATTGTGAGGATAACCGGCAGCAGCCTTTTGGTTCACCAATATGATATTTTCTTCTTCACTGCTATTTAAAGTAATAACTTTTGGGCTCACATCTCCATTGTTAACCGCCAAATATTTTTGACTACTATCTCCAAAAAGCCATAGAGGGTTTATCTCGAATTGACTCAATAATTCCGCTACGATCTTGCCGGATAATTTGGTACGACCCCGCTCAATATCAGCAGTAGAATTCTTGATTCCCAGCAAGGCCGCAAACTCAGATTGTGTGAAATTATGATCGTCACGAATCTCTTTAAATCGTTTAATTTCAATAGTGTTATCTGTTCCCATACACAAATATAAATTATTTCGGAATAATTCCAACTTTAACGTTGGATTATTTCCTATTGAATGGAATTATTCCATAATAATATAAAAATTAGGAAATAAAAATCAATTTACCCGGATGAAAGCCTTTTGGTATTTAAAAAAAGAAACGTCTACAATTTCAATATACTAACGCCCGAATGAGACCGGTGGGCCCGCCCGAACGACACGGGCAGGTGTTGGGGAATTAAAACCAACTGTTAGTTGGAAGTCAAGAACCTCGGGGCAAGCACGCCCGAATGGTACGGGCAGGCCCGCGAGGTATGTCCCGAGGTTGTCATCGGGAGGGAATTTTTTTTGAAAATTCCAGGCAACCCTCGGGGAATTAAGCCCTCAATGAGGGATTAAACAAACTGTTAGTTGGAATTAAAGTTTTAAATTTGCCCAGGATTCAGAATAAAGAAAAAAATTCGGAAAACATGCCAAAAAAAGGAGTTGAAAAAAATACACGGAATAAAGCCAAACACACCAAGCTATTAAAAAAGAAAAAGGAGAAATTGCGCCTGGAGAAGGAAGTGCATAAAGCGAAAATAAAAGCCATTCAGGATAGAGCTAAAGACCAAAAAGAGGGAAATCCTTCAATTGAGAAAGATAAATAATTGATTTCAATTCTTAGAGTTTCAATTTCAGATTCCACCTTAGGTTTTTGATAGATCAATTATCCATAAGTTATTTTGAAAAGAAACCTGCAATCCCGGCAGGTTTCTTTTTCCTAAATTTTTGGCGTTTAGGCATCATCTAAAACCAACCTGATGAAATTAAGAAAGGCTGTTCGATTACCTCAAACAGCCTTTATTATAAATGATCTGAATACTGCTACTTTTTATCTGCAATCTTCTTTTGGTCATCCTTCTTTTCCGTAACAGGTTCATTTAGCTTCGAGCTCATTTCCATCGAGATGGAAGATCGATCGAAGGTGATTTTACCTGCACCGGTTTCAATAATGACTGCATTATTTTTTTCGCTAAAATCTATAATTTTTCCATGCATTCCACTTTTGGTGACAATTCTGTCTCCTTTTTTCAATTCGGATGCAAATGTTTTTTCTTTTTTAGCTCTTTTCATTTGTGGGCGTATCATAAAAAAATAAACAACCACAAACATTAAAATAATTGGTGCAAACTGCGTTATTTGATCCATAAAATAATTTAAAAGCGTGTTTTATCCTGCCGGAGTTGCCGGAGTTTCAACAAAAGCTTTGATTCTTAATAATTCTGTACCTTTTTCTGTGTTAGCAGTTACAGTCACAGTTTTCGTTACCTGACCTTGTCCGGCACCGTTAAATTTCACCAACATTTCTCCACCTTCTCCCGGAGCGATTGATTCATTTTTAGGATACGTAGGCACTGTACAACCACAAGTACTGGTAGCATTTGTAATTACAAGCGGTGCTTTTCCTGTATTCGTGAATTTGAAAATATGTTCCTGTGCAGCGTTTTGGGCAATGTTCCCAAAATCAAATTCTGATTCTTCAAAAGTTAATTCAGGATAATAAACATCCTGTGCGTCACGCTCTGCAGCGGTTTCCACATTTTCAGCCTTTACTTTGCTGGAGGCATCATCCTTACAGGAAGTGAAGATCATAGTCCCCAAAGCCGCTATCATTAAAATTCCTTTTTTCATAATTATATGGTTTAAAATTAAAGGTTAAAAATACTAAATTTTCTGAATTACATAAGGCCCCGACCCATTTTATTTAAACGTTTCTCTTCCTGATATTCTTTCGAGATCTTATCCAATACTCCATTTATAAAAATGCTGCTTTTGGGGGTGCTGTATTCTTTGGCTATTTCCAAATATTCATTGATGGTTACCTTCACCGGAATAGAGGAAAACTGAAGAAATTCACAAAGTGCCATTTTAATAAGTATGGTGTCAATTTCGGCAATTCTTTCCTTATCCCAATTAGGGGTTTTCCCTAGCATTTCATTCGCGAGTTCTTCATCATTTAAGTAAACTTTCCTGAACAAATCTATTGCAAACTGCTCATCTTCCGGACTTTTATATAATTTTGGCAATTTGGAATCCTGTGGAGTAATTTCTTTTAATTTATTTAGATACTTCATTATTGCCGTATTTACCAGTGGTAAATCATCCAGCCAGGTTAATTTTGTATCTTCTAAATAATCGTATAATTTCTCGTTTGGGGCGATAATTTCTCTAAGAAGATTTATAATAAAATCCTTATCCTCCTTAAAGCTGGCAGTTCGTGTAGCCATATATTCATGAAAGGATTCACTATTCCTGATCTCCTCCCATAAAATCGCAACATATTCACCATCCCGGTTCCAGTGGGAAATCGCTCTCTCCTCCAAGGCGTTTTGAAGGTCTATATTGTCCTCCAGAATTTTGATCACCTTATTGTTCACAAACTTCATATTAGGATCGATCTCTTCCTGAGTGGCGAGAAATTTTTTCTGGGATTTATCCAGATATTTTTCTGAATAAGACTTGATCTCGATCATCAGTTTCAAAATAAGCAGAAACAGATCATACATTTCTTTCATGCTTTTCAGAAGGAATTTCTCTTCAGCATTAAAATTTTGATTTTTGCTTTGGTGGAATGCATAGAGGGATTGCATTACCTTAACTCGAATATGTCTTCTGGTTAACATAGGTGTAAAAGAACGTTTATAAAATTAGCAAGGCGAAAGAAAATTCTTCCGCCCTGCAAAAATAGTATTTATTTCAAACTACTTAGTTCAAATTCTCCCTTTTTCTGTCATCAATTCGCTGTTGTGCGATTTGAAGGGCAGCATTGTGGGTTGTGATATTTTTTCTTTCAGCAGATTTTAAAATTTCCAGCGTAGTATTATAGATATTTTCGGTTTTTCGCATGATCTCCTTTCGGTCATATCCTTCCAGTTCAGCATACACATTTATTATTCCCCCCGCATTTATAAGGAAATCGGGTGCGTATACGATCCCTTTATCTTTAAGGATTTTTCCATGAGTGCGTTCATCTGCCAGTTGATTGTTTGCAGCACCTGCAATTATAGATGCTTTGATCCTGTTAATGGTTTCATCATTAACCGAGGCACCAAGAGCACAGGGAGCATAGATATCCACATCGGCACTATAAATATCGCCCACATAAATAGTAGCATTGTATTTCCTGCTTACCTCATCCAGTCTCTCATGATTGATATCTGAAATAAATACCTGTGCACCTTCATTGGTCAAATGTTCTACGAGCGCTTCTCCTACGTGGCCAATTCCCTGCACCATCACTTTTTTCCCCTCAAGGTCATCGGTTCCATATTTATATTTTGCAGCTGCCTTCATCCCCATAAATACCCCAAAAGCAGTAATTGGAGACGGATTTCCTGCACCGCCTATAGATTCAGAAATACCTGTTACAAAGGGAGTAACCTCCCGCACGATATCCATATCTTCTGTATCCATCCCTATATCCTCTGCGGTGATATATTTTCCGCTAAGAGAATGAACAAACTGTCCAAACCTACGCATCAGTTCCGGAGTTTTTTGAGTTTTTGCATCCCCAATAATTACAGCTTTTCCACCGCCCAGGTTTAAACCTGTAATTGCACTTTTGTAGGTCATCCCCCTTGAAAGTCGCAAAGCATCGTTTAAAGCCTCCCATTCTGAAGCATAATTCCACATTCTGGTTCCTCCCAAAGCAGGTCCTAAAACAGTGTTATGAATACCTATTATTGCCTTTAAACCTGTATCTTTGTCGTTGCAAAAAACAACCTGTTCGTGATCGTCAAAAGACAACTGTCCAAAGACAGGTGCTGTTTTAATAAGATCGTTAGCGGTTAAAACCTCAACTTGCATAAATAATTTTTTAAAATTAGATTTTTTTTGATTTATCAAAATCAATATGCAAAATTAGGTATTATTTTAATTTACAGAATGAATTGGGATGTTAAATTGCGAATTTCCCAATAACTGAAGGGTACTGAGTATATGAAAGAATTACAGCATCTCAATAAATATTTTTATAAATACAAATGGAGGCTCATTCTTGGCTTCCTTATTACCATTGCAGCACGAATTTTCGCTATCTATCCAGTGCAATTTATAGGAGATTCTACCAATGTTATTGAAAGTTATGTGAGCGGGGAAATTGGTAGTGCCGCCACCTTGCGACAGGAACTTTTTTACTATATCGTCCTTATTATTGGAGCACAGCTAATTTCAGCTTTTTTAACTTTTTTAATGCGACAAACCTTTATCGTGGTTTCCCGATACATGGAGTTTGATCTAAAAAATGAGGTTTATGAGCAATACCAAAAACTCTCTCTCAACTTTTACAAAAAGAACCGCACCGGAGATTTGATGAACCGCATAAGTGAAGATGTTTCAAAGGTGCGCATGTATCTGGGCCCTGCAATAATGTATAGTGTAACAACGCTTACCCTTTTCGTTATTGTTATTTGGTATATGGTGAATACAGCTCCAATGCTTACACTTTACACCCTTGCTCCCCTGCCATTTTTATCCTTTGCTATCTATAAATTAAGCGTAGCTATCCATAAACGAAGCACGGTGGTGCAGCAGTATTTATCTAAACTGAATACGTTTACGCAGGAAAGCTTTAGCGGAATTTCCGTAATTAAATCGTACAGCCTCGAACCTCAAACCAATAAGAATTTTGTAGAACTTTCCAATGGTAGCAAGCAAAAAAATCTTGATCTTGTAAAAGTTCAGGCCTTTTTCTTCCCGCTTATGGTTCTTCTAATTGGGGTTAGTAACACCCTTGTAATTTTTATAGGTGGTAGACAGGTGATTTCAGGTGAGATCGAAAATATAGGGGTTATTGTTGAATTTCTTTTATATGTGAATATGCTTACCTGGCCGGTGGCTACCGTGGGATGGGTAACCTCTATTGTTCAACAGGCCGAAGCTTCCCAAAAGCGAATCAATGAATTCCTCAAAGAAGAGCCTCAAATAAAAAATAGAAACGAGGAAAGAACTTCTATTCTGGGCGATATCGCATTTAAAAATGTTAGTTTTACTTATGAAGACACCAATATTACAGCGCTTCGAAATGTTTCCTTTACCGTAAAGCGCGGAGAAACTTTGGCAATTATAGGGAAAACCGGCTCCGGAAAATCGACTATTCTTGAACTTATTGGAAGATTGTACGATGTACAAACCGGACTCATCGAAATAGATGGGAGAAACATTCGCGAGCTCAACCTGTATGATTTGCGCGACAGCATTGGATATGTGCCTCAGGACGCTTTCTTATTCAGTGATTCCATCAGGAATAATATACGCTTCGGGAAAACCAATGCCACAGATGAAGAGGTAATTGAAGCTGCAAAAAATGCTTCAGTACATAACAACGTTATTGGCTTCAGCAAAGGATATGACACTGTTTTGGGAGAACGGGGGATTACTCTTTCCGGCGGGCAAAAACAACGGGTTTCCATAGCAAGGGCAATTATTCATGATCCACAGATCTTGTTGTTTGATGATTGCCTTTCTGCAGTAGATACCGAAACCGAAGAAGAAATCCTTAATAACCTCTTCAAAATTTCAAAAGAAAAAACTACAATTATTGTAAGCCACAGGATCTCTTCAGCAAAAAATGCAGATAAGATAATAATTCTGGAAGATGGGGTTATAGGGCAACACGGGACACATCAGGAACTAATCCATGCGGGAGGATACTACAAAGAACTTTACGCAAAACAATTAAGTGAAAAAGAAATGTGAAAATATGTTGCTATATGTTAAAAAATTTTAGATTTTTGAGCAGGACTTAAAACAACCACTAAAGATTTATTTTATGAGTGAAAATGGAATGATGGAGAAAGATGAAATCTTCTCTAAAGTATTACGAGCGGGAAGACGCACTTATTTTTTTGATGTAAGAGCCACCAAAGCTGAAGATTATTACCTTACAATTACGGAGAGTAAAAAGTTCACCAATGCCGATGGTTCTTTTCATTATAAGAAACATAAAATTTATTTGTACAAAGAAGATTTTGAAGGATTTTCTGAAATTCTCAACGAGATGACTGATTACATCGTTTCTGAAAAAGGGGAAGAAGTGATAAGCGACCGGCATCAAAAAGATTTCAAGAAAGAATATGAGGAAGGCGATGAAGCTTTAGAAACTTCTGAAACCCCATCTGCAAAAAAATTCACAGATATCAGTTTTGATGATATTTAATTGGTGAATTATTAATTCAAGACCGTCCTAAGAAATTGGGACGGTTTTTTTATATTAGGCCTTTACTTTAATAAACCCCTTTATTCATGAAAAATTTTATTTTTATCACAGTTTTCCTGTTTAGTTTTCAGGTAGGCGCACAGGAGGAGCTCGATCTTTCCTATTACCTCCCGGAAAATGTAAATTACAACGATGACATTTCCACCCCACAGGAAGTTTTAGGTTATGTTCCAGGAGAGTGGCATGTAACACACGACCTACTAATTAATTATATGCGTACCCTGGCAGAAGAATCCCCCAGGATCTCCATTGAAAACAGAGGAACCACTTACGAAGGGCGACCTCTGCTCCTACTTACCATTACTTCTGAAGAAAATCAAAAAAAATTAGAAAAAATTAGAAGAAACCATCTGGAATTAACCATTCCCGGTAGCGGGCAGCTTAACACCGGGGAGATGCCAATTGTTGTTTATCAGGGATTTTCTATTCACGGAAATGAAGCCAGCGGATCTAATGCCGCTCTTTTAGCAGCGTATCATCTTGCCGCGGGACAGGGTACAGAAATTGAAAATTTACTGGAGAATACTGTTATTTTGTTTGATCCTTCGTTAAATCCAGACGGATTGCAACGCTTTGCTTATTGGGCCAATATGCATAAAAGCGAAAACCTTAATCCGGATCCTCAGGACAGGGAATTTGACGAGGTGTGGCCCGGTGGAAGAACAAATCACTATTGGTTTGATATGAACCGGGACTGGCTGCCGGTTCAATTGCCGGAATCCAGAGCGCGAATTGCCACCTTTCACAAGTGGCAACCAAATATTTTGACGGACCATCACGAGATGGGATCAAATTCCTCTTTTTTCTTTCAACCGGGAATTCCAGAAAGAACGCATCCCCTTACCCCGCAAATGAATCAGGATCTTACCAGGGAAATAGGCACTTACCACGCTGCTGCCTTTGATAAAATAGGATCTTTTTATTATACAGAAGAAGATTATGACGACTTTTACTATGGAAAAGGTTCAACTTTTCCGGACATCAACGGTAGTATTGGGATCCTGTTTGAGCAGGGAAGTTCAAGAGGACACGTTCAGGAAACTGACAATGGCCTGTTAACCTTTCCTTTCACGATCCGAAATCAATTTACCGCTGCTCTTTCCACCCTGGAAGCAGCACATAACATGAGATCAAAAATCCTGGATTTCCAGCGGGAGTTCTATAACAATGCGAGAAATTCTGCAGGAAAAGGAGCTTACGTCTTCGGAAATTCAAAAGATCCAAACTCGGCATACCATCTTGCTGAAATATTAAAACGCCAGCAGGTAGAAGTTCACGAACTAGCAGAAGACCTACAAACCGATGGGAAATCCTATAAAAAAGGAACCGCTTATGTAATTCCAAAGAATCAGCGGCAACATAGGCTTGTAGAGGCGATGTTTGAAAAGCGAACCAAATTTGCAGATAGTCTGTTTTATGACATTTCAGCCTGGTCTTTTCCGTATGCATTCAACCTGGATTTCAATGACAATGTGGCCATAAAATCTGCAGGAAATAAAATTGATAGTCTTCAAAAACCTGAAATGACTCTGGTAAGCAAAAGCGAATATGGGTATTTGATGGAATGGCATAATTACTATGCGCCTAAAGCCCTGAATATGCTCCTAAAAGAGAATTTACGTGCACAGGTTGCCATGAAGCCTTTTGAAGCTGCAGGTAAAATGTACGATTACGGAACTATTTTGATCCCGATCCAAAATCAAAAATTAAATCCCACGGAACTTTTCGAACTGGTTACTAAAATTTCCAAGGAAGCCAGTATAGAATTCAATGGCGTAACAACAGGGCTTACTAAAGGAATATCTTTAGGAAGCAATGAATTTAGAACTCTAAAACCTCAAAAGGTCGCGATGATTGTTGGAGAGGGCGTAACTCCATATGATGCTGGAGAGATCTGGCATTTGTTTGATCAACGGTATGATATGTTGCTTACAAAGCTGGATACAAGAAACCTTGGCCGTACAGATTTGAGTAAATACACAGATATCATCTTGCCGAACAGTTGGGGAAGTGCCCTTGGAAAATCTGAAACAGAAAAATTGAAGGAATGGGTAAGAGATGGCGGAACTTTGATAGGTTATAAGAACGCAGCAAATTACTTCAAGAAAAATGATTTCATGAAGATGGAACTTCTGGAAAATGATGTGAAAGCAAAAAATGTGACTTTTGAAGAACGCCGTGATTTCCGCGGGGCTCAAGGTATTGGAGGAGCTATTTTTCGCGCTAAGCAAGATCGTTCGCATCCGGTGAATTTTGGATATAAGAATGATGAAATTCCATTATTCCGGGATACTACAATTTTTGTTAAGGCCGATTCAACCAGTTATAATAATCCAATTCAGTACACTGCAAACCCATTGATAAGCGGTTATATAAGCGATCCAAATCTAAAACTTATTGCGAACACCGTTCCTTTTAAAAAGGCAGGTATGGGAAGTGGAAATGTGATTCTGTTTACAGATAATACAAACTTCCGGGCATTCTGGTATGGAACCAATAAGCTTTTAATGAACGCAATATTTTTCGGGGACGAGATGTAGATTTGAGGGATCAACCGGCAATTCTTAAAAAACCAATTTGGGATCTTATGAAAAAATTAGTGTTAACGTGTTTACTGACTGCATTTATAGCATTTTCGGGGTGTAATTCTGCTGAAGAAAATCTTCCTGCAGAAGGGATTGCCTGGGAGCTTGTGGAGACTAAGGTAAGTATTGGAGGGCTTACAGAATTCACTCCAACAGATAAGATTGAATCTATAGAATTCCTGAGCAATAACAAGGTTAGGAATACTAATGGCTGGTGTGGAGAGGGAAGTCCTCAAATTGCTGAATATGCTGAAGGGGTTATAACCACGAACTGCAATAGAACTGGCAAGCTAAATTTCAAAATTGACGGTACTATTATGATAGTTAGTAATCCTGCCTGTATTGAAGGCTGTGACTATAAATATCAAAAAGTGAAAAAATAAAAAGAAGTTGCCTCCGGAAATTATTTTCGGAGGCAACTTTATTTTTTCTGTTTAAACGGATCCTTCAGTAGTATCCTCTTGGTTTTTAATAAATTTTAAAAAAAACTTACCGTCACTTAAAACCCTATGGCGTTAAGGTTGCGTGAAAAATCCGGAGACATTTTACAATTTGACCTTTATTCCTCCATTTATAACAAAACCATCAACAGGTGCGTATATATCGCGGAATTGTGGATTTGAGATTGAACCTGTAAAAATAGAATCAAACCTGGTTTGGCGTGTATCTGTAAAGTTTTCGAAGTTTAGGAATATCGAGAAATCTTCCCACAACCTTTCCATCATCAATCCGAAAATCCAGTACTGCTGCCCTGTAAGGCCATCGTTCAGTTTCTGCGGACTAAAATAATAAGCTTCCAATCCAATTTTCCACTTCTCTTCCACCTCATACATTAATACGTTATTAAGACGGTGAGTAGCAACCAGCGGCATTTTGGTCGTTACTCCACTGTAATGTTGATTTACATCTGCCAGGGTATATCCCGTAAACAGTTTAAAATCTTTATATCCAAAAGTAAAATTTGCCTCAATCCCTTTTGTGTCAATAAAACCATCTGGTTGCAAATATTCAAAAGTATTAAAAGCCGTATTAGTAAGAATCAAGGGTTTATCAACTTTAGTATAGAACAAAAGCACATTAGCGGTAAAATCGATAGTCTCAAATAGATCACTTCTGTAATTCACATCCAGGTTACCACCAATGGATTCTTCAGCTTCAGTATTATCTACGTCAATAGGCAGAACGTTTTGGAACTGGATCCTTTCTGCATCTTCAGTAAAAACGGTAGGAGTTTTATATCCTAATCCCCCTCCTATTCGTGCAGTCCAGTTATTACTAAAATTAAACATAGCCGAAACACGTGGCAGAATAAACCAGCCGTATTCATTTTGATAATCTGTTCTTAAACCTGTTTCTAAACTAAAAAGTTGATTCACTTTCCAGTTATTTTGGATAAAAGCTCCATAAGTTAGGTGGTTATAATCTACTGCCGGAGATCCCTGCCCGATTTCCTGGTCAAATTTATCTACCCAAAGATTTAATCCGGCAACCCATTCCAGTTCGCTATTTCCAAAATTATAGGAAGCTTCATTAAAAGAAGCAAATTGATTCCCTGAGAAGGTGTAATCCGGAATTTCAATTGTTCGCTCAAAAAAGCTGAAACTATTTTTAATACTTAAAAAGGAATCATCTTCAAATAAAGTGCTAAAACCTGCGCGGGTCGTGATCCTGTCTGTTTTATTTCTTTCAAAATAGGGATTGTCAACATCTTCTCCTTCTATAAAATCTACATTTCCACCGGTTCGCTCCTCTACAACCGTATTCACTCCAATGTCTAAGGTTGTACGATCATTAAAGTAATAGAACAAACGGGGGTTTACCGTATATCTCCTAAATTCAGGAATTGCAGTTAATCCAATATCTGCGGGATCGTAAGGAGATCCAATATTATAGGAAGCAAAAACTGTGGTTCCCACTTTTCCGAAGGTATTAGAGTAAAATCCGCTAACATCCAGGCCTAAGGCTGAAGTCCCGTTCAACAGTAAGTTAATTTCCTGGTCCTCTGTAGGTTCTTTGGATACTAAATTTACCAATCCGGAAATCGCGCCACCTCCGTAAAGGGTGGAAGAAGCTCCTTTGATCACCTCGACCTGCCTCAGGTCAAGCGGAACAATTTGCAGGAGGCTTAATCCTCCTGAAAACCCTGAATACAAGGGGTATCCATCCTTTAAAAGCTGCGTATATTTTCCATCCAGCCCTTGAATCCGAATGCTCGAATTGTAGGATGTTGCGGAGGTTTGCTGGGTCTGGATCCCTGTAGTTTCGTTCAATAACATCCTTATATCTCCGGGTTTCATATTCCCTTTTTCCTCAAGTTCTTCCCCACTTATTACCTCAACCCGGGTAGGAAGATCTACGATCGTTCTTCGGGACCTGGTGGAAGAAATTAAAACTTCCTCCATTTCTTCTCCTGAAGGTTCCAGGGTAATTTCCATTACCCCGGCATCTTCCAAAGGAAAAATTAGCGGTATTTCCTTGGGCAAATACCCCAGGAAGCTTACGAGAATTACCTGATCCCCATCGGGAATATTTTCTATTTGCACCAGTCCTCCTTCATTTGCCATGGCACCAAGGCTCAAACCTTTAACTATCACGTTGGCTCCCATAAGAGGAGTACTGGTCTCGGCATCGGTTACTTTTGCTTTAAATATATTCTGACTTTGGGAAATTCCGGCAACTAATAATGCTGCTATAAGCAGTATCTTTTTATGCATTTTTATTATTCTTAAGTTAATGTCTTTATTTATTGATGAAGATCTCATCACGAAAGTTCACTAACTTAGCCGGGGCGGCTGCCAGATAGTATTTATCACTTCACCGGTAATTCTACGCCGGTAATGGGCAGCAGTTTTATCTTTTGGTGAATTATATGTAGCATTATTTTCTTCGGAAGTGTTTTGAACAGTAAATCCTGCACAGCTGCCGCAATTTAAAAAGGGAGAACAGGAATCCTCACCTTCATCAGGAACCTTCTCATTTTTATTTTCCGCAACAGTTTCATCTCCACAATTATCAAAAGAACAACAGGGAATTATACTAAGGGAAGTAACAAGTAAGGCTAAAATGAATCCGCCGATTTTCATTTAACAAAACTACAAATTTTATGCTATTCGTAAACCGTTTTCCACCTTTAAGTCGGGATGCAGGAGTACAACATCACCCTCGCCGTCTACTGCCCCCATTATGAGGCATTCACTCATAAAAGTGGCTATCTGTTTCCGTGGGAAATTTACAACAGCAACTATTTGCCTCCCTATCAAATCCTCCTTATGATATCGTTTGGTTAATTGTGCAGACGTTTTCCTGATCCCCAGCTTTTCGCCAAAATCTATCCTCATTTGATAAGCCGGTTTCTTTGCCTCCGGAAAATCATCAACTTCTAAGATGGTTCCCACTCTCATTTCTACTTTCTCAAAATCTTTCCAGGTAATTTCCATAGGATATTTATATGTTCAATAAAGATAGAAAAACTGTGCAAACTCCAGATTGTATTGTAAATTTATCATTAGTGTCCGATAAAACTTTTTAAAAGCGGGATTTCCTATACGGATTTCCCGCTTTAGTTTATATCTTGTTTTTACCACAAAACTCGATATATGAACAAAAGTAAAAATTTTAGCGGACAGCCTATCATCAAACAGCTTTTAAAGTTATTACCTGCCCCAACAATTGCCCGGACAGCCCACAAGTATAAAAGCGATAGGTATTATAAACGGTTTAAGACCTATGAGCATTTGGTCACTATGCTTTATGCCACTTTGAGCGGTGTGAGTTCTTTACGGGAGCTATCTACCGTACTGCTTGCCTGCGAGGGCAGGATAGGACATCTGAACCTTACACATTTTCCAAAACGGAGCACCTTGTCAGACGCTAACAGGAAACGTAGCAGCGAAGTCTTTGCCAGTATATATTATAGCCTGTTTGATCAGTATCGCAGTTTTTTATCGGACAGCAGTTCTTTGTCCTTGCCGGTAAAACACTTAAAGATCGTGGATTCTACCACTATAAGCCTCTTCAGTGACATTTTAAGAGGGGTTGGGCGCAATCCGATTAACGGAAAAAGAAGGGTGGCATTAAGATGCACACAATGATCAACGCCTTAGAGGACGTTCCCTGCCTTGTCCGTTTTACAAGTGCGGCAACGCACGACCACACTTTCTTAAAGGATCTGAACTTAGAAAAAGGATCTTTTGTCGTTTTTGACAAAGCGTATAACGATTACCAACAATTTGCGCAATGGATAGATGATGATATCTATTTTGTAACCAGACAAAAAGAGAACGCACGTTATATTGGTATTAAAGAATTTGACCTGTCCGATACTACAAGTGATGCCGTACTAAAGGATGAGCATATCACGGTTCAAAAAAAGATAAGACCGTTGGGCTGAGAAGAGTTGCTTACTGGGATGCAGGTACAAACAAGGTCCTTGAGTTTATCACAAACAACTTTCTGATCAGTCCGGATAAAATAGCAGCTATATACAAGCACAGATGGCAGATAGAAACAATGTTCAAGAGGCTTAAGCAAAATTTTCCACTAAAATACTTCCTCGGGGACAATCAAAATGCTATCGAAATACAGATTTGGTGCGGACTTATTATACAATTGCTGATGCTTGTTGTGCAGCGGAAGACCAAGCGCAGATGGGCATACTCCAATATGGTATCAATGGTGCGCTTTCACTTGATGACCTATATAGACCTGTTCAAATTCCTTGAAAACCCAAGCAAACAGTGGCTAGCTTTAACCACAAAACCACCAGACAAGCAACTAAGCCTTTTTTGAAGACCCCTTGCTATTGAAAAAAGACAAAAACAAAACAGTTTTACTGAACGTAAAGGACACTATTAACTAAAAACGTATTTTAGTCGGACACTAATGTAAATTTATCTAAAAAAGTTATGGCTCGAACAGAATCCAACATGCTTCCGCTGGGAACCAAAGCACCGGATTTTAGATTGGTAGATGCAATTTCAAATAGGATGATGGCCCTCGAAGATCTTAAAGGTGAAAAAGGAACTTTGGTTATGTTTATTTGCAATCATTGTCCTTTTGTAAAACATGTAAATGATGAATTAGTACGCATAGCAAATGATTACAGGGTATCCGGATTTAGCTTTATAGCCATTATGAGCAATAACATTGAAGAGTATCCAAATGATCATCCCGACCTTATGTGGAAATTAGCAAGAAAATATCATTATCCTTTCCCCTATCTCTATGACCAAACCCAGGAAGTAGCGAAAGCCTATGATGCAGCCTGCACGCCCGATTTTTATTTATTTGATTCTGAATTAAAACTTATTTATCGCGGTCAATTGGATGATTCCCGGCCTGGCAATGGCATCCCTGTAAACGGAAGGGATCTTAGGGAAGCGCTTGATGCCGTTTTAGGAAACAGAAAGGTACATGAGCCTCAAAAACCAAGTATTGGGTGCAACATAAAGTGGAAAAATAGTTAGTCAATCTCCTATGGCATCATTGATTTATTTGATATATAATTAACAGGTATTCAATTATATATTGGTTAATTTTAAGCTGAAATTCTAATATAAAAATACAATGAGCACACTTAGATTAGGAGATAAAGCACCCAACTTTGATGCGGAAACTTCAGAAGGAAAAATAAATTTTTATGATTATTTAGGAGACAATTGGGGGATTTTATTCTCTCATCCGGCAGATTATACACCTGTTTGCACTACTGAATTAGGGGCCGCAGCAAAATATAAAGACGAGTTTGAAAAACGGAATGTCAAAGTTCTAGCTCTTAGCGTAGATGGTGTAGCATCACATAAGGATTGGATCAAGGACATAAACGAAACTCAAAACACCACCGTTAATTTTCCAATAATTGCCGATGAGGATAAAAAAGTATCTAACTTATATGATATGATCCATCCTAAGGCTGACGATACCTTAACGGTAAGATCGGTTTTTATAATAGCTCCAGATAAAACCATCAAGTTAATGATCATCTATCCCGCGAGTACCGGAAGAAATTTCGCGGAATTATTAAGAGTGATAGACTCTTTACAACTTACGGCGTACCACAAAGTTGCTACTCCTGCAAACTGGAAAGAAGGAGAAGATGTTGTTATTAGCCCTTCGGTTTCGAATGAAGATGCTAAAAAGCTTTTTCCAAAAGGTTTTAAGGAGGTTAAGTCATACTTAAGAATGACCCCTCAGCCAAATTTAAATTAGTTAAGCCGTTTCTAGTCACAATAAAAGTTTTAAGAATAGAACCAACTCCTGTCCGGATTATTTTTCCCG
Organism: Gillisia limnaea DSM 15749; assembly: GCF_000243235.1. Taxonomy (GTDB): domain Bacteria; phylum Bacteroidota; class Bacteroidia; order Flavobacteriales; family Flavobacteriaceae; genus Gillisia; species Gillisia limnaea. The sequence continues at coordinate 995,068 of NZ_JH594606.1, forward strand.
GAGAGGAGTTATTTTTTTACCATTTTTAAACGATCATGATTAAAAATCAACTCACAATTTTTACCCTTATGTTCAAATTTTATTCTGAAATCTGATCCGTAAGCAGCATCTCCAGTAGGAAACCAGTCCTTAAGATTTTTATTTATGGTGATCAATAGTCCTTGATCATCACCGATAGCACAGAAATTTTCAAAATTTCCGTCAAAGACCTCCAAATTGCATTTTTCATGCAAAAACTGATATTTCTCTTCGATAAAGGCAGTAGCTAAACCAACTTCAGCAATCCCTAAAAAATTTTTTTCTGAAAAATCCGGAGATTCCGGTTTATTGAAATCTCTTCTTGAGATGAATTCAAGAATATTGAAATCTTTATCGTAAAAATAAACCGATTTGGCATTCCATCCACTAAAATCAATGATGTCCTCCTGGTTATTCCTTAATATTTCCACACGGGCTTTTAGCCATTTAAGAGCCTGATTCTCCTGCTTGTCCGGAATATGAAAAGCGATGTGATATGGGGTGGCATCTTCATTTTGCTGAAATTTCAAAACTGAATATCCCAGGCTTACCTCAAAAGAATCTTCATCTTCATTATTAATTTCCAGGCCCAATGTATCTCTATAAAACCGAAGTTGTTTCAGTAAGCGGGTAGTCGATATTTCAAGTGATACAATTTTCATAAAAGGTTATAGGAATTAATTACTTTATAGTGCCCTTACAATAGTAATCCCATTGGCGGGATTTAGTTAAGTCTGATTTTTATTCATCCATTTTGGAACAGGCATAGGTTTAAAATACAGCATTTTTTCAAACAGCGATTCCATAGTTTCCGAAACCAAAACCAGATTCATATTCTCTTCCTTCAACAAACCTTTGCGAACCATTTTATGGAGCAATTCAATCAAATCATCATAATACCCATTTATATTTAAAATTCCAATTGGTTTTTTGTGGAGCCCAAGTTGTCCCCAGGTTAAAATCTCAAACAATTCTTCCAGGGTACCAAAACCACCTGGTAATGCAATAAAACCCTCGCTAAGATCGTGCATTTTAAGCTTTCTCTCATGCATATCTTTTGTGGTAATTAAACTTGTCAATCCCGTATGCACCACCTCTTTGGTTTTGAGGAAATCCGGGATCACTCCCGTCACCTTTCCGTTATTGAATAATGCACCCTTTGCAACCTGCCCCATAAGGCCAAGTTTACTTCCACCGTAAATGAGTTCTATTTCTTTTTTGGCCAAAAACGCTCCAACCTCATAGGCATCCTCATAAATCTTTGTGTCCAGTCCATCACTGCTGGCACAAAAAACTGCCAGGCTATAAATATTGTTTTGTGATTCCTCCAAATTTTTCATTTTAATAAATTTAATCCCTCATTGAGGGTTCAACCCGCCTGACCGTCCGGCAGGTTCCCCGTCCCTATATCAGGATGCCTCGAATTTTTAAAAGGATTTTCCTCCCGATAGCTCGGGACATACCTCATTGGTCTGCCCCTAGGTTCTTGATTCTTTCGTTCCTTTCAGCATTCTGTCATTTCCAAAAATATCCTTTCCGGAAAAGGATTTAAAACCACCGGAGTTTAAAACCTCGGCAGTCTCTTTTCCCAAATATTGATTAATCTCAAAATACAAACTTCCGCCCTGCTTTAAACCGGTCTCTGCTAATTTCGTTATTTTTTGGTAAAAAATTAAAGGTTCCAGATCTTTCACATACAATGCCATTTCAGGCTCATTTTCCAGCACATTCCGGTGCATTTCCTTTTTTTCCAGCTCCCTAACATAGGGCGGGTTTGAAACTATAAGGTCATAATTTTCTTGTAATACAGTTGTTTTTAGAATATCCTGCAAAATGAAAGCTACCTCTACCCCATTCATTTTAGCATTCGCGCTGGCAACTTTCAAGGCACTTTTAGAAATATCGATCGCTGAAACTCTGGCTTTTGGCAGCTTCTTTGCAAGGCTTATAGCAATACATCCGCTTCCGGTTCCTATGTCCAGAATAGACAGTTCCCCGCTTTTTGAACTTTTGAGATCCTCCAGGATCCACTGCACCAGGTCTTCAGTTTCTGGCCTGGGGATCAAAACATTTTTATTTACCTTAAATTTTAATCCGAAGAATTCTGTTTCCCCCAGGATATATTGAATTGGTTCGTGTTTCAGCAATTGGAGAAGTGCATCTTCAAACTTTTTTTCTTCAGAAGCTGAAAGTTCTCTCCTATGATCGAGAGCAAGATCAAGTCTGCTCATTTTAAGATAAGCTTCTGTTAACAGATTGAAAAACGATTGTATTTCCCCGGATGGATATTCCTTTTTAAGCTGATCGTGAAATTTTATTTTTATTTGGGAAACTAGCACATTTTAGGTTTTTAAAAATTGAATTCAGGGGTTCATTTTTTATAGAAAACTTACAAGTCTTTTATCATCCACATGGTACAATTATAATGTCCTGTATCCCCCATAGGCTTCTCCAGAGATAAAAATCCTGAACGACCATATAATTTCCTGGCGTGCTCCATATAGGGAAGTGTTTCAAGGTAACACTGCTTGTACCCCTCTTTTTTCGCGTAATTAAGGCAGGTTTTCATCATTTCTGCTCCAATACCTCTTCCCCGTGCTTCCGGGAGAAAATACATTTTTTGCAATTCGCAAATGCCTGTTTCTGCACCTGATAAAGGTGCTATCCCGCAACCTCCTATAAGTTTCCCGTTTTCTTCAACAACAAAATAGTTCATACCAGGATGATCATAAGTGCTGTACATATCGTCCAGCGATTTATCCTCATATGCAGTTCCAACTTTTGGTACTCCCATTTCTACTAAAACTTTTCTCACAACCTCTGCAACCTGTTGATTGTCTTTTGGTTGAATTTCGCGTATTTTATAACTACTCATTTCTTACTAATAAATCCTATTTTTGTGACGTGAAGATACACGAAAAATATATAAACAGGTGCATTCAGCTTGCTCAAAACGGGCTTGGAACTACTTATCCAAATCCATTGGTGGGAAGCGTTTTGACCTATAAAAACAGCATTATTGGGGAAGGTTGGCATCAAAAAGCAGGAGGACCTCATGCAGAGGTAAACGCCATAAGAGCTGTAAAAGACCAATCTCTTTTAAAAAAAGCAACGATCTATGTGAGCCTGGAACCATGCAGTCATTATGGAAAAACTCCCCCCTGTAGCGATTTAATTATCGCCTCGGGAATCAAGAAAGTGGTTATAGGCATTGTTGACCCCTTTGCAAAAGTTAAGGGAAAAGGAATAAAAAAATTGCTGGATGCCGGGTGTGAAGTCAGCGTTGGAATTTTAGAGGATCAATGCAGGGAACTGAACAAACGTTTTTTTACATTTCACGAAAAAAAACGCCCCTATATTATTTTGAAATGGGCCTCAACCAAAAATAATTTTATCGCACCCCTGTCGAAGAAAGAGCGAGCACCAGTTTGGATCACGAACAAATATTCCAGGCAATTAGTTCACAAATGGCGCAGTGAGGAACAGGCTATTTTAGTGGGGACAAATACAGCCGTTGCAGATAACCCCAAACTTAATACCCGGTTATGGGAAGGATCAAATCCCGTAAGGATTTTACTCGATCAAAACCTTAGGACCCCAAAAGACTCTGCTTTGTTCGATCGCTCAATAAAAACCATTGTTATCACCTCTCAGGCTTCTAGAGATTCCTTTACAAAAAATGAAATCGGAAAAAATGAACTAATCCTGGAGGCCATCGATTTTAATAAGGAAATAGCACCTCAAATTGTTGAAGTTTTATACACTCATGAACTTCAATCGGTAATAATTGAAGGTGGAGGCAAAACCCTTCAAACATTTATAGATTCTGGCCTTTGGGATGAAGCAAGAATATTTACGGGAGAAGCCATGTTTCCGGAAGGAGTAAAAGCTCCGGAATTTAATGGGAAGTTAGCAGGGGAACATAATCTGCTATCAGATAAATTGAAGATTTACATCAATGATTAAAACTATTATATTCGACTTTGGAGATATTTTTGTCAATTTGGACAAGGCAGCTACTTTTCGGGAGCTGGAGAAATTTGCTATTAAAAAATTGCCTGAAGTTATCACGAGGAAAAACCTGGAATATGAAAAAGGTTTGATCTCTTCAGAAGAGTTTCTCAATTCCTATAAAAATGAATTTGGGCTGGAACACGGTAGTATTACAAATTCCTGGAATGCAATCCTGATTGATTTTCCTGAATACCGGTTCAACTTTATCAAGAAACTTTCCGAAGAAAAAGAGTACCAACTTATTTTGCTTAGCAATACCAATGAGATCCATATTGAATGGATCATTAAGAACGTTCCCTTTTTCGAAAAGTTCAAGACCTGTTTTGATGCATTCTATCTTTCTCACGAGATAAACTTAAGAAAACCGGATATCAATATTTATGAATTTGTACTGAAAACACATAATCTCAATCCTGAAGATTGTTTGTTTATCGATGATACCAAAGAAAACACGGAAGCCGCCTCTGCAATGGGAATTCACACCTGGAACCTAAACCCTTCCAGGGAAGATGTTATAGATTTATTCACTATTAAAAAGGAATTATTTTGATCTATCTTCTGCTTAGTGTACTTGCTTCCAGTTTAATTTTCGTCATCTTCAAACTTTTCCAAAGGTTTGAAGTAAATACGATGCAGGCGATCGTGATAAATTATTTTATTGCCTGTTTGGTAGGATTTTTCGGATTCATAAAGGAAACCGATATTTCCCTTATTCCAACAAAATTGTGGTTCCCAGGAACTTTAATACTTGGAGCTTTGTTTATTCTAGTTTTTAACCTGGCGGCAATCACCACCCAACGCAGCGGACTTTCAGTTGTAGCGGTAGCTACAAAAATGTCTGTGGCCATTCCGGTAATATTTGGAGTTGTTCTTTACAACGAAAGTACAGGGGTTCTAAAAGTTACAGGGATCATTCTTGCTTTAATAGCGGTTTACCTAAGTTCCATAAAAACCCGGGAAGGCATCGCAATCAAAACTAAAAACCTGATATTCCCTCTCCTGGTTTTCCTGGGAAGCGGAATTATAGATACGTTGATAAAATATCTGGAAACCACATATGTTGCTAAGGATGATGTTGCACTATTTTCAACTACCATTTTTGCAATTGCCGGCACCATAGGAATTTCCATTTTAGCAGTACAGGCCACAATGGGGAAACTTAGAATTACCGGCAAGAACATTTTGGGTGGAATCATCCTTGGAATTCCAAATTATTTTTCCATCTATTTTCTTGTGTTGGCACTAAGAAGCGAAGGCTTTGAAAGTTCAACTGTTTTCACCATCAATAATGTGGCAATTGTCCTGGTTTCTACACTTCTGGGTATAGTTTTATTCAAGGAACATTTGCTCCGGAAGAACTGGATTGGAATCATCCTGGCGATCATCAGTATTTTACTGGTAGCAAACAGTTTAAACTTTTAAATTTGAAGGATACCTATAAAACCATTTTCAAACCAAGTGAAGATGTTCTTTTTAAAGACAAGAACTCTAAGTTTTTTGGTTATGCATTTCCTGTAATTTCCGAAGAGGAAGTCAAAGCACACCTGGAGGATTTAAAAAAGAAACACCATCAGGCCAGACATTGGTGTTACGCCTGGCAAATTGGAAAAGATGAAGAACACAGGCAGTTTAGAGCAAACGATGACGGAGAACCCTCAAATTCTGCAGGAATGCCAATTTATGGCCAGATCCAGTCCTTTGATGTCACCGATATTCTAATCGTTGTTGTACGCTATTTTGGAGGGGTGAAATTGGGTGTTGGCGGATTGATCAAGGCGTATAAAACGTCCGCTCAAATGGCTTTGGAAAACAGCAAAATTGTAAAAAGAACCATTGATGAAGTTTTTGAGATCCATTTTGATTATCCAGAGATGAATATCGTAATGAGGATCATAAAAGAACATGAACTTAATATTACAAGCCAAAACTTAGGGTTGGACTGCAAAATTTATATTTCTGTACGAAAAAAAGAGGCTGAGGACATTTTTGAGAAATTCCAGGCTGTTTATAAAGTGGAAATAAAAAAAATGGATGGCTAACTTTTTATTTTATCCAGAATATATTCCGGACAACGAATAGGTTTTTTTGTTTTAGAATCCATAAAAACCAAAATAGTATAAGCGGTAGTTATAAGTTCATCCTGCTGATTAAAAACCTGATAGGAAAATTCAATTTTAACACGGGGTAATTCCTTGAGCTGTGTTTCAATTCTCAGGACATCATCAAAGTAGGCAGGTTTAATAAATTTTGTATTCAACTCATAAACCGGCAGCATCACTCCTTCTTTTTCAAGTGATTTATATGAGACGCCTAATTGATCAAGCCAGTCTAAGCGGGCAATTTCAAGGTATTCTGCATAATTTCCGTGATGCACCACTCCCATTTGGTCGGTTTCAGCATATCTAACTTTAACAAAAGTATGGTGTCTTTTCATAAAATATTTCGCGGATTATTTAAACAGGTTTTGTACTTTCATAGCTGAAAGGAAGTATGCACAAAATTTTATTAAAATTCAAGACCTAAACCGTTTTTTTATTAGTTATTTTGTTCACATATTTGTTCCACAGAAGATTTAGATAGAAACTTTTTTTTTCTAGGTCCAAGTAATCTACTAACCGACAAATAACCAAATATAAAGCATGTCAAAAACTGCGCAATCAGTTTGGAATAGCTGTCTAGCTTTTATCAAAGATAACATAACCCCCCAAGCCTACAAAACATGGTTTGAGCCTATACAAGCAGTAAAACTTACCGATTGTGCGTTGAGCATACAAGTCCCCTCAAAATTTTTTTATGAATGGCTGGAGGAGCACTATGTAAAACTGCTAAAAGTTTCCCTAACAAAAGAGTTGGGTGAAAAAGCAAAATTGGTGTATGTTATTAAGATGGAGAATACGTACGGAAATAAACTCCCTTTTACCGAAAAAATTCCAAGCACCCAGCGCAGTCATATGGCTTCTCAGGAGGTAGATGTACCTATTAAAAATAAAAATCCGGAATTAAGAAATCCATTTATAATTCCAGGAATACGGAATGTAAAGATTGAATCTCAGTTAAATCCAAATTATAATTTTGAAAATTTCCTTGAAGGGGATTCTAACAGGCTTGCAAGGTCTGCTGGACTGGCTGTTTCCAACAAACCTGGCGGAACTTCATTTAATCCCCTGCTCATTTTTGGTGGAGTAGGTTTAGGAAAAACCCATTTAGGCCACGCCATAGGGGTTGATATAAAAGATAAATATCCTGAAAAAACGGTTTTATATATTTCTGCGGAAAAATTCACCCAACAATACATTGAATCGGTAAAGAAGAATAACCGAAATGATTTTATCCATTTTTACCAGATCATCGATGTTCTTATAGTGGATGACATTCAACTTTTATCCGGAAAAGCTGGGACTCAGGATGTATTTTTCCACATTTTTAATCACCTGCACCAAAACGGAAAACAGGTTATTTTGACAAGTGACAAGGCTCCTGTAGACATGCAGGATATCGAGCAAAGATTGCTCTCCAGATTCAAATGGGGACTTTCGGCAGAATTGCTTCATCCCGACTTTGAAACCCGGGTTTCCATAATCCAGAGTAAACTATATCGCGATGGTGTTGAGATGCCTATCGATATTATCGAATTTTTAGCCAACAACATAAAAACAAATATCAGGGAACTGGAAGGAGCCATAATTTCGCTTATTGCGCATTCTTCATTTAACAAGAAAGACATTACCCTGGAGCTGGCTAAAAAGATCGTTGATAATTACGTGAAAAACACCAAGCGAGAAGTATCCATTGATTACATTCAGAAAATTGTGAGCGATTATTTCCAAATGGATGTGGAAACACTTCAGTCCAAAACACGGAAGCGACATATTGTTCAAGCCCGTCAACTCGCAATGTTTTTCGCCAAAAAGTTCACAAAGGCTTCTCTGGCAAGTATTGGAAGCCAGATAGGAAAAAGAGATCATGCTACTGTACTTCACGCTTGTAAAACCGTAGATAATCTCGCTGCGACAGATAAACAATTTAAGAAATTTGTTGAGGATCTTAATAAAAAACTGACATTGTAATATCCTACAAATAAGCTAGCCATAACTCCCTAAAACAATAAATAGCTACATATGAAAACCAAAGTTTTGATGGTGTGCCTTGGAAACATTTGCAGATCACCACTAGCCGAAGGAATTCTAAAATCAAAATTGAATACAGATAGTGTTCATGTTGATTCCGCCGGTACCGGAGATTACCACGTAGGTGACGCGCCCGACACAAGATCCATTGCTGTAGGTAAAAAATATGGATTGGATATCACTAATCAGCTTGGAAGACAATTTGAACCTGCAGATTTCGAACGTTTTGACCACATCTATGTGATGGATAATTTCAATTTTACCGATGTGCTTTCCCTGGCAAAAAATGAGGAACAAAAGAAGAAAGTGAAACTTATTCTAAACGAGGTTTTCCCGGGAGAAAATGTAGATGTGCCAGATCCTTATCAGGGAGGCCAACAAGGCTTTGAAAATGTTTACAAAATGTTAGATGAAGCCTGTGAAATTATCGCAAATAAATTAAAAGAGAAATAAATCTATTCCCACGAATTCAGGCTCGCGGAGTATTTCAAAATAATAAACATCCAGTATTTACATCAAAACCAGCTGGGATTCAATTTTTCTTTAAGCCAATCCATCTAAAAAATGTCTCAAAACCCTTTCCAATATACCGGTAAATTATATTTGATTCCAACAACTTTGGGAATCTCAAACCCTGAAGAGGTCCTTCCGGCGAGTATTAAAGGAATTATTGAAAAGGTAGATCATTATATAGTTGAGAATGATAAAACCGCCAGAAGATCTATAAAGCAAGTAGATCAGGAAAAAAATCAATCTTCACTAAAGCTTAGTCTTCTTAATAAATTTACTGATCCGGCGGAATTAACCACCTATTTAAACCCTTGTAAGGAGGGCATTAACGTAGGTTTGCTTAGCGAAGCAGGATGCCCGGGGGTAGCCGATCCCGGAGCCGAAATCGTGAAACTCGCCCATCAAATAGGAATACAGGTAGTTCCACTAGTAGGGCCATCCTCAATTTTACTGGCTATGATGGGAAGTGGAATGAACGGCCAAAGTTTTACATTTAACGGGTATCTTCCTATAGATAAGAAAGAGCGGAAACAAGAGCTCAAAACCCTGGAGCGAATCTCTTCTGAAAGAAATCAGGCGCAGCTCTTTATTGAGACACCCTATAGAAATAACAATCTACTGGAGGATATCAAGCAAATCCTAAATCCTGCTACCAGGCTATGTGTCGCCTGCGACTTAACACTTCCATCAGAATTTATTTTGACCAAAAGCATCATGGACTGGGACAAAACAAAAGTAGACCTTCATAAAAGGCCTACTATTTTTATCATTCAAAAAGATATTTAAGCTTTAAGAATGGCTTTGGCTTTTCGTTCAGGTTTTACAAACGAAGTATCGTAACCTTCAAATCGCTTCATATAATAGCCAATAGTAGTACCAAAGGCATCACTAAAAGCATTGGCTCCCCAACTTCTTAAATATTTTTTCACACTACCAGGACCAGCCAAATGCGCTGCTGCCAGTATTCCGGATTCGGTAATGGTGATTCCATTGATCTTTTTACCGGAAAAACGTTTTATATCCCTTATCAAAATCCATTTATTCCGGGATGCATTGGCATAAAAAGCAGATTCCTGAAGTTCAGGCGAATTTAAAAAACTCTCCGTGTTATAAATCCCAATTAATTCCAGGGTCCCTTTTCCAAACTGGTACTTCCCCATATAACCGAATTCATTAACAACCTTATAATCACCCCGGGACTCCTTAAAAGCCACTGCTTCCTTGAACCCGATATAAGATTTCCCCAATTGTGGAACAACCTTTACTACGGGCAATTCCATCAAAGAGCTGTCGTTAATAGCACTTACTGTATACTCTATGCTATCTATAGGGGATGTTTTATACATCTCCAACTCTAAATTTGCAGCTTCTTTAGTTGAGAAACTAAAAAATAAACATCCGGCTACAACGGGTAAGATTGAAAATTTTGCAACTTTCCTTTTCATAAAATTTTGATTCTGAGAGGCAAACCGTCAAAAATGACCCCTCTCAATTTCGCCGGGCAAAGATACAATAATTTTTATTAATTTGATTTACAGGCTGTTAATGATTTATTAATGAATTTTCGTCTTGATTTTAAGGGTAAAAATTGGAGAAATTACCAATTTTGAAACCTTAGTGATATAGGATAGAAGTGTTCTCTTTTTAAAACTAAAAAATTATAAATAGGTAAATATATCCCATATTTGGGGATGTAAGGGAAAACCCAAATGGCGATTTTTTCTTCAAGAAAGCATCTTTGAGGATATTTATTATAAGAATCCTGAATTATCTGTTAATCCCTTGCTTATTGATCCATCGCACATAAGCCTGTTTATTCCTGTTATGTTGAGCCAGGTTTTCCGCAAATTTATGATATCCAAAATTTTCAACATCGGCCACAAAAAAGAAGTATTTGTGGTTTTCATAATTCAAAACTGCATCGATAGAAGAAATATCCGGCATCGCAATAGGCCCGGGAGGCAACTCTTTATACAAATAGGTATTGTACGGAGAGTCTATGGTAAGATCTTTATATAAAACCCTTTTTATTACGGTATCAAAATTTTGTGATTCCTTTTTAATCGCATATATCACAGTTGGATCTGCATCGAGTTTCCAATCATTTTTATATCGGTTCATATAAACCCCGGCAACTTTGGCCCGTTCGTCAACTTTAGCGGTTTCTTTTTGTACTATAGAAGCAATCACCGTTACTTCATTTGGAGTAAGATTGATCTCCTGTGCTTTGCTCAATCGCTCCGGAGTCCAGAATCTATGATATTCCTTCAGCATTCTGTCCCTAAATCCTTCAGCTGAAGTATTCCAGAAAAATTCATATTGATTTGGAATATACATAGCCAAAGCGGTTGCGGCACTAAAATTATTCTGCTTCAAAAACACCTCATCTTTCATAAGCTTCAGGATTGAACTGCTATCAGCCTCAATCTGGGTTGATACCCTACCGGCTAGATTTTCCAGGCGTTCCTGATTGTTGTAAACTACCCGAACTGGTGTGTTGCCACTTCTTAAAACATCTACAATTTGATTATTGTTCATGTTTTTTTCAAGAATATATTTCCCCGCTCTTACATTTTCCGCATAATCCTTTTTTTGGGCAACTAGATCAAATGCAGAAATATCCTTTAAAAGAGGCTTTAAACTATCCATCACTGCAGCGTAGGAAGAACCTGTAGGAATATAGACTGTGGTTGTCTTGTTTTCAAAACTTGTATTTGCAGAGAAAATATAATTGTAAATATTGTAACTGAAAATACCCAGTACAATAAGCCCAAGTAGAGCGATAATTATAAGAATTTTTTTAATGTACATTGTTTATTAATTGGTATAAGATCTCATCTTTAAATTTTCCATTTACCAGGATCCAGTCTTTTTTAACTCCTACTTTCCGGAAATTATTTTTTTCGAATAAATTGATACTTGACTTATTATCGGCTGTTACACCTGCATATAGCTGATGAATCCCCAAATGACTGAAACAATAATCGGCGATCAAAGAGAGCACTTCAGCTCCATAGCCTTTGCCACGGTTTGATTCATCAACGATAAGAATCCCAAGAGCTGCTCTTCTGTCCTTTGGTTCCAGATCAAAAATATCGATTAAACCAACAGGGTTATGATCATTGCTGCAAATCATAAGTCGTAACTGTTTCACCTCATAAATATCACGGTGAGAATTTTGAAGATATTTTTTTATTAAATATCTGGAATAAGGAACTTTTGTAGCGCTTATCTCCCAAAACTCCTCTGTATTTTCTACCTCGAAAATAAAATCCAGGTCTTCAGGTTCCAGCGCCCTTAGATAAACTTTTTCTCCTTTTAAGGTCAGCATTTTATTTCGCCTTTGAAAACATTTTCCGTTGGCCCTGTAAGCCAGATATTTTGAAAAGTATTTTCAGACTTTTCGAATGAAACTTCCAGTTTTCCTCCGGGAGTTTCCAGATAGATGGTGGTAGATTTTGATTTTCCAATGGCATTTACGGCCAGTGCAACTGCAGTTACCCCTGTTCCGCAGGAATAGGTTTCATCCTCTACTCCCCGCTCATAGGTTCTTACCAAAAATGATTCCTCTCCTGTTTGCTGAACAAAATTCACATTTGTCCCGCCATCACTTTCATATTTTTTTGAATAACGTATTTTCGATCCCTCCTTTTTCACATCAATAGCTCCAACATTCGTAGAAAAAACGATCTTATGAGGTGAACCCGTATCCAGAAAGAGTTCGTTTTCATTTAAATCCTCTGCATTTACATCCATCATTTTCAAACTAACCTTCCCGTCTTTTATGATCGCCTGGTGCTGCCCGTCAATGGCATTAAATATGGTTTCTGAGCCTATGATCCCGAGATGATTTGCAAAGGCAACAATGCATCTCCCACCATTCCCGCACATACTGCTTTGATTCCCGTCTGAATTATAATATACCATATTAAAATCTTCATCATCATTAATTGGTAATTCTAACAGGATCAGACCATCTGCACCAATTCCAAATCTTCGGTGACATAAATGATGTATGAGATTGGTATCATTTTTGGAGAATACGTTTCCCCGGTTATCTATCATTATAAAATCGTTTCCTGTTCCGTGGAATTTGTGAAAATTAACCCTCATAAAATTGAAATTAATGGATGCGAAGATACAATAATATGAAGAATTGAAGCTTTGTAAATTAGAGGTTATAGATACCGGATTAAAGAAATACAAATTAAATACAATCTATTAAAATGAAAAAATTCACGACTTTATTAAGTGTTTCTGTCCTAGGCGGGATCATGACATTGGGTTCTTATAAGTTGTTCGTTGAAGAAGGGGATTTTCCCGGTTCTCAAGAACAACGAATTGAAACTACCGGCAACCAGGCCTTCCCGGTTTCAAATAATACTGCCATTTATGGCACCAATGCCGATTTCACTGAGGCTGCAGAAAAAACGGTACATGCGGTTGTACACGTAAAAAATGTAGCTGTATTTCCAAAGTCAAATAGCGTTTGGGAACAGTATTACAGAGGAGGAAATGGCGGAAAAGCTATTCAGGGAGCCGGTTCAGGCGTTATTATTACCCCAGATGGTTATATAGTGACCAATAACCATGTGATCAATGGCGCCAGTGAAATAGAAGTAACCCTGAATAATAACAAAACTTATAAAGCTGAAGTTATAGGGACGGATCCCAAGGCTGATATTGCTTTGATAAAAGTTGACGCAAAAGGGCTGGACTATATTCCCTTTGGAAATTCCAACAACGTTAAACTTGGAGAATGGGTTCTTGCAGTAGGGAATCCTTTTAATTTAACCTCCACGGTTACCGCCGGTATAATTAGTGCTAAAGCCCGTGATTTAAACGCCGGAGACGGAACTCCTCAATCTTATATTCAAACAGATGCAGCTATTAATCCCGGAAATAGCGGTGGCGCATTGGTTAATATAAATGGAGAACTAATTGGAATTAATACTGCTATTACATCACAAACCGGGAGCTATGTAGGATATGGGTTTGCCGTTCCTTCCAACAATGCCCGTAAGATTGTAGAGGATATAATTGAGTTTGGAAATGTACAACAAGGCATTTTAGGAATTCGTGGAGCCGATGTAAGTGCACCAATCTCGCAAGAATTTGGGCTCAATGTTTCTCAGGGAGTTTACGTATCTGATGTGGATTTAGGAAGTGGCGCTGCAATTTCAGGAATCAGAGAAGGAGATGTTATAAGACAGATTGATAATATTGAGGTTAGAAAAATGGCTGATCTTACAGGTTATATCAATTCTAAAAGACCTGATGATGTAGTAAAAGTTACTATCATTAGAGGTGAAAAAGAAAGAGTGGTAAATGTGACATTGACAAAATATGAAACTTTTGCTATTCAACCTATTGGCCTTGAGGTTGCCAATGCTTCCAAAGAAGAATTGAAGAAATTTAAAGCCGAAAATGGGGTGAAAATCATCAGAGCTTTATCTTCAGATAAACAAACCATGTCTTTAATTGGAATTATTATCACTGAAATTGATAACCAAAAAATTTCTGATGTTGCAGATGTACGAAGTATTTTAAACAGCAAAGATTCTTCAGAGCCTTTAAGTGTAACCTTTATAAACCCCCGCGGCGAGGAACAAACCTATATTTGGAGAAAATAAACCCTCAAATTATATCACAACCCATTGTTGAAAATACAATGGGTTTTTTTGTGAAAATATTTTTTACGAAAACGTTTGAAATATATACTTTTGCGGCGTTTTAAAACATGAACTTAAAAAATAAAAATGGGATTTAACGAAGTTTACGAAAAGGAACTTTCCTTTCAGGCTGATCGCAGACGTGCATCGGTTGAATTTATTAAAATTGTAAGTGATCTATGGTATGATAAGTCAATTGAATTGGTCCTTTTCAGGAATCAGTTAATCAACCTTAACGTAAGTGATATTTTGAACCTTCATGAATATGCAGGTGAATTTGTACAAAAACCTATTTCCATTTTTGATTCTGTTGAGATCGCCCAAGCCATCAAAAACCTTGATCTTCCTCCTGCCAAACTAGACATTGGAAAATTAACCTACGAATATCACCTGGAGGATGTAGATTACAACAATGCCACGGCTTTCATCTCGAAAAAACTGAAAGAGGCAAAGGAATATCAGGAAGTAACACCTAAAGATGTGGTGCTTTATGGCTTTGGAAGAATTGGCAGATTACTTGCCCGGGAATTAATGACCCGTACGGGAAAAGGAAGCCAAATGAGACTAAGAGCTATCGTTACAAGAGGCTCTATAGATGCTGACATTCTGGAAAAAAGAGCTTCTCTCCTAAAAAATGATTCGGTACATGGAGACTTCTCAGGCACAGTTTCCATAGACGAAGAAAATTCAGCATTGATCATTAACGGAACTACAGTGCATATGATCTCTGCGAACAATCCTGAAGATATAGATTATACATTATACGGCATTAACGATGCACTTATTATAGACAACACGGGTGCATTTAGAGACAAGGAAGAATTAAGCAGGCATCTTAACAGTAATGGGGCTTCCAAAGTTTTATTAACAGCCCCCGGGAAAGGAATTCCAAATATAGTTCACGGTGTAAATCACAAGGAATATAACCCGGATAACGAGGATATTTTTTCTGCAGCTTCCTGTACCACAAATGCCATAGTTCCTGTGCTCAAAGCGATAGAAGACAGCCTTGGCGTAGTTCATGGGCACCTGGAAACCATCCATGCGTATACCAATGATCAAAACCTTGTAGACAATATGCACAGCAAGTACCGAAGAGGCCGCGCCGCAGGTTTGAATATGGTAATTACAGAAACCGGAGCTGGAAAAGCAGTCGCGAAAACCTTGCCTGTTCTTGAAGGAAAACTTACTTCCAATGCAATCCGGGTTCCTGTTCCCAATGGCTCCCTGGCAATATTGAATTTAAAGGTAGAGAACCCAACTTCTGTTAACGCTGTAAATGATATTTTGAAAAAATATGCTCTGGAAGGTGAAATGGTAGAACAAATTAAATATTCTCTTGACAATGAACTCGTCTCTACAGATATTGTAGGATCTGCCCAACCTTCCATTTTTGACAGCAAAGCAACTATTGTTTCCAATAATGGTGAAAATGTTGTTTTATACGTTTGGTATGATAATGAATATGGTTACAGTCAACAAGTTATTCGACTCGCAAAATACATTTCTAAAGTAAGACGTTATACCTATTATTAGGTCAATCAAATCGAAATTTTATAAAGCCCGCCATTTGGCGGGCTATTTTTTTTTCATTTTTTAATCTGAGTAATTGAAAATCAACATTCACAAACTAGGACTGATATCTAAGCACCTTACTTTTAATTAATTAAAAAATCTTTTTAATATAATTAAGATAATTAATAGAAAAGTCACTTTCCGGCAATAAGTTTTTTTCCTTTGCGTTCTTAAGTTAATTTAACCCAAAAGCATACCAATGAACAAACCATTAATTTTTAGTATTTTATTACTTACGTTTAACTTTAGTGTTATCGCACAGGATTATAACAGCGGGGAAAGCCCGGTTGAAGAGGAACTTACCAACCTAATCGAGAAGTCAAATGACTACCAGGGTTTTAAGGTGGTAGACTATAATGAATTGATCACTTTAAAGAAAAATACTTCTGAGTTTATTTCCAAATTAAATAACGAGATAACAACGCAAAAAAACACTATAGATCAACATCAACAGGAGATTTCAGAATTAAAATCTGAATTGGAAACCACAAGACAAAATCTTGAAAAAGTTACCGCAGAGAAAGATGCAATTTCGTTTTTAGGAATTCCTTTCAGCAAAAGTGGATATATGTCACTAATGTGGGGCATAATTATAGTGCTTATTATCGCTTTACTGTTTTTTATTTTTAGGTTTAAAAAAGGACATGCTCAAACTTCAGAAGCCCGCCAAAATCTATCTGCTACCGAAAAGGAATTTGAAGTTTATCGCGCTAAAGCACTTGAAAAGGAACAACGTTTAGGCAGACTTCTTCAGGATGAGCGCAATAAAGCCAGCGACAAATAAGTATCCAGGCATCCCGGCGAAGATTTTATTGTAAAGATATTCTCATCTTTGCACAATAAATTTTTACAGAAAAATGCGAATAGATATTATTACCGTAGTTCCTGATATATTAACGAGTCCATTTGAAGTCTCCATTTTAAAAAGAGCGATTGAAAAAGGCCTGGTGGAAATTCATCTTCATAATCTTAGAGATTATGTAACCGACAATTACAAGCAAATCGATGATTATCAATTTGGAGGCGGCGCTGGAATGGTGATGATGATTGAGCCTATTGATAAATGTATTTCTGGATTAAAAGCTGAAAGGGATTACGACGAAATTATATATATGACCCCAGACGGTGAACGGTTTAACCAAAGGATGGCAAACTCACTCTCCCTTAAGGAGAATATCATCTTGCTTTGCGGACATTACAAAGGTGTAGACCAAAGGGTTCGGGATCATTTTATAACCAGGGAAATTTCAATTGGAGACTATGTATTATCCGGTGGGGAACTGGCGGCTGCAGTGGTTTGTGATTCTATAATACGATTGATTCCCGGTGTATTGGGAAATGAAACTTCAGCTTTAACAGATTCCTTTCAGGATGACCTGCTGGCACCACCTGTATATACAAGGCCTGCCGAATATAATGGCTGGAAGGTCCCCGGGATATTAACCTCCGGGAATTTCCCGAAAATTGAAAGCTGGAGAGAAGAACAGTCTTACCTGAGAACCAAAAAGTTACGCCCCGATCTTCTAGGTGAAGATTAAATAATTTTCTTGCTTGTTTATACTATTAAATTTCATAATTTTGCACTCGTTTCTGAACCAACCTCTGGCGAAATCCGTGAATGTTGCTTTAGGCTAGCTATTTAAAAAATATAATATGGAAGCGTTAATTAAATTCGTACAAGACGAATTCGTTGCTAAAAAAGATTTTCCTGAGTTTTCTGCCGGTGATACCATCACTGTGTACTACGAAATTAAGGAGGGAGCAAAAACCCGTACTCAGTTTTTTAGAGGGGTTGTTATTCAGGTTAAAGGAACAGGAATTTCTAAAACATTTACCATTAGGAAAATGAGTGGAACTGTAGGTGTAGAAAGAATATTCCCTATGAACTTGCCTGCTTTACAAAAAGTTGAAGTTAATAAGCGTGGAGCTGTAAGAAGAGCCCGTATCTATTACTTTAGAGGTCTTACAGGTAAAAAAGCCCGTATCAAGGAAGAAAGAAGATAATTTTCTTTTTCAAAAAAATTCAAAAAGGCTGTCTGAAAAGGCAGCTTTTTTTTTTGTGCTTTATTTTTATCGTCACCGGATGTAGGATTAAAAGTTTAAGAAATAAACCTTTCATTTTCATTAAATTAAGAAAATTATTTCACTTCCTTCACCGCTTCTCAAAAATCTTTTTGGTTTTAATATTCGTTATTTTTACATCAACATATTCCTCAACAAAAAACATTTTTCCCCATTCCTGAACTATTTATAACTCATTTAAAATTTTAACTTCTTTGCATTGTAATAAAATTGCTTAAGATCATTTTTTAATTTACATTCGACACCTTTAACCGTTAAAATATTAAAAATGAAGAATTTGAAGAAAATGGCGCTATCTCTTTGCGCAATGGGAGTTTTATTTACCTCCTGTGAAAAAGATGAAATTAATGAAACTGTTGAGGTGGACGCAGTACAACTGGAAGAAGCACCCTTCAAAAATTACATGGTTATTTCCAAGAGCACTGAATTGACCAAAAGTGTAGAAAATTACCTAAAAACGAGTGGTGGAAAAATTGTAAGTACTATTCCCGAAATAGGAATTGCTATTGTTAACTCGAAAGATGCAAATTTCATCCAGAATACTTTAAAAAATAAGGAAATTGTTTCCGTAGTCCCAGATTATGAAATTAAATGGATTCCTTCTCAGGCAGAAAATGAGCTTACTAGTATGGACGTCTCAATAGAAGCTTTAACTCCTAGTCCAGGTACTACTGAAGGTGCATATATTCGTTTATGGGGTATGGATGCAATAGATGCTCCAGAGGCATGGAATGCGGGTTATACAGGTAAGGGAGCAAGTGTATTTGTTCTTGACTCGGGTATAGACAGGGATAATGTTGAATTTTCCCAAAACCTTAATAAAGATCTTTCCGCTTCATTTGTACCAGGTGAACCTTATTATACAAGTCCAGGAAGATTCCCTAATCATGGTACTCACGTAGCAGGAACTATAGCTGCCAATAAAAATAATTTTGGCGTAATAGGAGTTGCTTATGAAGCTGAATTAGTTGCAGTAAAAGTTCTTTCAGAATTTACTGGTAGTGGAGCGTTTAGTTCTATAAATGCAGGTATAGTATATGCAGGAAATAACAAAGCAGATGTAGTAAATATGAGCCTTGGTGCAACTTTCAATAAAAATGGAAAATTAACAGATGCAGACGGGAATGAATTTAAAATTCCCGCTAAATTTATTCAGGAGATTGTACTTGCACAACAAAGAGCAATTGATTACGCCTATAAAAATGGGGTCACTTTAATTGCATCTGCTGGAAACGATGGTATGAATTACGACGGAAATGGATCAACAATTAAATTGCCTGGTAGCTTAAACAATGTAATTACAATTTCGGCTACTGCTCCGGAAGGGTGGCATCCATTCTCAAATCCGAATACGAATTTTGATATCCCTGCAAGTTATACTACTTATGGTAAGTCTTTAATTGACCTTGCAGCACCAGGTGGTGATGGAGATGTATCTGTATTGGACATGATATTTAGTGTTGCAAGTGGTGAGGACGCTTTCAATTACAATGCTGGTACCAGCATGGCTTCTCCACACGCGGCGGGAGTTGCTGCACTTATTATTGGGAAATATGGAAAAATGAGTCCTCATGAAGTGGAAAAACTATTGATCCGCTCATCAGATCAAGTTGATGGAAACGGTCAAAGCCTTTTCTTTGGGAAAGGCCGCGTTAACGCTTTTCGTGCTGTAACAGAATAAGCTTTATTTATATTAAAATGTTAAAAGCCCCTTTTATGGGGCTTTTTTTATGCCTCATAATTAATCCCTGCTTATAACCAGGACAGGAGGTGCTACTAATATTAAAAATCTATGTAAATCAGGAAGGCAAGTGCACCCCAATTATACGGGCAGGCCGGCCTGAATGAAATTAATTTAGGGCAGTCTTCGGGGAATTAAACCCTTAATGAGGGATGAAAATAGTTAAAGTTCTTGATTTTTAAATTTCTCTGAAGTAAATTTAAGGGTATTTAAAGTTCAATAGAATGACACAAGGATTTCCAGAATTTTAAATACTGTAAAGCAATATTCTTTACCAGGGTTTTTTATCTTCTAAAAATGAATCTTTTTGCATTGCAAAAAGCAGTTAGAACGATAAAGACCTATTTGATGTAATTTGGGCGCGTTTGTGAACAAATTGTATCATATGAAGTAATGCACGTAGTAAGTTCTATTAATAGACTTATATAGATTTTAAAAGATCTGGCGGTAAAGCATTATTTCATTAGAAGCCATTTCAATATACATGGTATGTTGAAATGGCTTTTTAATTTAAATATTTCTTAAACCTTTCCAGTTGCAGGTTCCCAAACTATGATAAAAGATTGAAAAATCTTATCTTCGCAACGCAGGGTATTAAGACATTCTTCATACTTCTTTATCTTTTATCAATTATCCAGACTTATTTTTTATAAATCCAGAATTTTTAAAAATTTTGTCTTAACAATATAAAACAAAATTCAAAATATGACACAGCGATCTAAAATTTATTACACCAAAACTGATGAAGCGCCAATGTTGGCTACTTTTTCTTTTTTACCAATAGTAAGAAGCTTTACAGACACCTCAAATATTGATGTTGAACCAATAGACATATCCCTTGCAGCAAGGATATTAGCTAATTTCGCCGATTATTTAACTAAAGAACAACAGGTTCCGGATGCTTTGAAAATGCTTGGGGAGCTTGTAAATAAACCTGAAGCAAATATTATTAAATTGCCAAACATCAGTGCCTCTGAACCACAACTGGAAGCTACCATAAAAGAACTTCAGGCCAAAGGATTTGATTTGCCAAATTATCCTGGTGAACCTAAAGATGAAAAGGAAAAAGACATCAAAAAAAGGTACGATAAAGTAAAAGGAAGCGCTGTAAACCCGGTTTTGAGAGAAGGAAATTCCGATCGAAGAGCGCCAAAGGCCGTTAAGAATTACGCGAAAGAAAATCCGCATTCCATGGGTGCCTGGGATTCCAATTCTAAAACCCATGTTTCCACAATGACCGAAGGAGATTTTTACGCCAATGAAAAATCCCTCACCCTGGAAGCTGCAGATAGTATTAAAATAGAGCTTGAAAACAATTCAGGAAAAAAGACTTTATTAAAAGAAAACCTGGATCTGTTAAAAGGAGAAGTTATCGATGCTACTGTGTTGAGTAAAAAGGCACTCATCAAATTCCTTGAAGCCCAAATAAAAGATGCCAGGGAAAAGGATGTGCTTTTCTCGTTGCATATGAAAGCGACCATGATGAAGGTTTCAGACCCCATCATTTTTGGACACGCTGTGAAAGTTTATTTTAAAGACCTTTTTGAAAAACACGGACAAACACTCGAAGAAGCCGGCGTAAATGTAAACAGCGGCCTTGGAGATTTATTGAATGTTTTACCAAAATTACCTTCAGAGAAGCGAAAGGAAATTGAAACAGATTTAAAGAGCAGTTTCGATAAAGGACCCGATCTTGCCATGGTAGATTCTGATAAAGGAATAACCAATTTACATGTTCCCAGTGATGTTATTATTGATGCTTCTATGCCTGCTATGATAAGAACTTCAGGAAAAATGTGGAATGCAAAAGGAAAGCAGCAGGATACTAAAGCGGTAATTCCAGATAGCAGTTATGCCGGGGTTTATAAAAAAACAATTGAGTTTTGTAAAAAGCATGGAGCCTTTGATCCCACTACGATGGGTACGGTTCCAAATGTAGGTTTGATGGCTCAAAAGGCTGAAGAATATGGATCTCATGATAAAACATTTGAAATTGAGGAAGATGGAATTGTGCGTGTGATAAATTCAAACGGGAAAAACCTTCTTGAACATAAAGTTGAAAAAGGGGATATCTGGAGAATGTGCCAAACCAAAGATGCACCTGTCCAAAATTGGGTGAAATTGGCAGTTACCAGGGCAAAGGCTTCCGGAATGCCTACAATATTTTGGCTGGATAAAAAACGCAGCCACGATGCCGAGATCATTAAAAAAGTAAACACCTATTTGAGCCCGCTCGATACCTCTGGACTGGACATACAAATAATGAATCTGGAAGATGCTACAGAATATACCTTAAAGCGTGTAAAGGAAGGAAAAGATACCATATCTGTAACTGGAAATGTATTGCGTGATTATTTAACCGACTTATTTCCTATCCTTGAATTAGGAACCAGTGCAAAAATGCTTTCTATCGTGCCACTTATGGCCGGCGGAGGATTATTTGAAACAGGAGCCGGTGGATCTGCCCCTAAACACATCCAGCAATTCCTTAAAGAAGGCCATTTACGATGGGATTCCTTAGGAGAATTTTTAGCCCTTGCAGTTTCTCTGGAGCATTTAGGCGAAAAATTAAACAATAAAAAAGCCTTAATTCTTGCCGAAACTCTTGACCAGGCTACAGAGAAATTCCTTAGAAACAATAAATCACCTTCGCGTAAAGTAAATGAACTGGACAACAGAGGAAGTCACTTTTATCTGGCTCTTTATTGGGCACAGGGTCTTGCCATGCAGGATAAGGATGCCGAATTGAAAAAGCACTTTGCGGAAATCGCTGAAAAATTATCTTCAAATGAAGACAAAATAGTAAAGGACCTCATAGATGCCCAGGGGCAACCGGTAGATATTGATGGATATTATTATCCCAAAGAAGATCTTACCAGTAAAGCAATGAGACCAAGCGCTACATTAAATCAAATTTTAGGATATTAAACCACCTTGAAATAGAAGAAACTAAGGCCGGATTTTCCACGATTCCGGCCTTTCATTTTTTTGCTAAAGCTTGAGTTTATTTTTATTTTGTTGAATCTTTTTGATCATAAAAACCAAATTACTAAAGTTTTAAATCCCGATCGTATCAACCAGGCTATGGCAGAACTATAGATTTTTTCACTGCTGCTTACAAATAGCAAAAAACTTAGAGTGAACTATTCTTAAAATTGGGTTTACTTTTTTTCTATACCCTCAACTGCCGTATATTTAAACAAAAATTCAAGCTTGAATAAATTTCTCTCCCTATTGTTTCTATTGTTTTTTTTAGTTACAAATGCTCAGGATAAAGCGGTTCTAAATGGTGTGGTAAAAGATGCCTCCAGCAACGAAACCCTGTATGGTGTAAATATATTACTACCAACGTTAAATGCCGGTACGGTCACAAATGAATATGGGTTCTATTCCATAAAATTGCCCAATGGCACACATCAAATTAAAGTTTCATATCTGGGTTACCAGGAACTGGTTACAGAAGTTACTATCGAAGAAAATAAAACGTTGAATTTTGATTTAATTCCAGCCTCAGAATTTCTTGATGAAGTTATATTGACGGAAAACATTGAACGTTTAAATATCAAAAAACCGGAAATGAGTGTCAACAAACTCGATATAAATACAATTCAAAAGCTACCTGTGGTCTTTGGAGAAGTCGATGTTGTAAAATCATTATTATTACTACCCGGGGTTTCCAATGCCGGAGAAGGATCTTCCGGATTTAACGTTCGGGGCGGAGCTGTAGATCAAAATTTGATCTTACTGGATGAAGCAACCATTTATAATGCTTCCCATTTATTTGGATTATTTTCTGTTTTTAATCCCGATGCTATCAAGAATTTAAAGCTGTATAAAGGAGGGATTCCTGCCAAGTATGGCGGAAGAGTCTCTTCTGTTTTGGAAATCTATCAAAAAGACGGAAATAGCAAAAAGTTTGAAGCCAATGGCGGTATAGGTGTTATTTCAAGCCGTTTATTGGCACAGGGTCCTATAATAAAGGATAAAGGCTCTTTTCTAATAGGTGGCAGGAGCTCCTATGCTCACCTGTTCCTTAAACTTACCGATAACCCTAATTCTGCTTATTTCTACGATTTGAATACTAAATTAAGTTATAGAATTGATAAAAGTAACAGTATTTTATTTTCAGGTTACTTTGGCAGGGACGTATTTAATATCAATGAAAGCTTTAAAAACACTTATGGTAATGCCGTTTTTAATTTACGCTGGAATCACGTTTTAACCGATAATATTTTCACCAATCTATCTGTAATCTACAGTGATTATTATTATGGATTAACCCTCGATTTCGTTGAATTTAACTGGAACAGCGGTATAAAAAACCTGAATCTCAAATACGATTTCAGTCACTATTTAAATGAAAATTTCAATTTTGAATATGGGGTTCATTCTACCTACTATGAATTTAATCCAGGAGAAATTGAACCTAGCACAGAAAGTTCAGGGATAAATAATTTTAATCTCACCAAGAAATATGCCTTCGAAAATGCGCTTTATTTTTCTGTGGAACAAAAATTCTCGGAAAAATTCTCGGCAGAATACGGCCTCAGGTATAGTAGTTTTCTAAGGTTAGGACAAAAGGAACTCAATTTATATCAAAATGACCAGGCAGTTATCTTCAATGAGGATTTTGGCATTTACGAAGAAGCCAACCCTATTGGCAGTAAGGAACTTTCAAAATCTTCTATAGAGCGATCCTTTGGGAACCTGGAGCCAAGGTTGGCACTGGCTTATAGTTTCAATGATTACCAGTCCGTTAAAGCCAGTTACAATAGAATGAGCCAATATTTACACCTAATTACCAACACCAGCTCCCCAACTCCTTTAGATATTTGGGCCCCCAGCGGTAAATATATTGAACCTCAGTTATTGGATCAGGTTGCTCTGGGTTATTTTCAAAATTTCAACAATGAAAAATACTCATTAGAGATAGAAGGATTTTATAAGTTCATTAAAAACCGATTGGATTATATAGACGGAGCAAATTTAGTTGCAAATAATGCCATTGAACAGGCTATTCTTCCCGGAACTGCCCGGGCGTTTGGGTTAGAATTATTGCTTCGGAAAAACACAGGCCGATTTACGGGATGGCTGGCTTATACCCTGTCCAGATCTGAACAAAGAACTCCGGGAAGAACTCCAGTAGAATCTGGAATAAATAGTGGTAACTGGTATAGCACAGGATATGATAAACCTCATGATATTTCACTTACAGGAAGTTATGAAATTTCTAAAAAATGGCAATTAAATACCAGTTTCGTATATCAAACAGGGTTGCCTACCACCTATCCCACAGGCCAATACCGATTTGAAAATTTAAACATTCCAGTCTATTCTCCAAGGAATAGTAACAGGTTGCCGGCATACCATCGTTTAGATATTTCAGCGACCTATATTCCCAAAAGAAAAACCAAAACTTTTGAATCCTCATGGAATTTTGGGATTTACAATGTGTACAATAGGATGAATGCGGTATCATTAAGTTTCAGAAAGAATGAAGATTCAGGAAATAATGAGGCCGTAAGATTATCATTGTTCGGAATAATCCCCTCGGTCACTTATAATTTTAAATTTTAAGGATATGAAATGAGCATAACGCGAATACGGTACAAACACCTATTAAGATATGTGAATTGCATATGCCCATTAAAAAACAATAAACATCCACATATGAAAAATTTAAAAATCACTATACTCCTACTAATGCTTCTTAGCATCTATTCCTGTGAAGAAGTAGTGGATGTGACGCTGGAAGAATCTGAGCCAAGGTTGGTAGTGGAGGCCTCTATTCTTTGGAAAAAAGAGACTACCGGCAATTTTCAAATAATACAGCTAACCACAACAGCTCCATTTTTTGATGACTCTACTCCACCGGCAGAAGGAGCTAAAGTTTCAGTGAAATCTGAAAGCGGAGCTCGTTATGTTTTTGAGGAATTGGAACCGGGGTTTTACGTTAATGATATTTTTGAACCGGAACTAAACATGTCCTATGATTTGGAAATACTCTATAAAGATGAAGTTTATATAGCAACAGAGTCTTTGATACCCGTTAGCTCTCTGGAATATGTCGAACAATCAACGGGTGGAGGATTTGGTGGGGAGGATATAGAATTGAGAGCGTATTATTTTGATCCTCCGGATGTTGAAAATTATTATTTTTTTAAATTTTTCTATGAGGATCTTTCTATTCAAATTTCGGAAGATGAATTCACCGATGGGAATTTAACTTTTGCCTATTTTTCAAATGAAGATCTGGTCCCGGGAGAGGAGGTCGGGTTCGAAACTCAGGGAATCTCAAAAAGATTCTATGAGTATATGTTCATATTGCGATCACAGGCTGGCACAAATGGTGGAGGCCCATTTCAAACGCAACCTACAACGGTTAGAGGAAACATTATAAATACAACGAATCCCGACAATTTCGCATTCGGATATTTTCGGTTATCAGAAACCGATTTACTAACATATACCCTACAGTAAAATAAGCGCTTTGTTCATTTTATCCTAACTTTGAATTTTCTGAAACTCAAAAAATGAAACATACTAATAAAGAATTGCTGGGGAAAGGACTAAGATACCTTGCCGGCGCGCTACCCTTAATAGTGATAGGTCCTTCAGTATTATATACCGCTTTTAATAACCGGGAACATCCCCTGTACATCGCGGTCCTTATTTTTGGGCTACTGGCTTGTGCAGGAGCTATCTTTTTAATGTTTAAAGGAATTGGCACCTTGATGAAATCATTATTTGACTGATTTTTAAGCTACCTTAGTTTATGAATTTCCTCTATTTTCAGTCCTAAATAATGGAATCAATAGCTCCAATTACACCGGAAACAGTTCCCTATAAAAAGCTAAAGTCGTTTTAAGCTTACTTTCTTATTTCTGAAAGCATCTTCTTTAGGTCCTCTTCTCTAAATATCTTATCTCCAATAATTACCGCTTCTATATCCCTGATATTTTTTATATCCTCCAGCGGATTATTCTCCAGCAAAATTAGATCGGCAACTTTTCCTTCTGCAACTCCGCCATAGAATTCCTCCATCCCAAAAAAAGAAGGACCGTAAATAACTGAAGTGGTCAATGCCTGCTGCGGACTTAAACCTGCTTTTACAAAATCTTGAAGTTCCTCCTGTAGGGATCCTCCTGGATATACAAAAGAATTAAATGCTCCCGAATCTGATCCTGCCAATAACTTTACTCCTGCTTCATACATAGGAAGCAGCATTGCTGAAGTTTGCTTCTCCATTTTTGACCGGGAACTACTTCCTGCTTCCCGCGCACGCTTTGCAGATTCTATTCTTCCCTGGTAGCTCTGGCGTACTCCGGGACCCATATAATTTAGCAAGGAATCCTGGGTATGATCAACATCAAGCATTTCAGCAAGCGTTTTTCCAATATGCACCGTTGGCGTAACATAAACACCTTCAGCAGCCATTTTTTCAAAAACCTGTTGTGCAAGCTCAGGATCATAAGTTTCTATTATTCGATCCATCATTCCATAACCCAAATTCATAGCCGTCAAACTATCTGCAACAGGAGAGCAGGCTTTTAAAGCGTAGTACATATGTTCCGTACCATCAAGGCCATAATCAATGGCTTCAAGAAAATCTGCAGAAAGAGGCATGTGCCCGGTAGTTTTTAAACCTCTCTTTTCAGCGGCTTTTATTATTTCGTAAAACATTTCCTTAGTGAGGTTCCCATCGTACATTTTCACATAATCTACTCCCATTGCTTCAAGCGAATCCAAAGCTTTTTCAATGTCTTGAGTGTTGCTTATCCGGATAGAACCGGGCCACGCAGGATCATCACCATCTAATTTTGGTCCGGAGGTGAAAATACCGGGCCCTTCTAGTGAACCATTCGCTATTTGTTCCCGCCATTCCAAAACACTTGGAGTAATATCTCCGCCGGCATCTCTTACAGTCGTAATTCCATGAGCGAGGAATAAGGGAAGGAAATTTTTATTTTCCTCTACCAGGGTATCTCCTCCACGAAAATGCACGTGCATATCCCAGAGGCCCGGCATCAGGAACTTGTTTTCTGCATTTAAAGTTTTTTTAGCTTCATATCTATCTGAATCTGTCATTTCCCCTACAAAGCGAATTGTATCTCCGGATATTCCAACCAATCGTTCCTGAAGGATCACTCCCGAAGCAACATCAACAATAGAAGCATTCAGGATCAAGAGGTCAAATTTTTCTTTTTCTTCAGAATTGCAGGAAACTATAAGAGAAACCAAACAAATGCTGATGAGGAATTTTTTTATCATGCTATAGTTATTAATTAATGTGAGCCTAAAATAATCTTTTTTAAGCTACAAACACAATTCCTGCTATGCCAGAGGCTTTTGAAAGCTTCTGTTCTACACAGACCAGATTCAACTTCCTGGACGATTTGCACCTTAAAAGAAACAGAGTGATCTTTTTGGGTACGCTTGACGTACCCTTTATTGCTGATGGTTTCATTACACCAGGTTTTTAGTGTATCGATAATTTAGAGCAGGACAATTACAGGCAAAAAAAATCCCCATTTTTCAATGAGGAATTTTTTTTGAGCGGGAGACCGGGTTCCCTTCGACTACGCTCAGGATAAACTTCTCACCCGTACTGCTATTCAACAAAAAACCTCCACTAAAAAGAGGAGGTTTTTATAAAGAGCGGGAGACCGGGTTCCCTTCGACTACGCTCAGGATAAACTTCTCACCCGTACTAATATTCAACAAAAAACCTCCACTAAAAAGAGGAGGTTTTTATAAAGAGCGGGAGACCGGGTTCGAACCGGCGACATTCAGCTTGGAAGGCTGACGCTCTACCAACTGAGCTACTCCCGCAAGACCCTGCAAATATAACCGTTAAATTTTTTAACTTCCAAAAAAATTATAGCTTTTTTAAAAAATGATATCCCTTGATCACATAGCCATGATTCATATAAAATTTATGCGATTTAAAATTTTGAACGTAACTATTTAGTTCTGAAGTCTCACAGCCTTTTTTTCTGGAATAATCAAAGATGAATTCGAATATCTGTTTCCCAAAACCCCGATTCTGAAACTCGGATTTAATAAAAACATGGTCGGGCTCACAGGATTTTCCGGCGTAATGACGGGTCATAAACCAAAGTCCAAAAACACCTATTAATTCTTCCCCTAAATACACTCCAAAACACTCATAATTTTGATCAAACATCTCCTTAAAACGAACTTTAAGCAGCGCCTCATCTGTTTGAAAATCACCAAGTTCCATCACAAATGGGATTACCAGAGACAGGTCTTTTTTTAAAATCTTGTTAAATGCCAATTCCATCCTAGGGTTTTCTGCGAAAATAGTCATAATTTTAGCTATTCAAATAATTTAGAATTAACATACCTATAGAAAGAGCATAATTTAGAATTTAATTCACAAAAAGAATGATTCGAATGCATCTTAAATAGGTGAATACTAAAATAAAAATTACTTATGAAAGCTAAATCCGGAAAAGCACAAGACCTTATAGATACTAAATTTTTAGAAGATCGCAGAATATTTTTATGGGGCGAAGTAAACGACAAAACAGCAAAACACGTTATAGAGCACTTATTATACTTAGATTCTGAATCTGATAAAGAAATCCAGTTTTTTATAAATAGCCCGGGAGGTTTTGTAACCGATGGTTTTGCTATGTATGACACGATGGTTTCTTTAAACAGCCCGGTTTCAACAATTTGTTCCGGTCTTGCAGCATCTATGGGTTCCATTCTTCTTTCAGGAGGAACTAAAGGGCGAAGATTTATTCAACCTTTGGCCAAAGTGATGATTCACCAGCCAAGTGGTGGGGCAAGAGGGCAGGCTTCCAACATTGAAATT
Source organism: Gillisia limnaea DSM 15749 (assembly GCF_000243235.1). GTDB lineage: Bacteria > Bacteroidota > Bacteroidia > Flavobacteriales > Flavobacteriaceae > Gillisia > Gillisia limnaea. Next base: position 1,024,651 of record NZ_JH594606.1, read on the forward strand.
CAGGCAGCCGAAATTTTAAAGATCCGGGATCTAAGCGCTAAAATAATTGCAGAAAATTGTGGCCAGCCTATCGAAAAAGTTTTAAAAGACTTCAACCGGGATTATTGGATGGATGCAGATGAATCTATAAAATATGGTATTGTGGATGGCGTTTTTAAAAATAAAAAATGATGAGTCAGGATATCAAACATAAAGAAAGTGCAAACAGAGGAATGATCTATATGGAAGATGAATCCGGCATTACTTCAGAACTCACTTATACAAAAAAGGATAATGGGGTTTTAATTATTGACCATACCCAAACCAGAAAAGGATTGGAAGGAAAAGGGCTGGCATCTATGCTTGTTAAAGAAAGCGTGGAATTTGCACGTAAAAACAACTATAAAATCGATCCTTTATGTCCTTTTGCCGAAGTTCAATTTGATATAAATAAAGATTTTCGGGATGTTCTGGTTAAATAAAAATCAATTTTAAGTTGAGTAAGGCCGTAAAGATCCGAAGGATATCCGCTTCTGAAACCTACGTGGTTCGTCAACCTGTTTTGCGTCCGGGAAGACCATTATCTGAATGTGTCTTTGAAGGAGATTTATCTACAGAAACTTTCCATCTTGGATACTTTTTTGATGAAGATTTAATAGGAGTTGCAAGTTTTATGAAAAAGCAGAACCCTATTTTTCATCAGCCATTTCAATACCAATTAAGGGGAATGGCTGTATTACCAGAATTTGAAGGTAAAGGTATAGGTGCCACCTTGTTAAAAGCAGGTGAAGCCGAGCTACAGAAACTTGATAAACTTGTATTTTTATGGTTTAATGCCCGTAATTATGCCATTGGTTTTTATGAAAAATTTGGATATCAAACTAAAGGAACAGAATTTGATGTTCCGGGAGTTTGTCCTCATATTGTGATGTTTCAGCAGCTAGGTACCGGAAAAAAAATTGATTATGAACCTTTCATTCCTCATACGTAGATGGAACTTTATAACAGGAATAATTTTTCTGGCAATATTGGTATGTGGCTGCAGGAATGAAAGTGAGCAAGATAAGGAGTTTTCAGAAGATCTAAGAAACGGAATAGTGATTTCCATGGGTTCTTCTAAAGAGCTGGAACCAATACTCTACGAATCAACAGAAGCTAAATTATTTCAAAAAGACTCGGTAATCGCATTTTATCTTGAGCGGGACTTTAAACCGGCCTGGACCAATATCAATTTTAGAAATTCCCTTATAGACACCTTAAAATCTGCGCATTCTCAAGGACTCTACTTCAAAGATTACCATGGAGAAGAACTGGAAAAGCAACTTCTGGAACTTTCCACTCTTGATAAAAAGGAGTTGAGTGAATTGGATATGTTACTCACAGATGCTTTTTTTAAATTCATGGATCATTTATATAATGGAAAAGTTGATCCTAAAAGTGTACATAGAATATGGGATGTTTCCAAAAAACAGCATAGCAAGCTAAAACTCCTGGAAAAAGCTGTAAAAGAAAATAATCTCGAGATTGCTTTAAGCCAATTAAGGCCGGTTCATCCTGTTTATAAAGATTTAATAGCTGCCGAGAAGGAATACCGTAAGCTTAAAGAAGATGCTGAGGATTTTAAGAAAATCGAAAAAGGAGTAAAGATAAAACCCGGAAATCAGGATATCCGATTGCAGGAAATTCAATTCAGACTTTTACAGCTGGGTTATTTAAAATCCCTTAAAATAGGGGGTTCCCAATACGATAATGAAACCGTAGATGCAATAAAAAAAATCCAGGAAGCTTATGGACTTTTGGCAGATGGAATAATTGGGGATAAAACCGTTGACCTTCTCAACAAAGGCTATGATCAACGTTATGGCCAAATCCTGGTCAATCTCGAAAGATGGAGATGGTTTCCCCGGGATTTGGGATCGCATTATATCCTTGTAAATATTGCCAATTTCAAACTTCAGGTCGTACGAGAAAAGGACACTATTAGCACCTATAAAACCATAGTTGGAAGAGTATCCAGAAAAACGCCTATATTTTCAGAAGAAATCGATCATCTTATTTTTAATCCCAGCTGGACAATTCCCCCTACGATCAAGAATAACGATGTTATCCCGGGAGTACGGAAAAACCTGGATTACCTCAGTAATAAAAATATTCAGGTTTATAATACTAAAGGGGAGAAACTGGATCCTTCAAAAATAGACTGGACAAAAAGTGAAGTTAAGTCTTTCAGCTACAGGCAACCACCGGGGAACTCCAACCCCCTGGGAAAAGTAAAAATCATGTATCCCAATAGTTATTTGATATATCTTCATGATACTCCATCTCAATCCATATTCGACCAGAATTCCAGAGCACAAAGTTCGGGTTGCATACGGGTAGAAAATGCCATTGATTTGTCTAAATACCTTTTGCGGGATCAGCCTGAATATACTTCAGAATTATTAGACTCCATAATTAATAGGGGAGTCATCAAAAGGATTGATATGAAACAAAAGGTTAATATCCATCATTTTTACTGGACCGCATGGCGCGAAAATGGAGAAACAATCTTTACAGACGATATTTATAACTATGATGAAGCCACTCTTCAAGCCTTAAAAAAGGCATCCTAAACTAAGCCCTTATCATTTCAGATTTTTTAGCATAGTTCTTATCGGCAGAATGTATGTATAAAACCGATTTATTTTTAATCACGTCGATTATTTCCTGAGTTAATCCGGTTGGTAATGCAGGGCAGCCGTAGCTTCTCCCCAACCTACCCACATTGTTAATAAATTCTGGGTTTGCATATTTTGCTCCATGAACCACCACATAGCGTTCACGTGCTTTGGAATTAAACTCTTCCTCCATACCATCAATGAACATAGAATATCCGTTTCCGCCATAATAAGTTTCAGCGGTCACAAAAAATCCAAGGGAGCTTTGTAAAGAATTTACAGTATTAGAAAATTGAGTAGCAAACTCTCCACCGGTATTTTTACCGTGCGCAACAAGGTTGTGAAAAAGCACTTTATTATTTTTCATATCAAGAACCCACATTCTTTTCTTTGTAGAAGAAAGACTAAAATCTATAATGGTAAGAATTTCTTTATCGAAAAGGTTTTTATCAGAAAGTTTATAATATCCCATCATTCCGTTTTTAAAACTTTTAAGATTGGGAACATTGGGGTTATTTTCCACAAAAACATCATACAATTGATGGATTTCCTCATCAAGTGTAGTATTTTCATTTGTAGCTCTAAGAAGGGTTTCCGGAATTATAGGAATTTCAGAATTGTTATGGCCGTCTGTGGTAGTAAAGGCGAAAGATGCAGTTAGAACGGCAATTACGGTGAATATTTTATACGTCATATTTGGGAAAAATATATAATTATTTGTTAAATGACTGCAAATAGGATACCAACATACAAAAAATTAATTTCACATAGACCCTGATTAAAAACAAATCCATTTTAAACCCGTTATGAATGTTAAATCATAACAATCAGCGCTTTAATTTAAAACGGCTCTTATAATTACACTATAACAACGAGATTTATTTTAGTTTATTTCATCAATCAGATGAAAACTTCAGGAATTTAGGATGCACCCCACTTTTTAACATTTCAACCCTCATTAATAATTTGGAGCTGAAGGAAAGGAGAAAAAAAAAGAATCTATCAAATGCTATGAAAAATGGGCTCAGGCAAAAGAATTGTTAAGGTTATTAATTACTGCAAATTATAGTTTATATATTTACAGCTTATAAAATTATTGTTATGAATAAGAAAGTGATATTATTGATTTTAGATGGATGGGGAATCACTCAGGACCCGGAGGTTTCTGCGATTGCACAGGCTAATACGCCTTATTTTGATTATTTGATGAAAACCTATCCCAATGCCCAACTTCTTACTCATGGTAAAAATGTTGGTTTGCCAGATGGGCAAATGGGAAATAGTGAAGTTGGACATATGAATCTGGGTGCAGGCCGGATAGTCTATCAGGATTTGGCAAAAATAAATTTGGCCGTGGAAAACAACAGTCTTATCAATGAGCCTATTTTGGAACAGGCCTTTAATTATGCAGTTGAAAACAATAAGCCCATTCACTTTATGGGTCTTTTAAGCGATGGCGGAGTGCACTCGCACATAGATCATTTAAAAGGATTATTAACCGCTGCCAACGAATTTGGGGTAAAAGAAAAATACGTTCATGCGTTTACAGATGGTCGTGATGTTGATCCAAATTCCGGAAAAGGATTTGTTGCGGAATTAGAGGAGCATTTAAATAAAACCGGAAGCAAATTAGCCAGTGTTATTGGCAGGTATTTTGCCATGGATAGGGATAAACGCTGGGAACGGATTCAAAAAGCCTATGATTTGATCGTTTCCGGAAAAGGTAAAAAAACCCAAAATGCGCTGGAAGCTATTCAGGAAAGTTATGATACTAAAGTAACCGATGAATTTATAGAACCAGTTGTGCTTACCAAAGAAGATGGAACCCCGGTTGCTACCTTAAAGGATGATGAAGTGGTGATCTTCTTTAATTTTAGAACAGATCGCGGAAGACAACTTACCCAGGCGCTTACTCAGGAAGATTTCCCGGAATACCACATGAAAAAGATGCCCTTATATTTTATAACACTTACAAAATATGATGACAGTTACACAAATATCAATACTGTTTTTAAAAAGGATAATTTAAAAACAACTTTAGGAGAGGTTTTGGAATATATGGGGAAAACCCAGATTAGAATTGCCGAAACTGAAAAATACCCACACGTAACCTTTTTCTTTTCTGGTGGTAGAGAAAAACCGTTTAAAGGTGAAAAACGAATCATGTGTAGTTCTCCCAAAGTTGCAACTTATGATATGCAACCGGAAATGAGCGCCAATGAAATCGTGGAGAAGATCATTCCCGAGATAAAATCCCAGTCTGCCGATTTTATTTGTCTGAATTTTGCCAATCCCGATATGGTAGGCCATACAGGAGATTTTCAGGCAGCCATTAAAGCTGTGGAAGCGGTAGATAAGTGTACCCGGGAAGTAGTAGACGCCGCTGTTGAAAATGACTATAGCGTGTTGGTTATTGCGGATCATGGAAACAGTGAAATGATGATAAACCCAGATGGTTCTGCAAATACTGCCCACACAACCAACCCGGTTCCCCTTATATTAGTAGACAAAGATGTAAAATCTATAAAGGGCGGTAATTTAGGAGACATTGCACCGACTATCCTAAAACTAATGGGGATTACAAAACCCGAATTAATGACGCAAAATCCTTTAATTTAAAAAAAATGAAAATGAGTTTATACCTTTTATTCTTAACTATTATCACCTCTTGTGGAAACAGCAATGAAACCGCGAAAACTGAAGAAGTGAAGACTGAAGAATTTTTAGTGCAGTCTGAAATTGAAGATGAGAATGAAGATCAAACTATGTTGATTGGAAAAATTACAAAAGAGGATCTTCAGCAAGCCCCTTATGCCCGATGGTTTAATGATGAATATGAAAGTTTTAATCCTTCTGATGAAGCCATTGAAACGATTAAAAATAACATTTCAGAATATGAAATAATGGTTTTTATGGGCACCTGGTGCGTGGACAGCAGAAGGGAAGTTCCAAAACTATTTAAAATTCTGGATGAAGCAGGATATGATCTTTCAAAACTTACAATTATAGGTGTTGATAGAAATAAAGTAACTCCCGAGAAAACCGAAGCAAACTGGGATCTTGACCGGGTACCTACTTTTATTTTCACGAAAGATGGTAAAGAAGACAATCGTTTTGTGGAATATCCAAGAATTTCCATCGAGGAAGACATTGCCAACATAGTTACTGGACAGGCGTATAAGAATTCATATTTTAATTAATTCTATACGCTTAAAAATCAATGCTCTAAAAGTAGTTTGAAAGCATTTTTCTTGTTAACTTTAAATTTATGTCCAAACATTTGACAATTGCAGTAGATTTTGACGGAACAATTGTAGAAAACCGGTTTCCAAATATTGGCAAACCAATTTTATTTGCCCTGGAAACATTGAAAAAATTACAGGAAGAAGGACATCAGTTGATTTTATGGACCTATAGATCCGGGAATGAATTACAGGAAGCCGTGGCGTTTTGCAATTCTAAAGGGATCTATTTCTACTCGGTTAACAAAAGTTATCCGGAGGAAGAATATGATCATTCCATCAGCCGAAAAATTCAGGCAGATATTTTTATAGACGACAGGAATATTGGGGGATTGCTAGGTTGGGGAGAAGTTTATCTTAGGTTGGGCAACGAATCCTCAAACGAAGCAGAAAAAATCCTTCAGAAAAAAAAATCAAAAAAAAGCATATTGAGCTTGTTTAAATCTAAATTATGATAATTACCAAAACAAGGGAAGAAATAGAATTGATGCGGGAAAGCGCCCTGGTGGTTTCCAGAACCCTTGGAATGATCGCTTCAGAAATAAAACCAGGAATCACAACCCTTCAGTTGGATAAATTGGCAGAAGAGTTTATAAGGGAGGAAGGAGCAATTCCCGGATTTTTAGGATTATATGATTTTCCAAATTCGCTCTGCATGAGCCCAAATGCTCAGGTTGTTCATGGAATTCCAAACAACATTCCCCTGGTGGAAGGCGATATTATCTCCATAGATTGCGGAGCCCTTAAAAATGGCTTTTACGGAGATCACGCTTACACTTTTGGTATAGGAGAAATTTCAGAAGACACTAAAAAACTATTACAAGTAACCAAAGAATCACTTTATAAAGGAATAGAAGAATTTCGAATTGGCAACCGGGTTGGGGATGTTGGGTTTGCTATTCAAAAATATTGTGAAGCTCATGGATATGGGGTTGTGCGTGAATTGGTGGGTCATGGACTGGGAAAAACTATGCATGAAGATCCCGAAATGCCAAATTACGGGAAACGTGGTCGTGGAAAGAAATTTATTGAAGGAATGGTTGTCGCAATTGAACCTATGATTAATTTAGGAACAAAAAATATCAAACAGCTTAAAGATGGCTGGACAATACTCACGGAAGATAATAAGCCAAGTGCACATTTTGAGCACAATGTGGCAATTGTAGATGGAAAACCTGAGTTGCTTTCCACCTTTAAGTATATTTATGAAGCATTGGGTATCGAAAGTACCGAAGAAGATAAATACAAGACTAAAGTATATGATTAAGAACTATCGTCAGGAACAGTGGAAAACCTTGCACAAGGAAACTTGGCAGGATAGATTTGTATATAAGGTATCCAGTTATGGACGTATTATAAGCTTTGTAAAAAATCCAGAGGGGGAAATGCTCAAGGGTGGAAAGACAGTAGGCTACCCTTCTTTTGTGGTACATCTAAAAAACGGGAAAAAGAAAAATTATTATTTCCACAGGGTTATAGCCGAATTATTTTTAGATAAAGCAGAGGATGCAGATTTTGTAATTCACAAGAATTACGAAAAACATGAGAACGAGGCAAATAATCTTGCCTGGGTTAATAAAGCGGAGTGGGTACAACACCAGTATGGAAATCCCAACGTTCAGGAAAATAAGCTAAAACGGAAATTGAGAAAAGTGACCTCCTATTCCAAGCTGTCCTATGCTCAGGCAGTGATCCTCAAAAAGAAATTACTTGATCCCAACCGCAAAACCAGGATTAGGATTTTAGCCAAACAATTTGGAGTTTCAGAAATGCAATTGTACAGGATCAAATCCGGAGAAAACTGGGGTGATATTAAAGTATGATAAAACAGCTTTTTAGACTCACCTTAAATTCCATCCCACGTCCTCTTCTAATAAGATTGAGTTATTTGGCAAAACCAGTTCTTCAGTTCGCCTTAAAAGGATCTTCCTATGTAGATCCTATCGATGGGAAAAGTTTCAGAAAATTTTTACCTTATGGATATGAAAATCAGCGGGAAAACGTACTCTCCCCTTCCACCCTTTCTCTGGAACGCCACAGGGTTTTATGGCTGTATCTTAAAAATGAAACCGAATTCTTTTCCAAAAAGTTGAAGGTTTTACATTTTGCACCAGAGCAGGCATTTTATAAACGATTCCGGAAATTATCCAATTTAGAGTATACCACCACCGACTTAAATTCGCCGCTCGCGGATGTAAAAGCAGATATTTGTGATTTGCCTTTTGAAGATGACACCTACGAATTCATCCTTTGCAATCACGTTTTAGAACATATTCCGGATGATACAAAAGCGATGCAGGAAATCTATAGGATCCTTAAGCCTGGAGGAACCGCCATTTTACAAATTCCGCAGGATTTGAACAGGGAATTCACATTTCAGGATGACAGTATAACTTCACAAAAAGAACGGGCCAGAATATTTGGCCAATATGACCACGTTAGGATTTACGGAAAAGATTTTTTTCAGAAATTGAGAGCTATAGGTTTTGAAGTGGAAGAAGTGGATTATAGTTCCGGGTTAACTTCTTCTGAAATCAACAAATATCGCCTTGCTAAAGGAGAAATTATACCTGTATGCACCAAGCCCATAAGCCCATCAATCAAAGTTTAGAGCGTCTTTAAATCCCTGTGAAGTATAAACATTCACATCTTCATCGGCTTCTGTATAAATAAAATACACGTCCACGTCTTCCAGATTATTCAGCATTTCTTTAGATTTTTCAAAACCCATGGCCATAAAGGCGGTTGCATATCCATCGGCCAAAGCGCAATTCTCTGCTAAAACAGAAACACTCAATAAATTGCTTTTTTCAGGCTTACCGCTTAAAGGGTTTATAGTATGTACAAAACGCTCCCCGGTAACACTATCTATCCTAAATTTTCTATAGTTTCCAGATGTAGCCATCGCCCGATTTTTAAGATTCAAAGTGGCCTGGAGCGTTCTGTTCCCCTCGGTTTGTAGAGGATTATCTATGGCCACGACCCAGGGTTGCTGCCTACCCTGGTTAATCCCTTTCGCAACAAGTTCCCCTCCCAGTTCAATCAAATAATCTTCTACATTTCTACTGTTGAGATAGCGGGCAATGACATCTACGGTATACCCTTTCGCGATGGCATTAAAATCTATATAGACTCCGGGAAGCTGTTTCTCAATTGTATTATCTAAAGTTAGCTCCAGTTTATTAAAACCAACATACTGCAATATCGAATCGATTTCTGAGGAGCTTAAAGAATCCAGATTTTTATCGGGTCCAAAGCCATATGCATTTACAAGATTACCTACTGTAGGGTCAAAATACCCATCACTCTCCTTATATATTTTTTCTGAATACCGAAAAACCTCTTTAAAATTCTCATCAACCTTTATTCCTGTTGACCCTAAATTGATCTTAGATATATCTGAATCCTCCTGATACGTGCTCATAGAGTTGTTTATGACGCCAAATATAGAATCTAAACCCGCAGCCAAATTCAATTCTTCGGGATGAAAAAATTTAAGCTGGTACGTAGTACCCAAAGCGGTTCCTGTAAAGATTTGTTCATTTGGTCCCTTTTTTTCACAACCGGTAAAAGCAACTACCAAAAAGCTGACAACAACTAATAACTGACTTTTAAATCTCCTGTAATCCATCATAATTCACAATATAATCTTCATCTTTTGTAATAGGTAATTCATAATCTTTGGAATTCGCGATACCCACCCCGGCATAAAAAGTCCTGGCATTAAATTTAAGGGCGTGTTCCCTGATACCTTCCATAAAGATCTGGTCGATTTTTTTAGGATCATCGGGATAAAGAACTGCCCTTACCACTACAAAATGGAGCTTCTTTTCCTTTAAAGCCACAAATTGCGGATTGGTTTTTAACTCACTTTTAATTCCCAGAAACTCATATCCCTGATCTTCGAGATCCTTCCCAACGATATTCATCGCCAGGTTATGAAGTTCCTGTTTGTTTAGTTCATTTTTCATAGCAAGTTCTAAAATACGAATATTACAGCGGTATAAAACAGAAGTTGTACTAATAAAAATGGACCTACTGAAAATTCAGCAGGTCCATTTGTAGCGATAGATAATTTAAATATTATCCTCCAAAATCATCAAATCTTACGTTTTCCGGCGGCACTCCATAATCGTCTGTCATTTGTTGTACAGCCTTATTCATAAGTGGAGGTCCACAGAAGTAATATTCAATATCTTCTGGTTCTTCGTGAAATTTCAAATAGTTATCAATTACAACCTGGTGAATGAAACCTACAAAACCATCCCCTTCATCTTCAATATCTTTTTTAACCTTCCAGTTATCCTCTTCCATAGGTTCAGATAAAGCCAAATAAAATTTAAAGTTAGGGAAATCTTTTTCCAAGGCTCTGAAATGATCTGTGTAGAACAATTCTCGTTTAGAACGACCACCATACCAGAAAGTAACCTTTCTTCCTGTTTTCGCAGTTCGGAAAAGGTGATATAAATGCGAACGCATTGGAGCCATTCCGGCACCACCACCTACATATAACATTTCCGACTCGCTTTCATTGATAAAGAATTCTCCGTAAGGTCCTGAAATAACAACTTTATCGCCTTCTTTTCTGTCAAAAATGTAGGATGAAGCAATCCCGGGATTCACATCCATCCATCCGTTTGTAGCTCTGTCAAAGGGAGGCGTTGCAATACGCACATTCAACATAACCCTTCTTCCTTCTGCAGGATATGAGGCCATTGAATAGGCGCGTTCTACCGTTTCCTTGTTTTTCATTACCAACGGCCATAATTTGAATTTATCCCATTCGTCCTTAAATTTTTCAGGATCTCCGGGATGTTCTTCAGGATGGGCGGAAATATCCATATCCTTGAACTGAACCTCACAGGAAGGAATTTCAATTTGAATATATCCTCCTGCTTTGTAATCCATATCTTCAGGAATTTCAACAACAAATTCCTTGATAAAAGAGGCCACGTTGTAATTGCTCACTACGGTAGCTTCCCATTTCTTAATTCCAAAAACCTCTTCCGGGATCTGGATTTTCATATCCTGTTTTACCTTTACCTGGCAACCAAGCCGCCAACCGTTGGCAATTTCTTTCCTTGTAAAGTTAGGTTCCTCAATTGGCAGAATGGCTCCACCGCCTTCAGAGACTATACATTTACATTGTAAGCAGGTACCCCCACCACCACAGGCAGAAGGTAAGAATAACTTGTTTTCACTTAAAGTTGAAAGCAATGTCCCACCGGAACCAACCTCAAGATCCTTTTCGCCGTTTATTTTTATTGTAACCGGTCCCGAAGGAACTAATTTTGCCTTGGCTCCCAATAGCAGGGAAACCAATAATAAAATTAATACCAGGAATATAATTACACTTGCGATAATAACTGTCATTATTTCTATTTTTTATTAAATTTCAATTCCCATAAAGCTCATAAACCCTATTGCCATAAGCCCTGTAATAATAAAGGTAATCCCAAGACCTTTTAAGGGTGCAGGCACATTGGAATAAGCTATTTTTTCACGAATGGCTGCTATTGCCAGAATAGCCAGGAACCATCCCACTCCACTTCCAAGACCATATGTTATAGCTTCGGAAACCGCATCAAAACTTTTTTGTTGCATAAATAAAGATCCACCCAAGATAGCACAATTTACAGCGATTAGAGGTAAAAATATACCCAGAGCCCCGTACAATGCCGGTGCAAATTTCTCAACAATCATCTCTACCAATTGTACCATAGAAGCGATTACCGCAATAAACATTATAAAACTTAAAAAGCTTAAGTCAATATAGGCATATTCAGGATTCAACCATTCTAAAGCTCCCGGCCTCAATAAATATTGATCTAACAAGTAGTTGATTGGCACTGTAATTCCCAAAACAAATATTACCGCAGCTCCTAAACCAACAGCTGTCTTTACCGTTTTTGATACCGCCAAATAGGAACACATTCCCAGGAAGTAGGCAAAAATCATATTTTCTATGAAAATACTTCGTACAAATAAATTTACATATTCCATAATTCTAATTTTGCTGTTGAAATTTAGTTTTGTTCGATTAACTTACGGTTCCTTGCACGTTGCACCCATATAAGGATACCTACAATAATAAGGGCCATAGGGGATAACAACATCAATCCATTATTCTCATATCCAAATGAGTAAAGTCCGGTAGATTCTGCCATTGTAGCAGCTTTGTGACCCAATACTTCAAAACCAAATAATTTCCCAGATCCCAGTAATTCTCTAAAAAAGGCTACTATTATCAATATTATTCCGTATCCCGCAGCATTACCAATTCCATCAAGAAAGGATTTATAAACCCCGTTACCCAAAGCAAAAGCCTCGAGACGTCCCATGATAATACAGTTGGTTATAATAAGTCCCACAAATACCGATAATTGCTTACTCACATCATAGGCATACGCTTTTAAAACCTGATCTACCAAAATAACCAGGGAAGCAACGATAATAAGTTGTACAATGATCCGGATCCTGTTTGGAATAAGGTTTCGCAAAATGGAAACGATCATGTTTGAAAACGCCATTACTGCGGTTACTGCCAAAGCCATAACGACTGCCGGCTCCAATTGAACCGTGATGGCCAATGCCGAACAAATACCCAATACCTGAACGGTGATAGGATTGTTATCATCAAGAGGATCTGACAATAATTTTCTGTTATTTTTCGATAGAAAATGTTCCCGCTCTGCCGTATTGGACAGGAATAAGATCATTTCTTTCTTTTTCGCCTCCTTTTCTACAGAAGTTGATGTTATCTCTTTAGCCATAATTATTGAATTGCTACTTTAATTTCCTGTTGTGTTTTGAAGTAAGGCAAATAGTGTTGAAGTCTTTCTGAAATCATATCAGAAACCCCATCCCCGGTTATAGTCGCACCGGAAATAGCATCTACTTTAAAATCAGACTTATCCGTAGGATCGGGACTTCCTTTAACTACCGAAACTCCAATTAGGTTGCCGCTTTCATCAAATATCTTTTCATCTGTAAATCGCTCCCTGAACCATACCTGAGTGATTTCAGCGCCTAATCCCGGTGTTTCGGCCTTATGGTCAAAAACAGCTCCTTTTATAGTATTTACATCATCTTTAAGTGCGATATATCCCCAAATGGCATCCCATAAACCTTTTCCTCTAAGAGGCACAATATAATATTTCTCTCCTTCTATATCTGCTATATATAAAGGGAAGACTTGATTTGGTGCTGGCCTTTTCAATTCTTTTGCCAGGTCTACCGTAAAGGCATCTGCTTGTTCATTAACACTTCCATCAGAATTTAGTGCTATCGTTTCGGTAATGTATTGATTGTATAATTCTTCAGATCCTGCCCTATCGACTTCAATACCTACAGTTGCAAGGATATTCTGCATTTTCTCCTGACGAACATTTTCGTTTTGTAATGGCTGCAATGAAGTCGCTGCAAAAGCGAGTACGCTTCCAACTACTACAACCATTATAATAGCAAACATAAATGTGTACCCGTTGCTATTTGTTTTATTTACTGCTTTCTCTTCCATAACTAAACTGCTGTTTTAATTTGTGTGGCACCAGATAATCGTTTCTTTCTGCTTTTCACATTGGCCTGTATCACATAATGATCTATAACCGGTGCAAATACATTCATCAATAATATAGCCAACATGATCCCTTCGGGATAAGCCGGATTAAAAATCCTTATCATCACCGCAAATAATCCTATTAAAAATCCATAGATCCATTTTCCCTTTACTGTCTGCGCAGCAGAGACCGGATCGGTTGCCATAAATACAACTCCAAAAGCCAGTCCTCCAACAATTAAATGTTGATACCAGGGAAAGTTCGTAAGATTGTTCCCCTCAACACCCATGGATGGTAATGCATTGAAAATAAGTGCCATTACTGCAGCTCCTATAAATCCGCTCAAAATAATCCTCCAGCTTCCTACTTTGGTAAGTATTAGCAGGAGGGCTCCTGCTAAAATACAGATGGTGGAAGTTTCTGCAATAGATCCCGGTATTACCCCGGAAAACATATTCATCACACTGTATTCTACATTTTCTCCGGCTGCAAGTGTACCCAATATAGTTTCTCCGGAAACTGCATCTACGCTGCTTGCTTCACTCACCCACACTTTGTTACCAGACATATATGTTGGGTACGCAAAGAAAGCGAAAGCCCTGGCCGTTAAAGCAGGGTTTAAAATATTCATCCCTGTTCCTCCAAATGCTTCTTTTCCAATTACCACAGCAAATACTACAGAAAGTGCAACCATCCACAGCGGTATATCTATAGGCATGATCATTGGAATTAAAAGTCCGGTCACCAAATAACCCTCATTTACCTCATGTCCTCTAATAATAGCAAAAAGAAATTCAAGACCTAGTCCAACTCCGTAAGACACCGCAATCATTGGAACAATCTTCAAGGCACCGTGTCCAAAAGCTTCCCAGAAACCAACTTCGGTTTGAATTTGCGACAGGTATTGATATCCACCGTTCCACATTCCAAATATAAGAGCAGGTACTAAAGCCAGAACCACGGTAATCATAGTCCTCTTTAAATCTACTGCATCCCTTATATGAGCTCCTTTTTGAGTTGTGTGATTGGGCGTATACAAGAAGGTGTCCAACGCGTTGATAGCAGGAGCATATTTCTCAAGTTTTTTTCCCTTTTGAAAGGGCTCTTTAAATTTATCTAATCTTTGTCTTATCCATTCCATAATAAAAAATATTTTAGCCTACTTCAGTAATCATTAAATCCAAGCCCAAACGAATTATTTCCTGAGCTTCTATTTTCGAGGTATTGACATAATCTATCAATGCAAAATCTTCAGGAGCTACTTCATAGATCCCTAAATTTTCCATTTTTTCAATATCCCCGGAAATGCAAGCTTTTAAAAGTTGCATTGGGTAAATATCCATAGGCAAAACTTCTTCCATTTCGCCCGTAACTACCAAAGCCCGTTCCTCCCCATTTAAATTGGTGGTAGGCTCAAACTTCTTTTTAGGCATTAACCAGGAAAGGGATGTTTTTGAATTTGAATGAATATTATTATACGTAAAAGGTAACCATCCAAACATTCTATATTGATTTCCTTCCGGAATAAGTGTGATAGAATTATGGTAAAAACCTATATACTGATTATTAGAAATTTTATCCCCGGTAAGGACATCGCCGGAAATTATACGTACACTATCTGGCATTTGCGGAATAAAATCGGAAATATTTGCACCAATTTTGGCCTTGTAATATTTCCTATCCTCAGCTTCACTTCCTGTAACCGCTAGGGTACGGTCTGCATGCAATTCTCCCGTTAAAAAGAGGTTTCCAATTATGGTTACATCCTCAGCTCCAACAACCCAAACTCTTTCACCTCTATTCAAAGGGTCAATTTTATGGATTTGCACTCCTACATTTCCTGCAGGATGCGGACCTTTAACCTTATGTAATTCTACTCCTTTAATCTCTTTCAGGCAGCTTTCAGAACTTGCATCTACAGAAAGGTGCACTTTACCAGAAGTTAATTTATTTAATGCATTTATCCCTTCCTGAAAAGCAGCAACCTTATCTTTAAGAACAAAACCAATATCGGCTGCCAAAGGCGCTGTGCTTACCGCAGAAATAAAAATTGCCTTTGGAGAATCTTTAGGATCTGCTACAATATCATAAGGGCGTTGTTTGATGAAGGCACCGCATCCACTTTCAAGAATTCTGGATTTCACCTCTTCGGGAGCTGCAGTTTCAGCATTCATTTTTCCAAAATCCTTATAAGAATCTGTAGGATGAGCTTCAATAATCACTTCAACAATACGACGCCTTTCTGCGCGTTTAATTTCAATTAGTGTTCCACTTACGGGAGAAGTAAATTTTACCTCTTCTGTATATTTGGAATAAAACAACGTTTCTCCGGCCAGCACGCGAACGCCTTCTTTGAGAGTCATTTTTGGAACAACAGAATGAAAATCCGGGGGTTTAATTGCGTAGGTTTTAGAACGTGGAGCTTCAACTATTTGCTTTTCCGCTTCACCTTTTAATCGTAGAGCAAGCCCTCTTTTTATTCGAATGTCTTTTGACATAGGATGGAGTGTAAATTAAAATTATTTTTAAGTGTGCAAATTTACTAATTTTAGGTCTATAAGACCCAAATAATTCAGTGTTTTTTTGCGCCTATGAAAAAGTAACCGACAAAAAATCAAGACCATAATAAAATTTGTAGTTACTTTTATTTAAAATTAAAAATAAATGACACTTCCATTAGGAAAATTTTCTCACAATTATATGGATGTTACTCGCTATAGCTATCGGGAGTCCGCTAAAAACAATAAAATAAATATATGAAACAAAGCGCCTTATTAATTCTATTTCTTTGTGCAGGCAGCTTGTTTGGACAACCCCAAACAGAAACCTTTTCACCTAACTATATCAAAAGTATAATTTTAAAGGGAAATTTTGAATTTACCGGGAACCCAATTATAATTCAGGGTCAAACTTTAACATTACAATTTGATGATATTATTGGAGACGAAGCCGATTATTACTATACCATTGAACATTTTGACTACGACTGGTCTCCATCAGGTTTAGTGAAAGCTGAATATCTCGCAGGATTTGATGATGTAAGGATCCTGAATTATGAGAATTCTTTTAACACCCTCCAGCCCTATACGCATTATAGTTTAAGGATTCCAAATTCAGAGGTGCAGGCATTAAAGGTAAGCGGAAATTACATGCTCAAGATTTTCAACAGCGACAGAGAACTTGTCTTTTCCCGAAAGTTTATGGTGTATGAATCCTTAGCACAGGTAGCCGTTAACGTGAAAAGATCCCGGGATCTCAACTTTGTAAATTCAAAACAGGTAGTTAACTTTAGCATTAGTTCCCCCGATCTTTTACTTCGTAATCCCAATCAAACTGTGAAGGTTCGTATAATTCAGAATTATAACCTTAAAACGGCTATAGAAAATATAGAACCCCAATATACCTTAGGAAATGAGCTAATTTACAGGTATGATCAGCCAACCTCTTTTTGGGCAGGAAATGAATATTTACAGTTTGACAGCAAAGATATTCGCGCTCCAACAATCAATATCAGCAGGGTAGAATTACTGGATTTGTACCATCATTATCTTTTTACAGATCGCACAAGAGACGGCGAACCTTATAGCTATAACCCGGATATTAACGGGCAATTTGTTATACGGACTTTGCAGGGAGAAAACCGGAATATAGAATCGGAATATGTATGGACACATTTCAGCCTTTTAAATTATGAACCGCTAAATGGAGGAGAACTTCACTTATACGGAGCCTTTAATAATTTTAAACTGGACGATTCAACGCTTATGAAGTACAATAAAAGCTCCGGTTTATATGAAAACGCACTATTATTTAAGCAGGGGTTTTACAATTACAATTATGTTTTATTGAAAGAAGACGGGACTTTGGATGAAGGTTTTATAAGCGGAAATTTCGATGAAACAGAAAATGAATATACCGTCCTGGTTTATTTCCGGGATTTGGGTGCCAGGTATGACAGGATTATTGGTGTAGGAACAGCAAATTCCGTTAATATTACCAACTAATTTTAATTTAATAGTTCCCGGGCATGAACAACAACCGTTCTTTAACTAAATATAGGGGAGACCATTGTTTAAATTGTGAACATCCTCTTGACATAAGCGATAAATTCTGCCCCAATTGCGGTCAATTGAACTCTACAAAAAAGCTCTCTTTTAACGATTTTTTTAAAGAATTTTTCGCAGGGCTTTTCGCTTATGACTCCAGAATAAGAAGAACCCTTAGCACACTTCTTTTTCATCCCGGAAAGATCTCTAAAGAATACATTCGGGGAAAACGGGATTATTATGCCAATCCATTTCGGTTTTATTTAAGCGCATCCATTATCTTCTTTATTATCTGGAGTTTTACCAGCAATTTTGAAGGCATCAACGCCGAAAATCAAGTACCAATCGAGGAGTTGTCAGAAGAAGACACTCAAAAACTAAGGGAAGGAATCGGGCAAATTCCTGCTGTAGGAGGTCAAATAAATATAGATTCCATAATTACCGAAAAACGGGCAGCATCAAAAAAAACCTATAAAGAATATCATATCTCTCAGTTAGAACTGGACAGCCTTACTTTTTTTAACTCCTTCCCAAAGCAATTTGATTTATATACCAGATTTAATAAGGAAACCAAGATCATAACTCCAGGAATAGCGTTAGACAGCCTAAATCATTCTCAATCTTTTTTTAATGGCTGGGTATTTGAAAAAGCTACCGACTGGAACTTTTTCGAATCGAATCCTCAAATTTTTGTGAGCTACTTTATAAGCAAATTACCTTTTATCATTTTCTTTTACCTCCCGGTTTTCGCACTTTTCATCTGGTTGCTCTATAGCTGGCAAAGCTTTAATTACATGGAACACCTCATCTTTGCCTTTCATGTTCAAACTTCATTTTTTGTGATAACGGGAATTGCTTTACTGCTCGACGCTATTTTTGTAACCGATGCCTTCGTGGGTTTTAGCCTTCTTTTATTTCTTTTTTACCTTTATAAAGCTTTAAGACGATTTTATGGCCAGGGTAGATTTTTAACTTTTGTTAAATTTATTTTATTGAATGGAATATTTCTTATTTTAGCACTAATCGCAGCAGCGATCTCTTTGATTGCCTCATTTGCGATATTTTAAGTTATGATCCAACAAGTAACCAGCGGCATTAAGATCTCGGTAGAGACTACTTTTGAAGGCACATTTTATAAGAACTATAAAATTAATTTTGCCTTTGGATACCTCATTACCATAGAAAATCAAAGCAAAGATTCCGTTCAGCTCACTTCCCGGTTCTGGAAGATCAAAGATGCCCTCAATTATACAGAAATTGTTCAGGGAGAAGGAGTAGTAGGCGAAAAACCGGTTTTAAAGCCCGGGGAATCCCACTCTTACAGGAGTGGATGCCTTCTTAAATCTCCCTTTGGCGCTATGAGAGGATACTATAATATGGTTAATTTCACCTCTACACGAAAATTCAAGGTTTCTATTCCTTCATTTAAGCTAAGTGCTCCTTTTGCGATGAACTAGAATGTTGAATGCTGAATTTTGAAGGCTGAATGTTGAATGTTGAATGCTGAATTTTGAATGCTGAATTTTGAAGGCTGAAGGCTGAAAACTCAAAATACCGCTTCGTAAATTTTTCCCTTCTGAAGATCCTCATAGATCATCCTGGTTTTTTCTGAAGTTTTAATTATTTGGGTAATGCTTTTAGTTTTTATGAAGCCTCTATCCATTACCAAATCGATTTCTTTATTCCCTATTCCTGCTGAATGATGGAAGTCCCATACGTTTCCAGAGGTAAGGTTTTTCTTCTGCTGAAGTTCTTCAAACCAGGCTTCCCTAAGGCCTTTCATTTCTGAAGAATATAAAGGTGAAGAGGACCAGATGTAATTTTTAAGCCGAAGCTTTTTCAAGTGGGCTTTATTTCCATCCCATACCAATTCATAAAATAAAAGTTCCTGTTTCCAGTCTGCAAGGATCAGGGTGAATGGCTCGATCCCCTGAAAATTATAGCTGTTAATTTCCAGAAGAGGATCTTCTGCGGCTAAAATATCTTTAACCACTACTCCCCTGCTCACGCGGTAATTGGATGCTCTAATATGCTTTTCAAAACCACCATTCATAAGGCAAACCACCCTTTTATTTGCACTCACTCCTATCCAGGTTCCACCGGCGACGGCATCTTTAGGAAAAAGCAATCGGGTGTTATTTACGGTATAAAAATCCGGAGATATTGTTTCCCTTCCCGGGGCTTCATCCCTATTGGAAGTTAAAATAAAACCGGTATTTTCTTCAGAATTAAAAACAAGGCTTATAGTACACATAAAATAGACTTAAATCAAGACCCTCGGGACAAGCCCGATAAATTGAACCTTAAATGAGGGAATAATTTTATGAATTTACAAAAAAAGTTAAGCTTACGTGAATCCTTGTAAGGTGAATAGATAAAACACTTTAATTTTTTTATCTTTAGCGACCAGAAATAAAAACACATAAAAAGACAAAAATATTATGGGAAAAGGATTTTTTCAAGTTCCAACGGCGGTTAATGAACCAATTAAAACATATGCTCCGGGAACTTCAGAACGGGAAGAAGTATTGCTTACCTACAAGGACATGTTCAACACCAAAATGGAAGTTCCGCTTTATATAGGTTCAGAAGAGATAAAAACGGGAGATACTGCAACCATGCATCCCCCTCATGACCATAAGCATAATCTGGGTATTTATCATACAGCAAAAAAGAAGCATATTACCCAGGCTATCTCCACTGCGCTTGAAGCAAGAAGCGCCTGGGCAAATCTTGAGTGGGAACAGCGTGCGGCTATTTTCCTGAAAGCAGCCGATCTTATAGCCGGACCTTATAGAGCACGAATCAATGCAGCGACCATGATAGGTCAGTCTAAAACTATTTTTCAGGCTGAAATCGATGCCGCTTGTGAACTTATCGATTTCCTTAGATTCAATGTAGAATATATGGCGCAAATCTATGAAGAGCAGCCGGAATCCTCTGAAGGGGTTTGGAATAGATTGGAATACCGCCCGCTGGAAGGATTTGTGTATGCCATAACTCCGTTTAATTTCACGGCAATCGCCGGAAATTTACCATCCAGTGCAGCCTTAATGGGAAATACAGTAATATGGAAACCAAGTGATAGCCAGGTGTATTCTGCCCAGGTTGTTATGGAAGTGTTTAAAGAAGCAGGAGTGCCAGATGGAGTTATCAATATGGTGATGGGAGATCCTGAAATGATCACAGATACAATTCTTGCAAGCCCAGATTTTGCCGGAATTCACTTCACCGGAAGCACAAATGTCTTTAAAGGAATTTGGTCGAAAATTGGACAAAACATCCATACGTATAAAACCTATCCCAGGATCGTGGGAGAAACAGGCGGAAAGGATTTCATAGTAGCACACCCAAGCGCAGTTGCAAAACAGGTTGCTACCGCTATTACCAGGGGAGCATTTGAATTTCAGGGACAAAAATGTAGCGCAGCCTCCAGGGGATATATCCCGAAAAGCATGTGGCCTGCAGTAAAAAATTTCATAATAGAAGATTTAAATTCTTTTAAAATGGGCTCCCCGGAAGATATGACCAATTTCATCACCGCTGTTATTCACGAAGGTTCTTTTGATAAATTGGCCGGATTTATAGATCAGGCTAAAAAAGATAAAGATGCCGAAATAATCGTTGGAGGAAATTATGACAAATCTAAAGGCTACTTTATAGAACCAACAGTTATCCTGACCACTAATCCTAAATATACCACCATGGAAACCGAATTATTTGGACCTGTGATGACTATTTATATTTATGAGGATAAAAAGTGGGAAGAAACCTTAAAACTGGTAGACGAAACCAGTATCTATGGGTTAACCGGAGCCATTCTTTCTACCGACAGGTATGCAGCGGCACAGGCAACAAAAGCCCTTCAAAATGCTGCCGGAAACTTCTATATCAACGATAAATGTACAGGAGCCGTTGTAGGCCAGCAACCATTTGGAGGAGCAAGAGCCAGCGGAACCAATGATAAAGCAGGTTCTAAACTAAATTTATTGCGATGGATCTCTCCAAGAGTTATAAAAGAAACTTTTGTTCCTGCAACAAATTACAGATACCCGTTTATGGGCGAGTAGATTCTTGAAAATAACTAAATTTAAAAGCCACAAACTGAGAAGTTTGTGGCTTTTTTTTTAATTCTCATTTTAAATTGCCTACAAAAGACAGCAAAAAAATTGTAGGACAAAACTTCCTATTTTTAAAAACATCAGTTTATTTTAACGAGGAGTTTCTCCTTTTAACGATTATTAATGACTTTCACCGAAAAGGCATTATTTTAACTTTAAATCGTTGTATTTTAGACTGTTAGTAGCTCTTCCCCAAAAAAGCTATAACGAACTTAACCGTCTTCAATTCTTCCCCCTACGACGATTGAAAACTCCTAATTAATTTTACTATGGAGAAAAAATTACTTTCTTTATTTTTAACGGTATTTTTCATCTTTCTAAGCTTCTGGAGTGGGTTTGGGCAGTGTCCTACTTCTGTAGGGGTTACCGCAAGTCCGGGAACTACAATTTGTGCTGGAGAGTCTATTACATTTACTGCAAATCCAACAGGGGGTTCTCTACCTCAATACCAGTGGCAAATAAATGGCAGTAATGTCAATGGAGAAAATTTATCAACATACACTACAACTTCCTTAACAAACGGGCAGAAAGTTCGTGTAATAGTAACCTCCTCGTCTACAGATCAATCTAATTGTCCTGTTCAAAGCAGTGAAGTTCCCGTAACGGTAAATCCTATAAGGACGGCAACAGCTATAATCGCTGCAAATAATTCAAACATATGTCCCGGTCAAACGGTGAATTTTACCATTTCTTCACAAAACAATATTGGAAGCGGCTCGCAATATGAGTGGAGAGTAAACGGAACCTCACAGGGAACCTCCAATACTTTTTCCAGCAATAACTTAGTAGCCGGAGATCAAATTCAATTGTGGGTTGATTCTTCTGTGCCTTGTACAGACCCTGTTTTATCAAATACTATTTCAATTACAGAAAAACCCGGCACACCTGCGGTTCCTTCTGATTTTACATCCAGTGAGACAGCAGTTTGTCCGGGAGTCATTCAAACCTATACGGTTCCTAATGACCCAAATGCTTCTGAATATATATGGACGTATCCTTCTGGCTGGACAGGATCCAGTACTACCAATTCAGTAACAGTTACCTCAGGGAATTCGGGGAGTGGAACAATAACTGTTAAAGCCAAAAACAGTTGTGGAACCAGTGAAGCAAGAAGTTTAGCTGTATCTGTAAAAGCGGGAACACCAGCTACTCCGGGAACTATTTCCGGAACAGCTCAGGTATGCCCGGGAATTTCTCAGACTTTTAGTATTGCAGCTGTAACAGGAGCAACTTCTTATGAATGGACATTTCCAACAGGCTGGACAGGAAGCAGCACATCAACTTCTATTACTCTTACACCGACGGTAGGAACTGCTGTGACCGGCAACCTTTCAGTTACTGCTACCAATGATTGTGGCACAAGTTCAGCCAGACCACTGGCTATTTCGGTTAAATCAGGTACTCCAGACCAGCCAGCAGCATTTACAGCAGGGCCGGCAACTTTATGTCCTGGAACAGAGGGAACTTATTCTGTACCAATTGTAGCAGGTGCAACCCAGTACATCTGGACTTTACCTACCGGTTTTTCTGCATCAAGTTTGACCACAACTACCCCTTCTCTTGTAGTAACTGCAGGAACTTCAGGTTCTGGAAATATTACTGTTAAAGCTTCTAACGACTGCGGTACTGGCCCTGAACGATTTATGGCAATAAGTATCAATCCGCCGAAACCTGTTATAACTGGAGAAATCGCAGGCTCTACCGGGGTTTGCGCCAGTACTACAAGTTTGAGCTATTCTATTCCGGCTATTGCCAATGCCACGAGTTATGAATGGGCAGTAAATGGTACCGGCTGGCAAATCACGGCCGGTGCCGGAACAAATCAGATCACTGTCTCCTCCGGTACCACGGGAGGGACTATATCTGTTATAGCAAAAAATTCTTGTGGAGACAGTGCTTCTAAAAGTATAACTGTAAATTTAAATCCTCCGCCTCCCGTTATGGCTGGGGAAATTTCCGGTCCATCTAATGTTTGTGCCGGATCGACAGGAAATACGTATTCCATTCCAACAATAACGGGAGCATCCAGCTATACCTGGACTCGTCCCTCGGGATGGTCAATAACTGGAGGTGAAAATTCCAATACAATTACGGTAACCGCTGGTACATTAGGGGGCAATATATCCGTGACAGCGGTAAATGGCTGTGGCAGTAGTACAACAAAAACTTTTCCTGTCACAACTACCGCAGGTGTTCCGGATACACCGGGAACTATAACCTCAAGTCTTGACAGTAACCCTAATATTTGTCCTCCTAAAAGCGGGGTTACTTTTACTGTACCTACAGTTACTGGAGCTACGGGATATGAATGGAGTTTGCCTGCAGGTTGGGAAATAACATCAGAAGCTAATATCGCCTCTATTATCGTTAACATTACAGCCAATGCTGCTTATCAGAATGAGGTTGTTTCCGTGAGAGCACGAAACGCGTGCGGTCTTGGCCCTGCACGTTCCTATTCGAACATTACGGTTTCCAATTTTATAATTGCGGACTTAGGAGCAGATCAATTAGTTTGCCGCTCCCGAACAGAACTTTCCATTCCCGTGGAATTATATTTTGGAAATTCTAATAGACTAAAACCCACCTGGTCCAGTAACGGGAATGGAACCTTTAGGAATCTACCTGATATTGGAGGTGGTAACAGCACCAATAATATACCCCGAAATTTTACAATTTATTACACCCCAAGTGCAAATGACATCACAAAAGAATTTATAACAATAACAATGACAGTGCCGCCACCACAAAGCTCGAGTCCTTGTGGAACCGGAAAGGATGAAATGCGGATATACTTTCGTAATAGTCCTACTGCTACTATAGCGTCACCAGCGGCAATTTGTACTGGTTCTTCTACCACTTTAAATATTACCGGTACACCTAATTCTAAAGTAACCTATAGTAAAGGAAATCAAACAGGATTAACAGTAGACATAGGATCTTCCGGTACGGCAACAATTCCATCCGGACCTCTTACAGACAGTACGGATTTTATATTGACAGGTATAACTAATACGGATGCACCAATCTGTTCTAATTCTTTAAATTCTATAGCTACTGTATCTGTTACTCAAAAACCTACAGCAGTAATCTTTTATACAGGCCCTTATTGCAATTCGATGGAAGAGTCAACAGGTGCGGTCACAATAGAGGGTGAATACTCTTATTTAAATGGCACCTTTAGTGCAACCGGGGACTTAGCTTCAGAAATCGATTTGGTGAACGGATCCTTTATTCCGTCAGAGATACAACCAGGCACCTATACTGTTACTTATACTACTCCTGTAACAGGAATCTGCGAGGTAGTTACAGCAACCACAGAAGTAACCATAACTCCTCTTCCAACAGCCATTATATCATACGAGAGTAGCCCATTTTGTTCATCAGACGCGGCAGACAAATTAGTGACCTTGACTGGTACACATGCGTACACCGGTGGCACATACAGTTCAACAAGTGGACTGGACATCAATGCTTCCACAGGTATTATTAAAGCTGCCAACAGCCAACCGGACACTTACACCGTAACTTACACTTTACCCGCTGCTTCCGGCTGTGGAATTGTAACTGCTACTACAGATGTGACTATTACTAAAATTCCAGTTCCTAATATATCTTATACTTCGGGAGCGATTTGCAAAGAAGACTCCAGCACCTATAGCCCTACTATTGCTGGTACAGGTTTGGTAAATGGTGGAAGTTTTTCTGCTCCATCTGGATTAAGCATAATAACTTCTACAGGTGTTATTGATGCAACTTCAAGTACTCCCGGAACTTATAAAATAACATACACCTTGCCTGCGGCAGATGGTTGCGGGCAAATCACTGCAGAAACTGAAGTTACAATAACACCAGTCCCATCAGTAGATATTAGTTATGATGGGCCATACTGTGAATCCACCTCAGGCACAAAACAAGTAGTGTTCACCAATGGTATAGGAGCTTTTGAAAATGGAAGCTTTAATTCATCCCCTTCAGGACTGGAAATTAATACTTCCAGCGGTGCAATAACTCCTTCTGCCAGCGAACCCGGGGAATACACCGTTATATACAATATTCCTGCCAGTGGGGGTTGTGGTGTAAAAACAGCAGAAACTACAGTTAGCATTACACCTGTTCCGAAAGCTACTATTAACTACAATGATGCACCATTCTGCACAGCAGATGCATCCTCCTATCAGGTTACCTTTACCAATACCACAGGGAGTTATGAAAACGGAACTTTCTCCGGTACTACCGGGTTAGTAATTGATGCCACTACGGGCGCAATTAATCCTGATGGCAGTACACCCGGAAGTCATACCGTAACATATACAATCCCTACTGCCGAGGGTTGTGATGCTGTCACCACTACAGTTGATATCACAGTTTATAGAGAAGTAAGTATAAATTCCCAACCATTTAATATTGGAACCTGTACCGGGGAAGGAGTTGATTTTGAAGTTTCTGCGGCAGGCGAAGGACTTTCATACCAATGGTACAAAGGGAGCTTTCCCGGTTCCCCTATTAGTGGAGCAACGTCAAATATTTATAATATTAATTCTGTAACTTCCCAGGATGATGGAATTTACTATGTTGAAGTTTCCGGTACCGCTCCCTGTGAGCCGGTACGATCTGATGAAGTTACATTAAATGTAGATGAGAATATCATTGTGGCTGTTTCTCCTCAGGATGAAAATATTTGTCTAAACGGGGATGTAACATTATTTGCAGAAGCTTCGGCTAATGGCGGCAATGTTACTTACCAGTGGAGACTAAATGGAAATGACTTAACTGGTGAAAATAACCCTTCGTTGATCCTAATCAATGTTCAGAGCAGCCAGGCAGGGGAATATTCAGTTTATATCGAAGGACCGCAGGGATACACCTGTTCTTCGATAGAAACTTCTGCTGCTATTTTAACCGTATATGATCCGCCAACGGTAGATGCAGGACCAGATCTTGAAATTTGCAGCACCGAGACATCCATAGCTTTAGCAGGAGCTATTGCGCTCAATCATACGTCCCTGATCTGGACATCGACCGGAGGTGGACAAATTTCAAATCCTACAGATCTATCTACTGCCACTTATTCCCCTGTTTCTGCAGATTTAGGCACTACAATAATTTTCACCCTTACCGCACTTTTGGAGGTAGATGGAGTGCAAATTTGTACAGATGCGGTAGATACCAAGGAAATTACCATTATCCCTCAACCGGTTCTCACCGCGTTTACCTATACCTCCACATTAACAGATACTGCTACAGAATTTTGTGAAACAGATACCGCTGCAAAATCTCCTACTATAGAAGGGAACAATCTGGCTAATGGAACCGGAGTCTTTACGGTTGATAAGCCTGCATTGGTGGTGAATGCCACTTCCGGGGCATTTACCCCTAATGGAACTGATCCCGGAGTTTATATCATCACTTATACTTTTACTGCCACTTCCAATTCCGGTGTTTGCGCAGAGGTATCCAGAGATTTCACGGTAACCATTGGTGCAAATCCGGTCGCAGATTTCTCATATGACAGCGAAATCTATTGCAAAGATACCCGGGACAATACTTTCAATACAGCTCCCATAATTTCGTTTGATGAAGCGGGTCACGAGAATGTAGATAGTTTTATTGCTGATAATTCTGGTTTGGTTTTAGACACCGCAACTGGAGCTATTGATCTTTCGGGTAGTTCTGCCGGAACTTATATAATTACTAGAACAATAGATTATAAAGATAGTGCTGAAGATGGATGTCAGCCGGTTACCGCTGAATTTACAATTACAATTAATGACAGGCCTATCCCGGATTTTAGTTATTCAGCCACGGAATTTTGTTCAGACCCTGCTGCTCCCCTTTCGATCGAGCCAACTCTGGAAACAGGTGCGGTAAAAGGAATTTTTACTTATACCGCTACTCCCCAAGGAGCTAACCTGGTTTTAGATTCTGCAAGCGGAGCGATAGACATAACTACAAGTGACGCAGGAGAATATGAAATCACCAACACTGTAGATGTCGATGCTGACGGGTGTGATACTGTGAATGATTTATTTATCATTACTATTAACAAAAGATCTGACGCCACCTTTAGTTACACCAGTCCTTCCTACTGTATTACTTCTGGAAATGCCGTTGTAGCTGCAGGTTATGAAACGGGGGGAACTTTTAGTAGTGCAACTTTGGGAAGTCTTTTAAATTCAGCTACCGGCGCAATCTCCTGGAGTTCTTCCAGTGGTGTTGCGGGTTCTCACCAAGTTATCTATAAGATAGAGGGTAAAGGGGTATGTGAAGACGTCGAACACACAACATCTGTTACAATAGATCCACTACCAAAAGGAGGAAAACTTATTTTTCAAAGTATTGTAACTCCTGATAATGACGGAAGGATCTTTATCATATGTGAGGACAACAACCCGGGTTATGCTGATCCCTTAAGTTTATTAGGTAGTCAGGGACAGGTTTATAAGTGGAGATACCGGGGCGTAAATGACACTTCCTGGAGTGTTGTGGAAAATGATGAAGGTGAAGATTTTACAGGCGCGTCGCTTTCTGGTGCTCAAATAGAAGCTATACTTAATGGAAATTTGCATGAAGGCGAATTACAGACCACGGTTTTTAGAGTGGAATTAAGCAGCGGGGCTTGTAGCCCAAATCAATTTTCTGAGACAGGAATTGTAAGTGTTATCCCCAGCAACATTGAGCCTACACCTGTAGAAATTGATCCTACAGTTATTTGCTTTGGCGAAAACGTGAGTTTGTATGCCGAAACCGGATATGAAACTGGTGGCGCCGTTAGTGGAGGACAATTCAACTCTGCGAATTCTTTAACCAGTGTGCACGGCTGGAGAGTTAGAAGAGATGGAAGTACTGCCGATCTTGATTTTCCCGCAAGTGGAAATAATACTAAACCTAACATCTGGTCGAATACTAATGATAAACCTTTTTATACAGCAAACATTAATGGATCAGGAGGTTCGGATCAAAGATGGGATTCAGGAGATAAAAAGTTTGCAATTGTTACCGGAAATAATAAAACAACCTTAGAGACATCTGTTTTTGCTATAGACGGCATTGACCAGGCAATTCTAACTTTTGATCAGGCATATAATTTAACAGCAGGAGCATCCATCCGGATAGAAATTTCAACTAATGGAGGGGCCTCTTACGAATCAGTACCATTGTACGAAGTTACAGGACCTGCGGCCAGTGGCAATATCGGCAATTTTGGAGGTTCAACAGCCGACGTTAATAATATAAGGATTGACCTGGGCAATTATATAGGGAACGAAAATGTTCGCATACGTTTCCATTTCCTGGGAGCACGTGATGGTGATATTTGGGCACTGGATGAAATTGACATTCCAAACGGCCCACGTGGAGTTGAATTGGAATGGACTGATTATACAGATCCTGATGATCCGGTATTCATTGGGAATGAAACAACAGAAACCTGGACACCAACTCAAATAGGTCTAAATACCTTTGTGGTAAAAACTATGCTGACAACCAATTCAAACGGCCAGCTATGTGATGTAATTCAGCATGAAGAAAGCGTAGAGGTATTTGTTTACGATACTTACACTTCCACCCCAACTGCTGCAGCAATAGCTTGTGGAACTAATCAGGTGGGTCTCACTTCTTCTGTTACAGGAGGTAAGCAAGGTGCTATAACCAGTTATCCTACTGCCGATGGATTTATAGGTCACTGGGAAATAATAGCTTCACCATCAGGATATGTTTATGATGTAGCACAATGGTCGGGAGGAATTACAAACACCACTGCCGTTTTTACTCCTAATATTGTGGGTACTTATACTTTAAATTGGGTTCTTGAATTAGAAGACGAAACCGCTGTTTCTGAATGTGAAAACACCATCAATGATGTTACCTTTACAATATTCGATCAATATACATCCTCTGCCACAGCCGCGGTTGAAGCATGTGGAGATAATAGTGTGGAACTAACAGGTTTATTAAGGGGGTTACTACAGGGGAATGTAAGTGTTCTACCAACCACAGATGGCACCTATGGAGAATGGCAGGTAAAAAATGGACCTGATGGGTATGTATATGATGTAAACCAATTTTCAACCGCCAATACTTCAATTTCTGCAATTAACGATCCTGCGGCTATTTTTAGTCCTGATCTGGTTGGAGAATATACATTACGCTGGGCAATAGTTAATGAAAATAATACACAATGTGAACATACAGTCACAGATGTTACTATTACCATCTATGATCTTTACACTTCAACTGCTTCAGCCGTTCTGGACACCTGCGAAACTAATAGTTTTAATCTGACTGCTACTGTTTCAGGAACCTTGCAGGAAAGTGTGAGTTCCTTTCCCACTGCAGATGGAACTACAGGAAAATGGGAGGTGATATCCAACCCGAACGAATATACATTTGCAGAAGCTCACTTTTCTGGTATAAATGATCCAAATGCTGTGTTTACCCCTATAGTTCTTGGAGAATATACCTTGCAGTGGACTTTAATTAATGCAAACCTCTCTGAGGAATGTATAATCCCTGCCACTGTATCTTTCAAATTATTTGACAGCTATACACTTACCGCTGAAGCCGAAGCAGGAAGCTGTGGAGATTTTGCTATTCAGCTTACAGGTACCACTACGGGTATTTGGCAGGAGACCATATCATATCCTACCCAGGATGACTATATAGGACAATGGAGAGTGGAAGGCGGAGCAGGTAATTTCTCAAATCAAGATCCTACAGATGTTTCTGACCCTGTTAATAATCCAAATGCAATTTTTACCGCAGAGGCTTTAGGTAATTATACATTTATTTGGGAATTAGTACCAGATCCGGATTATGCCGGGGAATTTATTGAGAACACCGCCTGCCCTGCCGCCCCTGCAGAAATTGCTGTTGAAATCCAAGAATGTATTGCTTTAGACTTTGACGGGGTAAATGATTATGTTGATCTAGGAACAGGTTACTCCGGCGCTTTCAGTTATGAAGCATGGATAAGACCTTTTGATCGTCCAATTCCAGGAGGTGGAATAACTGATGCATCAGATGGAACCATAATTTCCGGTCCCGGATTTGAAATTAATATGGAGAATCTTCCTGATGAAATTATAAAAGGAACCAGATGGTATCATATCGCAGTAACCACTACCGGTAATTTATTTGTAGACGGTATTCCTATTGCCGGTAGCCCCAAGACAACGGGCGGTCAGGCATCCACTTTAATTGGAGCAAGATTACATTCCACAACAGGAGTGGCAGAAAACCATTTCTCCGGGTGGATCGAAGAAATAAGGATATGGAATGGTGATATTTCCCAGGATCAAATAAGATTCCTGATGAATCAAAGATTACAAAATACAACGAATATTGGAGTAGAAATTCCAATGCCTGCACCAGGTCTTTCTTTTAGTGCTCTTGCCGGATATTATCAATTATTAGCAGTTGCCGAACTGATCGAAGGTGGAATCACACCAAACCTTGCACTGAATCAACAATATAATCCTGGTTTGGTTCGTAATATGGAAACCCTGCAGGAAAACACAGCTCCCCTTCCCTACACTTCGGCCACAGACAATGTTTGGAGTAATAGGAATACCTGGACACAACCGGTGGTATGGGATTTCCCCAACAGTAAAGGAATAGATGGAAGTACCCCTATTGAATGGAACATTGTAAGAACTTCCAATAATATAACCTCCGGTGGCAAAGATATAACCGTATTAGGCTTGATCTCAGAATCGGGAGAACTTACAATAATGGATCCTAATGATCCTGAAAATGAATATAATGGCGGTCAATCGTTAAGAGTTACGCATTATCTGCGCTTAGATGGAGGTATTGACCTTGTAGGGGAATCTCAACTGCTTCAGGATATGGGAAGTATTGTTGATCCTCAAAGCTCCGGATGGCTGGAACGTGATCAACAGGGAACAGCAAACAGCTACAACTACAACTACTGGAGTTTCCCGGTTAGTGCAGGAGCCTCCAATGCCGGTGGCACTATAAAAGGCCTTTTAAGAGATGGAACCGATTCCAATAATGCGAAGGATATTTCTTTTGCCTACGACCATACCTACGCTGATAAATATAATTATAATACCGAACAAAAAAGGATTAGCGCCTATTGGCTCTTCAAATTCTTTGGCACTGCCAATGTGTATGCAGAATGGAAATGGATTGGGGAAAATGGCCAGCTTAATACCGGCGACGGGTTTACCATGAAAGGAACTTCAGGTGATGTGGCTATTTCAACCCCGCAAAACTACGTTTTCAAAGGATTGCCAAATAACGGACCTGTAAATGGGGTGAGTATTGGCTCAAATCAGAACCGTCTAGTTGGAAACCCTTACCCGTCTGCTCTTAATGCTGTACAATTTATATTAGATAACTTAAATTCAGCAAATGTTGGAGGTGCTACGAATACCGAAAACATTTTTAATGGAGCCTTATATTTTTGGGACCATTTTGGACAGGAAAACACTCATATTTTAAGGGAATATGTAGGAGGTTATGCAACTATAAATCTTTCCGGAGCTGTAAAGTCAGCTTCCTCGGTAGATGAGCGTATCAATAATGACGGTACCTCAGGAACCAAAAAACCCGGACAATTTGTACCCGTGGGTCAGGGATTTTTTATTAATACGGTTTTAGATCCTGCTATAGCCAACGGCATTATTATAAGTGGCGGAATAGTTAACTTTAATAATAGCCAAAGAGCTTTTGTTACCGAACTGAACCCCAATGAGTCCCAATTTCTTAAACCTATTTATCCTACTAAAGGTCAAAAATCGTTAGTAACCAAGGATTCACGGTATAAAATAAGATTGGATTTCACATCCCCGCTTGGCTTCCACAGACAAATTCTAGTAACTGCTGACGCCAATACTACCAACAGTTTTGATTTAGGTTATGATGCTCTTTTATTTGATAATATTCCCGAAGATATGTATTGGTTAATTCAGGATAAAGAGTTTGTAATCCAGGCTGTACCAAATTTCGAT
This sequence comes from Gillisia limnaea DSM 15749, assembly GCF_000243235.1. Lineage (GTDB taxonomy): Bacteria > Bacteroidota > Bacteroidia > Flavobacteriales > Flavobacteriaceae > Gillisia > Gillisia limnaea. Next base: position 1,057,228 of record NZ_JH594606.1, read on the forward strand.
AAGGATCAAATTTTACCATTGGGAATTAAAATCAAGGAAGAAGGGGAGCTAAAGATTGAAATTGGCGGACTTGAAAATTATCCTGATACCGAACCGGTGTACTTAAAAGACATATTAAATGACAGTATTCACGATCTAAGGAAATCTCCGTACTTCTCAACTTCTGAACCGGGAACTATTCATGACCGTTTTGAAATAATTTTCTTCAAAGATGAACCTGTGCCACCTGTGGTTGAAGTACCCGGAGAAGAACCAGATGAGATCAAGGATCGGTTTGGGATTAGCGTTCGTCATGGTCAAACAGACAGGGAATTGCAGATCCTTAATCCGCAGGAACTTTCAATCACAAATATGTACATTTTTGACCTCAATGGTAATAAACTGGAAGGCCACAACAATCTTCCTATTGAAAAGGAATTCAAAATGCCTGTTAGAAATTATAGCTCCGGGGTTTATATTGTTCAGCTTGTTGTTGAAGGAAGGGTTGTAAGCAAGAAGATAATTATCAATAACTAGAAATGGATAGGATTAACGGGTACCCTAAATAACATAAGAAATCAAGAACCTCGGGGCAACCCCCGCCCGGTCGTTACGGACGTGCTTTCCCCGACGTATGTCCATATGCTATCGGGAGTAAAATCCTTTTAAAAACTCCTGGCATCCCGAGCTATTGGGACGGGGAACCTGCCCGACGGTCAGACGGGTTAAACCCTCAATGAGGGATTAAGGAGATTAAACCTTTTCGTATCAAACTCAAAAGGCTGAAAAATGGACAGGCATCCTTGAGAATATATCTCAATAATACATTACAGGACAGCATCAGGGATAATGGAACATAGCCCTAAATATCAACTTCCGGGCCCGGGGAGACCGCCTGTTTTGAAATAGTTTTCTTTAACGAAGAAGAAGTATTGAAACTGCTGGATGCAGTTCCGTGGGAAATAAATTATGGCGTCGTATTACAGGTGCGTCACTCCCAAACCGGGCGCGAATTACAAATACTGAACCCCGATGAAATTGAGATTTCAAATCTGTATTTATTGATCCCAATGAAAACCTGCTGGAGAATTATGACCGAATCTCCAATGAAAAAGAAATCAAATTACCGGTGCGGGGTTATAGCATAGAGGTATATATCCTGAAATTATATGCCAAAGGAAAAGTGATAACCAGAAAGATCATCCTAAGTAATTAACAAGATAATTCCTACATAGTTTATAGATATTCGCATTTCATCGAATAAAATCGCACTTAAACTTTAAAATTATTCTCTAAACCGCTTATTTCTAAATTTTTATATCTAATTTTAGCAAATATTTATAAAGGTTTAGCGTATGGGCAAAATTACCCCCCGGGTAAAAGTCATTCTTGTACTAATTGCATTTCTGGGTTTTACCAATTTTATTTTATCGGAAACTACCAAATTCGATTTAAGCAAGATCGTCCATCAGAAGATCTTTTTAGAAAATATAGGGAAAACTGAACCTCTGGCTAATAAGCCTGTGGAAACAGCGCAAAAAGGCAGAACAGGAATAAGCCCTATTTCTCCTCTCTCGGTTAATGGACTAAAGATGTCTTCCACAACAAACGAAGAACTACTGGTCAAAGTTCAGCAAATCTCTCCCGTCACTTGCAGCGATAATGCAGATGGAGTAATAACTATGTCTGTGTCCGGAGGAACCTCCCCTTACAAATATTCCTGGAGCAATGGACCAACAACCAAAGATCTTAATGGTGTACCTGCAGGCACGTATAATTTAACAGTAACAGATAACAACGGCAATACAGACACCGCCAAGGCAACAGTAACTGTGGAAGATAATATTGCTCCAAATGCTGTTGCTAAAAACATAACCGTCCAGTTGAATGCTTCAGGAAATACTTCTATAGCAGCTGCTAATATTGACAATGGCTCTTCCGATGCCTGTGGAATTGCTTCTATGTCGGTCGTGCCAAATACTTTTGGCTGTTCAAATATAGGTTCCAACACGGTTACTTTAACAGTAACAGATAACAACGGAAAAACAAGCACAGCTACCTCAACAGTGACTGTTGAAGATAATGTTGCTCCAAATACTGTTGCTAAAAGCGTCACCGTCCAGTTGGATGCTTCAGGAAATGCTTCTATAACAGCTGCTGATATTGACAATGGTTCTTCCGATGCCTGCGGAATTGCTTCTATGTCGGTCGTGCCAAATACTTTTGGCTGTTCAAATATAGGTTCCAACACGGTTACTTTAACAGTAACAGATAACAAACGGAAAAACAAGCACAGCTACCTCAACAGTGATTGTTGAAGATAATGTTGCTCCAAATACTGTTGCTAAAAGCGTCACCGTCCAGTTGGATGCTTCAGGAAATGCTTCTATAACAGCTGCTGATATTGACAATGGTTCTTCCGATGCCTGTGGAATTGCTTCTATGTCGGTCGTGCCAAATACTTTTGGCTGTTCACAAATAGGTTCCAACACGGTTACTTTAACAGTAACAGATAACAACGGAAAAACAAGCACAGCTACCTCAACAGTGACTGTAGAAGACAATGTTGCTCCAAATACTGTTGCTAAAAGCCGCACCGTCCAGTTGGATCCTTCAGGAAATGCTTCTATAACAGCTGCCGATATTGACAATGGTTCTTCCGATGCCTGTGGAATTGCTTCTATGTCGGTCGTGCCAAATACTTTTGGCTGTTCAAATATAGGTTCCAACATGGTTACTTTAACAGTAACAGATAACAACGGAAAAACAAGCACAGCTACCTCAATAGTGACTGTTGAAGATAATGTAGCACCAGTAGTTAATACAAAAAACATTACCGTTCAACTTGATGAAAACGGACAGGCAACTATAATTACGACAGATATTGACAATGGCTCAAACGATGCCTGCGGAATTCAATCGACTGCTTTAGATATTACCAATTTCGATTGTACTAATATTGGATCTAATACCGTCACCCTTATCGTAATAGACAATAATGATAACTCTAATACAGGAACAGCAACTATAACGGTGGAAGACAATATTAAACCTATTTTACCTACTGTAGACAATATTACCTGGGGATGTGAATACACTGTAGAAGCACCCGTGGCTCAGGATAATTGCGGCGGTGAGATAACCGGACAACCTAGCCGATCTACTACGTTTACCGAAACAGGTACTATTACCTGGACTTTTACTGATAATTCCGGTAATTTTGATACTTTGGAGCAGACTATTACTATTAATCCGATAGTAGCCGAAATTGAAACAACTGATATAAGTTGTTTTGGTTTTGACAATGGTTCAGCCGTGGTAACAGCTAACGGGGGCGTTGGAAATCTAATTTACGATTGGGGCAGTTTATCCGGTACCGGAAATTCTAAGGATAATCTGAAACCCGGAAATTATATGGCAACAGTTTCCGATCAAAATGGCTGTTCCATAGAACTACCATTTATTATCAGCCAGCCTGATGATTTACAAATGACTACCGATCCCAGTTCTACTCCAGCCTCCTGCTCTGGAGGCAATGATGGAACTATAAGCGCAGGAACTGTATCCGGAGGAACATTGGATGAAAACGGAAATTATCAATATTCAATGGATAACGAAAACTGGAATAGTACCGGAGAATTTAGTAATATGGAAGCCGGCACGCATACAATTTTTGTCGTTGATGCAAATGATTGTGCACTTCAGGTAACTATAAATGTTGAAGAGCCCGATGTAATAAATGCCACGCTTAATAAAACTGATGTGAGCTGCTTTGAGGGCAGCGATGGTAGTATTTCTCTAAATAATTTAAGTGGCGGAAGAGGAGAAGTATATTTTAGAATAGTAGGCACCACTGAATGGACTGAAAGTACTGAGTCTATTGGAAATCTACAAACAGGATTATATCAAATCGAATTGCAAGATGATAATGGTTGTATTGTAGAACTAACAAATTCAATCCAAATTCAGGAACCCGACTCTCACATTTCTGTAAGTCTTCCAGAAAACATAAGAACTCAACAATATGGCACAACTACAGCAAGTGTAATACCAACAGTTTCGGGAGGAACCCCAAATTACACATACGAATGGAGAAGAATTAATGAGGATAATTCTTTGAGTGAAGTGTTACAAACCTCACAAAGAGCCAATAGCCTTCCCGCTGGAAATTATCAACTAGTAGTTACAGACGCTAACTCTTGTGTATCTGAACCGTCAGAATTTGAAGTTATTGAAGAAGTTGATGCTTATATATTAGAAAGTTCATATTGTGCTAGCAATAATGACGATATTCGAGCATCAGAATTTTATATTGACATTGAAAGTATGCGTGGTGGGGTCGGAGATCCTCAAGAAGATTTTAAATACAGATGGAGCTTTGGAAGTGGAGCAACTCCAAATTTAATTATTGATGAAAATGATGAAATTCCCTATGAGAATGATGAACTTAATTACAATGATAAATTAAGGGTTTTTTACAATTCTCCTGGCACAAAAACAATAACATTATGGGTCACCGATGAGTCAGGTGTAACCTCAGAACATACTTTCTCACATTATGTAGGAGAGTGTTTTGAACCTTGTGGGAATGCTCAGGATATTCAATTTAATATAGAAAATTTCTTTTTCGGATATGATTATAATGGAAATCCAAACATAGATAGATCCGAAATTGAAATCGATGAATGCGATGATAATAGGGATATCTATTTATACATTGATATTACTAAAATCTCCCAAATGCACAGCCTTACAGCTGAAATTAAATACACAATAGAAAAAAATGGTGAAACCACCTTATATCAAGCAATAGGTGTATACAATGGTGATAATGTAAAAGAAGGACTTTTTCCTATTTTTCAAGTGGGACCAGATGATGATCAAATTAATTGGGAGTGTGGGGATGAATTATCTATAACCTTCGCCAATTTTAGTTGGACCAAAGGAAACGGTAATGGCGGAGGCAGAGGAAATGGTAAGAATGGTCCGCATTGTTTAGGCTTCAACACCGAAATCTCCGTTCCAACACCCCTTACAGCAACGGCCACACCTCAGGATGCTTTATGTTTTAATGATGCTTCAGGAAGTATAATTATAAACGCCCGCGGCGGAACCAGATCTTATGAATATAGTAAAGATGGTGGAGCCAATTATCAATCTTCGAATACCTTTCTTAATCTTTCAGCTGAAACTTATAACAACTTAATTGTAAGGGATAGTGATGGAAAAACTTTAAATATAGATCCGCTAACTATCGGCGAACCGAATCAAATTAGCATCGAAGATGTCCAATTCGAAGAAATCTGTTTTGGAAAAACTACTTCTGCAAAAGTTTTAAATCCTAGTGGAGGTACCCCTCTATTAGATGGTAATGACAACCAATATTATGAATACCTCTGGAGTAATGGGCAAACAGGACAAGAGGTCACAGACCTTTCCGGAGGAATATACACAGTAATAATCATCGATGCCAATGGTTGTCAAATAGAAGAGACATTTACAATAATAGAGCCTGAGGAATTAATTTCTAATGCGGGAGAGGATCAGCAGTTCAATTGTGGTTTTACAAAAGCGCTATTATCCGCAAACACACCTGAAATTGGAATCGGAAAATGGGAAATTTCTGAAGGAAATGGTGGGTCATTTGAAGATGATAATGACCCTAACACAACTTTTACTGGCAATGCTTCTACTGATTATATCTTAGACTGGATTATTACTGATGATGACACCTGTCCTCCTGAAATTGACTCAGTTTCTATTAGCTTTTCTGAAGACTGCAGCACTCTGGATTTTGACGGAATAGACGACCACGTTTTTTTAGGCGACAATTACGGTTTCACCTCAGGAAACTTTAGTATTGAAGCCTGGATAAGACCAAAATCCATCAACAACACCAGAACAATTTTCAGCAAAAGAAACAGCAAAGATCTAAGCAAAGGTTTGGACCTTATAATAAACAGTGGTGCTCCCACCTTTAGATGGGGTAATAAATCAGTTACCACTTCCCATAAAGTCACAGCCAATAGATGGCATCATATTGCAGCCATTTATAATAACGGAAATATTCGCTTATATGTAGACGGAATTCGAGTAGGTAATGCTACCTCAACTAATCCTGCAGTAGTTAATGCTCCTGCCATTATCGGGGCAATGTATAATGCCGATAATCCCGACGTTCCTGTAAACTATTTTCACGGCTGGATCGAAGAAGTTAGATTATGGAAAATAGCGCTTACTGAGGAGCAACTTCGATTTATGATGAACCAGAGAATCGAAATTCCTGAAAAACCGGAGGATGTTATAGGTTCAGACTATATTAAAGGAGAAGTTTTACCCATAAGAGATAAAAGCTATCTCCAGGATGAAGATAATTTCCACCTGGACCAAACTAATAAACCCTGGGCTAAAATTCTTTGGAGTGAATTAATTGGATATTTACCATTGATTTCACAAGAACCTAAAACAGAGGGGTACATTCCTTTTAAGAATGAAATAAAACCTCAGGCCGGTAAAACGCCTAATTTTGGAATGTCGGGTGTCCCGGGGGAATTAAGAAATATTGAAACAAATCAGGAAAACACAGCTCCCCTACCTTATGAATCTCAAGCAGCCGGAACCTGGCACAACCGTAATTCCTGGGATCCAAACTCCAATAAATTCTGGACTTTCCCTAATGATACTGGAATTAACGGAACGCCAATAGATTGGAATATTGCGATTCAAAAGGACAATATTAATTCCAATAATAAAGTCATAAAACTACTAGGATTGCTTTCTGGTAACGGAACGCAATTAACTATGAATGGAGTCAACAATAACTCCGGCAACGAGCTGCGAATCACGCATTACCTGGAACTAAATGGAGTTATAGACCTGGATGGGGAATCCCAATTAGTGCAAACCGGAGGCAGCATAATTAAAGGTTCCGGGAATATAGAAAAAGACCAACAGGGAACAGCCAGCAGTTTCAACTATAACTATTGGAGTTCCCCAGTGGCGCCAGATTCTATACGAACTGATTATAAGGTCAATGAAATTATGTTTGATGGCACAAAAGTAGGAACAGGAGTATTTGAAATTATAAATTTCGCATGGCCGCATACCCATGCTGATGGTCCAAAGGCTAATCCTATCAAAATAAGTGATTACTGGATCAACACTTTCAGAAAAAAAACGGCAAATCAGTATAGTGCCTGGGAACCAATTGGAAGTTACACCCCAATTAAAATAGGTGAAGGTTACACAATGAAGGGTACTGAAGATATACATATCTCTGAGGGAAAACTTCAGAATTATACTTTTAAAGGTTTTCCAAATAATGGGGATATTTACCTTGCTGGTCTCTTGACTAATCAAAATTACCTAATTGGTAACCCCTACCCATCTGCCATTGATGGGGATCAATTTATTAAAGATAACGCTTCGAACAATAGTCACAATTCCAAGATTAATTTTAACGGAGTCCTTTACTTCTGGGACCATTTTGCAGGTAAAACTCACATTCTTGCAGATTATGTGGGTGGATATGCGGCAAGAGTTATCAACGTTGGTGTGGCAGCAGCAGCGACCGATGATCGTATTAACAGTACAGGAGAAAGCAGCACAGATTACTTTACTAATCAGGAACGGATTCCTCAGAGGTATATCCCGGTTGGACAGGGATTTTTTATAAATACGGTTATTGATCCCTCTTTAGGAAATGTAACTTCAGTAAATCCTGAAGGAATCCTTTTTAAGAATTCACAAAGAAAATTCGCACTAGAAGGTACATCTGATTCTCAATTTTTAAAACCTGAATACCCATCCAAAGGAAAGAATAATAATAGAGAAGAACAAGAAGAAAGAAGTAAGGTAATTCGTCTTAATTTCCGTTCGCCGTTGGGTTATAACAGGCAAATAGCTATAGCAACAGATAAAAATACTACCAATGAATATGACGTAGGCTATGATGCTCCTTTAAATGATAATTTCCCTGAGGACATGTATTGGTTGATCAATTCCAGAGAATTTGTGATTCAAGGTGTACCTAATTATAATTTGGATCAGACATTTCCTATTGGTATTCATACAAAGGAAAATGGAACTATTAAAATCGAAATTGGGGGACTCGAGAATGTTCCGGAGGACCTCAATATTTTTATTAAAGATTCACTTTTTCAAACCTATCATAACTTAAGAACATCAGAATATGAGTTAGAGCTGGAGGCCGGTGAGACTTTTGATCGCTTCGCACTTGTATTTCAAAAAGAAAAAGATCCGGAACCGGATCCGGAGCCAGAACCCAATCCAATTGAAAAACCCAATCCTGATCTGCCCAATCCACTTCCTCCGGGAACCATAGATGTGATCTTTGCAGAAAATGAACATCAACTTATGATCTTAAACCCTTATGAGATGCAAATAGAACAGGTAGAAATATATAATTTGCTTGGACAACGAATGGAATCTTTTACGTCAACCTCCAATCAAAAAGAAATGATATTGCAGGTGAAAGACCACCCGGTTGCAATTTATGTGGTTAAAGTATATGCCGTTGAAGGTATGGTTTCCAAAAACATCCTTTTAATGAAATAGAAAAAGTTGTATTCAAAAAAAAAACCCGGAAGTCGAAAAACTTCCGGGTTTCTTTTATACCATATTAATGCAAAGTCGATTGCACTTTAAATTCCCAAATACTTCTTTTCTCCTTCGCCATTTTCCTCTTCCAAATCTTCGTAAATATTCAATCCAAAACCTTCAATTTCCTGCAGGGTAAGTTGGACGGAATGTTTTTGAAATAAGAGCATTTCGCGGATCTCTCCTAAACTTATTCTGGATAATAAATTTTGATATAATCCAATATTTTGTCTTTCTCTCCGGTAACATTCTTTAATGATCCCGTCTTTTTCGATTCTAAATACAGGAAGAACAGGACCAGGAATATTTTTCCATTCGCGCCTTAAGTTAATTTTCCCTTCTCCCTTTATATTATTTTGGTTTTCCAGGCTCTCAATTTCCTGTTCTATTCTCTTGCTAAAAGACTTTTTTTGATGAGCCACTTTAATGAGAAAATTACGAAAAAGCAGTCTCTTACAATGTTTTGAGGCATTGGAATAAATTCTGAAATCACGGTAGTTCTTTTCCAGAATTGAATAAAGCAAGCTTGTGGTTTTTTCTAAATGTCCCATTTTACAGTTTCTAATCCTTTTTGAAATTTAAGAATTAAGCGCTGCTAAAACCGGGCATTTAACTTATTTAACTCTACCCAAGAAGAACTGAAGGCTTTGTGAGGATCATACTTTCTGAAATATCAGCAGGAATAGTAAGTACGATGAGAAATAGTATTATAAGTTGTTTTAAGAAATAATTAACAACTGTTTAGCACAGGCTTTTTTTCTTTAATTCTAATCGAAAACTTTGCAGCAATTTGAATAACTATTCCTTAAAATTTATTCGAAACATCCTAAGGTAGCATACAATTATCCTTTATATTTCATTGGTAGATAAACGATCTTTTTTGTTTCAAAAAATTCTTCTTCAAAATAATCTTTTAATGGATAAATCACTGCAGATTTGTACTGCTCCAATTCTTCAGACAGATCCCCTCCTTTAAGATATAAAATTCCGTTTTTGAGTTCGTGATTGCTTTTTTTGGCAATCTTTCCTTTCACCCAATGCACAAAAGTGGGCATCGCTGCCACTGCCCTACTAACAATAAAATCATAATTACCTTTGATCTCTTCTACACGGGCATTGGTGGTTTTAACATTTGTGAGCTGCAAACCTTCTACGACCTCATCCACAACCTTTATTTTTTTTCCGATAGAATCCACCAAATGAAAACTGGTTTCAGGAAAAAGAATTGCCAAAGGAATTCCTGGAAACCCTCCGCCGGTTCCTACGTCTAAAATATGTGCATCTGGCCTGAATTCAAGTACTTTCGCTATCCCAAGAGAATGCAGCACATGACGCAAATAAAGTTCGTCTATATCCTTTCGGGAAACCACATTTATTTTAAGATTCCAGTCTTTATATAGCTCCTGTAACTTGCTGAATTGTTCTAGCTGAACTTCGTTTAATTGAGGGAAATATTGTTTTATAAGCTCCACGTTCTTCTATTTTGTTGCAAAAGTACTGAAATTGCAACGTTAATTTCTCCGTATTTTGGTATCGGCACAATTAATGTTTTATCTTTGTTCAATTGAATTTTATCTTATGTCTATGAATCATGAAACCGTTCGCTTTTCGAGAGTTGATTCGGGAAAATTTTTCCGAACACTCAATAAACGGGTAAATGCTTATTTTAACGATAACAACTTATCCAAATCAGGAAACTGGAAATTGCATCTCAAAACGATTGTTATGTTCTCCCTTTTTTTGGTGCCATACTTTTTAATTCTTACCCTGGATATATCGCAATGGTGGCTTTTATTACTAACCATCGTTATGGGCGCAGGAATGGCCGGAGTTGGAATGAATGTGATGCATGATGGAAATCATGGTTCGTATTCATCTAAAAAATGGGTCAATAACCTAATGGGAGGAACCATTTATGTACTTGCCGGAAACGTTTATAACTGGCAGGTTCAGCATAACGTCTTGCACCATACCTACACCAATATACACGGGCACGACGAAGACCTGGACGCAGGCAGAATCATCCGTTTTTCTGAACACTCCAAATGGTCAAAATTCCATAGATTTCAACATTATTACTCGGTGTTTTTATATGGTTTACTAACCTTTAACTGGGCGCTTACTACCGATTTTAAACAAACCAAAAGCTATTTATCCAGAAAGCTGGCCTACGGGAAATTACCTTCTCCTGCAAAACAATGGAGCATCATTGCTGTTACCAAAGCGATCTATCTCGCTATATGGATTTTGATCCCTATGCTTTTCATGTCCATAGCCTGGTGGAAGATCTTGATTGGTTTTTTTGTGATGCATTATACCGCAGGTCTTATTCTAAGCATCGTATTTCAATTGGCCCATGTGGTTAATAAAACCCAAATGCCTATTCCAGATGAAACCGGATCCATGAAAAATACCTGGGCGATACATCAGCTATATACTACCGTTAATTTCGCTACCAAAAACAAAATTGTAAATTGGTTTACCGGCGGACTAAACCACCAGGTAGAACATCATATTTTTCCGAATATAAGTCATATCCATTACACTAAAATCGCCAAAATAGTTAAAGAAACCGCTGCAGAATGTAATTTACCTTACAACGAATACAAAACTACCCGTGCAGCCATTATTGCTCATTTCAGCCATTTAAAAGAAATGGGGTCAAAACCCGTAATTTCTGCTTAAAAATATTCAAAAACCAACCGTATTTCATGCAAAAACAACTATCCGACAGAATCAATAACATGACCACCTCACAAACCCTGGCAATGGCGGCCAAAACCCGTGAGTTAAAAGAAGAAGGAAAAGATATTATAGGCTTAAGCCTGGGAGAACCGGACTTTAACACCCCCGATTTTATAAAAGAAGCCGCAATACAGGCTATTAATGATAATTACAATTCCTATTCCCCGGTTGACGGTTATGTAGAGTTGAAAGATGCCGTAATCACGAAATTTAAACGGGATAATGGCCTTACCTACAACCGCGCTCAAATCGTAGTTTCTACTGGGGCTAAACAATCCTTGGCTAATGCTGCCATGGTGATTTTAAATCCCGGAGATGAAGTGATATTGCCCTGCCCGTACTGGGTAAGCTACGCAGAAATAGTAAAACTTGCCGAGGGAATTCCTGTGGAAGTTCCTACAACTGTTGAAAATAATTTTAAGATCACTCCAGCACAACTTGAAGCGGCGATCACACCAAAAACCAAAATGGTTTTGTACAGCTCTCCCTGCAATCCCAGCGGAATGATCTTTAGCAAGGAAGAATTACGTGCCCTGGCTGATGTATTGGTAAAATATCCAGATATAATTGTAGTGAGTGATGAAATTTATGAGCATATAAATTTTGTTGGGGAACACGCATCTATGGCTCAGTTTGAAGATATGTATGATCGTGTGATCACGGTTAACGGAGTTTCCAAGGCTTTTGCCATGACCGGATGGAGAATAGGATATATAGGGGCACCTGAATATATCGCCCGCGCTTGTAATAAAATGCAGGGCCAGATAACAAGCGGAGCCAACTGTATTGCCCAACGCGCAGTTATCACTGCTCTGGAAGCGCCTGTTAGCAAAATCCAGCCTATGATTGACACCTTTAAAGAACGTAGGAAATTGATACTTTCATTGCTGGATCAAATAGAAGGTTTTAAAACCACAGAGCCAGAAGGAGCCTTTTACGTTTTCCCTGATATTTCGTATTTCTTCGGAAAAACAATTAAAGGACACCATATAAAAGATGCTACAGATTTTTCTATGTTCTTATTGGAAGTAGCCCTTGTTGCAACTGTAACAGGTGATGCCTTTGGAAACCCGGAATGCATAAGACTTTCATATGCTGCCAGTGAATCGCAAATAGAAGAAGCTTTAAAAAGAATAAAAGCAGCTGTTTCTGAAGTTTAAAAATTTCAAAAATATTCTAAAAAATCAGCCAGATAATCTCAGGCTGATTTTTTTTTGAATCAAGAAGCTCGGTAAGGGCGGGCCCACGAATTTTATCCCGATTTCTACCAGAAGGAAATCTTTTCAAAAATTCGGGGCATCCCAATAGCTACGGGACGGGAACCTGTCCGACGGTCAGGCGGGTTAAACCACCACCCCAATGAGGGATTAAAAATGTGCTATCTGTTCCTCCAAAAGAATGGGGTAAGTAAGATCAAAACAGTAAACAGTTCCAACCTTCCTATAAGCATCAAAAATGCCGACCACCATTTTGCTGCAGGCGGTAATACATCATAATTATAAATAGGTCCCAAACTTCCTAATGCAGGTCCTACATTACCTAAAGAAGATGCCGCTCCTCCAATAGAGGTCATGAAATCAACTCCCATAAACGCAAAAACCAGGGCTCCAATAATAAAAGACAACATATATAGAATAAAAAAGCCCAGAATATTAAATACGATTTCCTTTTTAATCGCTCTACCGTTATAGCGTATCGGCAAAATTGCATTTGGATGCAGGGTTCTTTTAAATTCGGTTATCCCATTGCGAATTAAAATCAGGTGGCGCATCACCTTAATCCCTCCTGCTGTAGATCCTGCAGAGCCCCCAAGAAACATTAATCCGAAAAAGAATACTGTTAGAAAGGGAGTCCATAACGTGTAATCTGCACTAACAAAACCTGTTGTTGTTACAATTGCTAAAACCTGGAAAAGTGCGTGCCTGAATGCGCTTTCTCCTTCTCCCCACACCATAGGATGTGCGATAGAGGAAAGTGACAAATCTGCCTGAAAATATATTATAGTTGCAGCTACAGCTGTAAATCCTATAATAAATACAAAATACCATTTAAATTCATCATCGTGAATCACCTTCTGAATTTTTCCTTTAAAAGCAAAATAGCTTATCACAAAATTTGAGCCAGCAAGAAACATAAAAAGAATAACAATATACTGGATAACAGGTTGATCATTCCAATAGGCGAGACTGGCATTTTTTGTTGAAAAACCGCCGGTAGAAAGCGTACTTAAAGAATGGTTGATAGCATCAAAAAAGCTCATTCCAGCTACCTTCAGCAAAACAGTTTCAGCGATGGTGTAGGAGAAATAGATTAGCCATAGGCGTTTTGCTGTATCTGTAATTCGTGGTTTTAACTTATCGGCACTTGGTCCGGGAGATTCAGCAGAAAACAACTGCATCCCTCCAATTCCTAAAAGAGGGAGTATAGCAACGGCTAAAACAATGATCCCCATCCCCCCAATCCAATGCGTAAGACTTCTCCAAAATAAAATCCCTTTGGGAATAGATTCAATATCATTTAAAATAGTTGCCCCGGTTGTTGTGTAGCCAGACATGGTTTCAAAAAAGGCATTGGTAAAATTGGGGATGGTTTCGCTTAATATATAAGGGAGTGTTCCACTTAAAGCCATAAAAATCCAGCCAAAGGTCACAATTATATAACCCTCTCGCTTTTTAAGTTCTTTACCACGTCCCCTGGTGAAAAACATTAATACTATTCCAATAAAACAAGTGATTAGTGCGGCGGAAGAAATTTGTAAGGCTATTCCATCATCATAATACCAGCTTACAAAAACAGCAATAAGCATAAAGCCTCCATTAAATAAAAGGAGCAATCCCATAATATGGAGAATAACCTTATAGTTTAATTTAGGCATTACAAAAAGAGCTTTTCCACCTTGTTTATAGACCTTGGTAAACAGCATACCACAATTCTATCTCCTGCTTTTATATAAAAATCTCCCAGCGCTATCAAGCCTTCTCCATTTCTTATTATTCCTCCAATTATGGCTGAACGGGGGAAATCAATATCTTTAATTTTTTTATCACAAACCTGGGAAGAAGCTTTTACAATGAATTCCAATAATTCTGCATTCATGTTGTTTAATTTGGTCATCGCGACCACTTCCCCTTTTCGTATATATCTAAAAATATTATTTGCAGCAAGTAATTTCTTATTGATGAGGGTATCGATCCCAATAGAATGGCTTAACTGAAAATAGTCCATATTTTCTACCAGGGCAATCGTTTTTTTCACGCTTTTGGATTTGGCTACCAAACAAGTCATAATATTTGTTTCTGAATTTCCGGTAACGGCAATAAAAGCATCCATGTCATGAATATTCTCTTCCTCCAGAAGTTCCACATTTCTTCCATCACTATTTATCACCAAAACCTGCGGAAGTTCATCGGCAAGATCAAAAGCCTTTTCCCTGTCACTTTCTATAAGTTTTACATTAAAATTGTTCCTGCTTAGATCCCGTGCGGTTTTTCTTCCAATTTTACTCCCACCAAGGATCATTATGTTTTTTATGGAATGTTTTACTTTTCCCGTAAGTTTATATAATACCTCTACTCCGTCACGTGTTGTGACAAAATAAACCTGGTCTCCTTCTTTAAACTGAGTATCACCTCTTGGTATAAGTGTATATTGAGTTCCAAACCGCTGAATGGCAATAGGAACAAAGTTTAACTTTGGAAATATGGCGGCAGCTTCCTTTACGGTTTTTCCTACAAACATAGCAGTTCTGGAAAGGTCAAGTCCTATCATGATCAAAGCACCATTTTCAAACTCGTAACTATCACTAAATGCAGATTGATTAAGCAATAAAGCAATTTCTGCGGCAGCAAGAGCCTCTGGAGAGATCAATTCATCAATTCCAAACTTCACAAAACCAAGTTCTTCTTTATTTTCTAAAAATTCGGTATTTGAGATCCGGGCGATCGTTCTTTTAGCTCCAAGTTGTTTTGCAAGAACACAAACAGTTATGTTTGTAGACTCGCTGGAAGTTACACCAATTACCAAATCCACATGTTTTACATTAGCCTCCTTCAAAATAGAGATTGAAGTTGCATCCCCCTTAATGGTTCTGATATCAAGATGAGTATCAGCATATACAAGATTATCCCTGTTATTATCTATGAGGGTAATATCCTGTGATTCATAGGAAAGTAATTTTGCAAGATGAAAGCCTACTTCACCGGCACCGGCAATTATTATCTTCATATCACGCGATAAGATTTTTCGAGATATCAAAGGTACAGTAAAATATACAATCCATTAATTCCCCGGCATATAAATTGAAACGCTATCTTTTTAAAGATTTTTTATTGCAATTTGGGACTTATTTATAGCAACAACAAAATTCCTATTAAACCGGGAATTAATCTAAAAGAAAGTATGAACCATAAGACTTGGTTTTATTTAAGTTTCACAATAAAGTCTGAAACTTATAAAGTCAGTAATTACATATCACTTATCTTTGAACCAAATTTGTAAAATGAAAGAAAAAATCACTCCATACAAAGATTCCAAGCTGAATAAAAAAGCGCAGGTGGAAAAAATGTTTGATACTATTTCAGAAAATTATGATGGACTCAACCGGGTAATTTCCTTTGGAATTGATGTAAAGTGGAGAAAAAAAGTGATCGCCCTGGTAGAAGCCACTAAACCGGAAAAGGTTTTGGATATTGCCACGGGCACCGGAGATCTTGCCATAAGTCTTGCTAAAACAAGTGCTTCAGAAATCATAGGCCTTGATATTTCTGAAGGAATGCTCGCCGTAGGCAGAAAAAAGATCGCTGAAGAGAAACTTTCTGAAAAAATTAAAATGGTGCAGGCAGATTCCGAGGCCTTACCCTACGAAAACAATACTTTTGATGCTATCACCGTAGCTTTTGGCGTGCGTAATTTTGAAACCCTTGAAAAAGGACTTGCAGAAATATTTAGAGTCTTGAAACCCAATGGAATTTTTGTGGTTTTAGAGACCTCGGTACCTGCAAAATTCCCGTTCAAGCAAGGATATAATTTTCATAGCAAAGTTATACTCCCCATTATAGGAAAGTTGTTCTCTAAAGACAAGGTTGCTTATTCTTATTTAAGTGAAAGTGCAGCGGCTTTCCCTTACGGGGAAAAATTCAACAATATTTTAAGGAAAATTGGGTTTATAGATGTAGAAGATAAGCCTCAAACATTTGGAGTAGCTACCATTTATACCGCATCTAAAAATTAATATGAAAAAATTCTTACTACTTACAGGGTTTCTGTTTTGTTATTTTCAAGGTAATGCTCAATTATTTTCAGGGGATAGAATGTTAAACAATCCAAATTTTGACCAGAAAAGATGGTCTTATGGGTATTTTCTGGGCTTCAACACGTATGATTTCGATTTTGATTATAAAAATTTTACACCCGGTTCTCCATCTGCAAATGATTTAATTATAGAGACAAGTATAGGCTTTAATGTGGGTCTAGTTGGGAATTTAAAACTGACCAATAACCTCGATATTCGATTTGAACCTGGTGTAAGTTTTAATAACAGACTGCTAAGGGCTACCTATACTCAGGAAATAGACCAAATCAATTCCACCTATGTTCACTTTCCTCTTTTGTTAAAATTTTCAGCAAACAGGTTTAATAATATCAAACCTTTTGTAGTTGGCGGGGTTTCAACTTCTATAAATTTATCGAGCAACGAAAACAATCCTGAGGCAATAACAAGAATTAGGACAAATACGTATAACTATGAAGTAGGTGTTGGAGTTGATTTATATTTTTATTACTTCAAACTTTCACCTTCTTTACGTGGCGTCTTTGGCCTGAACAATGAGCTTGTGGAAGGACCTAGCGACCTGGGAAATGTGGAAAACATGACATCAAGAGGTGTATTTTTAAACTTCACTTTTCAATAATTCTCCCTTCGCCTGAATTCTCCTAAAAAAACAGCTGTTGCCATTGCTACATTCAAGCTCTCTGTGTTTTGGGAATCGCCAAATTGAGGAATGGTCAACTTTTTGGGAACCAGTTGTTCGACTTCTTTAGAAATCCCATTTGCCTCATTTCCCAAAACAAGGATCCCGTTTGAAGGAAATTTGGCTTCATATAGATTTTCCCCCTCCAAAAAAGTTCCCATTACCGGTATTCCAGGATTATTTTTGATAACAGGCGATAAATCCAAATAAACAACTTGTACGCGGGTGATACTTCCCATACTGGCCTGTACAACTTTTGGGTTATAACTATCTACGGTATCTTTTGAACATAGAAGAGTCTTCACTCCAAACCAGTCACATAACCTAATGATCGTTCCTAAATTTCCCGGGTCCCGCACTCCATCTAAAGCAATGATTAACCCATTTAAATCGGGTGATTTTACTTCGGGAATTTCAAATAATGCAATGGCAGTTTGAGGAGTTTTCAACCGGCTTATTTTCTTTAAATCGGCTTCATTGATCAGGTGGGCTTTTGAAGCCGGAACATCAAAAATCTCTTTGGTGGTATATAAAGAATCCAGCGTATAATTTGAAGCCAAAATTTCTGAAATCCCCTTGATTCCTTCTACAATAAATAGCCTGTTTTTTGTTCGGCTTTTTTTTTGCTCAAGACTTGTTATTAACTTAATTTGGCTTTTGCTAACCATGCAAATAATGTATTTTTGAATTCTTAATTGACTCTTATTGAAACACCTCCTCGCAAAAATATCGTTTATTATTTTAACCATTATACTATTTATCTCTTGTAATGCGATAAAGCGGGTTCAAAGCGATGAATTACTTCTTAAGGAGAATACTATTTTTGTGAATGGGGAGAAATTAAAAGAAGCTCGTATTTACAATCAGTTATATCAGGAACCTAACGCCAAACTGCTTGGAGTCCCCATTAGATTGCATTTTTATAACCTGGCAAAACCCAACCCCGACTCAACATTTCAAAAGTGGCTGCAAAAAAAACCAAACAGGGAGCAGCGATTGAACAATATTTATTCCAGAAAGCAGGTAGAAAAATTAGGCCAATCCTACGTAAATATAAATGAAGGGATTAAAAAAGCAGGAGAAGCGCCCGTAATTATAGATGACGAACTCACCAAAAAATCTGTAAACCGTTTAAAATCCTGGTACTTCAATAATGGTTGGTTTAATGCAGAAACAAATTATGAAATAAAGCCGCTGGAAAATAAAAAAGGTGAAGTAGATTATTTTGTTACTACCCATACTCCCTATATAGTAGATTCCATTCGAAAGCGCATTCCTTCCCTGGTAATAGACTCCCTTTACGATGCTTATAAACATGAATCGATTATTCAAAGTGGAATTCAGTACAGAACCCTGGATTATAATGCAGAGCGGGACAGACTCACACGCATATTCCGGAATAATGGTGTCTATTATTTTGATCAGGAATATATCAGTTTTGAGGCAGATACTATAGATACGAATTACAAAGTAAACACCACCGTAATCGTCAATAACCGACAGGTTGAACAAGGCGATACTACTGCCAGGGTTCCCTTTAAGATTCATAAAATAAGCCAGGTGAATGTTTTCACCGATTATACTTTTGAAAACAGATATAAACCGGTTACAGACAGTGTTCAATACAATGGCTATAACATCTATAGCTTTGCTGAATTGGAGTACAAACCCCGTGCTATTACCGATGCAATTTTTATAAGGCCGGGAGAAATTTTTAAGGATACCGACAGAACGAGAACTTATAACCGTATGAGTTCCCTGCGCGTCTTTAAATACCCAAGTATAGAATACACCCCGGATCCTGCCGATAGCACAAGTACAGATCTTGTAGCAAACATATTTTTGACACCTCAACAAAAATATTCCCTCGGTTTTGATTTTGATATTTCTCAAAGTAATATTCAGGAATTTGGAGTAGGATTTGGTGGATCCTTATTAATTCGAAATGTTTTTAGAGGAGCCGAAAATTTCGAAATCTCAGGAAGGGGAAGTGTAGGTTCTTCCTCAGACGCTGCACGCGGAAGTTCAAAAGACCGGTTTTTTAATATTTCTGAACTTGGAGCCGATATAAAACTTACTTTTCCAAGGATATTTCTTCCATTTAATACCGAGAAATTTATCCCAAAATACATGTCGCCCTTTACCTCTCTAAGCCTGGGAGTAAGCGCCCAGAACAACATAGGTCTCGACAAGCAAAACCTGAATACGATCCTGAATTACAGATGGACACCCTCTAGAACCATTTCCAAACGAGTTGACTTATTGAATGTTCAATATGTGCGCAATTTGAACACAGATAATTACTTCAATGTTTACCGGAACTCCTATTCTAATTTAAATGAGATCGTACAATCTCCGGAAGTGGTAACAAGCCCAACCTATCTGGATGAGGAAGGAAGACTTATAATACCAGGAGGAGCTGAAAATTTTATAAGGGATGTAACTACCGGAGATCCTCAAACTTCAGGATTATCTCCAAACCAATCCCAGGAGGTAAACAACATTAGTGAACGAAAAAACCGGTTAACCGAAAACAACCTAATTTTCGCATCCAATTTCACGTACCTTATAAATAATAAAGAAAATTTATACGATGATGATTTTTCCCGTTTCAGGTTTAAAGTAGAGGCGGCAGGAAATTTTCTTGCAGCGATATCCAGTTTAGCCGGTCTGAAAAAAAATGAACAGGGAAATTATAACATTTTTGGAGTGAATTATTCTCAATATATTAAAACGGAACTCGATTATATAAAGCATTGGGATTGGGGAAACAAAAATATATTCGCCGTTAGGGCATTTGGCGGAGCTGCTATACCTTACGGAAATGCAAACAGCATCCCTTTTATTCGT
Organism: Gillisia limnaea DSM 15749; assembly: GCF_000243235.1. Classification (GTDB taxonomy): domain Bacteria; phylum Bacteroidota; class Bacteroidia; order Flavobacteriales; family Flavobacteriaceae; genus Gillisia; species Gillisia limnaea. The sequence goes on from NZ_JH594606.1 coordinate 1,077,390, forward strand.
AGCTTTTTTGCAGGTGGACCTAATGACAACAGAGCTTGGCAAGCGTATGATCTTGGCCCGGGAAGCAGTGGAGGCCGAAATGAATTTAACGAAGCCAATATGAAACTGGCATTTAATGCAGAATACCGCTTTAATTTAATTGGTGCCTTAAACTCCGCAATCTTTATAGACGCCGGGAATATTTGGAATGTCTTGGACATTGTGGAAGATGAAGCCGCCACCTTTACTTCCTTTGCAGATTTAAAAGATATCGCGATAGGTTCCGGTATAGGATTGCGCTATGATTTTAATTTTTTTGTGCTGCGTTTTGATGCTGGTTTCAAAACCTATGATCCTTCACTACCTATGGAGGAAAGGTGGTTTGAAAACTACAACTTCGCAAACGCTGTATATAACGTAGGTATCAATTATCCGTTTTAACCGAACTTATTTTCTTATTTTTGTAAACCTAATTTGAAAAACATTTATTATGAGTCACAATATTAAGCCTGGGGTAGCTACAGGGAAAGAAGTACAGGAAATTTTTGCATATGCAAAAAAGAAGGGTTTTGCACTGCCGGCAGTGAATGTAATAGGATCAAATACAATAAATGCTGTACTTGAAACGGCTGCAGAATTAAACTCTCCGGTTATAATTCAGTTTTCAAATGGTGGGGCTCAGTTTAATGCAGGAAAAGGCTTATCGAATGAAAATCAACAAGCTGCAATCGCCGGTGGCGTTGCAGGAGCAAAACATATTCATGAACTCGCAAAACTATATGGTGCTACTGTAATTCTCCATACCGACCATTGTGCTAAAAAATTGTTACCCTGGATCGACGGACTTTTGGATGCAGGTGAAAAATATTATAAAGAACATGGAATACCCTTGTATAGTTCTCACATGATAGATCTATCTGAAGAATCTCTGGAGGAAAATATGGATATCTGTAAAAAATATCTTGAGCGCATGAGCAAAATGGGGATGACCCTGGAGATAGAATTAGGGATCACCGGTGGAGAAGAAGATGGCGTTGACAATACCGATGTAGATGATTCTAAACTTTATACGCAACCCGAAGAAGTTGCTTACGCATACGAGGAATTAAGCAAAGTTAGCGATCAATTTACCATTGCGGCTGCCTTTGGAAACGTTCACGGGGTTTATAAACCCGGAAATGTAAAACTTACTCCAATAATCCTAAAAAATTCTCAGGAATTTGTTTCTAAAAAACACGGACTTAAAGAAAATCACATCGATTTCGTATTTCACGGAGGTAGCGGATCTACAGTTGAAGAGATACGTGAAGGAATAAGCTACGGAGTAATAAAAATGAATATCGATACAGATCTTCAGTATGCATTCCTTGAAGGTATTAGAGATTACATGGGAGACAAAAAAGACTACGTGAAATCACAAATTGGAAATGCTGAAGGTAGTGATGTACCCAACAAAAAATATTACGATCCCCGCGTTTGGTTAAGGGAAGGTGAATTAACCTTCAAAGCACGTCTTAAGAAAGCTTTTGAAGACCTTAATAATATCAATACTCTTTAAAATAAAATCGATATCTGCTGAAAGGACTATGCTTCAGCAGCTATCTTTTTAAATAAATCCTCAGATTCAAGCTAAAGTACGCGCTGCAGCTTGGACCTAAAACTCTGAAAAACATACTATATGGCCTGGTTTAAAAGAACACAAAAGGGCATCCAAACCCCTACCGAAGATAAAAAAGATGTACCTAAAGGTTTATGGTACAAATCTCCTACTGGTAAGATTGTAGATGCCGAACAGCTGGAAAAAAATTTTTATGTTAGCCCGGAAGACGGTTATCATGTTAGAATTGGGAGTACGGAATATTTTAAGATTCTTTTTGACGACAACAAATTTAGAGAGCTTGATAAAGACATTTCCTCCAAGGATCCTTTAAACTTCGAGGACACAACAAAATATAGCGATCGTTTAATAGCGGCTCAGAAAAAAACAGGACTTACAGATGCGGTTCGAACAGCCGTTGGAAAATCCAAAGGAAAGGATCTTGTAATTGCTTGTATGGATTTTAAATTCATAGGAGGATCCATGGGTTCTGTAGTAGGTGAAAAAATTGCCCGTGCCGCCGATTACTCCCTGAAAAATAATATTCCGCTCCTTATCATATCAAAATCGGGAGGAGCAAGAATGATGGAAGCTGCACTCTCGCTTATGCAGCTTGCAAAAACTTCAGCAAAACTTGGTCAATTGGATGATGCCAAAATCCCATATATTTCACTAAGCACAGATCCTACCACCGGAGGAACTACCGCTTCTTTTGCCATGTTGGGCGATATCAATATTGCAGAACCCGGAGCTTTGATTGGGTTTGCAGGACCACGGGTTGTTAAAGATACCACCGGACAGGATCTTCCAAAGGATTTCCAGACTTCAGAATTTTTAAAAGAACACGGTTTCTTGGATTTTATTACTCCAAGATCAGAGCTTAAAGACAAGATCAATCATTATTTAGACCTCATTCTTAATCAACCAATTAGATAAGAAAAGTAGTAAACCTGAAACCTGCAGCAATCTTAATCAAGAACCTCGGGCAAGCCCGATAGCTATCGGGACGGGGAACCTGCCCGACGGTCAGGTGGATTAAACCCTCAATGAGGGATTAAAATTAAATTTCAGAATAAATTTTAATAATAATATAGTATCTTTGCCGCTTGACAGAAAATCTGTTCATACATAAAAATCATTAAAATTAATATTGGAATGTATTTAACTAAAGAAGAAAAGCAAGATCTTTTCGCAAAACATGGAAAAGGTACGAATGATACCGGATCTGCAGAAGGCCAAATTGCCCTTTTCACCCAACGTATCTCTCATCTTTCAGGTCACTTGAAAACCAACAGAAAAGACTATAATACAGAACGTTCATTGGTAATGCTGGTAGGTAAAAGAAGAAGTTTACTCGACTATTTAATGAAGAAAGATATTATGAGATATCGTGCAATCGTTAAGGAATTAGGATTAAGAAAATAAATTATAAAGGGGCTCTAACGCCCCTTTTTTCATATATTAGAGGGAAATTAGTTCCTTTTTTAGACTTAAAATAATCAAGAACCTCGAGGCAAGCCCGCCTGAATGAAATTCATTTCGGGCATCCCGATAGCTCGGGACGGGGAACCTGCCCGACGGTCAGGCGGGTTAAATCCTCAATGAGGGATTAACGCTCCGGCCTTTGCTAAGAGTAGTTTTCATTGGTCTGCTACAACCACTGCACAACACAGCAAGTCCCGATGGATTATTCAAAGGGAGACCATTGTTTAACGTAGTATGTAACTTTACATATTAGAATTGAAAAAAAAATTTATGATTCCAAAAACATTTAAAGAGGTTATCGACTTAGGAGATGGAAGAAGCATCTCGCTCGAAACCGGAAAATTAGCAAAACAAGCCCATGGCTCTGTAGAGCTTAGAATGGGAAATGCAGTATTGCTTTGTACCGTTGTTTCTTCTTATAAAGAGAGCACAATGGATTTCTTTCCATTAACAGTAGATTACAGAGAGAAATTTGCAGCAGCAGGACGTTATCCTGGTGGTTTCTTTAAAAGGGAAGCCAGACCAAGTGATGGTGAAGTTTTGACTATGAGAATTGTAGACCGTGTATTGCGTCCATTATTCCCATCAGATTATAAGACTGAAACTCAGGTAATGATTCAGCTAATGTCTCATGACGAAGAAGTGATGCCGGACGCATTGGCCGGTTTAGCCGCATCTGCAGCTATTCAATTATCTGATGTTCCTTTTGAATGTGCTATTTCTGAAGCTCGTGTAGGTAGGGTAAACGGTGAATTTATCATAAACCCAAGCCGAAGCCAGTTATTAGAGTCGGATATTGATATGATTATTGGTGCTTCTGCAGATTCTGTAATGATGGTAGAAGGTGAGATGGATGAAATTTCAGAAGAAGAAATGGCAGATGCCATTAAATTTGCTCACGAAGCCATCAAGATTCAAATTGAAGCTCAATTGCGATTGGCAGAAGCTTTCGGAAAAAAACCGGTAAGAGAATATGCTGCCGCAAAAAGCGATGAAACTATTGCAGCCAGGGTTAGAGAAATTGCATATCAAAAAGTATATGATATCGCAAAAGGTGGACACGGTAAGAAAGAAAGAAGCGAAGGTTTTTCCGGAGTTAAGGAAGAGGTTTTGGCCTCCTTTAGCGAAGAAGAACTGGAAGAAAATTCAGGTCTTATCAAGACTTATTACAATAAAGTAGAAAAAGAAGCGGTAAGGGAATTAACTCTTGCTGAAGGAACACGTTTAGACGGACGGAAAACAGACGAGATTCGCCCAATTTGGTGTGAAATCGACTATTTGCCATCTGTTCATGGATCGGCAATATTCACCCGTGGGGAAACTCAGGCATTGGCAACTGTTACTTTAGGAACTTCCAGAGAGGCAAATATGATAGATATGCCAACCCATCAGGGGGAGGAGACTTTCTATTTACATTATAACTTCCCTCCATTTTGTACCGGAGAAGCATATCCTTTAAGAGGAACTTCCCGAAGAGAAATTGGTCACGGAAACCTAGCGCAACGAGCTTTAAAAGGAATGGTTCCTGCAGATTGCCCATATACTATTAGAATTGTTTCTGAAGTATTGGAATCTAATGGATCTTCTTCTATGGCTACTGTTTGTGCCGGAACAATGGCGATGATGGATGCAGGTATTAAAATGAAAAAACCGGTTTCCGGGATTGCAATGGGACTGATCTCTGACGGAGATCGTCACGCAGTACTTTCAGACATTTTAGGTGATGAAGATCACTTGGGAGATATGGACTTTAAAGTAACCGGAACGGAAGATGGTATTACCGCCTGCCAGATGGATATTAAAGTAAAAGGTTTACCATACGAAATCCTGGTTAAAGCCCTAAAACAAGCACGTGCAGGAAGATTACACATTCTAGAAGAATTAACTAAAACCATTTCTGCTCCTAACGAGGACGTAAAAGCTCATGCTCCAAAAATTGTTACCAAAATAATTCCGCAGGAATTCATTGGTGCCCTTATTGGACCAGGAGGAAAAGTGATCCAGGAAATGCAAAAAACATCTGGATGTACGATCGTTATAAACGAAGTAGACGAAAAAGGTGTTGTTGAAATCCTTGGCACAAGTCAGGAAGGTATTGACAGCGTATTGGCAAGAATTGAATCTTTAATGTTCAAGCCGGCAGTTGGTGAGACCTATGAAGTGAAGGTTATAAAAATGCTTGATTTTGGCGCAGTAGTAGAATTCCTTGTCGCTCCGGGTAATGAGGTCCTACTTCACGTATCTGAATTAGCATGGGAACGTACTGAAAACGTAAGCGATGTGGTGAATATGGGAGATGTATTTGAAGTGAAATACTTTGGAATTGATCCTAAAACACGTAAGCAAAAAGTTTCCAGAAAAGCATTGCTTCCAAAGCCGGAAGGATATGTTGCGAGACCACCACGTGATGACCGGAATGACAGAGGTCGTGATAATCGTGGATCAAGAGACAATAGAGGTCGTGATGACAGAGGTCGTGACGATAGAAAACCAAGAGAAAACAGAAACGACTAGTTTCTATCTCCTATAATTTTAAAAATCCCCTGAGAAAAACTTTCAGGGGATTTTTTTTATGAATCCAAAAATAGAACCTTTTATTTTTGTAATTTAAAAATTTCAAAGAACTACCTGTAATGTGCAAGTTAACATCATAGATACCTGATCGCGCTGGGATATACGACAAAAACCAAAAAGTCCGGAACGCCGAAAATAAATCTCCAAAAAAATTAAATCAAAGGAATTGTAACATTTTACTAACTCTCTACGTATAATTAAATACAAGAGCTATTCATAATTAAAAATCCAGGGAGAAGATAGATGAGACAACTTAAAATTACGAAGCAGGTTACAAATCGTGAAACCGCTTCGCTAGATAAGTATTTGCAAGAAATTGGTAAAGTGGACCTAATTACCGCCGATGAAGAGGTGGAATTAGCACAAAAAATTAAAGCGGGTGATGACCGTGCTTTGGAGAAATTGACTAAAGCAAATTTACGTTTTGTGGTTTCTGTTGCAAAGCAATATCAAAATCAGGGATTAACACTTCCCGATCTTATTAACGAAGGAAACTTAGGATTGATTAAAGCTGCAAAGCGTTTTGATGAAACCCGTGGTTTTAAATTTATATCCTACGCCGTTTGGTGGATACGTCAATCTATTTTGCAGGCACTTGCCGAGCAATCCCGAATTGTGCGTTTACCATTGAACAAAATTGGTTCTATTAACAAGATCAATAAAACATTTGCTTTTCTTGAGCAATCTCACGAACGTCCGCCAAGTGCAGAAGAGATCGCTAAAGAACTTGACATGACCATCAATGATGTGAAGGAGTCCATGAAAAACTCCGGGCGTCACGTATCTATGGATGCGCCGTTGGTTGAAGGGGAAGATTCAAATCTATATGACGTTTTACGTTCTGGCGAGTCGCCAAACCCAGACAGGGAATTGCTGCACGAATCTTTAAGAACAGAGATCGAACGTGCTTTGGAAACCCTTACACCACGTGAAGCAGATGTTATTCGTCTTTACTTTGGACTGGGAGATCAACATCCAATGACGTTAGAAGAAATTGGCGAGACTTTTGACCTTACCAGGGAACGTGTTCGCCAAATCAAGGAAAAAGCTATAAGAAGATTAAAACATACTTCCAGAAGCAAGATCTTGAAGACTTACTTAGGATAATATATAAGATGACAACAGTTTAGTCCCTTTGTGATGACTGGGATAATAATAACTGTTCGTTTTTTGATTGATGAATGAACCCCGGAGTGATGACCGGGGTTTTTTCATGATCGGTTTTCACAAGCTTTCCTCCTGCTTTCACACCATTAAAGTTGTGTTAATCTATTGACCTGCACCTTGTAATCTTTATTTTCTGATTAAATTTCAAAGCTTTAAAATGCGGAAATAAATGGAAGATCAGGAAAAAATTTTAGTGATTGGGGCTTCAGGGGCGTTGGGCTTAGAAATAGTGAAACTTCTCAAACAGCTGGAAGTCCCTTTGAGGGTTCTTACCAATTCCTCTGAGGGAGTTTCAAAATTAGCTCCTTATTCAAACGATATATGGAAAGTGGATGCCTCTACCAAATCCCCTGAAATTAAAAATATCACAAAGGGAGTTTCTACGGTGATCTCTTCCCTGGGAAAAAGTATAAGCCTTTTTTCCCCCTCAGTAGATTCCTTTTATGAAACAGATTATGCTGCAAACAAAACCATTCTCGATGATGCAGTAATGAATGGTGTAAAGCGCTTCGTTTATGTATCTATAAAAGGCGTCGATTCCGGCAAGGATTTCAACATTACCAAAGCTCATAAAATGTTTGAAGAAGAACTCATTTCCTCTGGTTTGGATTATACGATCCTAAGACCAGTAGGGTTTTACTCTGGCCTCAACGATTTGGCTATCATGGCAAAACGTAAAGTACTTCCTATAGTTGGAGATGGGGATGCAAAAACAAATAGTATTCACCATAAAGATATGGCTGAAGTTGTAGTTTCTTATGCTAAGAAGGGTCCGAAAATTATTGAGATAGGTGGTCCTAAAATCCATACAAGACTTGAAATGGCAGAAATGGTGAAGGAACGATTTGGTGCAACAATTATTAAAGTACCAAAAACAGTTGCAGATATTGGCGCAATGATTCCCAATTTTTTAAGTGGAGGTACGGGAGATAAGTTGGATTATTACACGTATATCACCACGAACGATATGATTGGTGAATCCCGCGGCTCCATTGTCTTTAAAGACTATCTCAAAACTCTTGACCTAAAAGAATTACCATAATGCCAGAAGATTATGATGCAATAATCGTTGGAAGCGGTTCAAATGGACTCGCAGCTGCTATCCACCTCCAGCAAAAAGGATTGAGAACCGCTGTTTATGAGCAGGCATCTGAACCTGGAGGTGCTACCAGGACAGAACAATTAACCCTTCCAGGGTATCAACACGATGTGGGGTCTGCAATATTGCCAATGGGCGTTGCTTCTCCATTCTTCAGGGATCTTCCTTTAAATAACTACGGTCTTAAATGGATCTATCCTGATATTCCCTACGCACATCCTTTAAAAGATGGGACTGGGGTTGCCTGCTACAAGGATCTTGATAAAACTGCAGATCAACTGGGGAAAGACAGAGATTCCTATTTGAAAATCTTTCAGCCTCTGGTGAATAATTGGGATAAAATAGATAAGGATCTATTAGGGCCTTTGGGAATTCCAGAGAATCCCATTGATTTTTTAAAATTCGGATTAAAGGCTTTACCTTCTGCAAAGATGCTGGTAAATCATTTTTTCAAAAATGAAAGATCCAAAATCTTTTTTTATGGTTCGGCTGCGCATTCTACATTACCTCTAACCAATCTGGCCTCTGCCTCCTTTGGGCTGGTTCTTACCACCATGGCACACCGCTATGGCTGGCCATTTCCAGAGGGCGGCGCCAAAAACTTTACCAACAGTCTTGTCTCCTTTTACAAGTCCCTGGGTGGGGAATTGTATCTAAATGTTCTCGTGAAACACGTAGAAGAACTTCCGCGGGCCAAAGCTTATTTATTTGACGTAACACCAAAACAACTTTTAAAGATTAAAGGCACCAATTTTCCCTCTTTATACAGGAAAAGAATGGCCTCATATAAATATGGTGCCGGGGTTTTTAAAATGGATTGGGCCCTTAGTGAACCTATACCCTTTACCAGCGCAGAATGCCGTAGATCTGGAACTGTACATATAGGTTTTTCCTGTGAAGAAATAGAGGAATCTGAGGGCCATATACACCATAAAAAAATGACAGATACTCCTTACGTTTTGGTTGCACAACACAGCATATTTGACCCAACACGTGCTCCTGTAGGAAAACACACCGCCTGGGCTTATTGCCACGTTCCAAATGGTAGTATAAAGGATTTTTCCCAGATCATAGAAAACCAGATTGAACGTGCCGCTCCAGGATTTAAAGACACCATTCTTGCCCGATCAACTATGAACACCGTTCAATTACAGCAATGGAATCCTAATCTTATAGGAGGTGATATCAATGGTGGAAGGCAGGATATCACTCAGTTATTTACCCGGCCCATTATAAGCATCTCCCCTTACTCAACACCAGATCCGAAAATTTATATATGTTCTTCCTCTACCCCACCTGGCGGCGGTGTTCATGGGATGTGTGGCTACAATGCCGCAAAAGCGGTCTTAAAAGACCATTTCAACGGTTAATTTGATAAAAATGAGCTGTGCTATTTGTTATGTAAGCACAGTTGCTGAAGGGTTAAAGAAAAAAGAGGTGAAAAAGCCGCTTGAAAATTCAGCTAAAAGAAATAATAATCATGATGTCCGCGGGGTTCTATTATAATCTGCAGGAAAATTTCTCCAGGTAATGGAGGGAGATAAAAAATTATATCTTGGATCTATTTGGGAAAATAGAAAGGGACTCCAGGCATCATAATATCATCCTGGTTCTGGGAAGGGAAATCGAGCAGGTTGCCTATGACGGTTATTTATCTGATACAATTACAAATGATAAAAAACGTAAAGAGAGTCCTCTTCACGATTACCTTGACCAGGCAAAAGGATTGGCCCCGCCAATTTAGCAAACCGTGTGAAATATTCTCAGCGTTTTCATTAAAACTCGTAATAGATTAATTCATATAATTTTTGCCTTGAAAATATAATTCTCATTATGTCTACTAAATAAATTGCCCCAACTGTCCTTGCTGGTCATCTTGGAAACCTTAGGCGCGATGTAGAATTGATCAACAAAATTGAAGCCGACTGGTTTCATATAGATATTATGGATGGTATTTTTTTTTCCAATATATTATTCGATGCCTGTTCTCTAAGCCATCACGTGATAAAAGATATCGACTTATCTGGTTAATTTCCCATTGAGGGTGACAACAGTATATAGTCCCGATACTTAGCGGATAACTGTTAGTTTTTTGATTGATGAATGAACCCCGGAGTGATAACCGGGTTTTTTTTGTGACCTGAAATCTCTATTCCATTTTTTGAAAATTTTAGTATATCATTATTACTATTTAATGGAAAATTACAATAATTTGACAAGGCAAATTATTATGAAACTTTAATTAAGAAACAAATCTACATGAGATATGCCATTATTTATGTTAGTACCGCTTCCAAAGATTTAAAAGAACCGGAAATTAAAACTATGCTAAAGGAAAGTGTTATATGGAACAACAGTCATGGCCTCACTGGTCTTCTCCTTTATTCGGAAGGAAACTTTTTTCAGATAATAGAGGGAGAGGAAACTGTTACTAAAGACTTATTTGAATCTATTAAACAAGATCCCAGACATCATAATATAATACAGATATCTGGAAAGGAAATTCACAAAGAAGCCTATGATGGTTTTAAGTCTGATTTTATTTATTCAAATGCACATTATGATCCCAAAAAATTTAGAACATACCTGGAGCAGATTGAAGTGCTGGATGATGCTACTCAAAAAGCAGTTAAAAATATGTTGAAGGCATTTATCATTACTTAAAAAGGTAAAACCTTTTTTTCTTCTTATTTTTGTGCCTGAAATATTTATTCCCGAGTTATGAGCATAAAACTTCATGCCCCCTTCGGTTCTGGCTGCCGATTTTGCCAATCTTCAACGCGACCTGGAAATGAGCAATAACAGTGAAGCCGACTGACTTTTTTTATGTTTTTATCTTATAGAAATTAAAAAATGGCTCAACAATTCTTAATTTTTTTTACTTTTGAAAGCCAAGCAATATTTAAACAATGAGTTACGCCATAAGCTACGTGAGCACCGTAGATAAAGATGTTACCGAGAATGATATCCAAAACGCATTGGATTACAGCAAAAGTTGGAATAATGATCACGATATAAGTGGAATTTTACTCTACTCACAAGGAAATTTTTTTCAGGTTTTAGAAGGTGATAAAGAGGTTCTAAAAAAACTTTTTTCAAATATCAAAAATGATAAAAGACATTATGATATTATAAAAATCTTTGAAAAAGAAGTACCCCATGTAAAATTTGATACTTACCAAGTAGATTTCATTTCGTTAGACGCTCGCTTTCAACATAAAGATCTTCATTCCTACTTTTCTCAAATCAAATCTTTAAACCCTGCCATACAAACTTCGGTTAAATATATCTTGAATAAATTTACAGAAGGTATTTAATGTGCACTGCACTTATTTTGATAATTTGAATTTGTATTTTTGTGAAAACTTACAAAAATAATGAATTCAAAACTTATTGCCCCTTCGGTTCTGGCTGCCGATTTTGCCAATCTTCAACGCGACCTGGAAATGATCAATAACAGTGAAGCCGACTGGTTTCATATCGATATCATGGATGGTGTTTTTGTGCCAAATATTTCATTTGGAATGCCGGTTCTAAAGGCAATTGCCAAACATGCTAAAAAAACCATCGATGTTCACTTAATGATCGTTGATCCAGATAGATACATCAAGGAATTTGCCGATTTGGGAGCTAATATTCTCACCGTGCATTATGAGGCCTGCCCACATCTGCACCGAACCCTTCAGGCGATAAAAGCTGAAGGAATGAAAGCTGGAGTTGCTATAAATCCGCATACGAATGTAGATTTGTTGAAAGATGTGATAAAAGATATCGACTTAGTTTGTGTAATGAGCGTAAACCCAGGTTTTGGTGGACAAAGTTTTATTGAACACACCTACAACAAGGTTCAGCGTCTAAAGGAAATCATCATTGCAAATAACGCTGATACCCTTATCGAAATCGACGGAGGTGTGACCGATAAAAATGCTGCCAGGCTTGTAGAAGCAGGCGCAGATGTATTGGTTGCAGGGAGTCACGTCTTCAAAGCAAAAAACCAGATAGAAACAATTAAAGGACTTAAAAATATTGCAAATTCCTAATAAAACGTACGATATAATAATTATTGGTAGTGGCCCCATAGGAATTGCCTGTGGGCTTGAAGCCAAAAAGCACAATCTCTCTTACCTTATCCTGGAAAAAGGCTGTTTGGTGAATTCCCTTTACCACTACCCTTCTAATATGACCTTTTTTTCAACTTCAGAAAAACTTGAGCTGGACAATATTCCATTTATCAGCATTAATCCTAAACCACGAAAGGCTGAAGCGCTGGAATATTATCGAAGGATTGCGGTTTCCAATGATTTGAATATTAATTTATTTGAGAAGGTACTTTCAATAGAAAGCGAAGATGAAACCGTTCATAGCATAAAAACTTCAAAAGGGATTTACACCTCCAAAAAAGTAATAATCGCCACCGGATTTTATGATATCCCAAATTATCTTGGCATCCCGGGGGAAGATTTGCCAAAAGTAAATCATTATTACAATGATCCGCATTTCTACGCTAAACAAAAGACCATCGTAGTTGGAGCAAGCAATTCTGCAGTAGACGCAGCCCTGGAAATTTACAGAAAAGGTGGAGATGTTACTATGATTGTAAGAACTCCGGAAATTGGACAGCGTGTAAAATACTGGGTTCGCCCGGATATTATCAACCGCATTGAAGAAGGCAGTATAAAGGCTTATTTTGAAGCAGAAATAGCTGAAATAAAAGAAACTTCCGTCATTCTCAAAACTCCGGAAGGCGAAAAAATCCTTGAAAATGATTTTGTTTTATTGCTTACAGGCTACAGGCCAAATTTTGGTTTTCTAAAAAATATTGGGATCAATATTTCTCAAGATGAAAAACATATTCCGGAATATGGTAAAGAATCCATGGAGACCAATGTTTCAGGGGTTTATCTTGCAGGAGTTATTTGCGGAGGAATGGAAACACACAAATGGTTTATTGAAAATTCCAGGATCCACGCCCAAATGATTTTACAGGACATTGATAAAAAAATAAAGAAGGCATCTTAAATAATCAAGAGCCTCCCGCCCAAACGGTTCTGGCAGGACCGACATGAAATTCAAGGCGGGCAAGTCCACAAGATATACTAAAAGAAGAAATACCAGAATTCCCGATGAAATACCAGCCGAACTGGACACGCGGGCAAGAAAAATTAAACCTTTGTTGGGATTAAAGCACTATAACTTCCGCATCCTTGAATAACAGTTTATTTTTATTCAGAAGTCGCCCGTAAAAAGCCATATCATTTTTGTTCTTTTTAAGAGATCCATCTAACCAGGAAGTTTTGCCATCCAAAGGATACGAAATAATATTTATTTCGGGATAGGAACCGGTTTTTGAATTAGGATCTTCCACTCCAATTTCAATCGCATTTTCCATGGGATTATAATAAACAAATTTCGCCAGGAAATTATGTTTTATAAGTTCTGTAAAGTCTTCTGAAAGCTCTTTACTTCTCAAACTTTCCTTTAAATACTCCTTCATCAATACTCTCATTGTTAAAAGGATTTCACTCTGATTATAGTAGGTTGTCATGACTGTTGAACATTTGTTAAATTTAAGATGATAAAAATAAAGCAACCAGATCTATCTCAGTATTTTTTATAAAAGGTTTAACTTGTTAACATAATTTATTTTAAATTTCCGGAGATTTATGAAGGAGATGCCAGTCATTTATTTCTAATGAGCAGCTGAATACTCCTTAAAACCCTGGTTTGAAATGAGCTTAATGGAACCCGATCCAAACTCCGGTGAAGGATTACGAATTGCTTCGGAGAGCTATAGGGAGACCGTTTAAAAACAATAAATATCTACACATGAATAAGATTTTAGTATGGTCTATAACCGCCGCTATGGCCGGTTTTTTATTTGGTTTTGATACCGTTGTAATTTCAGGAGCCGACAAGCAATTACAGGCCCTTTGGGGAACCTCTGATGCCTATCATGGAATCGTGGTTATGACCATGGCTCTATGGGGAACTGTGGTAGGAGCGATATTTGGTGGTATCCCCACCAACCGCTTAGGTAGAAAAACCACCCTGATCTGGATTGGAATATTTTATGTGATTTCTGCCGTGGGATCGGCATTTGCAAATGACCCCGTAACCTTTGCGATTTTTAGATTTTTGGGTGGGGTGGGAGTAGGAGTTTCCACTATTGCCGCACCTACCTATGTTTCAGAGATCGCTCCTGCAAAAGACAGGGGTAGATTGGTTTCCCTGTATCAATTCAATATCGTTTTAGGGATATTGATCGCATTCTTATCGAACTACCTTCTTAGAAATACCGGGGCAGAGCCCTGGAGATGGATGTTGGGTGTTGAAGCGATTCCCGCCGTTTTCTATACTTTTTTTGTGTTTTTTGTACCCAGAAGTCCACGCTGGTTAATCTCAAAGAAAAGGTACGAGGAGGCCGAAAAAGTGATGCAAATCATCAATCCCGATGATGATGTGAAGCAAAAGATGGTGGAAATAAAAGCACAATCGGAGGTAAAATTATCAGGGGAAAATATCTTTATGCGAAAATACAGGTTCCCACTACTCCTGGCCTTCCTTATCGCATTCTTTAATCAGTTATCAGGAATAAACGCATTTCTTTATTATGCTCCCCGAATATTTGAGGAGGCGGGTCTCGGGGTAAGTACAGCACTTTTAAGCAGCATTGGAATTGGAGTGGTAAACCTGCTCTTCACCTTACTTGGGGTTTTTCTTATCGACAGACTGGGAAGAAAACAACTTATGCTCTTTGGCTCCATTGGATACATTATTTCCTTAGGCCTGGTAGCAGCTGCATTTTTTCTTAATTGGGGCGGATTATGGATCCCGATATTCCTATTCCTGTTTATTGCGTCCCATGCCATAGGCCAGGGAGCCGTAATTTGGGTGTTTATATCGGAAGTTTTTCCAAACCATTTAAGAGCTTCAGGTCAATCTTTTGGTGCTTCCACTCATTGGGTTCTGGCTGCTATTATTCCGGCTCTTATCCCCTATCTTTTTTCTACGATTGGGGCAGGTTATGTATTTGCATTTTTCACTTTTATGATGTTCCTTCAGTTATTGTTCGTCCTATTTATAATGCCGGAAACCAAAGGAAAATCCCTGGAGCAACTCAGCGAAGAATTATTGTTTAAATAAATAAAAATTCAGAAATGAAAAAAATCAAAACACCAATCATACTTGCAGTCATTGGCATATTGAGCCTTTCTTCTTGTAAGGACAATGAAAAGCAGGATTCCGAAGTACTGGAAGTTACTGAAGTAGCTGCAGATGAGATCTTTCGTCCAAATTTTCATTTTACGCCTCAGGAAAACTGGATGAATGATCCTAACGGAATGTTCTACCTAAATGGTACCTACCATTTATTCTTTCAATATTATCCTGAAGGGAATGTTTGGGGCCCTATGCATTGGGGACACGCAACGAGTAAAGATATGGTGACCTGGGAGGAACTGCCTATCGCATTAGAACCGGATGAATTTGGCTATATTTTTTCCGGAAGTGCTGTGGTAGATGTTGATAACACCTCTGGTTTTGGAGATGGCACTACCCCACCGGTTGTGGCAATATTCACCTACCACGACCCAAAAGGGGAAGCAGAAGGTAGGATAGATTATCAGTCTCAGGCTATTGCGTACAGCCTGGACGAAGGAAAAACCTGGACCAAATATGAAGCGAATCCCGTAATAGCAAATCCGGATATAAAGGATTTTCGCGACCCCAAGGTGATATGGGATGAACAAAATCAACAATGGCTTATGGCTTTGGCAACGGTAGATAGAAACCTGTTTTATGGCTCCCCAAATTTAAAAGACTGGGAACTGCTTTCAGAATTTGGAGAAGCAACCGGAGCTCACGACGGAGTTTGGGAATGCCCGGACTTTTTTCCAATGAAGGTGGAGAATTCTGAAGAAATTAAATGGGTGCTCATTCAAAGCCTCAATCCCGGTGGATTTAATGGCGGTTCCGGGACACAATATTTCGTTGGGGATTTTAATGGAAAAGAATTTAAGGTGGATCCTTCTATGGAAAACCTTCCTGAAAAACATGATCACTGGATAGATTATGGAAAAGATAATTATGCTGGCGTTACCTGGTCGAATATCCCCGATAGTGACGGGCGAAAATTATTTATGGGTTGGATGTCCAACTGGCTATATGCACAGGAAGTCCCAACTGAAACCTGGAGGAGCTCAATGACAGTTGCAAGAGAACTCACCCTTAAAAAAGTGGGTGATACCTACAGGATATTTTCCATGCCGGTAGAAGAACTAGATACCTACAAGGAAGCCCTGTTTCAGGTAGACCAACTTATGGTAAAAACTTCAGCTGAAATTGCTCCTGAAGTAGAAAAAGATCTTACCAGAGCCGAAATAAAATTTGAAATTCCCAACCTGAAGCAAACGAACTATGAATTCAGTTTAAGTAATTTAGAAGGAGAAATTTTGAAATTTGGGTATAAGCATTCTAAAAAACAATTTTATATCAACCGGGAAGAGTCGGGAATTATAGATTTCAACGATGAATTTGCAGGAACTATTTCCTATGGACCCCGCACCTCCAAATCTGATACTTTATCTGTACTAATGATCCTGGACAGGACGTCCATTGAACTGTTTTATGATAAAGGTGAAACTTTAATGACCGAGATTTTCTTTCCTGAAAAACCCTACACATCATTTTCTGTAAAAGGGGAAGGAGATTTTGAACTGAAAAATATAGAGATAAACCAGTTTAATTTTGAAA
Organism: Gillisia limnaea DSM 15749; assembly: GCF_000243235.1. Taxonomy (GTDB): domain Bacteria; phylum Bacteroidota; class Bacteroidia; order Flavobacteriales; family Flavobacteriaceae; genus Gillisia; species Gillisia limnaea. The sequence continues at coordinate 1,094,042 of NZ_JH594606.1, forward strand.
AAAAGAATGCAGATGGAAAAAATTAAGGCTGTTTGCTTTGGGGAAGTTTTATGGGATGTATTTCCAAATCATAAAAAAATTGGTGGCGCTCCTTTAAATGTGGCCTTAAGGATGAATTCTTTGGGGATTGACACCTCAGTTATAAGTCAGATCGGAGAGGATAAAAACGGCGAAGAAATTAGGGATTATTTAAAAAATTCTGGGATCACTGTTGATGCAGTTTCCATCACTTCCAGTTATCCCACCGGAGAGGTTCAGGTAATTTTAAACGAGAAAGGTTCTGCATCCTATGAGATCAAACATCCTGCTGCCTGGGATAAAATTGAAGTTTCAAAAATCATAGAGGACATCACCAAAAAATCGGATGTTTTCATTTTTGGAAGTCTGGTTTGCAGGGATGAAATTAGCAGGAATACCTTATTCGAATTACTAAGGACGGCAACCTATAAAGTTTTCGATATCAACTTACGTCCACCACATTATAAAAAAGAGGTCCTTGAACATCTAATGCGATCTTCAAATTTCATCAAATTCAATGATGATGAATTATTTGAAATTTCAGAAATGATGGGTTCGAAATTCAATTCCCTGGAGCAGAATATAAAGTTTATTGCCGAAACCTTTATGCCAAATACAATTTGCGTCACCAAAGGAAATCACGGAGCTGTACTTTTTCATAAGGAAAAATGGTATTATAATAGTGGATATAAAATTAAAGTGAAAGACACTGTTGGTGCCGGAGATTCCTTCCTTGCTTCATTAATTGTAAAATTACTTCAAAAAGAGGATCCTCAAACCGCCCTGGATTTTGCCTGTGCTATGGGAGCCCTTGTTGCCGGAAGTAATGGTGCAAATCCTGAGATCACAATGCTGCAAATTGAAGATTTTATGTTTCCGGAGCAATAGTTCTAATGTCTTTAGGTCTTCAACTTTAAAGCATAATCAATTAGCCCGGAGCAAACTCACGAAGATCATAAATGTACGATATACCCAAAATTTCGATGAATTCCCGGTCGAAAGGACCGGGCGAATTCTGCAAATCCATAAAATTTAATTGGCATGCCGAGTCTGAAGGACTACATCTACCTTTCCAGGCGATAAAGGCTGAGATCTTTCTCCTCGTCAAACTCCCGGAGTACTTCAATGCAAGGTGATTCCTACTTCTGTTACAAAACCGGGAATACTGGCCTGGACAGTATCTCTGCCAGAAGAACTCAAAATTGCCGGTACTAAAAAAATCTTGGGGATATCGGTATGCGGTCTGGGAAATTATAAGGAAAGTTCTTTTGAGGCAAAGCCCAAAGAGATGCATTATCAATAATTATCAGTTTAATCATTACCAATTCGGGATAAAATCAAATGGGTGGTGGGCTCTCCAAAACTAACAAGTTTATCTATAAATTGTTGAAGATGCATTTGGTCTTTAAGTGCCACTCGTAAATGAAAATTGTGTTGACCAGTTATCCTAAAGGCTTCTTTAACCTCGGGATATGTGCTAATCTCTGCCATTGCAGTTTTAAATTTACCACTAAAGATTTTCAGCATAATAAAAACTTCAAGATTATTTCCCATAAGATGTTGATCCAGGCGAAGTGTGTAACCCTGAATCACCCCTGTATCCTCCAGTTTTATTATACGATCTCTTACCGAAGAAGGTGATAGAAAAATCTGCTTCCCAATTTCGGCATAAGGTATCCTGGAATTAACTTTTAATATATCGATTATTTTGCGATCTATAGTATCTATCATTGAAACAAGTGTTAGAATATCAAAAATACCTTTTTTAATTTAAAAGTATCATTTTTTGCCACCGATTCCACTTCATTACATAACATTGAAGTTTTAAATTCGCTCTAATATTTAAAACAAAAGGCAGTGGATATTTATATTTTAGTTATCCTGGGGATAGCGATATTTTTCGGATTTTTTGTGCAGACCTTAATTGGCTTTGCGGGTTCTTTAATAGCCTTGCCAATACTATTACTGGCAGTAAAATTACCGGATGCTATAGCTTTTATATCCATCTTTTATTTATTTTCAAGTGCTTTTATGGTTTATAAAGAATGGCATAATATTAATAAGGATATCATTCTGGGGCTTTCAATAACATCTTTGGTGGGCGTAATTTTGGGGATTATAGTTCTTACGTATTCCAAACCCGTAATATTGCAAACAGGTTTAGGAATATTTATTTTATTATATGTTGCTTATGTTCTCATTGGAAAAACAGAGGTGGTTTTAGGCAGGAAAACCAATTGGGCTTTTGGAGTAATGGGCGGATTCTTTTCAGGTGTTTTTTCAACCGGCGGCCCATTATATGTAATAAGTGTAAAAAATTCAGTAAAAGAAGCTAAACCATTCAGAGCGACTATGATAGGGGTACTAGCTTTAGTAACTCTTATAAGAATCCCGGCTTTGAGCATTAGTGGGGTTTTGAATTTGGAGCATGTAAAGATGAGCTTGATTATATTGCCTGTTTTCTTTTTGGCTCAATTTCTGGGAACGAAGATCTTTCCAAAGATTAACGAAGTTCAATTTAAGAAAGTATTACTCTTTCTTTTATGTCTTTCTGGATTAGCATTAATTTTTTAAATTCATATTAATTTTCGTGGCAGTAAATGGAGTAGTTTTCCATATTTAAAATTCAGGAAATGGAAGATAAAAAGTTACCGAAACTTTTAGGGTATTGACTTTAAAAGATGCTGTAGGCGTAGGTTTGGGAGCCATTATTGGCGCAGGAATATTAATGGCGCACAACTATTTATGGATAGAGATCCCGGCAAGGTATCTTTCAGAACCAAAAAATTCATAGACGATAAAAACAAAATTTTTCCAAAATATAGTGGAAGAGCTTTTAAAACATCCTGATAAAATAGGCCTTCCAAATATGAAATTGCGATAAACCGCATTTTACCCCCCGCCCTTTTAACCTTCAAAGGCGTAAAAAATTCTTGACTTTCGATATATTTCACTTAATTGATCCCGCGACAAAGAAAAACACCTGCCTGGAATCTCTTCTCACTTCACCACTTATGGTGATCGCCAAAAATTGTATCTTCTTTGCTGGGATTGGCACCGCTAGAAGTTTATTTTTCTTTCCAAATGCACCAAAACTTATTCTACGACACACAAAGGAGTTGAGCAATAAGTTCCCTTTAAAAAAAAATAGGCCGCCGCCATTGTATTTGCGGTTGTGGCTTTCTCAATTTACTTGAACATTTTTATGTTTAGTCCCCGAAACCAAATTCCGGAATGCAAAGAACAATGTACAGGTAGGAACAATCCCGTGGCCTGTATCGTCTTGCGTGACAGTGGCATACAAAAAGATCATTCAATTTTTGTATGGAAGAGTATTATTGTACTAAAAACCCTGAGTAACATACAAATTCGAAGAGAGAAAAGTTGATTTAAATTAGTAAACAAATCCAAAAATAATTCTTACCCCTAAAAATGGGTTCTTTCACAAAACTGGGGATATCACCCATTGACCAACGATTTTTTTCTTTCTACTTTTAAAAATTGTAAGAAATCTTGTACCTAATCTTTTCTACATACTCCCCTCTTTCAGACTCAGGAATAACCATTCTAAACAAAAAAATAACTTAAACAATTAATTATGAAAAAGATGACGACGATCTTTGCGCTATTGTTATTCTTGGGGACATTGTTTTCCTGCTCTAAAGATGAAGCTAAATTAAATGATCTTGATCCCGAAAAGGCTACTGTGTCCTTTGGTTCCTTATTGAATGACATGGTAGGTAACAAAACTGCCCTTAAAGATGATTTGGATGATTTACCGGAATGTTCCGATGCTATTCCTGCTTATGCTGAAGTAGCTATGACGCGCGGTGAAGCTTGGGCGGTAGGAAGCGATACCAACCCTATAAGAGTGGAGCTTAATCCAAATCCTTCCGATTTTGACGGGGATGGTGTGGACAACTATTTTACCGAAGAGTCTTCTGAATTGGAACTTGTTCCCGGGTTTTACTCCCTCGAATACTTTAAAATTTTTGATGCCGATGGCAATATGCTTTGGATCGCTCCACGAAGCAGAGGTTTTCAAAATTTAGTAGAGAATTCGCTGCCTTTACCAATATCGCTGAAGGCGGGAGTAAAAAAATATGTGAGCGTCGATGTAATTTGCTTTGATGATCGCGTAGTAAATGAATATGGATATTTGTTCTTTGACGTACAGGCTAATGAACTTATAAAGTTCTGCATCTTTGGTAATTTTTGTAATGAAGATGGACGCCATTTTCCTGCACATTTTAATGTAAATGTTTGGAAATACAGCGGAGATTCAAATAATCCACGAGGACCGGCTATTACTTCAAATGCCTCAAATAATGTGGGTGTGAATGATGCCGGAGATGCCTTTGGCGATCCGCTTTGCGTGTTTTTACCTGATTCAGAAGGAAGTGATGAATATTACTTTGAAATTACTTTGATGGAATCCGACGCTTATGATGCCCAGCCCGGAATAATAAGGAGTGGCGTAATAACCGATGATGATGTTAGAGCATTGTATGATGGAGAAGACAATACAGATTATTTCCACTTCAGGGAAGGAAACTGTGGCGGTGAAGATACCCCTGATCTTTTCGATAATCAATTAATGGCAGATATATAATTAAAGTACCTGTAGAATTTAGGGCTGTGAAATTAACTGAGGGTTTGCATCTGCCTAGCAGTTTAACCTGGGATGACGAGGGGAATCTCTTTGTGGTGGAAGCTGGCGGTGGGTTATTTCCTGAACAGTTGGCCCCAATGCGTATCCTACAAATAATGCCAAACGGTACCCAGGTTGAAGTGGTGAATTTAAGCGACAGAGGATTAAAACCATCTGTAGTGGGAATCCCATGGTATAACGGATGGTTTTATGTAACTCATCGAGCAGATGATTTAACAGGTGATGTTTCACGGGTAAGCAAAAATGGCCAGGTAGAGCTGCTTTTCAAAGGAATAATAGATAGCCAGGCAGAACATCAGATCAATGACATTAAGCTAGGTCCAGATATTCTAATGTATGTATCTGTGGGCCCTGCAGGAAATGCAGGGGTAATTGAGCCATCTGTCGCCCCGCACGAACGCTTAGTTATTATCTCTCGTTTTTCTCACACAGTTTTTAATATATATATTCGATTTCATTTTTCAGATATGGAACTTTTACTTTGTAATAATTGTCATTTTCTGGATACATTACAATCAAATACATACTATCTATTCTAACGTCGTAATTTTTTTCGAGTATGTATTTATATAAACTTTGTTGCAAACGATATCTATTATGACTTGTATCATCGATATGACTTAAACCACCAACGCCTTTTTGCCATTGATTTTGTTCTATTGGTTGACCGTTATAAATGTTGACGATGCGAATAGGTGCTGCTAGCGGCTGGCGTTTTGTCTCTCTGATTAATTTCTCCATATAGGAATTATAATAAAACTTTCGTTATGCCACTTTATTTCTAATGGCTCACCTGCATCTTTTATGGTCTCGTCAGATACCTGTTTTCCTGAACCATAGTTGATTATCTCAAAAGGATGTTTGTTGATGTTGAGCAAAATTACAAGACGACTGCCTTCGTTTATTTTCTTGCTTACAAATCTGGTGTTGTCAAAAGGAATACTCTCTTTTTTATTGGATTGCAATAGCTGTCGTTTAGAACTGTCTTTGGCATAGCTTGCCCTGCCAACATATCGAGTAAGAAAAAAATATTTTCCATCAGGCATAAGTTCATACAAGGCTAATGAAACATCCAAATCTTTCTTGTTGATGGTTGCAAACAGGTTTCCTGTAAATGACCCATTTATCAAAAAGCTTCTATTAAAAGGTTTTGATGTGAAGACTAAACCATTGCTTGCATCTAAGGTGTCAAAAATAATTTCAGGTGTGAAATAATTATTCTGGGTTTCCCTGTCTTTGAAATCTACTAATTGTTTTTCAAATCTTTTCTTTTTTGGTTTCTGAGTAACAAGTGCTTTATTGTCTAAATAAAAGATTAATGTGTCATTGTTTATTGCTTGCAAAGAAGGGGAATGTCGCCATTCATTTGCTCCCATAACCTGATAATTTACTTTGTCTTTCAATATTTCAGGTTTTGGTTTTCCTTTCAAAATATAGTCAAGCCATTGATACGCCAAATCCATCACATTGATGTTGGCAACACTGTCAATTTCATAGCCCATTAGTTTTTTCGCAGGTTTTCGTTGTCCGCCCCAATGGTCATAAGGACCGATAACAAAATAATGGTTTGCATTTTTATTGTATTTGTTATGAAGTTTGAAATATTGTAAAGAACCAATTTGTGAACCATCATAATAACCAGTTGTCGTTAGGACAGGAATGTTGATTTTAGCGTATTCTTCAGGAGTCGGAACTAATGATTGCCAATAATTGTCGTAACTGGGATGTAGTAACCAATTTTGAAATATCTCGTTTTTAAAACCCTCCAAACTGTCGAGATTTTTCCAAGCTATACCGCTATTAAACCATTCAAAAGGCAAACTACTTCTTATGGGTTCTTTTTTATAAACATTGTCATTTGGCCAATATAACCCCAAATTCATTTGGACGTTATTTTCCATAGGAGTATCATAACCTGGCATAACGGCTACTTGTGGAACAATGGTTTTCAGTGCAGGATGAATGTTTTTTACCGTTGACCATTGAGAAAACCCCGTGTAACTGCCACCATACATACCGACTTTACCGTTGCACCATTCTTGTTTACTTATCCAATCTATAATATCGTAAATGTCAGCCTGTTCATTTTCGTAAGGGGCATAATGGTTTACATTTGTCCTAATTCCCCGAGCGTAGGCGACAATTCCAACATAATCTCGGTCAGCCGATAGTTTTGCGAAAAAGTTATCTCCTTCTCCCTGATAGTATGTTGTGTAAAAAAGAACGACTGGTAACGCTTTTGTATTGGTTTGCTTTTGAACTATGGTTGCTGAAATGTCAATTCCGCTTTTTGTTGGTATTAGTATGCTATCTTGAATGTGATAAATGGTATCTGACGATGTATTCTCTTGTGCAAAAGAAAAAACTGCGAATGTAAGAAGAAAGCAAAGGATTGTAAAAATGTGTTTCATTTTATTTATTTGTTTTTCATTTTTGTAGCGGGATGTTTTTTACACTTGCCGCTAACTAATCATATAGTGCTGGCCTATCGGTGAGCCATTTGCTTAGTTATTGTGCGCTCTTTTTTTCTTTCTTAATTATTTAGTCAATAAATTCATTGACATTCAATTCTTTCAATTCAGCATACAATTTTTTATGCTGATTTGCTTTTTTAGCAAGTTCATATTCTGATATTTAATTCTAGCCCAATCATTTTTTCTTAAAAAATTCCGCATCAGAATATGTCTTTCTAAAGGTTCGCTATTCATCGGGCAAACGTACAAGTGATGAGTAATTGAATCTAAAATATCGTTCAAAGAATTTCCGTCTCGTATAAAACTTCTCTTTTTTCAATTCCTTGATTTCCTTTATGATAATATCCGAGTTTAATTAATCCAGATTTGATTTTTTCAAATTCCGACTCATTATCATAAATAATGTCAATGTCAACAATTGGCTTGGAATCCAAATTCGGTACAGAAGTACTTCCAACGTGTTCAATACTATATTCAAGTCCATTTAACCCGTTTTTAATTTTGCGTATTAAAGCTGCAAAATCTTTAATCCAATTTATTTTATATTTTTCGATTAGAATTCTGTTTTTCTTAAAAACGCTGTTAGGCACTGGTGTTCTGCTTTTTATAATCTTCCACTTGATCTAACAATTCCATAGACTTCATTAAAGGTATCCATTCTTTCCCCCGAAAAATAAGTCGAAACCATTTCTTATTTCTATTTTCGTATTTAATGTTAATAAAAAGCCAAATTGAAATAAAAGTAAATGAAATTGTAAAGAACAATGTCACTACCCATTGCAAAATACCCCAATCTGTTAGCATAGTTTCGTTCCACCAAAAGGTTGTCCAAACAGGAAGTTGAAGAAAGAGGATACGATTTACCCAAAGTGTTGACATTTTCAAGCTTACCAACTGCTCTTGTGTTCTTAAAATTGGGTCAGTTATATCCACTTGGTAAATTGTGATTAGCTGATAGAGATAAATAAACAATGCCATAGCTGTCAAACCCATCTGGATAGAAGCCGAAAAAAGGAAAAACCTATTAGCTTCAGAGAATGAGTTTAAATAAATTGAACTCAAAGCAATTACTCCGATACCAACCCATAAAATTCCAACCAATAGCGTAAAAATCTTAATTGGTTTCATTGAACCCAAAATATTATAAACCTTTACTTGGGTTATATCATCTGTGTTTTTTTTGTGTATGACAAAGCTCTCTTCCAATTTATCATTGGTAATTTGCCAAAGCTTTTTTAATTCTAACTCGTTCATTTCTTTATGACATTAATTGTGAAAATCTTGTTCTCAGTTTGTCTTTGATACGACCTATTTTTGTTCCGACATTGCTTACAGACATTCCTAATATCTCTGCAATTTCAGTATGGCTCTTGTCATCCAAATACAGTATCATCAATGCTTTGTCTATTTCTTTAAGTTCCCTGATAAATTGCTCCAACAAATTCAGTTTCTGTTCATCTTCTGATTTATCTTCGGCTGGTACTTCTACCACTTGCTCATTTAGAAAGGTATGTTTCTGTGTTCGTGTTGAGCTTTTCCGATAAAAAGAGATGGCAACATTTAGTGAAATCCGATACAACCACGTTGAAATTTTGTATTGGTCATTGTATTTGTGGATAGACTGCCAAATCTGAATCATTATTTCCTGTATGAGGTCTTGTCGGTCATCTACATTTGGACAGTAGGTACGGGCAACTTTGAACAAAATTCCTTTATGCTGCTCGATAATTTCCTGAAAAAATTGCTGTTGCTTTTGTCTGTCCATTATAATTTTGAAAACCAATCTTTGATAAAAGTAAAAGATTGTGCGTTGTGTCTTACCCCGTTATGCGAAGTATTGTTAATTATCTGAATTTCACCGCTACTGTTTTTCAAAATGGCTTCTTTCGTTGCTGCTGCCGAAAACGCTTCGTCATCACTACCTATTAATACAAGCACTGGTTTGTGTACCGCACTTAATCCTGAAACATAATCATCAGGTGTCGTACTTTTATTTGCACGATAGCTATACTTTCTCAACGGAACAGTTTCGGGCAAATTGAAAAAAAGTATAGGCAAGCTGTCGAAATCGTGATTGTCAATTTCATTGAGCATTGTCAAGCCAATAATTCGCTCTATATGGATTTTCATAAAAGGCTCTTCGGTTAGGTTTTCAGTGGGCTGACCTTGCAGAAGGGCAGGAGAGTTATGACCGATTAGAGGTGCGAAAAGCAAGAAGCCGTCAGGTTGTTCATATTGATTAGCCATTGCATAGCGTAAAGCTATTCCGCCACCCATTGAATGACCTGCAATAATTATTTTTCCATTGGGCTTCTCTGTGCGTACTGTTTTAATAATATCAGCCAAATCACCTACATACTGGTTGATATAATCCACATCACCGCTTTTTCCTTCTGATTGTCCGTGTCCACGCAAGTCGATAGCGTAAACTTCGGCTTGCGTTGCTTCTTGCATCAATCCTGCTGTCTTGTTATACAGATATGCACTGCTTGCCACACCGTGAATCAGGATAATGGTATTCTGTGATTCATTGGGAAACCTGTAGGTGAAAATCCTTTTACTGTCGCGCACAATAAAAAAGCGGTTTTCCGATTTGTACACCTGCTCAAACCCCATTTCTGCAATTGTCGCTGGCTCTGGCTCAGTCATTGGGATTGTCGGATTAAATGTTGGTTCAGATGTGTGTATTAGTTTGAAGGCTTCAATTCCCAAACTGTCTTTGTTACCACCGAAATACAAATCCAACATACTTTGAGCGGGAACGGAAGTACTCCCTAAAAAAAGGAAAGATAGAAAGGAATAAATTTTTAAAGTCTTCATATTTTGATTCTTTTAGTGAAACTTGTTTATCCAATTATTCGCAAGCCCTTTCAAAAAATCACAGTTGTCAGAAATATTTTTTTTTGTTTCAAGGGTTTAGATAGGGTTGTTTGGATATTTACCATCAGTTTGTTTTGAGGCATTGTCGTTCGTTCCGCTTGCCGCTAACGGTCTCGGTTCGTAAGGCAAGTGGCGTGAAGTAGGGACGCGTTCTTGTCGGCTTTGTTGTTTGTATCTTGGTCTCTAAAATAAAATTTTTCACCAGAATACCCGCTATTTGCGCTTAACCGATATTATATCCAGTTTTATTTATGTTCCTAACATTAATTAAGACTAAAATAATTAGTACAGGAATGATACCGACATCAAATGACTGATAATTAGTAATCCAGACGCCAATAGAAATTAAAATCATTGATAATAATATATAGGGCAGATATTTTTTTAATTGTTTTTTATAAATAAGTGGAATGTAAAATAAATATAGTGGATTGCACCAAAGAATATTTAAATTATTCTTTACTTCTGGGTGCTCCGAAAATATCCACATTATCAGTAATAGTAATCCAATACTACCTATTGAAAAGGTAAAAATCAGTTCAAATCTCTTAGAAAATTTTAAAAGATAAACTAAGAGTAAAATTGAAAATATAACTATTGGTGAAATCCATTTTCGTAAATCCGTTTCTTCTTTACTTTTTTCTCTATTAAGGACTTTTTCTGAATTTACAAGATTTTGACTATCTAAAGTAGAATTATTGATTTCTTGTTTTAAATATTTAGGTAAAAACATACTTTGAAATCTACTACTTTTCTCATCTAATGATTTGCCTAACATTAGATTTGTACCAAACCGAAGCCAAGGTTTTTTTCTGAGATGAGAATTTATTAAATCTCTGTTGCTTAGCTCTAATCTTTCTTTAGGGAATTTCACCTCATTTTCTATTAATAAATCACGAATTTCGGTAGAACAATTTTTTTCTAAAAAAGAATAGATGTAATATCTATTTTCGGGTCTGTAAAGAAAGTTTAGTTTTCTTATTAAATCTTTTTTTTCCTGCTGGCTAAGATTTAATTTTTGTTCTGAAACTTTTCTATTTTCACTTGAATATATTCTAATAAAATTTTCAGTTTTTTGGATGCCTAATTGATATTTCAAACGACCTGTAATAAATTTCAAGGTGAAATTTGGTGTGTCAAAATCAAACACTCCAAAATTGTAAACTATATCAAAATTAGCATCTACAATTCTAATAGCTGAATGTCCGAAAACGGAATATACATCGTCCCCTGGAGAACACGTCAGAATGCTTATGTCAGGAGTACTTTTCGCGAGGCAAAATTGACTTATTAGTATTAAGAATATGATTAATTTTCTCAAATTTTGTTACAATAAAATTGGATATAACTCGTCATATCCTACGTTTTTCACCTCACATAAAGTTCTATTTCCGGGATAAAAGGAGTTTTATAACATCCCTAGTAAATCTATTAAAAATTTGTTAAAATCATATACGGGAATCCATAAAACTAAAATATTCACTCTCACCCACAAGATTGTCAAAATAATTTAGCGAAATATGTGGATTTTCTCATTATATAAGAATGATGAACAGAAAATTATAAGTTAGAACTTGATAAGTATTTCCGATATGGTGTGAGGTTAAAAATTCAGCTTTTTCAAGCTATCCAAAATTCCATTCACCTTAAAATTGAACGCTTTTCCTGGATAAAAACAAATTTTGCTGTGGAAACAACTAAAAGAAGAAGAAAATAAAATTGAATTTCTTGGAATTATGGCCACACATTTGGCGGTACAAAAGTATAAAAAAAATCCGTAAAAAGCTTATTTTAAGCCGTTTACGGATTCTAAAAGTGACCCCGGAGGGATTCAAACCTACCACACGTATCTCAGTAATCACGGCTATTCCAGGGTTTCAATTTCTTGAGGTAACCGAATAGCTAACTTTTTAAATGAGTTAAAAAATAGCTGTTTGACTTTCTATATTATAAATATAGACATTATTTATCATTATTTAATTATGTAAAGTACAACAAACAGGATGAAGTTAAAGGGCAAAAACAGCTCCAAATAAGCACCTCAACGCTTTTTGCTATATTGCGTGCTGGCAACTGCTGTTTTTCAGTCTTTTATTATTAGTTTTCCGCTGTTATTTGTCAATATTGGAAGTATCTCCTTTAATTTCGAATATTCTTCTTCAGTTGGATTAATTATTACTTCAATTTTCTCATTTTGAAGATTTAACTCGAAATAGCTTTTTGACAAAACCATTTCATAATCGATCAATTCACCTGCAAAATTTTCATCATGAGTTTCGTAGTAAATATAATCATTTTCAAAATTATTCTCAGGATATGAGCGTTGCAACAATAAATATCTACCAATTGATTCTATTATTTGTTTAACAGATATCCGCTGTTTCTTCTCCTAAATCTTTATTCTCAGAAAAAATCACTTGACAGCCTAATTCTTCATCGCTTATTGATATTTCTATAGAATTCAAATTCATTATTTTTAAAATTTAGGGTTGACAAATCCTCCATTTTCGTTCCGTAGATTTCAACTTCAAATATGGATTATCAAATCTTTCAAGAAAATAGAAGGTCACATAAGAATAGTAGGGCGGAAAAAAGGCGACTACCATTCGGTTAAGCACAAGCCGAATTTTTAAATTTTTCTTATTATTTTTTTCTCAATAAGCCAAATTTAAAAATTTGGCGACCTTGCAAAAGTGCTCAAGCCATTGAGTTAAGCAACTAATCGCCCTATTATGTTTATACGGTGTTGGCAATAGTTATTTTTCCACACGCTTAATTGTATTACCTTCTAAAAACCCATCCAATAATACAACTTCATTAACAACATTGTTTGTATCTCTTAAAAATCTCATAGACCCATCCGTTTGTTCCATATAAAATTGGTTTGCCGATTGTGGCAATAAATGTATTTTATTTGTTCCGAACATTACGAATAGACTATCATTTTTATTGATAACTTCTAAATTCATATTTTCATTAAGCGAATAGATGCCCGAATAATCCTTCAATAACTTTGTGTCTATATCAATTTCTTTTCTTGCCAAAGGAAGAGTATATTCTTTATTTTCAAGTATTTCATCAATACTGGTTGAAATTTCCTTTGCGATTGGATGTCGGCGATTTGATAAAACGATAATTGCAATTTTGGTTTCCGGATTATTTACTATTGAATAACTAAAACCGTCATTTTCTAAATATCCTTCTATCTCTAATTTATCTGTGGAATTTGCACTTATAATTTTTACTAAATCAGTTGCAGTAGATTTTAGTCCGTTGCTACTAAATGTAATATCCGTATTGGAATCTGGCGCTTTTTGTAATTCGGGTCCATTGTCTTGATAATTATGATATAGATAACCAACAGCCAAAGATGTATCAGATTTTTGGAAATAGGTGTTTTCCAAACTCAATTCTTTACTATAAGTTTCTAAATTTTCTTGAAAGGTTTTACCACTTACTTTTTCTATAATCAATCCCAAAATATTGTAGTTTAAATCACTTTGCTCTGATATGGCAGAAGATTGAATGGCTAAATTCGCATAATCAATATTTGAATATACTAATTCTGGATTTTGTTCTTGAATAATCTGTAAGCTTGGTAAATTCGTTTTGTGATTTAGTAAATCATTTATGGTAAAGTCCGATTTGATTTCTGGAATGTATTTGGAAATTTCATCAGATAATTTGAATTTGTTTTTTTTGGCCATTTCCCTAATAATATTGGCAGTAACTAATTCGGAAATTTCGCCAATCTTGAAAGTGGTTTTATTTGAAAAGGGCTTATCGTTGTCATAGTCGGCTAAACCAAAACTATGGTTGTAAATAATCGTATCGCCTTTAGTTACCAAAATAACTCCACTAAAACGATTTAATTCAAGATAGCGATTTGCAAGACTATCAATCTTGTCTATTTTCGATTTTTCGAGAATTTCACTTTTTGTTTTCGTTTCCGTTTTGCAGGATATGCAACTCAATATTAAAATCGAAAGGTAAAATATCTTGTTCGTCATTTTTTTTATAATTATTGCCAACGGTTAGTATATGAAAAGTAGGCGATTTCGAAGCACAAGACTTTCGGTTAAGCACAAAGTTTGATACGCGTCAAAACCCTTGAAATTACTACTGTCTCGCCTATTTTTTATTTAATTGTTATGCGCTGGCTTTTCCCACTTTGTTCCGTGTTTATAATAATTTATTTTTTCCTCTTCTTCTCCAAATCTAAAACTTTTTTGAACATTGGGTCTTTTCTTAAAAGAAAATCTTTTCCAAACACATCTTCTTTTGTTATTGTACGTTCATATAAGAATTCTATAGAATAACTTATGTGATGTTCAACATTATTTTGGAAAATATCGAGTTTTGTTTTGCTATTTGTAAAATCAATTTGAGGTTCTAACCGAAAGAGTATTTTACTGAAGGGAAGACTCAATATCGGCGTGCCTGTTTGCAGACCGCTTAATAAGTCTGGTGTTTCCCCAATACTGATTAGCCTATCGCTCCTTTTGGCTAAATTGGACAAGTTACTGGCAGAAGAATATATATATCTATCTTGTAATATATATATTGGTCCATCAAACGGATACGTTATTGAATCTGGCGTTACATAAGTATAGTCTGGTATTACGATATAATACATTTCTGGATTGTCTAATGTGGCTACATCAGCTTTAAAATGATAAGTAGGATTATTTAATATTGAATCCTTATTAATTTCAAAAAACCATTTGTTATATGGGCTAAAATTTCTTCCAATTGCTATGTCAACCTTCAACGTATCTTTTATTATTTTTTTTAAGAATTTATTAAAAGTGTTATCGCTTCCACCAGGATTTCCCCTTATATCGATTACTACTGCGCCAACACCTCCCTTTTTTAAGGTCTTTTCCAATCTATTATTTATGGTATCCCCATATTCTTCTTTCATCATAGGTAATTTTGCATAAAAGATTTTGTTCTTATCAAAATAATGGGTTGTGACTGGCTCTGACAAACTATTGTAACCATACTTTAAATTTCTTTTCTGTAAAAATTTGACCGTATCATTTTTTTTAATATTCAACTGGTGTTTTTTGTTAGCTTTATCCAAAAATGTTAAGCGAAGCGTATCATTCTCATATATATCAGCTGGCGAATAGAAGTCTATACTATAAACCCTATTATTTACTCTGTCCCATCTCAAAGGACTCACAAGTTCTGTTAGACTATTTACAAATTGATGTATCTTGGTATTGTTGCAGTCAATCAGCTTCATAGAAGCAGGATATGTTTTGTTTTTATAACTAAATGGCAATAAATTATAATACTCTCCCGAAGTATAAACCAAGTTTAAATCTAATTTTGTGCTGAATCTTTTATTTAAGTATTCTCTATAAATATAACCATATTTAACATCTGAACTGTCAATTCCTTTTACAAGTTGTACTTTATTAGGAAACCAATTGTCTTTCATAATATCAAGATGAAAATTGCCCAATATTTGCGAATGCCCATCTTGGGCAGAGTTAATCGTTTTATTTACTAATTTAAGATATTCAGGCATCGTTGTATTTTCCTTGATTTGATTTCTTAAATTTTTAGCGTGATTCCAAAAATCAATATTTCTAACTTCCTTGTTAAAATAGATGATTGGACTTGCTTGCTGAAAATACGAAACTAAAGAATCGTGATCTGTCAACATTTCCTTATAAGTAAGTTGTGGGACATCCTTAAATTTAGCTATTATAGAGTCTTGTTCTTGCGCATTTGCGTTTAAGACAATTAACAAGAAGGAAATTACGAATAGACGAATTTTCATTTTTATATCAGTTTATTTTATTAACCTTCAAAATTAGTAAGTGCAAAAAGCATATAATTGTAAAAATGGAAACTGCCTACAAAAAAAGCCAAGCGACTTCTTTGTTCGTACCAATATTTTTGAAAAACTGGCTTGGCTTGATGTCCGTAAGAGATTTAAATTCTTTAATAAAATGGGATTGGTCGTAAAAAAGACTTTCATATGAAAGTTCTGTTAGGTTATTTACGTTTTTAAAATCCATCAATGCTTTTCTGAATTTGTGCACTTTACGATATTCTGATGGCGTTTTGCCCAAATTTTTGAAGAAAATTTTATTTAAATATTGTTTTGAAATGTTATTTTTTTTTGAGATTTCCGCAATACTATATTCGCTTTCTAAATCATAAACTATTTTTTCTAATCGACTCAATTCAACATCTTTTAATTTAGATAACCAATAATTTTCAAGACGCTCAATTTGCTCGTGTCTTTCCGCAATATTAAAAATGGATTGCATCTCCATATTCAAATCATCGAATGGTTGAAAATCCATATAAAATCCATTAGTGAAGTAATCTGAAAGATTTGCCACAAAACGATTAAGTCCAAGCGGTTTAAATTTAATTGTTATTTCGTTGACAGGTTCTTGATAAAAGACTTCAAAAGGCTTTGTGTACTTAATTACCAAATCTGTAACAATTCTTATTTTTTTTGAAGGTGTTACAACTATTTTTTCATTTTCAAATTTCACATCCGAGTCTTGGCTTGTGCTAATAATTGGAAAATTAGTGGGGAATGTTAAATATCGTATAGGCAATTTGGTATCGCCTTTTGTCATAAAATAATAACCATCGATATATTTTTTTAAAGTCCTATTTTCTGTTTTATAATGCTGTACTGTCATTTTTTTTTAGCTTGCGCATAACGTTTAGTATAACCGCAGTTACGGGTTAATATGCGTTAATTTTCGGTTTAGCATTGACGTTAGCAATTACGCGTGGCTTCGGACGTAGTCGAATCCGCCGTAATCGCGGTTATACATTGTTATCTCTCGTTATTGAGCGCTTTATTAGGAACGTCAGCTAAAGTTAAAGTATAAATATCAATAAAATTGGTGACATAAAAAACTTCTCATCTTTTATGCCTTTCATTGCGCTGTCAATTCTTTTTTAAGCGAGAGAATTTCATCAATTTTTTTCATTTCATTCTTAACACTTTTTCTGATTACGGAAAATATAATTATTCCTGCAACAAAGTAGGATATGCAATAGAGTGTCAAATACCAAAATTCAATATACTTGCTGAATTCGGGTGTGATTATAAAAAAACCTATGGTATAAGCGGTAAGGATAATTGGGGAAATAGTATTGTGAATTATTTTTCTAAATTGATGGAACTTAATCAAATTCTCAAGGTTGTTCAGCGTATTGTCAAGTTTGATTATCCTTTTAGCCTTTGTAATGCTAATTGCTTCTATTATAATTCTAAATAGTAAACCTATAATCATTAGCCCAGCACCAATTTTACTCACAATTTCTTGAACAGGTGCTACATAATTAAAAAATAGTAACAGACCGATGAGCGTAAGCGATAGGATAATAATAGTGCCAAAGTAAAAGAAATAATTTTCTCGTTCTTTGGTTTTAATTTTCTTCTCAATGCCTTCAATGGCAGATGCGGATGGCAAATCAATTTTATCTTTAAGGCTATCCCAATTGCCTTTCAATGTTGAAAAATCTTCATTCATTTTCGTTGCTGTTTAAAATTGTTTTTAACTGTTTTTTTATCCGGTGGATTTTGACCCTAACATTTGTTGGCTTTATCCCGATAACATTCGAAATAGTATCGTAATCTTCGTTCTCTAAAACCATCATAATAATCAATCTATCTATTTTGTTCAATTGACCTATGGCTTTATAAAGGTCTGGGATACTTGCACTGTTAGATGTTTTGCTTTCTTCCGTGGCTGACTGGGCAACTGTTTTTGTAATTGGGTATTTTTTCTGCTTTTTTTCTTTTTTCACATATTGCAAACAAGAGTTAACAGTAATTCTATAAATCCAAGTTTTATATGTAGAAGCTCCCTTAAATTTTTCTAAATTATTGAACACACTAATAAATATTTCTTGTGCTACATCTTTTGCGGTATCCAAATCCCCTTTTACAAAACCCAGGCACATTTGCAGCACCATCGGATGATGCTGCCTATATATGCTTTCAAAGTGGGCGTTTTTATTATTTGCCATTTACTAAAAAATCGTTTACGGTCTTATAAAACCATTCTGGTTCGTCGAGCATCACAAAATGTTTACTATCGGACGCCATAATTAATGTTTTTTCTGAAAGGTTTTCATATTGCTTCTCATAATTTGCTTTAGCCATATTTACATCGGGAAAAGATGCGCCTATGATTAAAGTTTCACAACTAATATTTGATAGTTTAGGTCTTAAATCAAGTTTTAGCAAATCCGTATAGCCGTAAGCCCAAGTTTTTCGGTCTGCCTCAACCATCCACTTTTTTAAAGTCTCTTGGTTTTCTTTATCTGTCGCCATATTTGAAGCCATCATCGTGGCCATATTTAAAAAATCCGCATCGGACATTGCAATTGTTTGCTGGTTATAAGAAGTGTCATAATCAAGCATTTCAATTGGTACGTCGGGCATCATAACATCTTTCATAAATGGTAGTGCATCCACGATTATAATTTTTGAAACTCTGTCGGGAAATTCAGCAGCAATATCTACTGCAAGATTACCGCCCATACTATGACCTATTACAATGATGTCTGTTAATTTGTTTTGATTGACATAATCTATTAACCCATTTTTTATGGTGTCATACCAAGGCATTTCAATAGGTTCGTTGCCATTGAAACCTGCGTAAGAAAAAAGGTAGGATTTTCTTTCGACCGTTAAATGCTCAACGGTTTCTTTCCAAACCGAACCTGAAGCTGTAAAACCTGGAAGAAATAAAATGGGTTTGCCTTGACCAATGGTTTCCACTTCAAAGGGTTCGGGTTGATAATTTGTTTTATTGGATGCGATACTATCCATCCAAATAAAAACTGTCATTACTAATGCAAAAATTTTAATTGAAGTTTTCATAATCTTGATGTTTTAATTGTTTACACCTTTGATTAAAAAAACATAAAATGTTACACGAAAAGGATAATTATTTTCTGGACGAGTGTTTTTTTATAATGAGAGATAACGTCTCGTATAAAAACTGTGCGAGCTGGCGAGCTTGATTGTCCGCAGGACAATCAGGCCTTGCAAGCGAACACGATGTTTCGATTTGGGACTAATTTAAGCAATGTTTTTATATATTGTTGTAAGCTGTTTCTTCCCGGCTAATCCAGCAAAAACAGGGAAGAATTATATCTAAATCAAGGTTAATTGCCAGCCTTTGCCTCTATTTTCTTTTCCAAATTTTCCAAATCTGCCTTATAGAACTCCCATTCTGGGTCTTCTGTTTCCATTACCAATCTTAATGCTTTCTCGTAATTACTTTTTGCTTTTTGTAATTTATCGAGTTCCTCGTAAGCCATTCCTAAATTAGAGTAGGCATCGTAAGAATCTGGGTGTGCTTGGACATTGGCTTTAAATGCATTTACGGAATATTCCTGGAGTTCTTCTAATCTCATAAAAGCATAGCCAAGATCTACTAAAGCATATTCATTAGTCACTTTAAATCCATATTTTTCGGATAATTCATCAAAATATGTAACTGCCTTTTCAATTGCCGCGTCCGGCCCTCCCTGTGCCATTATTTCCTCTCTTGTTCTGGGAATCTCATATTGAGTTGGTTCAAAAATAAAGCGTAATCCAGAAAATATTGAAGGCAAACCTATAGTACCATGCGATTCTTCAGGCATTGGTTCATATTTGAAACGAAGATCGGCCTCTTTATGTGCATTTATATAATTATTGAATTCTCCGCTTAATTTAAGAACATTCCCGCGCATGTTTCCTTTATTTTCATTTGCCAAGGTCATATAAAAGGTTGCGCTTAGTTCGGAAGGTTTTTTGAAAACATTCTCAAATTCCTGGGAGATTAATTCATTTGGATACCATAAACTAGGGCTGATGGTGAGATATGCATCAAATAGTTCTGGTTTTTTAAAAAAAGTATAAACATTGAAGAGTCCTCCTCGAGAATGTCCAACGATTACCCTGTACGGGGCTGCTTTATATGTCTTTTGAACGTGGGGAATTAGTTCCTTCTCGAGAAAAGCAATAAAGTTATGGGCTTCACCAGTTGTTCCCATCCTTTCTCGTTCATCCGTACTAAGTTCTGGAGAATCTGGACTCAGATCACGGTTACGGTTGGTATTCCTTATCCCTACAACGATCATATCTGGAATGAGCCTATTTAATTGAAGATATTCAACGCTGCCTACAGCGTGTGAAAAATTATAATAACTATCAAGCAAATAGAGAACTGGATAAGTCTTGTCGGATTCTTCATAATTCTTAGGCAAATGGATTTCAAGGATTCTATCTTCTTTTAGTATTTCGGAATGAATTGTTATGGTTTTACCAATAGTAATTGCATTTTGAGAATAGCTCGAAAAACTGAATAAAATTAAGCTGATCAAAAGGTTATATTTCATAGTTGATTTTTTAAAATTGCTTACAACGTTTGGTATATGAGCTGTGGCGTGTTAAAGCACGAACCTCTCCAAATAAAAACTGGCTTTGGAAAATCCTCAGGATTTTCCAAGTAGGAACAGACCTAGCCATAGCTTATATACGGTGTTGAACGAATCCTCCCTACGGTCGGAAGCTCTCCTGAACTATTCAATTTGGATCTTTTGTTTATAAAAGTAATGGATTTATTAATTTGTAGCTAAACTTTAAATCTTTTATCATGTTTAAAAAAAGTAAGACCATTGCTGAACAGGCCTTTTCAGAGGTAGAAGGCTTCAGTACACTCCAGAACAATCTAGAACAAAGCTTTTCCATCAATGGCAAGGCAAAGAGCACCCTAAACAATTACCTCAGATGCCTGGCGCACCTTGCCCTGCACTATAATCAAAGCCCAGAGAAGCTCTCGGTGGAAAACATTGAGCAATACCTTTATTATTGCCAAAAACTCCACAAGACCCCTTCTGAAAGCTTCTTTAAGCACACCGTTTTTGGCCTTAGAGCTGCCTACAAGGTAATGGGCATGGAGACCAAGCGAGTGGCCCTGCCACAGATCAAGCGGGACCTTAAATTGCCAACCGTCCTGAGCCAAAAAGAAATCAAACGGCTTTTAAATGCGCCCAAATATCTCAAACATCGTTTGATCATTGGAATGCTGTATGGCTGTGGACTTCGCAGCTATGAACTGTGTAACCTAAAATTAGCTGACATTGACTTTGACCGCAGAACAGTCTTTGTTCCCAAAAAGAAGGGCAAGACCGATCGCTATGTTCCCTTGAGCAAACATTTGGACAGAGGACTAAAGAAGTACATCAAAACAGAAAACCCCCAAATCTATCTTTTTAACAGTCAGGTGTACAAAGATGGGAAAGCGGCGGGGGCTGACCACCAACGGAATCCGTTGGGTGATCAAGGAAAACCGGAGCAAGATAGGCAGTTCCAAAAAAATTACCGCCCATACGCTACGGCACAGCTTTGCTACGCATTTGTTGGAATATGGCGTTGACATTGTCAGCTTAAAGGAACTTTTGGGGCACGCCCATATCGAGATGACTTTGACCTACCTCCATGTAGCTAATTTGCCCAGTGGCTCAAAGTTTTCTCCCCTAGACAAGCTCTACAAGTAATGCCCCCCAGACATACGGTAGCTGACATTCTGGAAATAGAACAGCTACAGCTCAAAAGTTTGAGCCTTACCTCATGGCATTATCGGGCTTTACAGGCCATAAGGAGATGCCGGACAAAAGCTATGGGCGGGCACATTGATAAATGCGATTGTTGCCATAAACTGCACATCAGTTATAACAGCTGCAGGAACAGGCACTGCCCATCCTGTCAAGGGCACAAGCGCGAAGAATGGATAAGGGCAAGAGAAGATGAACTCTTGAACGTTCCCTATTTTCACGTGGTGTTTACCCTTCCTAGTGAATTCAATAGTTATGCCCTTAGCCACGGCAAAATAGTGTACAGCAGTTTATTTAAAGCTGCTTGGCAAACTTTGCAGCAATTTGGGGACAATCCAAAACACCTGGGCGGAAGAATGGGTATGATTGCGGTGCTTCATACTTGGGGCCAGAACTTGAGCCTGCATCCGCACTTGCATTGCATTGTGCCAGGAGGTGGGTTGAGCAAAGCAGGGAAATGGAAAAAAGCAAAGAACCACGGCAAATACTTGTTCAACGTAAAATCTATGAGCCAGGTGTTTAGGTCAAAGTACGTAGCTGAGCTTAGAAAAAGTGAGTTGAAAATTTCTCAAAAAGTTTACAATACGGTATTCAGCAAAAAGTGGGTCGTGTATGCCAAACAACCTTTTAGAAGCCCGAAATATGTCATTGAATACTTAGGTAGATACACCCATAAAATAGCCATTAGTAATCATCGGATTGCTAAAGTTGACAGCAAGGACAGAAGGGTGACTTTTACTGGCAAAGAGTATCGGCACGGTGGCAGGAAAACTAGCTTAACGTTATCTACCCAAGAGTTTATCCGGCGGTTTGCCCTACATATCTTACCCAAAGGATTTACCCGGATACGGCATTATGGCATTTTGAGCAGCAGCTGGAAAAGGGAGAAGTTGCCAAAACTACAAGCCGAACTCGCCACTAAAAAGATAGAAATCAACAAAACAAGACAGCCGCTTTTGCATCGTCGATGCCCTATTTGTAAAAAAGGAAAACTGCGTACAATACTACTGTTTGATGGACGAGGGCCACCTGCAGATTGGAGAGAACTCCTAAAAGATAAAAAATTGATTATGGGCAACTAAGAATTGATCTGCGAAGGCGGACAGATCCTGCTATGCCTCAACTTTAAAATTAAATGATTAAAGCCAAAGATTGTAAAGAGAGATACCGAAAAACAAAATGCAATTAGAAATGGAGTGAGTTCAATACAATTTGAAGCTTCAAGTAAAAGTTCCTCATCCGATTATCCTTCCTTAAATCCATCGTTTTACCCATAGAGAAATTTCCACCGGATTCGTCAACACAATATTCAGCTCTTGCCTATCGGCGAGCCGAATACTTAGTTATTGTAATGCGTTTTTTATTCAATCTTTGTAACAACTTCCTCCATTGTGAAATGAACAAATTGCTTTCCTAATTCCGTCAGTTCGTAAACTTTTCCATCATCAAATGCTGACGCCAATGTATTTGAATTTCTTTTTCTTGTCGGCTGCTTTAAAAAATTTCCATAATAGTCTGTTTCTCTTGCTTGTCTTATAATTCCACCTGTACTTAAATCTCTAAACATTAACTTGTAAAGGTCAGCTTCCATTGAGTTTTCTTCTGGTTGATATTCGTTGAAAGTATTCCAAATTTCGGCTCTTGTAATGTAAGGGTTTTTATAAATTTCTTTTATTACGGAAAAGTGAAGTTCGTGATATTTACCTATCCAATCTATAAATAGTTGAATGATGTCATCTGTTGTAATATTATTTGCACCAGCATTTGTGATTAGTTTTCTGATATATTCCTTCTTTTCAAATGTTTTGGCATTATCCCATTCCTTAAATCCTTCTCTTACTATTCCTAAATATTCTTCGCTTTCTAGTCTTTCATTTATATCCTCGCCAACTGCATCTATTCTTTCAAAAATCTGAAAAATAGTATAAGCTAATTCGTCTATTTTTTTAGAGTGCTCTTCAAGCCACAATTTTTGTAAATCATTTACTTTTCCTTGTTCAAATTCAGAATGTAAAGCCGCACTTGCCGCAATAAATCCGCCAACCCAAGGAATACTACCTAACGCTGAAGCTAAAAAGCGAACATTTTTTGCCTTCTTTCCTTTGGAATCAACATTTAGAAGTTCGGCTTTTATTTTTTCAATCGCCTCTGTTTTTGTCAGTTTACTCATTTTTTTTCAAATGCATTACAACGTTGATGTGTATGAGCCGTTGCGTGTCTCACACACGAACCATTAAAAGTACAAAATTACGCTGGAAAATTCCCAGAATTTTCCAGATAGGTACAGACCCAGCAATGGCTTATACACGGTGTTGGCATTTCGTTGTTTTTATTCAGGCTTCTAATTATTCGGCTTAATTCCGTTTTCAGTTTTTTCTGCGTTTGAGTGAATTCGGTCAGCAATTTATTCCGCAAACTTTATCAATTCCGTTTGAGTGAGCAATTCCACAATTTACTAAATTCAGCGTATAGTTTGGTTCCATAAACTTGCTCAAATTCCACTTTATATTTTTGCTGATGCGAAAATCATAATCAAAATTCCGATTAGTGTGATTATCCAACTATAATTTTTGAAAATATTCTTAAAACTCAAATAAGCGATTAATGTTATAATTCCAAACAAAATTGCATTAAAAAACGGAAATATTGCTCCGTGATTTGAACTTGCTGGCATATCAGAAGAAGTATTTGAAGCAACAATTAAAGCAATAATAATTCCGATAAATATCGCAAAAATATTCAACCCAATTCCATTTAGTAAAGTTCTTTTTTCCGATTTATTTTCTGTTTCCACAATTTATTTTTTTCAGGTTCAGAGTGCGTTCCGCCAATGAATGCCAACGTCTACGTATATGAAACGTAGCGTGTAAAAAGACGCTAACGTTTCGGATTATACACGAGCCGAATTTTTAAATTTTACTTTTTATCTTTATTTTACTAAAAGCCAAATTTAAAAATTTGGCGATCTTCGCAAATACATAAAAACCTTTGGTAAAGCCTGTAATAGCTATGTTTTATATACATTGTTAGGGCAAGTTTTTTATCCAAACCTTTGAGTTCTTACTTACTTTAATCGTTCCTTTTATACCTGCTTCTCCGTTGCTAATTTCTGTAACAATTTTGTCATCAAGTTTAATTTCAATTATTGTAAGTTTTTGAAACTTTTTATTCTTTTCAATATACAATGTATCTCCAGTTTTTAATTTGATGCCATCAATATTTAAAATAAAGACTTCTCCTTTTAGGAAAATTTCTTTAATAGTATCAATTAATTTTATGTTTTGCGGAATAAAAGTAATTAAGCCATAATTATATATTATCTGTCTAGCCTCTTCTTTAGTTATTATATCTTTTTGAATATCAAAGTACAGATTAAAAAGAGTCCAAGTCGTTAATAAACCTCTTTCTTCATTAATAGAATCCTGCTTTTGTTCTTTTGTAAATGGTGGGTTTTCCCTTTTTTTGGCAGGAATATGTCTTTGGTGATTTACAATATATAATCCATAAACATCAAATTTCTCACGTTCTTTAGCTCTACGGTATTTAATTTTAGATATTTGACTACATTCGGAATCTTTGGAAGTACCACCAATACCTTTTACCTCAATAACTAAAAGTCCTTTATCAGTTTCTATTTGTATATCCTCTTCCTTTATTCCTTCGGTTTGAGTGTCCATATCAATAATGTTCTCAAAACCTAGCCATTCTAAAAATTGAATTACAGCAGAAACTAATTCATCTCCCGTTTCAGTTAATATTTTATGTAAGAAAGAGTATTTATCATTATTTGATATTATTTCTTTGTTTTTTGTTTCAATTGATTTTTTAAAATCTTGTTCAATTTTTTTCTTTTCTTCAATCAATCTTTCTTGATTCGGAAGAGCATATTCAATGTTTTCAGTCCATTTGTTTTGAGTTGAATATGGAAAAAGATTTGGTTGTAAACTTGGGGCTATTGTTTCTAAAAAGCCTAATAAAAATAGAGAATTATCCTCTAGTACAGGAAATATAAATACTCCTACTTTATCGGTTAAATATATGTAAGAGATTATTTCATTATTTAAATTTTGGATTATTGGGTAAAATTTAGGGTCAGGAACTTTTTCTTCATTTTCCCATATTGTCGGATGAAAAAATGTGTTTTCATAATTAAAATCTTTATTGAACTTCTCTAGAAAAGTTGTTAATTCGCCATTGTTTGGTATTACTTTAGTTTCTTTTCCAAATTTATTTTGTTGAAAATAAAAATTAGGAATAAATTCATAAAAGTTAGCTTCTTGACTTCCTTTTGAAATAGGCCTATCTCCATTTTCTTCTACTATTTTGTATTCGATATCAACATTTTCATTTTGAAATACTATGATTAGACATTCTTTTTTTAGAATCTCTCGAATTTCTCTTATGAATGCGTGAGACGAAAGTCCTCTAGGGTCAAATATTGTTTGAGGATATTTACAAATTAAATATGAATTGTTCTCTGTCTTATTTTTTTCCCTCTGGTTATCAGATTTTACATAATCAATTGTCTCTTCATTGGAAAAATCTACTATTACAATATCGTATTCGTGGGCGTTAGCAGGAAAATCGTTGTTTAGTAAATGATATTTAAACTTATGTTTTTCATTTTTGGTGTCGACTAATTTTCCTAGACTTCCTTGGTATAAGTTAAACCCTTTTTCGACAAGTATTGAGTTTGACTTGTCAGTTAAGTTTAGTGTTAGTATTTGTGGTCTTTCGTTCATTTTTTAAATTTACCCTAACGGTCTTGTTTAACGCAAGTAGTGTGGAATAGGGACGCGAACTTGTCGGCTTTGTTGGTTTTTACTTGGTCTCTAAAATAACACTTTTCATCCGAATGCCCGCTATTTGCTGTTAAACGGTGTTGTGCAAAGTATTATAATGTTCTCTCTTTGTAGTATTCATTTAGAATTGCTTGACCTCTGTTCGTTAGATAATATTTATCTTTTCCGCTATCACTATTGTAGACTTTTTCGATTAAATTTTGATTAAAAAATGGAAGGAGTTTATTGTCGTTTATTTCTCCATTTTTATATTGATTATTCCTTAATAGAGTATTAGCATTTTCAACAAATTCATCTAAGAATTTATTTTCAAATTTTTTGTAATCATGAAAATTATTTTTATCCTTTTGTTCCTTTTCATGTTTTCTCTCTAGGAGAATGTCATGTTTTTCTAGATTTGATTTCATATGTTCATGTATGTCGTTCAATTCTTTATGGACCTGAACCTTTTCAATTTCTAAGTTTTCAATTCTTTTATTTTTTTCATCTACTTCATCTTTTAAACGATTTATCTTACGGTTTAAATCAGATTTTTCTTTGTAATCAGCTCTCAAGTTTTCTAATTTAACTTCCTCCTCAGCCAAGGATTGCTGTCCTTTTATATCAATAATTTTCTGCTTTAAAAGACTACCCTTTCTACCTGTCACAGCTGAATGTGAAATTTTGTCAAATAAGAGCATAAGATAAGGTAAAAATGCTATGTAAATGACTGCAATCAATAATGGTAAAATTAAAAATGTGTTTATATTATTATAGTCACTTTCAATCAGGTTAATCTTTTCTTCAATTGATTTTAGTGAAAAACCTATTATTAATATAGCTTTCCAGTTTAGAGCTAGAAATGAAATAATAAATGAACTAATAAATGGATTTTTAAGCCTTTCCTCAGATGTCTTAAAAAATGTAGAAAATAGGTTTCTCATATTTCTCTATAATATTTTGCACAACGTCTCTGTATATGGCTCGTAGCGTGTAAATTATAAAATTATTTTCGGATGAAGCACGAGCCGAATTTTTTAATTTTTCTTATTATCTTTTTTTCTCAATAAGCCAAATTTAAAAATTTGGCGGACTCGCAAATATACCTTAACTTCGATTAAGTAAATACCTAGCTATGAGCTATATACATTGTTGTGCGTAGGCTTTTGCGTTCTGCTATTCATTCCGTCGTATATTTTTTCAGTTGGTATATTGAATAGAGTCCGATTCCAAATTCGGCTATTATTCCGAAAATATAACCTCCAGTTGGAATTCCATCTGTAATCATACTTAACGCTCTTCCACTTGCGAGAGATAGCATAAATAATATATTCAGTTGAGTTGCTATTTTCCAATATACAGTTTTCCAGATTCCTAAAATCCATACGAGTGAGATTCCGAGATAAAGGCACATTACTGCTTTCAACATATTGGAAAGGTCAATCGTTTCAACTTTAATATCTAAATGTTCAGGTAAAACTGTCGGTGAACCATAAATTATCGCAGTCGGAACTACAATCGATAGAGAAACAAGAAGATGTAAATTCTTAAAAATCCAATTTATTTTATTCGTCATATTTTTTTTCGACCTCACGTTTCCGATTGTCTTTTGTTGGTTTGTTATTTTTGCACGGTTTTTTTTAGCTTACGCACAACGGCAGTCTGTCTAAAAACCTACGTTTACTGCCAATTATGGGCCAAAATAAGCTTTTTAACCGTGGGATTAGGAGTAGGGCTGAAATTAGGGTTTATAGTATCATTTGAATATAATGTCCTAAAAATGGCTTTGTAAGCCTGGATTAAGACAGATAAACAAAGAATCAACTGAGCATACATCTCCCGGAACCCTTTTTTACCCATCAGACTTAATATTCGTTTGAGATTGTAGGCTATAAAGATAAAGCCTACATCTGCAGAGGCTCGTTTCTTTCCCTTTTTGGAAAGGATATGATCAAAACCCCATTGCCGCTTTATAGTTCCAAAGGGATGCTCTACAATGGCTTGCCTTCGGCGATAGAGTTCAGGATCAGCCTCCATATTTCTTTTGTTCTCTTCATAAACCGGAGTGTATATGTTCCTTGCCAGGAGTCTCCCGTTTTTGGCCGTGGTGCATAACTCCCGCACCGGGCATCCGTTACATGCTTTTGTTTTATACTGTTTAAATTCAGACTGATTGGATTTTCCCCGGTGGTTGATGTAAAAGTTCCCATTGGTTTTCAGAAAATGATTCTCAGGACAGATGTAATGATCTTCTTGCGCATCGTACACAAAATGTTGAACATTATATCTGGTGTCCGGTGCATTGGAGGCCGTGGCAGGAATGGCAACCAGGGTTTTAATCCCTAAACCCCGGGCGATTTCCAGTTCAGAACCTGTATGATAGCCTTTGTCAAAAAGAGCGGTGAAATCAGTGTTCCCAAGAATAGATTTCGCCCTTCTCACCATAGCTCCCATCGCTTTTTTATCATTATGGTTTGTGACTTCATAATCGATGGGGATGCAGTGCTGCGCATCTACGGTAGACTGTACATTGTAGGCTACCTCTGTAATATTGCCCCGGAGAATCATCTGACGGCTTTCCGGATCAGAGGTTGAAATTTGTGATTCTCCTGTTTCTTCCAATTGTTGTTTCAGTTTTTTATAGCCTTTCTTTTCTGCCGGTGTGAATGTCGCTATTCTTTTGGGCTTCCTGCTTTTCAGCCTCCCCATCGGCCCTGGCGATATCCTGGTTGTACTGCTCCAGCTTGTTGTCAATATACTGCAGGTGCCTGTCTAATTTTTTAGTTGTTGAAATTGTTTTTTTTGTCTGTTCTGTGCCCGAAGTTTGGTGCCGTCACCGGCGATGATCTTACCGCCAATCAGGTTAAAGTTCCTGGCAAGTTGCACTGTGGCACGAAAGACCCTTTTAATGGCATCGGGATTGTCCTTTCTGAAGTTGGCAATGGTATTGTGATCCGGGGAAAGTTGTTCAATGAGCCACATCATTTCAATGTTGCGCCTGCATTCCTTCTCCAAAATCCGGGAGGAACGTATCCGGTTCAAATACCCATAGATGAACAATTTAAGCAGTACCGCAGGGTGATAAGCGGGTCTTCCTCCTTCGGGAAAGCGTACCTTAAAACCCATTTTTTCCAAATCAAGGCTGTTGACAAAGAGCTCGATGGCACGGACTTCATTCTCTGTCTCAATACTTTCTTCTAATGAAACAGGAAACAAAGCAGCTTGTTTCCGATCTTTTCCTATAATAAATTTCATAGCATGAAGATACCCAAAGTTCTAAAAAGAACGAAAACGATCCTGAAAAAGTAGTCAACAAAGTTATTAAGAAAAAGGAAGGTTTTTAGACAGTCTGACGGTCTTGGTTAAGGCAAGTAGCGCGGAGTAGGGACGCAAACTTGTCAGCTTTGTTGTTAATTTCTTGGTCTCTAAAATAACACTTTTCCCCAGAATACCCGCTATTTGCGCTTAACCGATGTTGTGCTAAGTTTAATTCCATCTAACCTGATAAGGATATCTTTCATAAACGACATTATCCTCATTTATTGAAAACCCTTTTCTAGCATTTTCCTTTGCACTTTTATATACGCTCTCTGCTTCTTCTATTTCACCTAATTTATAAAGAGCTTTAGTTTTATAATATTGAACGTCAGAAAATTGAGGATATCGCTCTAAGGCTTGATCAAATAGTACTAAAGCCTCTTCATATTTCTTCAGTTCGTACTTACTAATTCCGTAATAAAAGAGGTCTAGATGGTGTAACCAGTCTTCACCTTTTTTATCAATAGTTCTCTCATAATCTTTCTCAAACAAATTTTCTGCTTTTTCAAATTCGCTTAGTTGCAAGTAACTTAACGCGATGTAAAAATTATATGAGTGATCCATTTCAAATCCGTATCCATATGTTTCTTGATAATCCGTAAAATCAATAATTGCGTCTTTATATTGCTTAGAAAATATACACTTTATAAATGCTCTGTATCGTTGCCATCTTTCAGGATTATACTTTACTGCTTTATCAATGAATGTCATTCCAACCTCGTATTTACCTTGTTTGAACAATGGCATAGCTTTCTGTTGCCAGAAATAAGCTATTGTGGAATCCACT
>NZ_JH594606.1:1124675-1163381 GCF_000243235.1 Gillisia limnaea DSM 15749
TGTCAATATACTGCAGGTGCCTGTCAATTTTTTTAGTTGTTGAAATTGTTTTTTTTTGCTGTTCTGTGCCCGGAGTTTGGTGCCGTCACCGGCGATGATCTTACCGCCAATCAGGTTAAAGTTCCTGGCAAGTTGCACTGTGGCACGAAAGACCCTTTTAATGGCATCCGGATTGTCCTTTCTGAAGTTGGCAATGGTATTGTGATCCGGGGAAAGTTGTTCAATGAGCCACATCATTTCAATGTTGCGCCTGCATTCCTTCTCCAAAATCCGGGAGGAACGTATCCGGTTCAAATACCCATAGATGAACAATTTGAGCAGTACCGCAGGGTGATAAGCGGGTCTTCCTCCTTCGGGAAAGCGTACCTTAAAACCCGTTTTTTCCAAATCAAGGCTGTTGACAAAGAGCTCGATGGCACGGACTTCATTCTCTGTCTCAATACTTTCTTCTAATGAAACAGGAAACAAAGCAGCTTGTTTCCGATCTTTTCCTATAATAAATTTCATAGCATGAAGATACCCAAAGTTCTAAAAAGAACGAAAACGATCCTGAAAAAGTAGTCAACAAAGTTATTAAGAAAAAGGAAGGTTTTTAGACAGTCTGACGGTCTTGGTTAAGGCAAGTAGCGTGGAATAGGGACGCGTTCTTGTCGGCTTTGTTGTTTGTTAATTAGTCTCTAAAATAATAATTTTCACTCAAATGCTCGCTATTTGCGCTTAACCGATGTTGTACCTAGTTCTTTTTTTTAGTTTTCAGTTTTTTTCATAAGAAACTCACCTAACCCAATTTTTAATGCTAGCTCAGTTTTTGTCAGTTTTAGAATTTGAAATTCGAATGGGCCATCAGGGGTTTTTAATATAACTTTTTTCGAATCTTTTGTCAAAAGCCAAGATCCATTCATTGTTTCGCCCATTACAAATGAACTAAAACTAGAATTTTGCTTAAAGTCAAAAGTCATTTTATTTATTATATCTGTTTTCAACATTTGTAATCCAGCTTCGTCAATCTTTTCTTTGTTATATGCATCCATAAATACCCATTTACCAATTAGTAATTCATTGCTTTGAGCGTTCACGGAGAAAGTTAATAGTGTGATTACTATAACTGTTAATATTCTTTTATTCATAAATGTTTTTTTAGAATTAGGTACAACGTTGATGTATATGAGCTGTGGCTTGTTTTAGCACGAACCTTTCCAAATATAAACTAACTTTTGGAAATCCGAAGATTTTCCAAATGGCCAATGACCAAGCCATAGCTTATATACGGTGTTATGTGCAGGCTTTACTTCACGGACTTTAATATATATTTCGGTATCATTTCGTTTGGCGGTGTACTTTTACCATACAATTGATAAGAATTATAGTTTCCACCAGTAAATACTGTAATCATATCGAGTTCAGGCCAAATATTAATTTTTTGTCCGCCGTTTCCCGAAGCTAAATATGAGTTATAAGTTCGTCGGTCAACTATAAAATATTTATGTTCCCAAAGATAGCCGTAATCTCCTTTGTCCATATTAAATGTTTTATCAATCCAACTTTTTGATATTATTTGATTTCCATTCCACTTACCACCATCTTTAAATAATTTTGCTAATTTAATCAAGTCTCTTGGTGTAAAATACGTTTGACTAAAATCGTCACTACTCGTTTGATTTGGTTCAAAAGTCCATTTGTAGTTTGAAATGTTTAAAGGTTCAAAAAGATTTTCTTTTGCAAAATCCTCAATTTTCTTGTCTGTTGCTATTTCAACTAAACTGCCTAAAGTCAAAGCACAACCTGTACAATAAGATGATGATATACCCGGTTCTCCAACCATTGGTAAATCGAGCGTGTATTTTACCCAATCTTTACTTTGCATCATTTTTGATTCATATCCTTTACTTTCAGGATTATTGTTTTCACAATCCATTCCGTGTCGATACATTAAGAAATTTTCTATTGTAATTTCTTTTTTTCTTTTGTCTAAATTGGCGATTTCTGGATATATAGAATTAAAATAGGGTAGTAGTCCATCTTTTTCACTTTTTATAAATCCTTGGTCAACCGCTATTCCAAGAATTCCGCCAATGAAAGGTTTTGTGGCAGACCTTAATTGATGTGGTGTATTTTCATCATAACCGTAAAAATATTCCTCAAGTACTAATTTATTGTTTTTATAAATCAAGATGCTATGGACATCGGGAAAATTACCCTTAATGGTTTCTTTGACCATATCGACTATAAGTTTGGGGTTTTTGAATTCATCATCCAAATTGCCTGTTGCAAGTCCGTCATCAGTTTCTGTAGGTTTCTTATACTCGTAATTTTCTGGTTTATCGAAAAGTTCTTTTCTCGGAAACATATTCGATTTATCAATGTCTTTTGTTAGTAACTTGAATTCTTGACCGTCAGATTTATAGCTTATTACTTTCTTTGAGTTGTCCCTTTCAAAAATCACAGAACTTCCTTGCATATCTGTAAAACTGTCTATAGCAATAAATTTCAAAGGATATTTCGCATTATCTATTACTGCATAAAGCGTTGTGTCCATCGCTGATGCTTTAAGTTCTAATGTCGTATTATCAACATATTCGTATTTTCCTTCGTAGTCGAAAAGACTTTCGTATTCAGATTTCTCTTTCGTTGACGAACAACCGATAAGTAAAGGAATTATTAAAAGTATTTTCTTCATTTGAATTCTGTTTTTGGATAAGCAGGATTTTTTTTCAGCTTGCACATAACGTTTAATATAAAAACAGTGCTAGCTGGAAAGTCTGATTGACCGCAGGACAATCCGCTAAGCAAGTGAGCACGATGTTTCGATTCAAGAGCAAATTAAGCATTGTTTTTATATGTTGTTGTATGCAGGTTTTTTAGCCAAGCCATAAGAGCAATCCAGTCAGTAAAATCAGTCCTAAAGTGATTGAAACACCGTAGAAAATTCGCATTTTAGTCCGTTCTTTTTTTGCCTGCTCTCTAATCTGCATTTTAATTTTATTTAATTCCTCTATAGGAACTGAATGAAATAGAGGACGTTCCGGAATGTCAGTGTCCGCATAAATTACGTCACGATTATTCTCTTTAAATTTTCCTCGATTTGAAGGACGTTGCGCTCGGTTCTGTTTTATCCGATTATTCATATCCTGCATATGTCCGGCGCCAAAGCTCATTTTAAATAATTTTTTGGGATTAAGTTATTTCACTTGCATACAACGTCTCGTATAAAAACTGTGCGAGCTGGCGCGCGTGATTGTCCGCAGGACAATCCGCTAAGCAAGCGAGTACGGACTTTGGATTAGAAACAGGTTTTAGCATTGTTTTTATATGCTGTTGTACAACGTTTCTCTTGAAATACTGTGTTTAAAATCGATAACCAAATTTAAACCCGTATCGTAATACCTGGTCGTGGTCTGTTTTATCTGCATTGAATAATTGTTTACCCAAACCGGCATTTATTTCGAAGATGAATCCACTTTTGGTGACCCATTTACTACCCAAACCTAAACCGAGAGATAAATCATAAACATCAGAACCTTCCGTAAAAGTTAGCTGCTCCTCTGTTTCATAGATTTTTTTTCCGTCAATTGAACTAAACATTCCAAAACCTTCAACAAAAAAACCTGCAGCATACTTCTTGCCAAAGAACCTTCTGTAATATGGTGTGAGGGAA
Organism: Gillisia limnaea DSM 15749; assembly: GCF_000243235.1. Lineage (GTDB taxonomy): Bacteria > Bacteroidota > Bacteroidia > Flavobacteriales > Flavobacteriaceae > Gillisia > Gillisia limnaea. The sequence continues at coordinate 1,128,331 of NZ_JH594606.1, forward strand.
TAATTCATATCCTCATCAAATTTCTCAGAGAACATATAAAGACCCGAGATACCTAATGAGGATTTGTTGTTTAAATTTCTTTCATAACTTGCTTCAATAGATCCTCCAATTAATGGTTGGATCAAATCAACTTTTAATTCATTTTTTTTATCATTCTGACTATCAGAGTCATTTTGTGCATTAACAGCAAAAAAGGAAAATAGCATTACAGCTATAAAAAAGACATTCTTCATAAAAATTTATTGATTATTAAAAGGGTTATAAAAGAGTAAATGTAATATTTTACAGTTCTTATCTTTCGATAAATTTTGGCTTTACGTTTTTGCTCAGAACTAATTTTTACCCAATGTTGTACAACGGTTGGTATAAAAACAGTGGGAGGAGGCGAACTTGATTGTACGCAGGACAATCGGCGCAACAAGCGAGCACGGAGTTTCGATTCGAGACAGGTGTAAGCATTGTTTTTATGCATTGTTGTAAACTGGGCTTTTTCCCACAATCTCGTTTCTAATCCGTTCTATTTTCGTCCGCGGTAAAAAAACTTCATTACACTTCAAGGCTACATTATTTAGGCAGGACTTACAACTTTTTATGTAAGCTGGTTTCATTTTTGTTATATTTTTAGAGTGCGAACAAATAAATTTAAATGACTTTCAATGTGTAATTTTATTGCTTCATCAAATCAAGAAGATACTCTAAATTATAAGCAACTTGTACAGCCCATACGTCTTCCTCTTCTGTTAAATTTGAATTTGACAACACAACAATACCATCACCATTGGGGTAAAAAATACGCATAGAATTATGGCCAAGCCAGGTTTCTTCCCCTGAATGACGAATATTAATTAATTGATTGCCTCTATACCCTACAAACCAACCGTATGCATAGTATGTTTTTATATCCTCATTTTCAGAAACAAAAACATATGGCTTAAAAGATTTCTCCACATTGGCTTTGGATATAATTTCACCATTCATCATTGCTATGAATATTTTATATTGATCTTTAGCAGTACTGTAAATACCTGATGACCCTTTTTGACCGTAATTTATGACACTTTTCCCTTTATCATACATCGTAGCAGGTTGTTTTGCTGCACGTAAAGAATCAAAAGGCGGTTGAATAAAAACATTTTCTTTTTCAAAGCCCCAGAACCCAGTATGTTCCAAATCTGCGGGCTTAAAAATTGCTTTCTCAACAAAACGTTCATAGGTTTTTCCGGTCAATTTTTCTATTAAAAGCACGAGTAACGCATAACCATTATTTGAATATTCAAACATTCCAATCTGCTCTTTATTTACTGGAACTTTCATAACTGCCTCAAGCGCTTTCTCATATGTCTGAATATTATCTGTTGCATAGCCATGAGGCAATCCCGAGGAATGAGTCAATAGATGGTGAATGGTGATGTGTTGCTTATCAGAGGGTACATTTTGAAAGTATTTTGTTATAGGATCCTGAACTGAAAGCTTTTTATCCTCTTCCAACTTTAGTATTGCTAAGCCAACTATAGGTTTTGAATTAGATGCTATCCAGTATGCTAATGGTAGAGTAGTGTCTTGTTGTCCATAGGGCTTATCAATAATAATGTCCCCATTGCTAACCATATAGACACTTCCTTTAAAACCTTTGGTTGTTTGCTTGTTTAGCCACCTATCAAGTTTGATATAGGTAGAATCGGTATGAGCCAAAGATTTCATTACACTTTTTTCAGATTCTTTCTTAATAGAAGAACAAGAAAAAATTGTAGCACTGATACATGCCATCAGGATAAAGACATTCATGTTAGTTTTCATCGTAGATAATTAAATAATATTATTATAAAGAAATTGAATTTTTTAGTCTAATTTTTATTCTGGAACGATTGTCATTCAGCTGTTCTTTCTAAACTTCAATTTTTTGCCTCGTTTACAACGGTTAGTATATGAAAAGTAGGCGATTTCAAAGCACAAAACTTTCGGTTATGCACAAAGTTTGATACGAGCCTAAAGCCTAGATTTTAGCACTATTTCGCCTATTTTTTATATACATTGTTAGGCAACGTAATTATACACATCTACAATATCTTCTTCCACTAATATCAGTCCAACAGTATAATATTTTGCCAGGAGGACAAGTTAAAGCTTGAGGATTAGTATTTTTAATCTTTAGGCTTGTGACTTCTGCGTCAATAATACCATTTTCTTTTAATAGTTTATTTATTTTTTCAAATAACTCTTTGTCTACTTTGCCGATATTTGCTTTGAATTTTTTCATTGTTATTTAGTTTTGAGAATATAATATTAAAGTGTCTTTTTTGATATTATTTGATTCATCTAAAGATTCTGATATTGCATAAAGCTGACCTTCATAGCCGTCATTCCCCATAGTAAATTGATTTGTGATTATACCAAGTGAGTCAGTTTTAAAACTATAATTAACTAAAATACCTCTTTCAACACCATTTAAGTCAACAACTTTGGTATTTGCAATTGTCCCAATACTTACTACACCACTTTCTCTTATCAATTTTGTGGTCAAAGTAATTTTAGTAAATGAAGAGTCGGGTATTATTGTTAATGATGAGGATGATAAATTAATTGATTCACAAAAAGCTCGTCTAAAGCTCATATTTTGTTCTTCCGAAATTTCTGATTGCAGTACTGAAATTATAGCTTTTAGATTTGATGTTTTAACACTTTTTGATGTAAAATCAATCTCTGCAATTTTTTTATTTGTACCATCAATTTCAACTAGCCTTATGTCAGCTTCCTTTTCAATTCCAGCAATAATAAACGTTACTTTATTATTAGTTTCGGTTGAAAAATCAGAAGGAAATTCTGCAACAGCTGTAATTTTGCTTAAACCATCTGCTAATTGATTATCATTATCTATCCTTAAATTCATAATATTAGATAGTTCCGTTGGTGAGTAATCATCTTCTTTATAACAAGAATTGAGTATTAACATTAGCGATAAGGAAGTAAGTAGCCTATTCTTCATAATTATTCTGCTTTTAAGTTTTTTGTAAAAGTTGGAATTATCCCTTCTAACCATTTTCTTATTTCAATGTCAATTGATAGTCCAACATAAGGCTGAATAGCTACACTTGAATTTCCAGAAATAGCATCTGTCTTTTTGAATAAAACACCTCCAAAATTCAATCTTGTTGAGTGAGTCAAGATTTTATATCCTCCACCCAGCATAAGTGAGTAGTTACTAAAAAAGTCATCTCTGAATCCAGTTTTTTCAAGCGAATTTAAAGTAACCCCTGTATGAATTGAAAAGCGTTGACTGAAGGATAACTGTGATAGCTTTAAGGGAATATTTTTATTGACAGGAGATAAAGATATGTATACTCCAACATACGGAGAACCGCCTTTAATACTGCCTTCATAAGGAATATAAGTTATGTAGCCAAAATCAGGAACAAGTGTTCTTTTATATCCGGTTTCATATTTCTCAGGATAAGTTGTTACAGGATTTGATTTTGAATAAACGACTGCTCTTGCAATTTGTCCTATATAATTTGAAATACTTTCGTCAGGTCGATTGTTTTTCTTTTCATTGTTTATATACTCTTCTTTCTCTTTTTCTAAGGAATTAATAACCGTATTCTCAAAATCATTATGAGTAATGAAAGATTTGTTATCCATTAAAACTTTTAGCCTTTTACTATATAAACTATACAGATTCAAATAATCAGGTATTGTACCAAATTTTGCAAAGAAAAGAAGAAATGTTGAGCTATCTATGGAGTTAATTTGCTTTAGTTCTCTGCTAAAATTGAGTATATCTTTATCAGAAATTATTTTTTTTCGAAAGTTAGAATTTTAAAATGTTGGAATAGAATACGCTTAACTTTAGCCGTGTCTATTGTAGTCTCTAAATTAGTGGTGTCTAGTTCGTTTTTTACATTTTGTAATTCACTAATTGTTGGGTGGAAAAATAATTGCCTCCCTTCATTCTGTGCATTATATTCTCGTACAGTTTTTAACCATTCTTCTTTGTTTTCATCATATTCTTCTAACCATTTGGTGTCTTGTGAGTTATGCATATCTCTAAAAATTCCGAAAATATTATATCTACCAGTATATTGGGTTTCTAAAACGTAAAACCTATTTGGTTTAAGAGGTGGAATGAGTACTATATTGTTATTATCATTTCTGTTCGTAACGATTATATTCTTTGCGTTTAATGAGTCTAATGAATACTTAAATGATGGGTCGTTATAATATTCCTTTGAATCGTTTTTACTTATTGGATATAATTTGACTGATACAATATAATTATGTTTTGAAGGCAAGGATATTGTGTCTAAAAATTGTGTTCCAAACTCTACATTTTTAGCCTTGTTCTGTCCTAGTACAGAATTTGTAATAAAGAAGGAAAATACTAATAGAAATATATTTTTCATTATCGTTGTTTTTATGTTGCCTAACGTTGATGTGTATGAGCCGTTGCGTGTCTCACACACGAACCATTAAAAGTACAAAACTACGCTGGAAAATTCCCAAGAATTTTCCAGATGAGCACAGACCCAGCAATGGCTTATACACGGTGTTGGCAAATCGTTTTTTTTAGTTATTACTTTCTTAAAACTCTTTCAATATCTTAATTAAATTCAAATAAAAAACTACATTTGTAAACAAAATCATTTTAAAATTAAATGTTAGAATTTTTAAAGCCTATTTCTGAAAGTCATTCGATTAGTAGAGCCGTAGCATCTGTTTTCATACCACAAGCTTTTTTAAAACCACAAGATATCTTTGAAAAAACAAAAGATGTTGAAGGCTTTAAAGGTTATCCTAAAAAAGGAATGATGAAAGCAACTACTATAAATATTAACAATAACAGTTTAGGAATCTCTAACGAACAAATCAAGGGTTTTATATTTGAAAGTTACGATGATAAAGGTTCGATAAACAATGTTTTTAAATTAGAAAATAGCAAAGAGAATCAATCAATTCTTTCATTAGAGAATAGAAAGTATAAAGATTGGGATACATTTAAGAACCAGTTAGATTCAGATTTAAATTCGTTTTCTGGTATGAATGACTTTTATGTTGAAGCTATTAGTTTAAATTACAGAGATGAATTCATATGGACAGATAGAAATTCATCTATTCCTGTTGCTGATATATTTAATATTGATTCAGAACTTTTAAACAAGAAGTTTTTATCCTCTAAAAACGGAACTTTAGTTTTAGTTTCCCAAGGGAATGAGGATAATGGTTTATCTTACGAAGAAAAAACAGAAATTTCTTTTAATAACGATATTAAAAGAATAATAATTGACCATCAATACGCTCAAAGGTTTGGTGATATCAAATTATTTAGTAACTTAAACAAAGATAAGAATTTTAGTTCCCTTTATGATATTGCGCATTTAGAGAATAAAAAAATTCTTAAAGATATATTGACTGTAAATAGTCAGAACTTAATAAAATTAAAGTAATTATGGCATTATTAACTAGTTTGTTTACTTTAAATCCAGAGGTCGAAAAGTTTAGCTTTTTAAATAGAACTAATATCGAAATGGAAAGTGTTTATCTTGAGGAAGAAGTTATTGATTTGAAATATACTTATCACTTTACAGGATTGTTAAGTAATGAAAAATCAGATTTTTTAAAAAGACAAATTTTAGATTTTTTCAATTCTCCTGATGAAAACATTAAGATATCTGCAGATGTACTAGCTCAATGTTATTCTTTTATAGATAACCTTTATCCAACTGTTTTAGAACATTTAGAAATTGATGATGTTTACAGTACGTCTTATGGGACTGTTGTTTTTGATTGGGAAAAAGATGTAGATAATGCTTTTTCATTAGAAATTGGTGCTAAAGAACTTGGTTATTTTATAGAAGTGAATGGAACCGATGATAAACAAGTAGACTCCCTTATATTAGATGAATCGAAAAACGAATTACTACAAGATTTATCTAGTTTTTTATCAGTTTAAATGCCCGTTCTAATACCTAAAGAAATTGCCGATGATGAAATTTTGGTTCATTATATTTTTGACCGAAATTTCAAAAACAAAATTATATCAATAGAAAAATTAGTTTCTAAAGATATTTTTTTGCCAAATAAGGGCGGTGTTTCTTTACAGCGAAATTTTTATTGCAAAGAGAGTAAATGTAAAGAATTTGCAAAGGGTGTTGCTATTGGTAAAGTTTATATAGGTTTTATTGTTTTCAGAAAGTCGCATTTTGAAAAGGTGAAGCAAAATTATATTCTAAATGAAAGAAAAGAATTTGAAGCTGATATTTTTTCTACACCTTTAGATGAACATTTCCAATATTTACCTAAAGAAATGGAAGTATATTTAGATACTCCTGGAAATCCTGCACACGCTGATTTAATTTATGAAAATCCTGCGTTAAAAGAAAATGAAAGTCCAAATACTGCAATAAGGTCTTTTTCAAGAAAGCTTTCAAAAGACTGTAAACTTATTATTGATAGTAGCCCATTGTCTGATTCTTTTGATGATGATGAATTCAAGAAGGTGGTCTGAAATGTTTGCCAACGTTTAGGGTATGGTGTCGTATCTGACGTCAGGAAGCTATGCACTATACCCATTGTTGGGTAGCGTTTTTATTATTTCATATTTCAGGTAAGAACTGTTTCAGTGCTGCAATAAGCTCCGTCTGCCTACTGCCCTTTAATAAACGAACTAATAGTTTTCCATATTCTCCATTCGCTAAGCCGAAAGTTCCTGAAAGTCTATTTGGAAGTGATTTCCGATTATATATTAACAGTAGCTGTTCTAGATTCCTTTTATCAATTGCTGTTTGAAAAGCCACTCTTGTTTCTTCGTACGTTGCAGGAATATCAATTCTGCCAATTGTAGTACTAAGACCATCTTGTAAGCCTTGTTCTGAATTAGATTCCTTTGAAAATGCTCCGAGTTGATATTCAATTATTTTTTCAGCTTTTGACGAAACCTGCACATCAAATTCAGCAGTCAAAGAGGCTATTAAAAAGTCAATTACTTCATTTACTTTGGCGTTAGCGTCCATTTCTAAATGCTCAGAGATTATTCGAAGTACAGGTTCTATACAGAATAAATTTTCAACTTCCGCAACAGATATTGTATGAATATTATAACCTGATAATGCTGTGATTTCCGCAGTTTCTTTATAGTCACTGTCAATTATGCCATGAGCGGTTAAATGATGAAGAGATGCATTAGCTCTGAATGCTTTTGTAGCTTCAATAACTTTATCGCCTCCACCTCTTGGTATAATATGGTGATTAGGATAAACTAATTGGTAAACAGTAGAATCCAATTTACCACTTTCACCTTCGCAAAAAATTACATCTTTTCTATTCCCGATTATTTCAAGCATTAAACCTTCTGGTAAATCTTCGTCAACAGGTGTCTCTTGCCAAATCCATTGATTATTACCATTGTACTCTTGAATCCATATCTTCATGGCATCAGTTCTTGATGCAGCAAAATCTAGATCATGAGTGATGTAAATCAGTAGTTTGTTTTGAATATGCGATTCAATTTGATTCCATAATTTGTCAACTAGCGACTTGTGTAAGTGAATCTCAGGTTCATCTATGATAATTATAGAATTTTCAGGAATACATAAACATTGACCAATTAAATACAACATAACCCGTTCACCATCACTCATTTCTTGACCATGATATTCATCTTGCCCTGTCTTCTGAGCCATTACTTTTCCATCGGCAAATGAGACTGCTCTATGTGGCATTATTGTGTTCCAAAGATAAATAATTCTGTCAATAGGCGCATCAGGTACTCCTGTATAACTTTCACTTTCTCTTGCAGCTAGGGTATAATCTCTGTCTCTTTCAGCTGATTTAGCAAAAAGTAAAGAAAGAAGTCTTGAATAGTCATTTAATAAGAAAGTAGCAGGTTTTTTACCCCACCTTGTATTCATTTTCTGTCCGATATTAGCATGTTGGTCAGACCTTCCAAATAAAAGTTCCTTTTCTGCCTGTTCAAGGTTTTTAATTTCAGCATAGTCAGGAATGTTTAAAGCTTTTTGGGCACTTATGCGATGAACTGTGCAAGAATTTTGGGTCAATTCCTCAATTCGAACACCTAATCGAGTTTTACCTGAACCATTTGCTCCAATGAGCACAATATTATTTTCAGTTGTAATTGTTTCTTGCCCATTGGTTCCATTTCTATCTGGAAATATTATATCGTAACTCATAGTTTTTTCTTAATGCTACCCAACGGTTAGTATATGAAAAGTAGGCGGTTTCGAAGCACCAAACTTTCGGTTAAGCACAAAGTTTGATACGAGCCACAAGCTTTCAATTTACTGCTGTTTCGCCTATTTTTTATATCCATTGTTATGTGGCGTTATTAATCTTTTTGTTCATCTTTTTTGATAATTTATAAAATTCCTCAAAATAAGTAGAGTCATATTTCAAGTCCTTTTTAAATTCTTCCAAATACATAGCTTTAAGTCTATCTTTTGCAGATTTTCTTTCATCTTTGTCTTCTGATTGAAGGGCAAAAACTAATTCAGAGTTTTCATTATTTACTTTACTTTTTATAAAGTCGGGTAAAAGACCTTCAACACATCTATATCCTGGTTTATCAAGTCCAATTGAGAAATAATCCTCCTCTTTTAAATATCCCGCTTTATCAAAATTTGCCTTTACGTTTGAAACGGCATCTAAGTCAATGGTAACAATTAACTTGTTGAATCTTTCCTTAATAAATTTTAAAAGTACAGGATTATTTAAAAACCCAAAACCGCCATATGGATAAAGTTCTCCATCAAATTTTAATCTGTTCTCTCCGTGGCGAGTGTCCCGAAGTATATTGAAATACTCAACATCTATAGCGCCTTCCAATAATATTATATTGTTTTCTTTGCTAAAAAAAGCTTCTTTTAAACTCTCAAATTCCGGACCAACCATCCCTAGTGCTAACTCAAATGGTTCACGCCAATTTTCATCTTTCACATTTTCAATGATTGATTCTCTTGTTTTATTCCGGACAATATTCCTTTTAACTAGAATGTTAGATTTTGGATTATGGTGACTTAATAAATATGGACTATGCGTTGTGGCAATAACTTGTATTTCCAACTCTTTACTTAAATCTTGCAAAATTCTACCAAATTCTGATTGTGCGGAAGGATGCAAAAATGACTCTGGTTCTTCGATTATTACGATTGGCGTTATTTTATTCGATTCGTCATCTTGGTCAATTAAATTTTTAGCATTAAAAATACTACTCAATATTAAAGTTCTATTTTTTGTTCCGCTTCCCCAATCTTCAAGAGGTAATTCGAAGTTCTTTTCACCAAGTGATATCTCATATGGTATTTGCTCGTAGTTCATATCAAAACCACTAAATGTTAAACCTACTTCATATTTTTCTTGTAATCTACCTACTAATTCTTGTAGTTCGGATTTATGAGCTTGAATGGCTTTTGATAATTCCTTGTTTATTTGAGTAACCTTGTTTTCAATAGATTCCTTTGTTTTTACGTTTAAGTTATCTAATTGACCGTGTTGCGTTCTTCTATACGGATTAACAGGTTGTGTAGAGTTATGAAAAACAATTACTTGTGCGAAATGGATTCTTCTTAGTATTTCACCAACTTTATAGTTGTCAGAAACTGTTTCTTCATTCACAATGATTTTAGTAGTACTTTCTTTTGGATTAGGATTAATATTTATTTCAATCGTCAGAAGAGTGTCCTCAACATTATGTTCTTGAGGGTCGTCTTTTTTATCGCTCAAAAAGACCTTCAAAAATTTTATTAAGCCAACATCAGATATTTTATCAAGTTGTACTCTAATAGTCAATGAAATATTTTCTTTTGCAGATTTCGATTTCCACACAGGAAAATCACTATTGTAGTTAATCCTATTACGATTCATCATTGGTCTCTCCAATGCATTAAGTATCGCTCTAATTATATTAGATTTCCCTGAATTGTTTTTTCCACATATTGCAGTATAAAAATCCTCAAACTTAATTAAGCAATCTTCGAAAGACCTGAAATTTTTTAAATGTATATCTTTAATTTTCATAGGTACGTTTTAATGCCACATAACGTCTCGTATAAAAACAGTGCGGTGACCGGCGAGATTGTCCGCAGGACAATCAGCGCAGCAAGCGAGCACGGAGTTTAGATTTGGGACTGATTTAAGCATTGTTTTTATATGTTGTTAGCCTTCGTTTTCATCCGATAAATCTTCTTCTCTTATTGCATTTATATTTGCCAATGAATTCATTAAATTTTCCAGTTCTTCATAAAATGCAACTAGTTTGTTAAGATTTACATCGTTAGTTCCTTTGAACTGTTCAATATCAAAACTATATGTATCTCCTATATCGAATGCTTCATCCATATCCTTCAATTCCCCAGTCATTGCTATATTCAGCGAATGAGTAATTAAATCTTCTCTAATAGAAATTAAATATTTATATGTACTTATAATGTTTTCTCTATATGCAGTCATAGTTATTGATTGATTAAACTTTTCCCAAAATCCGTTTTAGATTGAAACATAACAATTTCTATTGCCCTTAATTTGCTTATTCGATAATCAAAACTTTCCTGAATTATCTGAAAAAGTTGGTCAAATTCTTTTTGGTTAGTTATTCTTTTTAAATCTTGAATATAATTCAAATAAGCCGTCGGTTTGCCTATTCCATAAGTGCTTTTTTTACCAGTCAGAAATTTGAAAATTCGGCTGTCCCAGATTGCATATACTTCTGGGCGAATAAAATGAAGAAGTTTTGATAAACCTACAAGAGAATTATTAATGCTATTTTTTAAAATGTCTAACTCGGGTGCGGTTAAAAGATATCCTTTCTTTGCTTGGTTTAGAAGTTCTAAAACTTTGGGTAAATTTTCTTGGTTTAAAGAAAGAATTGTCGGCATCCAACCATATACAAAATGACTTGAAATAATCAGATGATGTTTTTCTATCGTTTCTATTTGTCGAAAATATTTAATGAATTCCGAATATGTATTGATGTAAGAATTATTATCTACCGAAAATTCTCTTAATTCCTCTTTTATTAGTTTTAAATTTAATTCTTTCAACTGTGTTTTTTTTAATGAAGGCTAACGTCTCATATAAAAACTGTGCGAGCTTGCCGGCGATGATTGTCCGCAGGAAAATCAGACGCTGCAAACGATCACAGACTTTCGATTTAAGATAGGTTTTAGCATTGTTTTTATATTTTGTTGTACAACGTTTTGTATTACTACCTTAAGGTTAATTCAATCAGCTTCTGAAATTCCTTTGCAGCTTGTTGGGAATTATGCTCTCGATATTTGTTATCATCGTTGAAATAAAAGTCCGCCATTTTTATTTCTTTTTCTGATCCTTTCTTCATCAATTTTACCTCGTAAAAATCGTAGTGGACGTTTTCCTTCTCAACTTTGAACTCAGAACCAAAAATTATTTCCTCCTTTGCCTCCAATTCCCGCCAAACTGCATCTAAATCCGTTTCCTTTCTGTCAGAAGTTTCACAGCAATTTATTTCTTTTACATACGATCCGTTTGCTTCTTTCCAGATTAGAAAAGATCTAATGCTACCAATTTTGCAACTGCACTCACCGATAATTTCACAGCCTATACATCCAGTTTTGTAGATCAGAACTTTGTCAGCGGCGGTATTGATTAGCAAATTCTGGGCATAGGAATTTACTGAGCTATCAACAGTTTGGAAAGTACGCTCCTGAGCATTAGAAAATCCAAAAAACATTATAAAATTTATAATTAAAAAGTAGTTCCTCATATTCGATTGGCTAAATGTTGTACAACGGCAGTCTGTCTAAAAACCTACGTTTACTGCCAATTATGGGCCAAAATAAGCTTTTTAACCGTGGGATTAGGAGTAGGGCTGAAATTAGGGTTTATAGTATCATTTGAATATAATGTCCTAAAAATGGCTTTGTAAGCCTGGATTAAGACAGATAAACAAAGAATCAACTGAGCATACATCTCCCGGAACCCTTTTTTACCCATCAGACTTAATATTCGTTTGAGATTGTAGGCTATAAAGATAAAGCCTACATCTGCAGAGGCTCGTTTCTTTCCCTTTTTGGAAAGGATATGATCAAAACCCCATTGCCGCTTTATAGTTCCAAAGGGATGCTCTACAATGGCTTGCCTTCGGCGATAGAGTTCAGGATCAGCCTCCATATTTCTTTTGTTCTCTTCATAAACCGGAGTGTATATGTTCCTTGCCAGGAGTCTCCCGTTTTTGGCCGTGGTGCATAACTCCCGCACCGGGCATCCGTTACATGCTTTTGTTTTATACTGTTTAAATTCAGACTGATTGGATTTTCCCCGGTGGTTGATGTAAAAGTTCCCATTGGTTTTCAGAAAATGATTCTCAGGACAGATGTAATGATCTTCTTGCGCATCGTACACAAAATGTTGAACATTATATCTGGTGTCCGGTGCATTGGAGGCCGTGGCAGGAATGGCAACCAGGGTTTTAATCCCTAAACCCCGGGCGATTTCCAGTTCAGAACCTGTATGATAGCCTTTGTCAAAAAGAGCGGTGAAATCAGTGTTCCCAAGAATAGATTTCGCCCTTCTCACCATAGCTCCCATCGCTTTTTTATCATTATGGTTTGTGACTTCATAATCGATGGGGATGCAGTGCTGCGCATCTACAGTAGACTGTACATTGTAGGCTACCTCTGTAATATTGCCCCGGAGAATCATCTGACGGCTTTCCGGATCAGAGGTTGAAATTTGTGATTCTCCTGTTTCTTCCAATTGTTGTTTCAGTTTTTTATAGCCTTCTTTTCTGCCGGTGTGAATGTCGCTATTCTTTTGGGCTTCCTGCTTTTCAGCCTCCCCATCGGCCCTGGCGATATCCTGGTTGTACTGCTCCAGCTTGTTGTCAATATACTGCAGGTGCCTGTCAATTTTTTTAGTGTTGAAATTGTTTTTTTGCTGTTCTGTGCCCGAAGTTTGGTGCCGTCACCGGCGATGATCTTACCGCCAATCAGGTTAAAGTTCCTGGCAAGTTGCACTGTGGCACGAAAGACCCTTTTTAATGGCATCGGGATTGTCCTTTCTGAAGTTGGCAATGGTATTGTGATCCGGGGAAAGTTGTTCAATGAGCCACATCATTTCAATGTTGCGCCTGCATTCCTTCTCCAAAATCCGGGAGGAACGTATCCGGTTCAAATACCCATAGATGAACAATTTGAGCAGTACCGCAGGGTGATAAGCGGGTCTTCCTCCTTCGGGAAAGCGTACCTTAAAACCCATTTTTTCCAAATCAAGGCTGTTGACAAAGAGCTCGATGGCACGGACTTCATTCTCTGTCTCAATACTTTCTTCTAATGAAACAGGAAACAAAGCAGCTTGTTTCCGATCTTTTCCTATAATAAATTTCATAGCATGAAGATAACCCAAAGTTACTAAAAAGAACGAAAACGATCCTGAAAAAGTAGTCAACAAAGTTGTTAAGAAAAAGGAAGGTTTTTAGACAGTCTGACGGTCTTGGTTAAGGCAAGTAGCGTGGGTTAATGACGTGAATTTGTCAGCTTAGTTGTTTGTTTATTGGTCTCTAAAATATAACTATTTGTTCAAATACCCGCTATTTGCGCTTAACCGATGTTGTGCTAAGTTTAATTCCATCTAACCTGATAAGGATATCTTTCATAAACGACATTATCCTCATTTATTGAAAACCCTTTTCTAGCATTTTCCTTTGCACTTTTATATACGCTCTCTGCTTCTTCTATTTCACCTAATTTATAAAGAGCTTTAGTTTTATAATATTGAACGTCAGAAAATTGAGGATATCGCTCTAAGGCTTGATCAAATAGTACTAAAGCCTCTTCATATTTCTTCAGTTCGTACTTACTAATTCCGTAATAAAAGAGGTCTAGATGGTGTAACCAGTCTTCACCTTTTTTATCAATAGTTCTCTCATAATCTTTCTCAAACAAATTTTCTGCTTTTTCAAATTCGCTTAGTTGCAAGTAACTTAACGCGATGTAAAAATTATATGAGTGATCCATTTCAAATCCGTATCCATATGTTTCTTGATAATCCGTAAAATCAATAATTGCGTCTTTATATTGCTTAGAAAATATACACTTTATAAATGCTCTGTATCGTTGCCATCTTTCAGGATTATACTTTACTGCTTTATCAATGAATGTCATTCCAACCTCGTATTTACCTTGTTTGAACAATGGCATAGCTTTCTGTTGCCAGAAATAAGCTATTGTGGAATCCACTTTCAATCCTTTGTCAATTTCGTTTTGCCAATCTTGCGAATAAACATCAGTCAGCCAAGCTCCGTTATTCAGATATATATCTTTTAAAGAATCTTGTTGTTTTTCGGTGAATTTTGGAATTGCATTTTCACTTGACAATTTTAAATTTTCTTCTTGTTTACAACTGTTCAAAGTAGAAATAAAAAGGAAAGTCAGAATGTATAATTTTAAATTTCTCAAATTTTGTATTAAATTTTGCACAACGTCTCGTATAAAAACAGTGCGAGCGGGCGAGCTTGATTGTTCACAGGACAATCGCAGCAAGCGGGCACCGACTTTCGATTTGAGACTGGTTTGAGCATTGTTTTTATATATTGTTGTGCCTAGTGCTTTTATATTTTGGATAAGATATCCTGTAATTTGTCAAGAACAAGTGGAGTATAAGCATTTGCTGTTATTCCTGTCAAAATCCCATTAATTGTGTGAATTGCGGTATTTATAATATTGAATTTTGGATTACTCCGATCAAGTTGTGTTTCTAATCGGTTAATCTCGTTGCAAACATCTTCTTTGTCTTCATTATTTAAACCGAAGTTCTCGAGATTTTCATTTAAAATTTGAATCAATTCTTGAACATCATTTTTAATATCGATATTAATTTCTTGATTTACGTCTTGACCTTGACTTATGTTAAGATTTGATTTTTCACCTTTAGAAACTGTTTTCATAGACCTATCTCCTATTTGTACATTCACAGTCTTACCTGAAATGGAACCAATTGTTTTTTCAAATAATTTATCTACATTCTTTTCCTTTACCATAATTGAATAATCTTCATTGTCACCAATTTCTTGGTTTAACTCCAGTAAAAAGGTCAGAAGATTACTTTTTATAGAGCTTAAAATGCCTTCTAATGAATTCAGGGATATTTTTTGCCACGCAGCATCGACTTCCCATCCGTTCGCAAGGCTCTCATTAAATTCTATATAGATGTAATGGGGAATATCTATATGATAGGATTTATCTTGAGCTAACATTCTTTCTATCTCAGAGACTTTAGAGGAAAATTCAAGTCTGGTCACTCTTTTATAGGTTTCTTTTTTTAAATATTCAATAGGTAGAGTTGTGTTATTTCGTGTCAAAAATCCGCCAAAACCTCTGTTCTGTACGAGATTTCCACTAACCGGTGTAGGAATTATTCTATACTCTGGAATATTGTTATCTTTATATCCATTAAGTTCAGAATCTACCCAGTTTTTCAATTTTTCATTTTTAATCTTGAAGGCTAAAACTTGCACCTTTAACAGCGTATCCTTTAATTTCTTCTCAGAGTCTACTAGGTCTTGAACTATTCCATCAATCCATTTAGAAGTATTTTTCATCGGTTTATTTTGGCATTAGGCACAACGTCTCGTATAAAAACAGTGCGAGCGGGCGAGCGAGATTGTCCGCAGGACAATCAGCGCAGCAAGCGAGCAGGGATTTTCGATTGGACACAGGTTTAAGCATTGTTTTTATATATTGTTGTAGCACGTTTCTCATTTATAGGGCATAATATATTTTAAAAGAAATTAATAGAAATAAACCCTATCAAGAGTCCCAGTCCGATGAGGAAAATTAAGTTTCTGGGCTTTTTGTCTTCCTTTTGTTCTTCCTTTAAATCGGTTTTACAAAATCTTATTAATACCCACCATAAAAATCCGCCAAATTCACCAAACAGTTCGAATTCCATTATAAAAATTTTGAGTTTAAAATTGATGTCAGTCAGCAATTTGGTTTATTTTGTTTTTGGAGCTACTATAGCAATTAAAAGAACTTAACTGAAATAAATCCGATTACAAGTCCCAGGACGATTAAGAAGAAAAGATTTCTAGCCCATTTGTCTGGAGTATGTTCTTTCTTTAAGTCCGTTTTCCCAAACTTGATGGTAAGCCACCAAAGAAACCCTCCTAAATCTGAAAATATTTCATATCTCATTTGTCCGCATTTTGGTTGAATGTGCTACAACGTCTCGTATAAAAACAGTGCGATCCAGTGCGCGTGATTGTCCGCAGGACGATCCGCTAAGCAAGCGAGCACAGAGTTTCGATTCAGGAACAAATTAAGCATTGTTTTTATATGTTGTTGCCCGTAGTTATTTTTTCGTCAATTCAGTTTTTAAATCCATAAAGGAGCTCCATTCAAAAGAATTATAATCAATGATTACCAAACTTGAGTCACTTGCAATTACACTATTATAATATCCATCAATTGGTATGTTGTCATTTTTCATTTTATTTTTTAGAAGATCACTAAAAATTGTTTCTACTAATTTCTTTTCGTTTTCACTTAATTTAATGCTGTCAATTTTATTCTCAAGGGACTTATATTCGTACCACTTTTTATTCATTTTCGTATCATCTGGTGGTGGAGGCGGAGTAGTTTTTCCTACATATCTTTTGTAATTAGCGAAAATTTCATCCTTATATTTATAAATATCAATTACATCTACATCTCCACCCCATTCTCCATATTTATCATCTTCTCTTAAAAATTCAATTTTTGAGATCTCACTGAGAATTCCGAGTTTTATCTCTTCAGAATCTTTATAATCAGTCTCGAATCCCTTTTTCGAATCAGATTTTTCGTTTGTACAACTTATAAGTAAAGCTATAAAGATTATAGTAAAATAGTTAGTCAGTTTTTTCATAATTACGGGCAACGGTTTGGCTATGGTTTGTTGCGGAAAATGTCCGAAGGACTTTTCCGCTGTAGCCGAAAGATAGCAAAACGGCGAGAATTTTCGGCAGAAAATTCCGCCGCAATGAACTATAGCCGTTGTTGCCAACAGTTTTTTCATCTAGTAAATAGTGTCAAATAATGTACTGAAAATATCAGTCGGCTATTTTTGTCTTTTAAATCTATATTATCAATATTTTTTGCAAATCCAGCAACAATGGAAGGCATAATATCTCTTGTATTGGATAAACTTTGCGCATAATCCTCTATAAAATCTGATTCTTTTCCGAGTTCTTTTAAATAGATCAGATAAGGCTCTTGTCCGATATTGTAAATTTCTGAATCTTCTGGTTTTCCTTTCCAGGTTGACCAAATTTTTGAAAAAACGCCTAACTTTTTTATTTTCCGAGTTAGTGAATCAATTCCGTTTGGAATTGGAATAGATTGTCTCTCGCTCAAACCTTTCCAAACCTCACTTGAATAATCTTTATAAGCTTTTTCCACAACATTTGTTTTGTATTCAGATTCTAGAATTTGGTCAAACTCATTTATAATCCAATTCAAGTCGCTTATCTCCGATTTCGTGAAAATTCCGTTCGGGTTTTCGATTTCAGCAGTTTTTTCGCAGGCTGAAAAAATAGTTAGAATTAATATTAGAATAGTTTTTTTCAAATTGTTGGCAACGGTTTGTATATGAAACGTAGCGTGTAAATAGACACGAACTTTTCGGATTATACACGAGCCGAATTTTTTAATTTTCTTTTTATCTTATTTTCTCAAAAGCCAAATTAAAAAATTTGGTGGACTTTGCAAATACACACAAACCTCTCGGAAAGCCTGTAATAGCTATGTTTTATATATGTTGTTGTGTGCAGTTTTAATTCCCGATGATAGGATAAAAGATGCAATAAGTCATTCCTAAATTGAAAGCTAAATGACATAATATTGCTCCCAAAATCGAACCTGAACGTTTTCTGCAAACGTAAAATAAAATACTTATAATAAACATACTCAACACCCAAATCAGAGTTGGTATGAAAAGAAATTCCCATTGTTGATTGTGATAAACTAATCCAAAATGTGAAATATGAACAATAGCAAATGCTGAACTATCAATTAAAGATGCTTTTTTGTTGCTAACTGAATTGGCAAAACTAGAATGGACTATTCCTCTAAAAAAAAGTTCTTCTCCAATTGGGCTAAACGTCATTGCAATAACAGCTGAAATACCGAACATAACAAGTCTGCCTTTTTCATCGATTTCTTGCGGAATATTATAAGATTTTCCAATATAGTTATACCAATTTTCAAAAGAATTACCGTATAAAGTTTCTCCGAGGAAGTAAAGCAAAATACTAAAAATAGCACCAATTATAAAAGCTATAATCAACCAATGATTATTTGTGGGTTTTTTTATTCCGATTTCTTTTCTGCCGTATTTACTTAAAAATATGAATGGTGCAATAACCATAATAAGCATAGTCATTCCTACAGATTGCATATTGCCAATCACATTGCCGTGTAAAACCAAAATAATACGAGGAATACAAATTATCAAAATTAAAAAAAGTCCAAATCTCCAGTCAAAATTGAAAAATTTACTCCAAAAAGGTTTTAATTCATTTTCCATTTTTTGCTATATATTCTATATTTATGATGGTTTGGTCAAATTGCACACAACGGTCTTCTTTACTTTATCACCGCTATTAAAGTAGTTGTTATTTTTACTAAGAAACAAGAGGAGAACTAAAACGGTCTTTGGAATAGTAGTTCCTTTATCCGTATCAGTCCTCTTGTCCCTCTTAGGTTGCTTTAGGACCATTTGGAATACCAGGAATCTCTTCCTATTAAAGGTGATAGTCATTGCAACATTTATTAATCATCCCTTTCTAAAAGGGAACAATATTTAAAAATATGAAAAATTACGTAGATGTGATTGGTATCGATGTATCAAAATTAACCATCGATGCTCATATTCATAAAAGAGCAGTACACCGGGTGTTTTCTAATACTCCAAAAGGTTATAAGGCACTTCTTTCTTGGACAGAAACATATATGGAAGAACAATCCTATTTTTTCTGTTTTGAAAATACAGGACATTACTCTACAAACCTGAGTGTTTACTTATCAGAAAACAATAAAGATTATGTTGAAGAAAGTCCTTTAGCAATTAAAAGATCAGCAGGAATTGTTAGAGGAAAAACAGATAAACTTGATTCAGCTATGATTGCGAGATATGCTTGGCTTTACAAAGAAGAACTTGTTTTAAGTAGTCCAAAAGAACAAGTCATCCAAGAACTAGGACGCCTGTTATCCTTTAGAGAGCAGTTAGTAAGAGATCGTACAGGTAAAATGAGTAGTCTTAAAGAAATGCAGAATTTGCTTAGTAGTCCATCGACTGATGATTGCTGCAAGATCATCAAGAAGACGATTCATTATCTGACAAAACAAATTGTAGCACTAGAGAATCGCATTAAAAAACTTATGAAGAAAGATGAGCCGTTGCAAAGGAATTATGAGCTTTTAAACACTTTAAAAGGAGTTGGACTAATACTGTCTTGCCAAATCTTATATCACACGAGCAACTTTAAACGTTTTGATAGTTGGCGACAGTTTTCGAGTTATTGCGGGGTTGCACCTTTTGAACATAGTTCTGGGACCAGTATACATCGAAAAAACAGAATTCATCACATAGGCGACAGGAAAATGAAAACGCTCTTAACACTTGCCAGTGTGAGCGCTATATAGTGCGACAAAGAACTAAAACAATATTATAAGAAAAAAGTTGCAGAAGGAAAACCGAAAATGGTAGCTTTAAATAACGTACGAAATAAGATTTTATCAAGAGCTTTTGCAGTGGTGAAAAGAGGGACACCATATGTAGAACTTCAGAAATTTGCAGCTTAGAAATTATCAATAAACTATTAGGATTTGACCTTGGAATACGGTTAAGGCAAGTGGCGTGGGTTAGGACGTATATTTGTCAGCTTAGTCGTTTATCAATTGGTCTCTAAAATAATACTTTTTACTAAAATGCCCGCTATTTGCGCTTAACCGATGTTGTGTGTAGTGCTTTAAGCTACCATATTTTCCAAAATGGTTTTTTATTTTTATTCAAAATGTCAGAATTTTTTGGTTTATGATACTTTTCCATAATCTGAAATACTCGACCATAATTGTAATCAATATTGTCAACTGTTTTTTTCCAGTCAATATCTAAAATTTCAATCCTCGTATCTATTGAGCCATTCCATTTCGTGTTAAATCCATATTTCGTCAAAACTCCGATAATTTTTTCACCAATTTCTTTCGCAAGTTCGTTATCACGATTATAACTGTCAAATCCTATGAACAGCATTTTTTCTTCTCCAATTGCTCTTTCTAAATCCTGTGTGTGATAATAGCAATATCCTTTGGCATTAATCCCTATTTCTTTTAGTTTATCAATAATTTCTGTGCAATCACCTTCTCCATCACTTTTCGTATATCCAGCTTTGTGAAGAGAAACAATTTTATCTTTGTTAAGTTCATCAAAGGATTTAACCAATCTATCAAAATCAGTTGGCTTTCCCCATTTTAGACTTTCATTTTGATGTTTTTTTAGTCTGATATCGATTTCTTTTTTCAGCCAGTTTTCATCGAAGTCATCCTCATCATAAAACATTTCACTTATGCTTTCAAGTAAATCATCTCTATCTTCAAATCCAAAAAGCACATCTTTTTGAAGTTGTTCGACTGCTTCGTTTTCGATTTCTTGTCTCATTTTGTATCGATGTTCATTGTTTTTTTTGCATTACACACAACGTTGATGTGTATGAGACGTTGCGTGTCTCACACACGAACCATCAAAAGTACAAAACTCCGCTGGAAAATTCCCAAGAATTTTCCAGATAGGCGCAGACCCAGCAATGGCTTATACACCGTGTTGCCATTAGTTTTTTATCTTTATTAAATCCATCAATGTTCCTTTGTAGTTTTGGCCATATTCATTTTCTATTTTGACATCTACCTTAACCTTTGTTAATTCATTTTCTAATTTGGTCTTATATAAAAACGTGCCATTTTTCTTTTTTAAAGTATCAGGATTTACTTTTTCGCCATTTACAATACTATCAAACTTTATAAAATAACTTTTTGTTGGGTTATATCCTAAAACCATAATTTGCATTTCATAATCAGAGTCAGCTTTTAGAGTGTTATTAGGGCTATTTACAGTTTTTAAAAAAATACTGTCAAAAACATATTTATTATTTATTTCCGCCACAATTTTTTTCAGACTGTCATTTTCCGCGCGCAGATTTTCGATTTCTATAATCCTATTTTCCGATTGATTATTATTTGAACAATACTAGTGATGCGTTAACTTTTTTATTTTTCAACTAAAACCTCTATCCAGGGGATTTTGAAAGCGTTCTTTGATTTTTTGATTTGAAATGAATTCTAGCTTAGTAGTCTAAAACTAGACCGCTATGAATTCTGGAAAATACGTTTTTGCCCAAACACTGGACTATGTGAACAGGTATGAGTTCGGGAAGTGCGTAAAACGGTACAATGGCGACTACAGAACCCGTGATTTCAATTGTTGGAATCAGTTCGTTCAGTTGTTTTTTGGCCAGTTGACCTCCCGCAATTCCCTAAGGGACATCGCTACCTGCCTCAGGGCACACAAAAGCAAGCTATATCATTTGGGAATGAACGGTTATGTCAATCAGTCCTCATTGTCCCGTGCCAATGAGGGTAGGGACTGGAGGATATTCGCAGACTTTGGAGAATACTTGATCGGTCAGGTGCGTCCTCTGTACACCGATCATCCCATACCCAACATCAGGTTGGAAAATGAGGTTTTTGCGTTGGACTCGACCACGATCTCCCTTAGCCTTGTCCTTTTTCAATGGGCGCCGGGAAAGTATTCCCGGGGAGCCGTAAAGATCCATACCCTGCTCGATCTCAGGGGTAGCATACCATCTTTTGTGTTGATCACCGATGGGAAATACCACGACAGTAACGTACTGGATGTATTGGTGCCGGTATCAGGAGCAATCTATCTGATGGACAAAGCTTATATAGACTTTGAAGCGCTCTACCGCATACATCTTGCAGGGGCTTCTTTTATCTCAAGGGCCAAATCCAATATGGACTACACGGTCACTGGCCAGAATTACAATATAAACCCCGTGACAGGTTTAAAAAGTGACAAGACCATACTGCTCAATGGATATAAATCCAAAAGGTTATATCCAGAGCCACTTAGGTTGGTAGAATACCACGATGTAGAGAAAGATATTACATTGTACTTCTTGACCAACAATCAAGAAGTGTCCGCTCTAGAGATAACAAAACTGTATAGAAACAGGTGGCAAATAGAGGTGTTCTTCAAGTGGATAAAACAAAACCTGACCATAAAAAAACTATGGGGGCATTCTGAAAATGCAGTAAACATCCACGTATGGATGGCAATTTGCACTTACTTAATCGTAGCTCACATAAAACATTCGTTACGCAGCAGCCTATCCATATATGAGATCATACAAATACTAAGTATATCGGCGATGGATAAATCCTCCATAAAAGAATTGCTTACAGAAGAATTTTCAAATCAAAATTTCAATGAACAAAAAAATTTATTTGACAACTAATTATTAACGCATCAGTAGTATTTGAACAACTTGAAATTAATAAAATTAGAAGTACAATTATTGTCGATTTGTTCATTTTTTTTTCAAATTAATGGCAACGTCTCGTATAAAAACTGTGCGAGCTGGAGAGCGTGATTGTCCGCAGGACAATCCGCTGAGCAAGTGAGCAAGGAGTTTCGATTAAGCACTGATTTAGCATTGTTTTTATATATTGTTGGCAACTGGCTTTTGTTCTAATTCTTATTCGCTAATTCGTCCCGATTGGCCATAGCCATAATTCACATTAGATATTCGTTAATAAAATAAATTAAAAAAAGAGGTGCTGCAAGCGATGCCAAGATATAGAAGTAAGAGGCAATTTTAAAAAATAAAGTTAGTCGCAATTGTTTTTGGAGCACAATTTCCTTTCTATCTCTGATTTGATACAAATAAAAATTAAACAATAGCATTCCTCCGGAAAGAACCAAGAAAAATTCAGGTAAAGGAGAGAAATCAATTCTCAAAAAATAAAAGATCAGAATGACAATAAAAGAAAGATTTACAGCTTGTGCAGTAGAAAGTATTATTATCGGAAAATACTCGGGAGTATCATCACTGTTCTTTTTCAAATTATAATAGTAAAGAAAAAGTTTGTCATAAAAGTTAATTATTCGACTCATTTTATTTCATTACAGATTTTTTTTGCTTGTTGCCAACGTCTCGTATAAAAACAGTGCGAGCTGGCGAGCGTGATTGTCCGCAGGACAATCCGCTAAGCAAGCGAGCACGGAATTTCGATTTGAGCCAGGTTTAAGCATTGTTTTTATATAATGTTGGCTGGAGTTCTTTTAATTTTAGTGCTATTTAGATTATTATTTCTATAAAGGGCTATTAGAATATTTTTAAACTTTCTGGAACAACTGATAAATGTTTTCCATTATAAAGATGTTTAATTTCTCTTTCTTCCATTCCAGAGAAGGACTGTTTATACCAAATCGCGTAAACTAACCCTTAGAAAACAGTGCGAACTGGCAGGTGCTCCCCTTGGATTATGCCAATTTTATTGACTCAATTGTTCCACCATCTTTTTTGAATAATCCAATAAACGTTGATCGTTCTTTACTAGATCGACCATTTGTTTATAATGTTCAACTGCCTTTAAGTTATTCCCTTTAATTTTATAATACTGAGCTAATCCAAAATAACCGCCGTAATATTTTGGGAATTGTATTTTAAGGAGAGTAAAAACATTAAAAGTGTTTTTATCTTCTTTTTTACTCAAATATTTAAAGCCTAATGTTAATAAATCTTTTTTATTTATATGATTATTTTCTTGATTTAATATTAGCTTGTTGTAGTATTCTTTAATATTCTCACTCCCATTATCACTTATTTCTTTTTCCAATAAAAAATCAATAGGCATTGGTATACTATTTTCAGAATACAAACTTGCCAGAACCAAAGCTTTCCGTTCTAACTCTCTACTATTGTGATCTTCAGTATTTGTGTAAATAGCAACTGCAATTTTCTCCGATGGAATTCGCAACACAAAGCTTCTAAAACCTGTTGTGCTTCCACCGTGTAATAAGTACTCTACACCATCTCTAAAATCAATATTCCATCCGAATCCGTAGCCGTTTCCTTGAGTTTTACCATTTTGATCCCAATTGGAAAAAGCATCAGTTATTAAATTCTCTTTTACAAGTCTTTCATTGTATAGACTTTTGTCCCAATTAAGATAATCACTAACCGAAGAATAAATTCCACCATCCCCTTGAACGGCCGACCAGGCATTGTGGTCTTTATTTATATATTTTGTATCGTTGAAAACATAGCCTAAAGCACGATTTTTTATTATTAAATCCTTTAAATAAACCGTACTACTGGTCATACCTGTTTTTTTAAAAATTTCTTTGTCCATAAAATTTTTGAAAGTTTTGCCAGATACTCGTTCCATTATCAAAGCTAAAATTGCATAGCCTGAATTACTATACTGAAATTGGGAATTGGCCGGAAATAAAAGGCTGTCCTGCTCTTTTAGAAGATTAAGCACATCTTTATCGACTATCTGTTTTTCTGAATCTTTTGGATATAGCTGGAAATAACTTTGAAGACCTGACCGATGCAATAATAAATCTTTAATGGAAATTTCTTTGCCGTAAGCCGGAAATTCAGGAATTACTTCTGTCAGTTTAGTACTATAATTTAACTTTCCCTGATCAATTAAAACTAAAATTCCCATAGCGGTAAATTGTTTTGTCACTGAACCAATTCTATAATTTGTTTCACAAGTAGCTAAAACCTTATTTTCCAAATCGGCATATCCAAAACTTTGACAATCTTTTAGTTTACCATCCTTTATTACTATAAAACTTGCACTTGGATTTTCTCCAAAATAATTTTGGAAGAGATAATCTACTATGCTTTGTTTATCAGTTTGCTGTTCAATGGTTTTTTCCGATGATTTACATCCAGAGATAATAAAAAAAAGAATCAATGTTAAATGTGCAATTCTCATTTTAAAACTGTGCTTAATTATTAAATTAAATCTAAATACTACTGAGAATGTGTAGTTGATGTATTTAAAACTTGTTTGCTTTTTCCGTATTTATTGAATTACAGCCAACGTCTAATATAAAAACTGTGCGGGCTTGCCGGCGAGGATTTTCCGCAGGAAAATCAGACGCTCCAAACGATCACGGACTTTCGATTAAAGACAGACCTTCGCATTGTTTTTATATATTGTTGGCGGTAGTTTTAATTTCTTCCTTTTACCCTAATCCGTTTATATCGAGCTCAAAAAGTTCCTCAACGTCCAAGTTAATTTTGATTTCCCAATGATAACTGCAACCGTCTAAAACCATTTCTTTTTCTTTCTTCCAATTATCACTTTCGTCTTTATGATACCCCTTAATTCGGTCCATAAGGGTATATCTATCCCAATTGAAGGTTGCGTAAATAATCTTGCTGCCGTCACTGCCTATATATCCAAAATATTGTCTTCTGTAGGAATTTAGGTTTTTGTGAATTATTGGACAATTATGAACTTGATTTATCAGCTGGTTATTAATTGTCTGTAAATTCCGTTTCAATATATTTTCTGCTTTTTCAATATCGTCAATTGTTGGTGTGAATCTTTCTTTATCTCCAAGGCATAGGAAACAAATTCCGTTTTCCGAAAATATTACTCCCGTTACTCGACCTTTTTCAATTACAGTCGAATAATCTGTCGGTTTTTCAACTGTCTCGAAAGTCGGTTTACACGAGACTAAAAGGAAAAGGATTAATATAATTATTATTTTTCTCATTTCAAATTACCGCCAACGTCTCTGTATATGGCTCGTAGCGTGCAAATTAAACAATTAGTTTCGGATGAAGCACGAGCCGAATTTTTAAATTTTTTCTTTTTATCTTTTTTTACTAATAAGCCAAATTTAAAAATTTGGCGGACTGGCAAATATACCTTAACTTTGAATTAAGCAACTACCTAGTTATGAGCTACATACGTTGTTGTGCCTCGTTTTTTACTCACTTTTCTTTTCAAAATAGTTCCACACTTCGTTCCCAAGTCTTTCTCCATTTTCTGAATTTGTAAAAAGTACATATCCCCATTTTTTAGATATATCCATCAAATAGTAGCAAGTAAAACCGTCATTACTTCCACCGTGAAAATATGTTGAATTATAGGGTTTATCGGCAGTTATATAGCCTAAAGTGTAATAGACATTTATACCAGTCGAAGATGTTGATATTGTTGAACGATGTTTAAATAATTCATTATAACTTTCTTTGGATAATATTTCTTTGTTCATTACCCCAATCATCCATTTTGAAAAATCTATAGGTTCAGAATGAATAGATGAAGACGAAACAAATACACCTTTATCTTTTTTATACCAATAGTTGTTTTTTAAATCAATCCATTCACATTGGTTGTTATAGGGTTCTGCTTTATGTTCATTCGTGTAAGATGTTGGAATAAAAACAGTATGTTCTAGTTTTAACGGTTTCGCAACTTTTTTTTGAAAAAGCATTTCCAAACCGTTCCAATCTGTATCTTCTATTTGTTTTAAGACCATAGCTAAATATTGATATCCTTCTCCCGAATATTCATAATCTGTATCAGGTTCAAATTTTATTTTAAGTTTCTTGTCTTCTTCATTTTCCCTCCAGTTTGGAAATCCAGACCTATGACTTAAGACCATTCTAGCCGTAATTTTTTTATACCTGTCATCGTAAGCGATATCTTCATATGGTAAATATTCAAATAATGGCTTGTCTAAATCCAATTTGCCTTCTTCAACAAATTTCATTACAAAAAAAGCAAATACCGATTTTGATATTGATGCACCTTCAAAAATTGTTTTTTCAGTAATAGGTATTTTCTTTTCAAGGTTTGCAAATCCAAACGTTTCGTGATAAACTACTTTGCTGTCATTTATAACCGCAATTGAAAGTCCTGGAATATTTAAAGAATCCATTCTTGATTTTAAGAAAGTATTTATCGAATCTGTTTTAACGTCAAATCCTGCTAGGTTTATAATTTTCTTCTGTGAATGACAGCTCGTAAATGAGATTACCAGTACTAAGAAAATTAAGAGATTTTGTATTTTTTTTATCATTTTAATTATTTTTTAAGTAATAGTTTTTCCAAAACAAACTCCATCATATGATCTCTTTTATTGACTATATTTTCAATAGAATTTGATATTTCATAATCTGGTATTGTACCCCTTCTTTTTAGATGTTCATCTATAGCAATGTCAGAATGCATTAAAGGAATAGATATGGCAACGTCTGTATTATCTCCTTTTACATAAATCCTGTTAATGCCATTTCCCACTCCAGCTGTACCAAAGGTTTCCTTACCTACTAAGATTGCATTAGTATATTCTCTAAATAAAGCTGGTGCTGCACCACCTGCCGAAGCTGCGCCTCCATCTATTAAAACTATTATTTTACCATCAAAACTATATTTATCAATTGGTTCGAAAACTTTTAACTCGGTCAGATAGTCAAATTTTGTCACTTTATAATTTCCATTTGCTTTTCTTTCTAGCCCGTATTGAGAATTAAAATTAAGCGTATCTCCTATGGTTTTTAAGTAATATTCATCATTTCCTTTAGTTGTAATTTCATTAGTTGGTCTAAATGGTTTTTTCACAAAGTATCGTAATAAATGTGCTGCATTACTGAGTTTTCCACCATCATTATCTCTCAAATCTACTATCAGAGTTTTTACATTATTATCTGCTATTTCTTTAAAACTTTTGGCATAGTAATCTGGATAAGTGCTTTCCGGTTCTTGAAAGTTATCCTTAAAAAATCGCGTTAATTGCAAGTAGGCATATTGTTTAGCATTATCAATTTTAAAATCGAACGCTTTTGGTTTGTATTTACTATTATTATTACCATATCTTTTCAGCTCTTCAGTTAAATATTCTTTTTTTGGCAAAGCTGATATTTGCGCGGTCATTATTTGTTTTGTCTGAAAATCTCGGTAGGTTAATTGATAAGTAGGTTTATCCTCAAAAACAAAGGGGTATATTTTATGAAATGCCCTGTAAGAAACACCTAAATAATGTTCCATACCCGATGTGCTTAGTCCATCAGCAGAATAGTGCTTAAACATTTCTATGACAATTTTGTTACTTAAATTCCCATCGATAGAAAGGATTTCTGAGCCTTCTGAGATAGGTTCTTTGCACATAGCTCTAGTGATGTAAACTCGGTCATTCTTGACAAAAACTTGAAATGGCAGCCACTTGTATGTAGACATCTTTTTACCTAAACTTCTGAATGGATGTGCATCAGTATGGGCATCACGAATATTTGCCACAAGTTTAAGTATAAGTTTGTAATAATCCTTTGGTTCTAAAGGTTGTGAAGCGTCAATTATCAAATGATTTATAAATCGTTCAAATTCTTCAGGGGTTTGATATTCATATATTCCCAGATGAGTTTTAATTAAGGCATCTTTAAATTTAAGAATATCCTTTTTCATTTCTTCTGGTTGATACACAATACTGTCCTGAGCAAAAATTGACGATGAAATTGTCAATATCAATAAAAAGGATAGTTTGAATAAGTTATTTTTCATTTATATGTAGTTTTTAAAAAAGCTAAAGTCAGTAGATTTTAATCTTTTAATAAGATTTCAAGCAATTGAGTACCTTACTTGAGTGTTGATGTCATAATTTTAAAAAATCCAATACTTGTAGCCAGTTGAGCTTTAATATCTTCACAGCGTCTTTGATTTGTCCATTTTCTAAATAATTTATGATTTGATTGTGTTGTTGATTTAAACTATTATCTAAACTCATAAATTCTAGTTCATAAAAGAATATTCTCGTTTTTAAATCAAGTAAAATTTGCTGAGCAGTCTCATTCTTATATTGAGAGGTTAAAATGTTATGAAAAATAATATCTTCATTAACCCTATCAATTGCATTATTTGAAGTTTCAATCTTTTCTTGCTGTTTTTTCAGCTTTTTGATTATTGATTTTGAGTACACAGAGTTTTCTATGGCCAAAGATTCTAAAGTAGCAACAAGTTGATATAAATCTTTTGCTATTACGTTGTTCAGTTCAGGAATTATGAAACCTCGATTTGGTGCGGACTTAATAATTCTTGATTGTTCTAATTGTGTTAAAGCCTCTCTTATCGGTGTAACGCTTACTTCTAAATCTCTTGCAATTGAAGCCAACGATAAAGATTCTCCCGCTTTTAGTTCTCCTGTTTTCATCTTATCCAAAATCAGCTCTCGTACTTGATTTCGATAGGTAATTTTTGTTATCATAAATCAAATATAGTATATCGTATACGATTTTTAAAATATTTACGATTTTTTTTGGAAATGAGGCACAACGTCTCGTATAAAAACAGTGCGAACGGGCGAGCGTGATTGTCCGCAGGACAATCCGCTAAGCAAGTGAGCACGGTGTTTCGATTCAAGACTGATTTAAGCATTGTTTTTATATACTGTTGCCACACGTTTTATTTTTTATTCGCTATAAATTCATCGGCAATTATATAAGGTTGACCAAGGTTATAGTTATCCGGACTGGCATCTTCATTTCCAAAAATCAGAAGTTTGGCATTTGGTCGATTTGCATAACCCTTATCATAGCTATCAATTTCCTTTTTCACTTTAAAGTCTACTCCGTGTTTTTTACACACTTTTTCAATCGGCTCTTTCAAAGGCTTTGGAACCGATATATTACGTTTTCCATTTTCTTTGTAATATTTATTCAAAGCCCAAAAAGTTTTATGCAGTGGAATCCAATTACCAGCAATTTTTTCATATTCAAAAAATAAATCACCTATAAATTCACTGGGGTTTTCTGGAAACTTTATTAATTCACATTCTAAATTTGGCTGATTATACATCCATAGTAATGGATGATCATTCAAAATTTTTAATTTAATATACGGCAGGTATAAGTCCTCAAAAATTCCTTTAAAATCAATTGTTCTGTGAGCAATTAAATTCCAGTGCTCCACATTATAAGTTTTCCCATTATCATCTCGCTCCTCAATAACAAAATTGAATTCCATTGTTTTAAATTGACCGATTTCACCTTTCAAATTTGTCAAATGAAAATGTCCATTTTGATAGAATTCTATTGTGTTTGTCAGTTCAATTAGTTTTTCAATCATTGGATTTCTTTAATTCTGACTAACGTCAAATTTACTATAATTTTCCTACACAAAAATTTTACTCGTTATCTCAAGAAATTAACAGGTTTTTTCTTGTGTGGGGAATTCTGACTAACGTCAAATTTACTATAATTTTCCTACACAAAAATTTTACTCGTTATCTCAAGAAATTAACAGGTTTTTTCTTGTGTGGGGAATGTGTGGCAACGTTTGGTATAAAAACAGTGCGGTGACAGGCGAGATTGTCCGCAGGACTATCAGCGCTGCAAGCGAGCACGGACTTTCGATTCAAGATCAAATTGAGCATTGTTTTTATATGTTGTTGCCACACGTTTTTTTAGCTTAATTATAATATAAAACGTCTATTTTTCAATCAAATAACTTATTAAAAAACCTGTTATAAAAGTAATTATCGCAATTATCCATCTAAATCTAATATCCCAATTACCGAGTCTTAAATTATCCTTTGTCAGGTTTCTTATTTGGTCTTCTTTATCCCTAATAGACTTTTGATATTCAGAATGTTCATTTTGAAATTTAAGATTTTCTATCTCTAATTTTTCTCTTTCTTGACGGTTTAATTCAAGTTCACTTTTATATGATTTTTGGTCGGCTAAATGTTTCAACCAACCACCCTTCATAAATACTTCATATCCAAACTCTGTTACGACACATAATTCGTTGATTCTATAAATTAGATCTCTCGACTGCATCTCATCAGCAAACTTTTCACTTTCAAATTTGGAATAAATACGATCACCTTCAATATCTACAAAATTCGACGCAAACATTTCTTGCTTTTTGGTTTTGCAAATAATATTTAGATTAGTATCTATTAGTTCATTTATTCTACTAACCATAGTTTAATAGTTGTTGGTTGGTTCAAATTCTGACTAACGTCAAATTAAGTTAATTTTAGTCCGTAACCCTTTATTTATAAGCCTTTGCCACATCTTCAAATCAAATATTTTTTTAAAAAAGCCTATAAAATTTTACGTTAGCCCAAGAAATTAACAGGTTTTTCTTGTGTGGGGAATG
This sequence comes from Gillisia limnaea DSM 15749, assembly GCF_000243235.1. Lineage (GTDB taxonomy): Bacteria > Bacteroidota > Bacteroidia > Flavobacteriales > Flavobacteriaceae > Gillisia > Gillisia limnaea. The sequence continues at coordinate 1,159,560 of NZ_JH594606.1, forward strand.
TTCTGACTAACGTCAAATTAAGTTAATTTTAGTCCGTAACCCTTTATTTATAAGCCTTTGCCACATCTTCAAATCAAATATTTTTTTAAAAAAGCCTATAAAATTTTACGTTAGCCCAAGAAATTAACAGGTTTTTCTTGTGTGGGGAATGTGTGGCAACGTCTCGTATAAAAACAGTGCGAGCGGGCGAGCGTTACTGTCCGCAGGACAATCAGCTCAACAAGCGAGTACGACGTTTCGATTCAACAATGGTTCAAGCATTGATTTTATACATTGTTAGCCACTGGATTTGGTCAGTAACAATATTTATTAATTGAATTTATATCTAATTCCGCCAAATCCGTTAATGAATAAATCTTCGTAATCAACTTCATACATTGCCTGTAACTCAATATGAAATGAGAAATTATTTAAACTCTCAAATGGCGTAAATTGAACACCAATCGGCACCACAACACCGTTTAAATTATTTACAACAACTCCTCCTCCGACATATGTCCGATATTTCTCTCTTCGTAAGAAATTGTAATTGAGAACTGCTTCTGCAGTTACGTTCTCGAGTGATGTGCCTGAATAAATCCGTAATTCTGTCCATAATTTTTCATTAAAATCGTATCCGACACCAACCTTTGAATTGGCAGAATTTCCGAAATATGAAACGCTTAACTGTGCTTTAGCTTGGTTAAAAGAAAACAGGAGAGATAAAATAAAAATTGCTTTTAATGTAATTTTTGACATAGTTGTAATTTAAGTTATATAGGAATTAAAATTGATTACTAATGTTTGATCTAGTGGCTAACGTTGATGTGTATGAGCCGTTGCGTGTCTCAAACACGAGCCATTAAAAGTACAAAACTCCGCTGGAAAATTCCCAAGGATTTTCCAGATAAGCACAGACCCAGCAATGGCTTATACACGGTGTTGGCAAATCGTTTTTTATTTCGTTTCTAAATTCAAATTTTCCAGCACAGTATTTAATTCCACAAGAGATTTTTTTTCAATCAGTTCCGTATTAATTCTCAATTCGGTCGAGTCAGTTTTAAGGACATAATCTCCAGCAAACTTTTTAATCCGCTTTATTTCGTTCAGATTTATTTTTTTCGGAATCAAGTGGTTTTTTGAGATAATTCCGTTTTCTATAGTCAGGTATTGCTTATTATTTTCAAAGAGATAAGTTACGAAATATAAAATTCCGATTATTAAATATCCATAGTTAAAAACATTGTCCGAGTTAAAGATAACTGCTATTGTTCCGAATACTAACCATACTATTCCGAAAATCAAATAATGTTTAAGTCGTTTTTTTGTAAATCGTATTTTCATTTTTTTTCAATTGTCTTATATTGTTTGTTTCGTATTTTAATCTTTCTAAATTTAGTAATTAGTTAAGGAACAGAAATTCCAGTAAATATTTTCAAATTCAGATTTTAATTCTGGCAACTTTTTTTTTATAAATAATAACAAACTTTTGTGAAAGCTTGAATTTTATTGGTGCTCGAAAATGTTTGCCAACGTTTAGTATATGAAAAGTAGGCGATTTCGAAACACGAAACTTTCGGTTAAGCACAAAGTTTGAAACGAGCCACAAGCATTGAATGCACTACTGTTTCGCCTATTTTTTATATACATTGTTAGCGGGTCGTTATTATTATTCATCATTGGTATATTCTAAAATGTCTCCTGGCTGGCAATCCAACACATCACAAATTGACTCCAATGTACTAAATCTGATTGCTTTTGCTTTTCCTGTCTTTAAAATAGAAAGGTTCGATAAAGTCAGCCCAACTTTTTCTGAAAGTTCATTCAGTGACATCTTCCGCTTTGCCATCATAACGTCTAAATTTACAATGATTGCCATAGCTTATACAGTTAAGTCGTTTTCGTTTTGTAATTCAATACCTTTCTTGAAAATGAAAGCAATTGCAAATAGTATTGCCGTCATTAGCAAGTACGCCCCACCGTCATTCCAATATCTTTCAACAATTCCAACATTATACCCTTTATCAGATAATTGGCTGACAATTTCTTGTGCTACGATGCTGATAATTGCGATTGAAAGAGTGTAATAAGTGATTTTTGTGATGATTCCACTTACATTCTCACTGAATGGCTTTGTTATGTTTAGTGTTTTGAAAAGCTTTAGTACAACAAAGAAGAGGTACGCTTTTAATGCTGAAATCACTACAATTAGAGCAAATACCAACGTGTAGATTGACTTACTTTTTAAGTAGAGTTCTGAAAGGTCAAGCCCAAGATGAAGATTATGAGTTGCAATGGGTTTAAACAAACTGAAAACGTAGTTGAATATCAACGCACCCGTTTGGATGCAGTACCCGAAGAAAATCAGCCAACAAATGACCTGAATTCCTTTCCAAATGAAGTTGTTTCTTTTTGACATATCTTTTAATGAGTTAAAATCGATGTCGCAAAGATATTACTTATTTATTGAAAAACAATAAATATTTATTGATTTGTGAAATATATTTGCCGAATTACAGTAGTCAGCTATTATAATTGATTGATTATCTGATATTTAATTTTAGTTTGTAAGAGCAAAAAAAATGTTTTGTTTAGTACTGGTCTTTTTTTTGGAAGGGTTGTTTTTTTTCAATGCCCGCTAACGTTTTTGTGTATGGACCGTTGCGTGTTAAAGCACGAACCATTAAAAATACAAAACTACGCTGGAAAATTCCCAAGAATTTTCCAGATGAGCACAGACCCAGCAATGGTTTATACACGGTGTTGAACGAATCCTCCCTACGGTCGGAAGCTCTCCTGAACTATTCAATTTGGATCTTTTGTTTATAAAAGTAATGGATTTATTAATTTGTAGCTAAACTTTAAATCTTTTATCATGTTTAAAAAAAAGTAAGACCATTGCTGAACAGGCCTTTTCAGAGGTAGAAGGCTTCAGTACACTCCAGAACAATCTAGAACAAAGCTTTTCCATCAATGGCAAGGCAAAGAGCACCCTAAACAATTACCTCAGATGCCTGGCGCACCTTGCCCTGCACTATAATCAAAGCCCAGAGAAGCTCTCGGTGGAAAACATTGAGCAATACCTTTATTATTGCCAAAAACTCCACAAGACCCCTTCTGAAAGCTTCTTTAAGCACACCGTTTTTGGCCTTAGAGCTGCCTACAAGGTAATGGGCATGGAGACCAAGCGAGTGGCCCTGCCACAGATCAAGCGGGACCTTAAATTGCCAACCGTCCTGAGCCAAAAAGAAATCAAACGGCTTTTAAATGCGCCCAAATATCTCAAACATCGTTTGATCATTGGAATGCTGTATGGCTGTGGACTTCGCAGCTATGAACTGTGTAACCTAAAATTAGCTGACATTGACTTTGACCGCAGAACAGTCTTTGTTCCCAAAAAGAAGGGCAAGACCGATCGCTATGTTCCCTTGAGCAAACATTTGGACAGAGGACTAAAAGAAGTACATCAAAAACAGAAAAACCCCCAAATCTATCTTTTTAACAGTCAGGTGTAACAAAAGATGGGAAAGCGCGGGGGCTGACCACCAACGGAATCCGTTGGGTGATCAAAGGGAAAACCGGAGCAAGATAGGCAGTTACCAAAAAAATTACCGCCCATACGCTACGGCACAGCTTTGCTACGCATTTGTTGGAATATGGCGTTGACATTGTCAGCTTAAAGGAACTTTTGGGGCACGCCCATATCGAGATGACTTTGACCTACCTCCATGTAGCTAATTTGCCAGTGGCTCAAAGTTTTCTCCCCTAGACAAGCTCTACAAGTAATCGCCCCCAGACATACGGTAGCTGACATTCTGGAAATAGAACAGCTACAGCTCAAAA
>NZ_JH594606.1:1163481-1194809 GCF_000243235.1 Gillisia limnaea DSM 15749
TTGAGCCTGCATCCGCACTTGCATTGCATTGTGCCAGGAGGTGGGTTGAGCAAAGCAGGGAAATGGAAAAAAGCAAAGAACCACAGCAAATACTTGTTCAACGTAAAATCTATGAGCCAGGTGTTTAGGTCAAAGTACGTAGCTGAGCTTAAGAAAAAGTGAGTTGAAAATTTCTACAAAAAGTTTACAATACGGTATTCAGACAAAAAAGTGGGTCGTGTATGCCAAACAACCTTTTAGAAGCCCGAAATATGTCATTGAATACTTAGGTAGATACACCCATAAAATAGCCATTAGTAATCATCGGATTGCTAAAGTTGACAGCAAGGACAGAAGGGTGACTTTTACTGGCAAAGAGTATCGGCACGGTGGCAGGAAAACTAGCTTAACGTTATCTACCCAAGAGTTTATCCGGCGGTTTGCCCTACATATCTTACCCAAAGGATTTACCCGGATACGGCATTATGGCATTTTGAGCAGCAGCTGGAAAAGGGAGAAGTTGCCAAAACTACAAGCCGAACTCGCCACTAAAAAGATAGAAATCAACAAAACAAGACAGCCGCTTTTGCATCGTCGATGCCCTATTTGTAAAAAAGGAAAACTGCGTACAATACTACTGTTTGATGGACGAGGGCCACCTGCAGATTGGAGAGAACTCCTAAAAGATAAAAAATTGATTATGGGCAACTAAGAATTGATCTGCGAAGGCGGACAGATCCTGCTATGCCTCAACTTTAAAATTAAATGATTAAAGCCAAAGATTGTAAAGAGAGATACCGAAAAAAACAAAAATGCAATTAGAAATGGAGTGAGTTCAATACAATTTGAAGCTTCAAGTAAAAGTTCCTCATCCGATTATCCTTCCTTAAATCCATCGTTTTACCCATAGAGAAATTTCCACCGGATTCGTCAACACAATATTCAGCTCTTGCCTATCGGCGAGCCGAATACTTAGTTATTGGCGGTAGTTTTTTTATTCCGTTAATATTCTATTCAGTTTTGGAAATTCAATTTCAATTTTTCTTCCTGGTTCGTATCCATATTCCAATCCGACGTCTAATAATCCTTTCAGAGAATTTTTCCTTTCCGTTTCTAATTTCGATGCAAGTTTTATAAATTCCGTTTCGTTCATTTTATAAACTATGTCCGAAAGAACTGTTCCTAAATCATAGCATCCAGCTCCTCCACCACACCAAAATTCGGTCAGTTCCGATAATGCGTTTGAGTTTTTATTCAGCGTTTGAGTAATCAATTCGGTCAGTTTGTTATTTTGTTCAAGAGATTGTCCGATATACAAGTCTTGTCCGATTTCGATTCCGTCCACTTCACTTTCTTTACAACTCAAAATTGTTAATATCAGCAATAAATATATTGACAAGTTCCTCATTTTAAAGTTTTGCATTCTTTCATTTAGTAATCTGTTGCGATTATCAAATTCGGTTTTTCTCCGACCTCTATTTTTCTATAATTAACAAAAGCTCCACATTCCAATATAGCGTTAAATCATTCAGGTTCGTTTTCCTTCAAGTATTTTCCATTGTCAATTTGCAAAATAGTTGGTTCGTCAGTCAGTTCGTCAACGCAGTCAATCCAAGCATTCATAGTTTCTCCATAATAATCTGGAAAGTTCATTTCTTTCTTAAATTCAGAGTGGAATGTTTTCCAATTTTTTAACTTTTTCCCTTTAATTATGAATTTTTGCATTGTTGTTTCTCAAATTACCGCCAACGTACTTATAAATGCATTGGTACATTTATATCTACCTTGTCTTTACCGGCTAATCTAGCGGATTTTTGATTTTAAAAAAAATATTTGTTGCCACGTGGGTATAAATTTCTGTGGTTTTACTGCTTTTATGTCCAAGGAGCACCTGGATATAACGCAAATCTGTGCCATTTTCCAAAAGATGGGTAGCAAAAGAATGACGCAAAATATGCGGGGTTACCCTTTTTCGTATTCCCGCCTTACGGGCGGCCTCTTTGACGATCTTTACCACACTTTCTGCAGAATACTGGTTTCCTTTGGGCCCTTCAAACAGGTGCGTTTTTGGACGCCATTCCAGGAAATATTTTCTTAGATCTATGAGCAGTTTTTCAGAAAGGATAGTATACCTGTCTTTGTTTCCCTTACCAGAGCAAACTCTTATTACCATACGCTTGCTGTCTATATCATCAGGTTTAAGATTGAGGACTTCACCTCTTCTCAATCCTGCCGAATACAATAGGCTCACAATGCAGCGGTGCTTGACGTTATTGGTCTTTTCAATGATAGCCAACACATCTTCTTTCGCAAGTACCTGGGGCAATTTTTCTTCAACCCTTGGCCGCTCCATTCCGTAGAAACGGTTGGGCATCTCCATTACTACTTCATAGTAGAATTTAATAGCATTTATTGCTTGGTTGATGTATGAGTTGGAACTGCCTTCCTGTATAAGTTTTTGCAAATAGGCTCGTATATCATTTTCATTGATACTTTCGGGTTCAATATGCCTGTAATGGTTTATAAATGCTTCAAAACAGGAAACGTAAGTTTTTACGGTATTGTTGGCATACCGCTTTAATTCCAGCTTTAATAGGTAGCTCTCCGGGCAACGCCTATAATCATCACCGTGCTTGCGCTTCCTGAACCAGGCAACATCAATGGCCTCATTGTTCCGGCTAAATCCACTGTTAGTGAAAAAATGGTTGCAATTCACCCAGGCCACACCCCGAAACTTTTCAAAGATTGCATCCAGCGCTGCGGGAGAATTCGGTATATAGTTCATATTGAATTCCTCGCTCCATTTAATATTTGGTAGTTCATTTACCAAGGCGTGCAATACTTTGTCTGTGAAAAATTTCATTCCTATACATTTCTCCTTTCCTATCACCAAGTTCTTCAGGGTGATGTATTTTCTGTCCATTTGAATTTACTTTTATATTTATTCTTGTATAAAAGTAACCTCAGAAGTATCGCAAACTGTTTATTATCCGTATATTATACGAATAAATAACTAATGTGATGGATGACAAAAGATACTGCTTGTCCTGTAACAAAAAATTAGAAGGCAGAAGAGATAAAAAGTTTTGTGATCCCTATTGTAAAAGCAATTATCATTATCAAAAAGCTCAAAAAGGCGCCGGTAGTTTTTACGCCAGAGTTGATCGCCAGTTAAAAACCAACAGAAGGATACTAAAAAGTTTCAATAAAGCTGGAAAAGCTACTGTAAGAGCGGAAATTTTACTGCAGCAAGGTTTTAATCCTACATTCTTTAGCCATTATTGGAAAAATAAAAGCGGAGATATATATTTATTCGTTTATGAATTCGGGTTCCTCTCCAAAATTGAAAATGGAAAAAAGAAATATATCCTGGTGAAATGGCAATCTTATATGGAAAACTTCAAATAATAAAACTCGCTACGGCTTCGCCTCTCTAACTCCCAGATAACCGGAAAAAGAATCGGGAAAACTTTTAAACCTTTCATCTATAACATTTATCAAGCTCATCTAAAAAGATTTTGCTAAAATATTATTAATTATGTTATTTAGGTATATATAATTCCATTTTTAATTAAAAAACCCTCCTTTCTATAAAAGGTCCCAATCAAAATCTCCTATCCCTTTTAAACAGTACTGCCAACCCCTCAGCACATTCGCCTCCACTCCGCTTCTCTCCATTTCGTGGAAAGAGCTTCGTCGAGTGGTCTTGGATACTGCCGGAAAAGGGGGGAGCTTGACGTTACACAACCTCTAGCGATATTACTTCAAGGCAATAGAACCTACCTCACTCCCAGAATTTATTTTCCGCCAGAGTCCGCTAGTTAGTTTTATAAAAAATTGTTCTCATTAAAAAGGAAAATTATAGATATTACCACGAACCTCTTTATTTACTGCTTCCCAAAAAATTTATCCAAAGTATCGATAATTGAGCATCCAACCCCTCAGCACATTCTCCTTCATTCTGTTTCTCTATATTCCACAAAAGCTACATTTCGGGCAAAGAGCTTCCCTAAAAAGGTCTTGGACACAACTCCAAAGATTCCGATTTCCTTTCCACTTGTCCGCTTGTTCCCGAGAAAAGTCGGGAAGCGGCCAAACTCCATTCCCAGCTACACCTTTAAAGTTAAGTCCGCTTTAGATCCTACTTCAAAAAAATAATCCGTTTCCCTAACCCACTCAGCCCATTCCCCTACATTCCGCGAAAAGCTTCATTCCGGGAAAAGAGCTTCACTACATAAGTCTTGGACAATTTGAAAGCTTCCAATTTCCATTGCGCTAACCCTGCCAGAAAATTGGCAGGAACACTACAATCCAATCTACATCTTTAAAGTCGAGTCCGCCATAATTCCTACCTAACAAGAATAATCCGTTTTCGTAACCCATTCAGCCCATTCCCCTACATTCCGCGAAAAGCTGCATTTCGGGAAAAGCGCTTCACTACAAAGGTCTTGGACACGACTCCAAAGCTTCCGATTTCCATTCCACTTGCCCGCTCATTCCCGAGAAAAATCGGGAAGCGGCCAAACTCCATTCCCTTCTACATCTTTGAAGTCAAGTCCGCTTTAGATTCTGGTTCAAAAGGATAATCCAATTTCCACAACCCGCTCAGCACATTCCCCTGCATTCCGCAAAGAACTTCATTCCGGGAAAAGAGCTTCACTACAAAAAGTCTTGGAAACAATCCAAAAATTACACATATCCATTTCGCACCCCCGATAAAAAATCGGTACGCTTCATTACAACCAGTAATTTTTGGATTAAGTCCGCTAGTCCGGAATTCCATTTATTATTCCTTTTCCTCTTCAATTCCTTTAATACTTACCAGGTTTATTTAAACCCACTCCCCTGCCTCCACTGTCTTAACCTTTTTTGTAATGCAAAATACCATGATTTAGAAGTTAGTCCAGACTGCATAAAGCCGGTCCCTGCGCTCCCTTTTTATAAGTCCTCCCTAATTCTAAATCCTGAAACTGTATAAGCATCAAAAAAGGTAACAGTGAAGGCTCTACGGGAAGTAAATTTTAAATCAGAAACAATGAAATCGTATCAAATCCATAAAACTGAAGCGGAAAAAGAGTTAAAAAATCAAAAAAGGAAAACGCTCAGGATACAATAAGTAAATTTTTTAAACCTACCTGTGGGTGATAGCAGGAAACAAATAAATTCATTTAAATTTTTCAATCATGAGTACACTCAGAAACAAAGTTCAGTTAATCGGAAATGTGGGGAACGCCCCAGAAATCAAGAACCTGGAAAGCGGCAAAAAAGTAGCCAACTTTTCTCTTGCAACCAATGAATTTTATAAAGATTCAAAAGGTGAAAAAGTACAGGACACCCAATGGCACAATATTGTAGCCTGGGGAAAAACTGCGGAGATTGTAGAGAAATATGCCGGGAAAGGCAAAGAAATCGCCCTCGAAGGTAAATTGAGCTCCCGCTCCTATGAAACCAGCGATGGTGAGAAAAGGTACGTTACCGAAGTGATAGCCAGTGAAATCCTGTTACTAGGTAGCAGGAACGAAAATGACACTAACCAATAGTGTTTAAAAAATAAAGAGGGCGTTCCGTTCAAAGTAGCGCCCTCTTTATCAATATCAACCCTTTTTAAAATAGATCAATATGAAAACTAAAGTTAATGAAATTTCGATAAAATATCAGGGAAATCTTAAAATGAATCAGGCACCTAAGATTACCTCATCCGCTAGTGCCGTGGAACTATTATTTGATTCGTGGGATAAAGACCGCATTGGCTTACAGGAATGCTTCAAAGTCATGCTTTTAAACAATTCCAATAAAGTGAAGGGAATTTTTGAAGTTTCAACCGGGGGAATAACAGGTACGCTGGTGGATGTAAGAATTCTTTTTGCAGTGATTTTAAAGTCACTTTCAACATCAATAATTATTTCGCACAACCATCCGTCAGGAAATTTAAAGCCCAGCGAAGCAGATAAACAACTGACTAATAAAATTAAAAATGCAGGTGAATTTTTAGATATAAAATTATTGGATCATCTCATCATTATTCCTGATGGGAATTACTTCTCTTTTGCTGATGAAGGAATTTTGTAATCTTAGCTTCTTAAATTGAAAATTTTAAAAAGATCTGGCGAGTCCGGATCTTTTTTTATGGGATAAATTTTCAATTTATGTATTAAAAGATGTATATTTAAAATGCTGAAATTCAGCATACATAATTTTATATAGCTATCCTATTTTTGACTTTCGCTGGTAGCTATATCCATCCACATTTTACATACAGGAATTTTTAAATTCCGAAAAAGGCAATTGGCGTTTAGTCAAATTGTATGAAATTTTTGTCCCGCTGGGCGGGACGAAAAGGAATAGCAAGAGGGTAACGGGCAAAGCCACGTTATATATTCCTTTTCTATTTTAATCCATTGATTTTCAATGCTTTGAAAATCAATGGATTATAAAGGTTTCTTCGATTTGCGTCAAATGCCCTGAAACAGCTTGTAAACAGGGATGGATTTACGTCAAATGCACAAAAAAGCGAAAGAAATGGACTCCTTCATCACAATCAGGTTTAAGCGGGCAACTGCCAAACGTTTTCAGGAATTTTCCAAAACACACTTCAAATCGCACACCGAAGCAATGGCCACGATGCTCGATTTTTTCTTCTGCAACGAAATCTCGCCACGTGAAAAATTGGGCCCTACCGGAAGGACGATCGAGGCCAAACTTCTCAAAAGAATCAATGCGGTAATTGCCATAATGAGGGATATGGAAAAAACCCAGACCAAACCGACCGTGGCGATGATGGAATCACTTTTCCAGGCTGAAGAACCCAAAAGGAAGCCTCTCATTTTGGAAAAGAAATTCACGGAGGAAAGGAAGGAAGTTCGGTTTCAAGAAAAGCGAAATACCAGTAATGAACCTTAAAATTTGAAGCTATGTACATCACTATCACACCACAAACAATGGGAGGAAATTATTCCAAAAGTTCAGCGGATTTTGTGGGCTATCTGGAAAAGGAAAACCAAGGATTGGAACAAGAGGAACTGGAGCATTTTTTCAACCAATATGGCGATGAGATTTCGGCCGAGGAAGTGGTCAGGGAAATCGATGGCAACACCGCAAAATTGGAAAAGACAGAACCGAGATTTTACTCCATAACCGTTAGTCCTTCAAAATATGAACTGAACCGTTTGCAAAACCACAGCGAAGATCTGAAAAAATATACCCGCGAGCTGATGAAAGATTATGTGTCTTCCTTTAACCGGGAAATAAAAGGGCGACCGATCAATATTGATGACATAAAGTATTATGCAAAAATTGAGCATCAACGGACATTTAAGGGAACAGATAGGCAGGTGCGGGAAAACCAGCCATTTGCGACAAAAATACTTCAGCTAAAAAACGGTATCCGAAAAGTGGAGCGTGGCGAACTCCCCGGTAATATCAAAACAATGAAACAGGAAATCCAAAAATTAGAAAAGGCAGCTCCACATCAACAGAACGGAAAACGGATCGTACAGGGAATGCAAAAGGAAGGCAGCCAGAGCCATATTCATATTATCGTAAGTCGAAAGGATGCTTCCAACAGGTTTAGCCTATCTCCAGGAAGTAAATACAAAGCTTCCGATGTTGAATTAAATGGTAAGACGGTAAAACGAGGATTTGATCGGGATGGATTTTTCGAGAAAGCTGAAAAGACTTTCGATAAGACTTTCGGCTACCAGCGGAATTTTGCCGAGACCTACAAGGCTCGGAAAGATTTCATCAAAAACCCAAAGATCTATTTTGCTTCCCTGATGAAACTCCCCACCAATGAAAAAGCATTGGCGTTTAAAATAATGGGCAAAGCTGGCATTCCAATAATGCCCAGTATTCCTGTTACACAGGCTCAGTTGGCGATGAAAATATTCAATGGGCTTCGACGTGGTGTGGATGTGGCAATAAAATCAAGTTCCATAGGGATCTAAATTTAAATTATGCAGATGGACAATTTCTTAACGGTATTTCTAATTATTGGTTTTGCCAGTACTGTTTTCTATGGAATGTATCGGGTAAGCAGATTCGCCTTCCTTGTCAATTTTATAATACTTGGTGCCCTTATGTTTTATTTAAATGAAGAAACATCATTGGTATTAATAGCACTTTATTTGGTCTGCCCTCTGACATTAATTAATGTAGGGATGTATGTGTTTTTACATAAAACTGACAAGCCTAAAAGTGGAAATATCAAATATCGGGTTAACTTTCCCACAACCAAAGGAAATTTTAAACTAGAAAACATCAAACGTGGTGCATCGGTTATTGGTTCTGCTGGAAGCGGAAAGACTGAAAGCGTGGTTTACGGTTTCCTGAAACACTTCCGGAAAGAAGGTTATTGTGGAATCATCCACGACTACAAAGATTTTGAACTTACCGAAATGGCCTACCCCCTATTTAAGAATAGTGACATTCCGTTTAAGGTCATTTCCTTCGATAAAATAATTCACAGAGTAAATCCTATAGCTCCACGCTATTTAGAGAACGAGGAAAGCGTAAATGAGGTATCAAGGGTGCTAATTGAAAACCTATTAGAACAACGAGAATCTGGGACAAGTGGAACGACCAAATTTTTCAATGATGCTGCGGAAGGGTTGATTGGTGGATTAATTTGGAAACTTAAAACTACGTATCCTCAATTTTGTACACTTCCACATTTGATCGCTATATATCAGTTTCTGGACACGGATAGCCTTATCCAATTTCTGGAAACCAATACCACATCCAGAGCAATGGCGGATGCATTTATTAGTGGTAAGGATTCTGAAAGACAGACTGCTGGCGTAAAAAGCACTTTAGCAAATGCGCTGAAACGAATTAGCACTCAGAGGATATTTATGGCATTATCGGCAGACGAAGTACCGCTGAATATCAATAGTGAAGATAATCCTGCAATAATTTCAATTGTGAACAATCCAAAATTTGACACTTCTTATTCGCCTGTTATCGCTACAATCATCCATACGATTACCAAGCAAATGAGTGTTCGGGATTCCAGGACATCTTTCCTACTCATGGAGGAAGCACCTACTATACGCTTACTGAATATGCACCGAATTCCCGCAACATTGCGGAGTTATGACATCGCAACGATTTACGTGATGCAGGACAAGATTCAGAACGATATGATGTATGGCGATAAAGCAAGTAAGGCAATTTTGAGTAATCTGTCTTATCAGTTTTTCGGAAAGGTCAACGATCCTGACACCGCTAAATATTACGAACGTTTCTTTGAAATAGTCAAAGATCCGACAAAAAATGTAAGCCGAGGTTATAACCTTGATTTTGATACCCGCGTCACAACAGGAGAGAAGGAAATCCCAAAAATTCGAGCTGATGTTTTCTTTCGATTGAAGCAGGGGGAGTTTATTACTTATGCGGATGGGAAGGATAAAAAAGTTCAGTTTAAATTGCAAAAGATTGAGAGAGAACTCCCAAAGGGTGCTAAAGAGATTTCTAATGCAGATTTAGAGGCTAATTTTGAGAGGATTTATGAGGAAGCACGGTCTATTTTTAATAAATAATATATTTACCAAATCTATTACTGAAATATTACTACCTTTATAGTCAAGTAAAAACCGGAAAAAACTTGACAAGTATTGCTGTAATGAGTATCTTTGTCCTGTCATAACTATGAATATAACAACATCAATAAAGACCAAAGTCGCTCGTATAGATACTGGAGAAGTATTTACATACGATACATTGTCTATTCCCCAAAGCGAATTTTCTGCTGCTGCAAAGGCTTTAAGCCGTATGGTGTCCAATGGCGTAATCAAGAGGTATAAAAATGGGATGTACTATAAACCTAAACAAACCGCTTTTGGAGAACTAAAACCAAGAGAGGATGAATTGCTTAAAAATTATCTCTTTGAGAACAATAAACAAATTGCATACATAACCGGGGTTCGATTATACAACCAACTTGGATTGACCACCCAAGTTTCTAAAGTTGTAAGATTGGCAAGCAAGGATAAAGAGATAAAGACGAAAATAGGAAACCTTGTTATAAAACCTGCCAAGAGTTACGTGCCTGTTACAAGAAAGAATGTGCCTTTATTGCAACTATTGGACGTAATGAAAGATTTTAAGAACATTCCAGATATGGACAAAAAGAGAGCTGTTGATTTTCTAAAGAAACAGATTGAAAATCTTTCGGCTGAAGATAAAGGCAAGTTGACCAATTTTGCAAAAGCATACCCACCAAAAGTTAGGGCTTTATTGGGAGCACTTCTTGAAACCCTTTCCCTTAACGAATTAAGTGAATCACTTAAAGAAACAATTAATTATTTGAGCAGTTATGAATTTGGTATATCCGAAAAAACATTGCCTACAATCTCAAACTGGAACATTGCCTAATGAAATTACATAATTATAAAGACGCCTTTGAAGGCGCAATCGTCGCAACTGCTCAGCACTTTGGAATTGCCGAAATCTATGTTGAAAAGGATTATTGGGTAACTTTTGCCCTCAAAAAAATTTTTACCGATCCCAGTTCCAAAGACATCGCTGTTTTTAAAGGTGGAACATCCCTTTCCAAATGCTTTAAAATCATTGAACGTTTTTCTGAAGATATTGATATGGTCGTGATTAAAGAAGATGGAGAATCGGAAAATTCATTAAAACGAAAACTCAAAAAAGTAACAAACGTATTGGAAGCTGAAATGACTGTTGTTCCAAATCACCCATTGGAAAACAAACGTGGTAAGATTAGAAAAGTAGTCTATGGGTATAACAAGGTTGGAGTTAAAGGAGCGTATGGTCAAGTTCGGGACCAAATTGTTCTGGAAGTTTCAAGTCTTGGTAATTCACATCCTTCGGAAAAAGTCAGTGTGCACTCAATGATTACGCAATTTATTGCCACAACCAATAGCCCAGACTTAATTAATGAATACCAACTTGAACCATTTAAGGTAACAGTAATCAGCATCGAGCGTACTTTTTGCGAAAAAATTATAAGCCTTGTCAGATTTTCATATACCGAAAACCCTTTGGAGGATTTGGCTAATAAAGTTCGTCACACCTACGATTTACACCAGTTGTTACAAGAAAATAGAATTTCCACTTTTTTGAAATCGGATGATTTTGAAACAATGCTTATACAGGTAGGAAAAGATGATGACAAAGCTATACCCAACGATAAGGAATGGTTGTCCAAACATCCATCAGAATCTTTGTTTTTTAGCGAAACCGAAAAAGTTTGGAAAACTTTGAGCAAAACTTATGTTGGCTCTTTTAAGGAGTTACTAACGGGAGATCTTCCTGATGAAAAGGATGTGCTACAATCATTGATGAAGATTGGGTCAAGGCTTAAAGAGATAAAATGGAATTTTAATTAAGTTATTATTGACAAAATAAAAGAGGCAGCCGACAAGCGCATTGAACATTTACAAAACGTTCGCGAAATGGTGCTAAAACTTATTTTCAGCACGATTTTGATTGTTCGCTTTTCCAAGACAAGAATCTTAACGATATAAGTAATTCCGAAGAATAGAAAGAACTATTTGAAAATCTAGGGACACTTACGGGACCAATTTTATATTGGTTTGAAATACTTCCAACTACAACAAACGAAGATGTAAGAAGTGCCATTTCCTTATATAAACAATCCACAGAATCTAAATCAGTTCTTTTGCAATTAGAATTACAGCAAAATAATGAAAAATAGGTCAAAACATTTGTGAATTCGGGGCGCAGTGCGTCCCGGATTAAATAGATATTCAGAAATAATATTATACCTATTTGGTCCCAATAATAAATGTTTGTTGAGTAAGTATGTTTATAATTAAATACTCATATAATGAGATATTTAAGAAAATTTTATAAATTAGGGTTTTCGTAATATTTTAGTAAATGAACCGAATCAAAGCAGTTCTAGAAGAAAAGGACTTAACGCAAAAATGGCTTGCTACTAAGATGGCAAAAAGCTATAATATGGTTAACTCTTATGCGCAGAACAGAAGACAACCCAGTTTGGAAGATTTATATCGAATAGCCGAAATCTTAAATGTAGAAGCAAAAGAATTACTATTAGAAAATAAAGACCGAAAATTATAAATGGCCAAGAAAAAAACAACCAAACAACCTGCCCGTCAACCGTCAAAAGATAAAAAGTCAGGCGGGAAATCTATTGAAGAAAGCCTCTGGGATGCGGCCAATAAATTGCGTGGTTCCATCGAACCTTCAGAATATAAACACGTAGTCCTTGGGCTTATATTTCTGAAATTTGCCAATGATAAATTTGAGGAACGCCGGAAAGATCTTCTCGCAGAAGGCAAAGAAAAATACCTCGAGATGAAGGACTTCTATAATATGAAGAATGTCTTTTTTCTTTCAGAAACTTCTCGATGGAATTATATTATAAAAAATGCCAAACAGGACGATATCGCCTTAAAAATAGATACCGCCCTTAATCAAATTGAAAAGAACAATCCTTCCCTAAAAGGCGCTTTGCCCGATAATTATTTTTCCCGCTTGGGACTGGACAAGAGTAAATTGGCCTCACTTTTAGATACCATTAATAAAATTGATACCCAGAAAGATAAATCTCAGGATATTGTGGGACGCGTATATGAATATTTTTTATCCAATTTCGCATTGGCAGAAGGAAAAGGAAAGGGAGAGTTTTATACACCAAAGAGTATTGTAAATCTCATTGCCGAAATGATCGAGCCTTACAAAGGGATTATTTATGATCCGGCTTGTGGTTCGGGAGGTATGTTCGTACAGTCCATTAAGTTTATCGAAAGCCATCACGGCAGTAAACAAGAGATTTCTATTTATGGGCAGGAATATACCAACACCACTTATAAACTGGCAAAAATGAACCTTGCAATTCGGGGAATATCTGCCAACCTGGGTGAAAAAGCAGCCGATACCTTTAGCAACGACCAGCATAAAGATTTGAAAGCCGATTATATTATGGCGAATCCGCCTTTTAATCAAAAAGATTGGCGTGGGCAGCAGGAATTAATCGATGATCCACGTTGGATGGGTTATGAAGTTCCTCCTAAAAGCAATGCAAATTATGCCTGGATCCTTAATATGGTTTCCAAATTATCTCATGATGGGGTTGCGGGATTTATCCTGGCAAATGGCGCCCTTTCGGGTGGTGGAGAAGAGTATAAAATCCGGAGAAAGTTGGTCGAGAATAATTTGGTGGAAGCCATTGTGATTTTGCCTAGAAGTATGTTTTATACTACTGATATAAGCGTAACCGTTTGGATACTCAATAAGAACAAAAAAACGCATACGCGCTCTATTGGCGACGAAGAACGCCAGTACCGGGATCGCGAGGAAGAAGTTTTATTTATGGATTTACGACAGATTGGGGAACCATTTGAGAAAAAATTCATTCAGTTTAGTCCAAAACATATTCAAGATATCGCCGAAACCTATCATAATTGGCAACAGGCAATGACCGATTA
Organism: Gillisia limnaea DSM 15749; assembly: GCF_000243235.1. Taxonomy (GTDB): domain Bacteria; phylum Bacteroidota; class Bacteroidia; order Flavobacteriales; family Flavobacteriaceae; genus Gillisia; species Gillisia limnaea. The sequence goes on from NZ_JH594606.1 coordinate 1,176,900, forward strand.
TAAAGATATTCCGGAATATTGTTATAGTGCCACCAAAGCGGATATTGAAAAGAAGGACTTTTCGTTGGTACCCAGCAAGTATATTGAGTTTGTAAACCGGGATGAAAATGTCGACTTTGATACTAAAATGTCAGCTCTACAAACTGAAATTACAGATTTGTTAAGTCAGGAGGAAGAAAGTAAAGGAGATTTATTAAAGGTTTTTAAAGAGCTGGGCTATGCGATCGAAGTATAAACGGTTATGCGATTATATTGAAATTGTCAACAAAAGAAATAAAAAGCTTGAAGTTGAAACTTTACTTGGGGTAAGTATCAAAAAAATGCTGATGCCTTCAATTGCGAATACTATTGGAACGGATATGTCCACCTATAAGATTATAAAGCGGAATCAATTTGCCTATGGTCCTGTAACTTCACGTAATGGCGATAAAATATCTATTGCTATTTTAGACGAATATGATAAAGCAATAGTTTCTCAAGCATATACAGTTTTCAAAATTATTGATGAAACAGAACTAAATCCTGAATATCTGATGATGTGGTTTAGGCGTTCTGAGTTTGATCGTTATGCCCGATTTAAATCCCACGGAAGTGCAAGAGAGACATTTGACTGGAGTGAACTATGCGAAACAGGACTTCCTATTCCTTCCATAGAAAAACAGCAAGAAATTGTAAAGGAATACAATGTGGTAAAAAACCGTATTACTTTAAATGAGCAACTCAACCAAAATCTGGAAAAAACTGCGCAGGCATTATATAAACATTGGTTTGTGGATTTTGAATTTCCAATCACCAAAGAAAATCATTCTAAACTTGTTTCAGGATCTAAACTCATTGGATATAAATCTGCCGGAGGTAAAATGGTTTATAATGAGGAAATGGATAAGGAGATTCCTGAGGGGTGGGGCATTTGTCCTTTTACGGAAATAGTTGGTATAGGTGGTGGTGGAACTCCTAAAACTTCAGTCATTGAGTATTGGAATGGTGACATTCCGTTCTATACTCCGGGCGATTTATCGAACAATTATTATGTTTTAAGCACCGTCAAACATATTTCAAATGCTGGATTGAAAAAATGCAGTAGTAAGTTATATCCTGTGAATACTTTATTTATAACTGCTAGAGGTGCAACTGTTGGTGGAATTGCTATTGCAGGGTTTCCCATGGCAATGAATCAAACATGCTATGCCATGACGGGCACCAATATAAACAACTATTTTGTTCATCAATTATGCCTAAATTTAATTGAAAAACTAAAAAGCGAAGCCATAGGAGCAACTTTTCAGGCTTTGGTGACTAAGGACTTCAATCACACAAATGTAATTTCCCCAAACAGAAATGTGATTGATTTGTATGGACATAAGGTCAAACCTTTATATAAATTTATATGGAAAATTGCTAATCAAACTCAAAGGTTAAAGCAATTCCAGAATCTTCTTCTTTCAAAAATGGCAACGATTGAGGATAAAATGATTCCTGTTTATGAATAGTAAAAAAATAAAGCAATCAGAGGCTAAGTCTGCTAAGGATAAAGCCAATATTCCTTTTCATTCACTTTCTCCAGTTAGTGACAAAGAAAAGCATAAGTATTATTGCGATGCACTTGAGTGGGCGCTTACAAATAGGAAAGAGAAAGACATTAAAAATATAGCTCTTACTGGGACTTATGGATCAGGTAAAAGTAGTATTCTAAAAACATTTCAAGAAAGGGAAGTAAAAGACCTGAGTTTTTTGAAAATTTCCTTGGCAACTTTTAAGGAAGAAAAAAACAAAACAGCTGAAAATTTTGAAAAGCTTGAGCAAAATGACTCCGATATCTCTGATAAAACTCATTTATCAGCTTCCACTAAGGAACCAGACAAGAAACCAGAAACTATATCTCAGGACAAGAATGATCAACTTCGATTAATAGAACTTAGTATACTTCAGCAAATATTCTATCACGAGAAAAATGATAACATTCCTGACTCTCGCTTTAAAAAAATAAGAAGTTTAAAACCAAGTGAGATAAAGACAGCAACTTGGGTGGTTTTTGGGCTAATCAGTTCATTTTACCTTTTCTTTTATTTTGATACTTTTCGAGTATTGTTCAATCTGCCAGAACCAAAAGTTTGGTTTGAATATATTATCAAAGCATTTGTTTTAACTGGCTTTATGGTTCTTTTTTATTTTTCTCTAAAGAGGGTAATTCAATTTTCTCAAAAGTTAACCATAAGTAAATTGAATTTCCAAAATTTAGAGATTCAGGTGTCCCAGTCTATAGATAAATCCATACTTAATGATCATCTGGACGAGATATTATACTTTTTTATAGCTACAAATTACAATGTCGTAATTATTGAGGATTTAGATCGATTTGAGCAAACAGAAATTTTCACAAAACTTAGGGAGATTAACCTTCTCATTAATAATTCTAAAGCAATTGATAGAACCGTAACATTTATTTATGCCGTACGGGACGAAATGTTTAAAGATAATGATAGAACAAAATTTTTCGATTTTATTATTCCCGTAATTCCTGTGATCAACTATTCAAATTCTAATGAGCAACTAAGCCGTGCTTTAGAAAAATTCGGTTATTCGTTATCCGTTGAATTGATTGATGAAGTCGCTTTTTATTTAGATGATATGCGACTATTGTACAATATCGTGAATGAGTTCCATATTTATTTTCAGAAATTTAAAGAAAAAAAATACCGGAATAAGCTTTTTGCTATGATGGTATATAAAAATATTTATCCTGAAGATTTTGTTCGTTTGGGACAAAATAAAGGACTTTTATATAAAAATTTAGTAGATAATAAAATGCTCTGGGTGAAGGAGACAATTCAGAAAATAGATCAAGATAATTCTAAATTAAAAGCAGAATTAGAGCAACTTGAGAGAATTTTCATTAATGATCTAGATGAATTGAAACGAATTTACTTAATGGAGTATATAAAAAAGGTTTTAAACCTCTCACACTTTCGAATTGAAAACACAAACTACACTATCGAAAAAATGTTAGAGGATGAAAATTTTGATAAACTAAAAAGTGGATCCATCAACTATATGGAAAATAATTATAATAGGGCATTTGCCTTTCAATTTTCTGATGTGGAATCACAAGTTGATCCTGAAAAATCCTATTCAGAGAGAAAGACTCAAATTGAGGGCAGAAATTCTGGGAGAATAGAAGACATCCGTGATAAAATAAAAAGTAATGAGGAAGAAAAGAGAAAAGTTCGAAATTCTAAAATAAAATATCTTTTAAGGGACAAAAAAATTTCTCTCTCATCAACACCTTCCAAACAGGAGCAGTTGATTGTTTTACTTATTCGTAACGGATATATAGGAGAAGACTATCTTAATTATATTTCCTATTTCTATCCCGGTAGCATAACGGAAAAGGATCATTGGTTTTTAATGAACGTAAGAAATGAATCTGAGAGTGAATTTGACTATGAACTTGATGAAGTAAATAATGTAATCAAAAAAATAAGTGATTCTGAATTCGAAAAAAGCTATGTTTTAAATTATAATTTGTTGGACACCTTTTTAGAGAGTCAGAAATTTATTTTGAAAAGGGATATATTTCTTCAGCAATTATCTAATGAATCAGATATTTCAGTAAAATTTATTTACTCCTATATCAAGGTAGGTCAAAATACCGGCTTATTCATAAAAAATTTATGCGCCAGTTGGATAAATATTTGGAGATTTATTGAACAGGACAGCACCCTTTCCGAAGATGAAAAATTAATTTATCTCTCTTTAATTCTTAAGAATGGTGAAATTGACGACATTGAGAAAATAGCTTCCGCCTCACAATTGGAAGCTGCTATGAATCAAAATTCAGATTTTTTATCGATAATTGATGATTCAAAAAAACTTATTGAAATTATTGATCAGTTTGATCTGAAGTTTACCGCATTAAATTTCGAAGGATCGCCTAAGAAACTTAGGGAGTATATTTATTCTATGAATAACTATGCGATAAATCCGTATATGTTGAAAATAATGATTGACGAATTTGGTGAATATAGTGAGGATCTTTTCAATGAAAGTAATTATGCCGCGATTCAATCGTCTTGTTGTGAAACATTAATCGAGTACGTAAATAAGAATATTGAGAAATATATAAATTTTGTTTATTTAAAACTTAAGGGTAATTGCCAAGAAAAACAGGAGTATCTAATTAAGCTGCTTAACAATCCAGACATCAAAAAGAAAAGCAAGGAGAATATTATTATCCAGACTGAAACTTTGGTTAATTCCTTGGCTGATTTAGAACAGGCTGAAGAATTAAGCGACTTTCTAATTGAAAACTCAATGATAGAACCCACTTGGGAAAACATGATATTTGAATATAAAGAAAAGGAAAATTTATTTTCTGAAATACTTACCGTTTTTATCAATAAGCCAAAAAATGCTGAAAGTCTAAGTAAAAACTTAATATCAAAAGAAAAACAATTTTCAAATTTCAGAATTGCATTTTTGTTAAATAATAAAATTCTAGATGAACTATATGCTTCTTATTTAAAAGTATTCCCTTTTACATACAAAGAAATAAGTTTCCAAAATTTATCAGAGAAAAAAGTGGCTGCGTTAGTGGATCAGAATAAATTATCCTTTAATTCAGAAAATTATGAAAAGCTTAAATTAAATTTTGCTCCTCTAAACCTCACTTTTATTATTCTTAATATCTCAGAGTTTTTTAAAATTTATTCAGAAATAACTCTATCTGAGCCTGATTTGTCCAAACTCTTATCAAATTCCAAATTAGTTGATTCACTTAAAATTAATTTAATTGAAAAGTTCGAAGCTGAAAACACAATTGCCGACATTGAAACTCTGACTTTAATAGGAAAAATAGCTTTGAAACATACAAAGCTTAAATTATCCGATTCTACTATATCTTCCTTACTTTTAAAATCCTCATTGAACCCAAACGAAAAAATAGAATTATACATAAACAACCTTACTGCCTTAAATAGAGAATTCATAACTCCGTTCTTGAATGCCCTAGGAGGTGACTATAGACAATTAAATGCCAAAGGTCCTATGCCATATTTCAAGAAATCTGACCATTTGAGTGAATTTTTTGAGTATTTAAAACAGGAAGGTAAAATTTCGAAAATAAAAGAGAAGAAAGAATTCATTCAAGTTACAACATTTAGAAAATAAACAATGCCCGAAACCAACCGCATAGAATATAAACGTGAACTTTCCGAAGGTTTGGAAAAGGAAGTTGTGGCTTTTCTGGAGAAGAGATTTCTAACCATTTTGCAGTCGGGAAAATGGTTGCTATCGGTTCAGGCACAGGAAAATAAACAATTATTAAGAATTTCCGAACGGTTCAACACACAACAGTAAACGAATAATTATGCAAGAATCCAACTTTCTGTTATACACAGCACCCTCCGGAGATGTCCGGTTGGATGTAAGGCTTTTTGAGGAAAGTATTTGGCTTACTCAAAAAGCAATGGCAGAACTCTTTGCAGTTGGAGTGCCAGCTATAAGTAAACATTTTAGCAATATTTTTGAAAGTGGTGAACTGGTTGAAGATTCAGTTATTTCCATTTTGGAAACAACTGCCGCTGATGGCAATAACGTCAATAAGTTTTTAGAGTTTAACGAATACAAAGTTTTGAAGGGATTGGGCAAAAAGTCGAAAATGCAAGCAGATAAGAAAGCCTTTTCGGAATATGACAAGTTTAACAAAACACAAAAGATAGAATCTGATTTTGATAAGATGATAAAGAATTTAAAGAATAAGAAATGACGCTACACCTCACAAATTATAATTAGATCTTTAAAACAATGTCCGAAACCAACCGTATAGAATATAAACGAGAACTTTCCGAAGGCTTGGAAAAGGAAGTTGTGGCTTTTCTCAATTACCGGGAAGGCGGCATTATTTATATAGGGATCAATAAAGAAGGTAAAACGGTTGGGGTTAAAGATGCCGATGGAGACCAGTTAAAAATAAAAGACCGGTTAAAAAACAATATACGTCCTTCTGCGCTTGGGCTGTTTGATATAGTAAGTGAAGAAAGGGAGGGTTTAGAAATTCTAAAAATTATTGTGGCCAGCGGTTCAGAGAAACCTTATCATCTCAAAAAATATGGGATGAGCGAAAAAGGCTGTTTTATCCGATTGGGTTCTGCTGCAGAACCAATGTTGCAAAAAATGATTGATGAGCTTTTTGCTTCTCGTACCCGTAATTCTATTGGAATAATAAAAGCACATCGCCAAGACTTAGGATTTGAGCAGTTGCAAATTTACTATCAAGAAAGACAAAAGCCGCTCAATAAGCAGTTCAGGAAAAATTTAGAGCTTACAACAACAAACGGTGATTTAAATTATGCGGCTTATTTATTGGCCGATGAAAATAACGTTTCTGTAAAAGTAGCTAAGTATAAAGGCGAAACGCGTGTAGATTTAGTGGAAAGTAATGAATATGGTTACTGCTCTTTGGTAAAGGCATCCAAAAGTGTATTGGATAAAATGAATTTAGAAAATCGCACAATTATTAAAATTACCGCAAAGGAAAGAAAAGAGCACCGTCTTTGGAATGCCATTGCGCTACGAGAGGCCGTTATAAATGCTTTTGTACATAATGATTACACACGTGAAATCGCACCGAAATTTGAGATTTTTAGGGATCGATTAGAAATTACATCCGCAGGTTCTTTACCAGACGGCCTAAGTAAAAATGAGTTTTTCGAAGGGTATTCTATCCCAAGGAATAAAGAATTAATGCGTGTGTATAAAGATTTGGACCTGGTGGAACAACTGGGGTCTGGAATACCTAGAATCCTGGAATATTATGATAAAACCTGCTTTAATTTTTCTGATAATTTTTTAAGGATGGTGTTACCTTCAGCAGAAGCGGTTTATTCGGACACCCCGCAAGTCACCCCGCAAGTCACCCCCCAAGTCACCCCCCAAGTCACCCCGCAAGTACAAGAACTTTTAAATGCCTTTACCGGCGAACATAGTAGAACCGAGTTACAAAACGAATTAAGTCTTTTGGATAGGGAGAATTTTAGAATCAATTATTTAGTACCTGCCATAGAAAATGGCTTCGTAGAATTAACGATCCCCGATAAACCAAAAAGCAGTAAGCAGAAGTATAGACTAACCCAAGAAGGAAAAAAAGCAAGACAAGAATGAAATTTACGGAAGCACATTTGGAAACCGTTTTTGCCATGCAATTGGAACAAGAAGGTTATAGGCATCAATTAGGCAATACCATCAACCGAAATGAAGATGAAGTGCTTATTGAAGAAGACCTCCGCAATTTTCTGCTTAAAACCTATAGTGAAAACGACATTACCGAAATCGAGGTACAAGCTATCGTTCTTAAACTTAAAACCCTTCCCGCCTCAGATCTTTATGAAAGCAACAAGGATTTTATGCGAATGCTTTCCGATGGCTTTCCCTTAAAGCGTGAAGATCGTTCCCAGAAAGATATCTGGATTTATTTGATTGATTATTCAGAAAATAATCAGAACACCTATAAATTTGTTAACCAGCTTGAAATAACAGGGACCCATAAACGAATTCCTGACGGCATTCTTTATATTAATGGTATTCCCGTGGTTGTCTTCGAGTTTAAAACTGCTATTCAAGAAAATTGTACAATTCACGATGCCTATATCCAGTTAACGGTGCGTTACCAACGGGATATCCCAGAACTTTTTAAATACAATGCCTTTTGTGTGATCAGCGATGGAGTAAACACCAAGGCAGGTTCATTTTTTGCTCCTTACGAATTCTTTTATGCCTGGCGCAGAATTGCCGGCTTAGCGAAGGAAGTGGATGGTATCGATAGTATGTTTACGCTTATTCAGGGGATGTTGCAACAAGACAGGTTACGGGATATTATAAGGAATTTTATTTTCCTGCCGGATAGTTCCAAAAAGGATGAAAAGATTGTATGCCGTTATCCCCAGTACTATGCTGCCAGAGCTTTATTTGAAAGTATCAAAAAGGCACAAAAACCGGCGGGTGATGGAAAAGGAGGCACTTATTTTGGGGCAACTGGCTCAGGTAAAAGTTTTACGATGCTTTTCTTGGTCCGGATTTTAATGAAAAGTGATCATTTTGAAAGTCCAACCATTGTATTGATTACCGACAGGACTGATTTAGACGATCAGCTTGCGGGGCAATTTACCAATGCGAAAACCTTTATTGGGGACGCAGCCATTGCGAGTGTCGAGAGTCGGGCAGACTTACGAGAACGTATCCGTGGGCGGGAAAGTGGCGGGGTGTTTCTTACAACCATTCATAAGTTTACCGAAGACACCGAATTGCTGACAACCAGAAGTAATGTTATTTGTATTTCAGATGAAGCACATCGAAGTCAGACGAATCTAGATCAGAAAATAAAGATCACCGAAAAAGGAGTTCAGAAAACCTTCGGTTTTGCAAAATATCTACATGATTCATTGCCCAACGCCACTTTTGTGGGCTTTACAGGCACGCCCATCGATGCTACTTTAGATGTTTTTGGACAAGTGGTCGATGAATATACCATGACTGAGTCGGTAAGGGATGAAATTACAGTACGTATTGTATACGAAGGCAGGGCAGCAAAAATAGCCCTTGAAAATAGTGAATTAAAAAAGATTGAAGAATATTATCAAGTTGCTGAGGAAGAAGGAGCGAACGAATACCAAGTTGAAGAAAGCAAAAAGCAATCGGCTAATATGAATGCCATTCTGGGTGATCCTGATCGCTTGCAGGCTATTGCCGAAGATTTTGTACAACATTATGAAAACCGAGTTTCGGAAGGTGCTACCGTAAAAGGAAAAGCAATGCTTGTGTGCAGTAATCGCGAAATAGGGTATGAACTTTATAAAAATATCATAGAATTAAAACCTGAGTGGGCAGAAATTAGAAAAGCTGAAAAGGGAGCAAAACTAACAGAGCAAGAAAAGCGGGAGCTCAAACCAACGGAGCGTATTAAAATGATAATGACCCGCGGTAAAGATGATCCTAAAAAAATGTATGATCTGCTGGGAACAAAAGAGCACCGAAAAGAATTGGACAGACAATTTAAAAATGAAAAATCAAATTTTAAGATTGCTATTGTCGTCGATATGTGGCTCACCGGTTTTGATGTTCCTTTTTTAGATAGTATTTATATTGATAAACCCATCCAACAACATAACCTTATACAAACCATTTCTCGTGTAAATCGAAAATGTGCGGGTAAGAATAAAGGGCTTGTGGTCGACTATATTGGCATTAAAAAGCAAATGAATCTGGCACTTGCCAAATACAATCAAGGAGAGCTTCAAAATTTTGAAGATATCAAAGAGTCTCTGACTATTGTTAGAAATCATTTAGATCTATTAGCTAAAATTTTCCATAAATTCGATAGCACCAATTATTTTGAAGGAAGTCCACTAGGCCAATTAAACACCCTTAATAAGGCAGTGGAATATGTTCAACAAACCAAAGAACTGGAAAACCGATTTATGGGATTGGTCAAACGCTTGAAAGCAGCTTATGACATTTGTGCAGGAAGTGAAAAAATAACACAAACGGAACGGGATTTTATTCATTTTTATCTAGCAGTACGATCTATAGTCTTTAAACTCACCAAAGGAAATGCTCCAGATACTGCCCAGATGAATGCCAAAGTGAGGGAGATGATTAAAAATGCTTTAGCTAGTGAAGGTGTAGAGGAAATCTTTAAAATGGGTGATGAAACCAATAGCCAACAAGATATTTTTGATGAAGATTATTTGGCTAAAATAGACAAGATTAAATTGCCCAACACCAAGATTAAACTCTTGCAACAATTATTGGCCAAAGCCATTGAGGAAATTAAGAAAGTGAACAAAGTAAAGGGGGTAGATTTTTCCAAAAAAATGGAGGGCTTGGTATCCCGGTACAATGAGCGAAAAGGGGACGTGTTGCGTGGAGAAGTATATGAAGAAATGGCGGACCAGCTTACCGAGCTTATTTGGCAAGTTCAAAAAGAATTTTCGGCAGGAGAGAAGTTAGGGATTGATTTTGAGGAAAAGGCTTTTTATGATATTCTAAAGGAGCTTTGCATGAAATATGATTTTCGGTATCCAGAAGATAAGCTTATCAATCTTTCAAAATCCGTAAAGGATTTAGTGGATGAACAGGCAAAATTTCCCGACTGGAGCAAGCGCAATGATATTAAATCCGCTTTAAAAGTAGGTCTTATTCTATTGCTTGATGAACACGGTTATCCCCCGGTGGAAAGGGATGAAGTCTATGATGAAATCTTTGACCAAGCGGAAAATTTTAAGAAAAATCGTCGTTCTTAAAAAGGTCCTCTTTCTCTAGGTCCTTTACTAGTAACCATCCATTGACCATTATCTTTGACCAATTTAAAAACACCAGGCTTTCCATCATATGTAGTTTTATATTTTACCCAAGCAATTTCCTTATCAATGGCTTCGTCCAAAATTTCCACCTCAATTACTTTATCAGAATCTGGCATCATATTTTGAACAGTAATCAAACTGCTATATCCTTCTGCGGTTGTATGCTTTTTAAGAACTGGTTCATCTTTTGTAAAAAAACTTTTCGCAACAATTGTTGCGGTTTCAGCAGGCGAAAGATTCTTAGTTTGTGAACAGGAAATAAATAAAAGTACTAGCGAGCAAATAACTAAATGTTTCATAACATTATCAATTTGGATTATTAATATATCTATGTGATATTTTCAATTCAATATTACGTTCGCCATCTTTTTCGTTCAGTTCCAGAATTGCCCTACGATCATTAGACAATGAAAACTTGGGTAACACATAAACGAATCGTACCGTTTCATTTTCTCCTATTTTAGAAGGCAGATTCTGTATGTAAATCGGTTCCTGATACAGCCGTTGCAACGATTTCCTTTTTCCTTTTTGTCTTGTTTCAATAGAGAGTTTCAAGAAATTCAAATCGTAATGCAAAGTAGAATTATTCTCAATCTGGATAACGAAGTAGAGCTCTTCTTTATCGAAAACAATATTTTCAACACTTAAAATGATGTCTTCGTTTCGTTTCTTAATCTTTCCGATGCGCTGTTTTCTGTCAAGAAGATAGGAGCAGAATTTTTCATAATAATACTTCCTGTAATCAACACTTTTTTCAGAAGTCTCAGCCTGAATCGAATCCTTCACTTTTGGCTTTTCATTTCCAATACTGTTGGACATTGGAATGAAATAATTGAGCTTTGAAAGCTTCTCTTTATACCTTACAATGTACGAAAAAATGGAACCATTTCTATTGACTACCAGAAGATTACTTTCTTCTCCAGGCTTTGCCTGTAGCAGTCCAAAATATTGTTCTTTTTCACGGTTGTAGGTAAACACAAAATTCTCTGAACCGGTTATTCCTTGTCGAATGGGTTCAGGAAAAAAGAGTGCAACGTTTTTAGTGTCATTGGCATAAATAGTGTCCAGAACTTTAGTTATTTGAGGTGTAGCTTGTGCCGAGCAAGGTAGAGGTGTAAAAGCGCAAATTAGGATGGCTGATATTAAAATAAATGGTCTCATAGCTTTGGTTTTAGAATTAGTTTATAGTTGTTCGATACGGTTACTTTTACGTTTCGATTATTACGTTTAAGTATCTTGGTAACGCCACTTACTTGCGGAACACTCGGGATGTTGATATCGCCAATTATATCATCCAAAACTTCATTGGTTGCCTCAGCGCGAAAATTGTTTTCAACATAGATACCTTCACTACCATCTTGCAAATCGAATGCTTTGAGCTTCGTGGGATGATGATCGATATTCTCAATTTCAATCAAAGCACGATTAGGCTGAAAGCTGATGAATCCGAATACAAGGGTATTCTTAGGCATCCTTCTATTATTGATTGTTGCAGCTTTGGTAAGGCGCATTCTCAATCTGGTATTCACCTTTACAATCTGGTCGCCATCGACCGCCACATAAATAGTTTCGTCTGTATTACTGATTATTGAAATCTCATTGTGTTTGGGCGCAGCAGCAAAGAATAATTGATGTTCCAGACCAAGTTCTTTGGCTTGAATTTTTTGCTCTCTATTTATTTCAGCTGAATCAATTTGCTGTGCATCGTTTCGGGTATCTCTCTTTACTCCGATGTTCTGATAAGACTTTTCGGAATATTGGATCCTACCTGCATCATAAATACTATCCACGATGCGTTCTTTTTCTCGTTCGGGTAGATCCGGATCATAAAAGCCCATAGAATCGATCAGTTTCTCATCATAAATACTAGGAGCGTTGGTTTCGCGAACCTCTTTCAAATCATTGATAGCATCCAGTTTAGAATCGTATTCTTTCTGGTTTTCTTCTAAATCGGGTACCAAGGTCTGCTCAAGGTTTTCATTTTCACTTTCATCATCGCCCATTACCATCAGTGAATAGGAAATTAGAAATATAAAAATTACAGCTAGTACTGCTGTGAATACGATTTTGTTCTTTTCTATTTTCATCTGTTGCAGTTTATTTGTTTATTATTTGTCAGAAGTAATTCGCCGATCAACATTTCGATTAATATTCAAAAATTTTATGGCTCATTTCATAAGAGTGGTTTTTTAAATGCCGATTATCGGCTCAGTTTTCATTGTTTAATTTTTTTAAGGTGTTTTCGAAATAGTCTGCAATTAATAATCCGTGTGGATTGTTGGGGAAGTTTCGGTCAACCATAATCAGATTCCCGGTTGAAATCAATTCGTAGGTGTCAATTATAGATCCTCTATTGATTTCAAAAATGGTTGTTGTAGTAAAACTGTATGAGCCATTATTATCTGTTATCCGTGAATCGATACTCAGCACTTTTTGAACTAATGAATACTGTAACAGCCGATTATATACGCCATCAGCTTTTTTCTGACGGTACAGGTTGTCCACGGAACTATTACCTAGCCATAGTGCTTTTTTTAAATTACGTTCATAGTTACTGGCATCGATATTATAGAAGTAATTGTGAAAAAGTTCTAAATGTGCCAAAGCCTCGACTTTGAAATTCTCTTTTTGGGTAACAAGTTTAAGTGGAATGATACTGCCGTCGGTATTGATGGCAAAGGCACTATTGAGCGCATTTTTATGAGTGGTAAAAGCTATCCAAACCGAAAAGGTACTGGTTAGCAATGCACAAACGACAACGGCCAAAACGATAAATCGGTTTAATTTCAGGACGCTATATATATTCTTGTATGGTGTTTTCATGTTGTTTTAGATTAGCTAGTAAACAGTCTAAGCGTGAATGACGTGGCGCGCCTGTATAATTTAAATTTCAGAAATACTATAAAACCAACAGATCCAAGTTGTACCACAGGAGCAAAAAAGCCTTGGCCTACATCTGTTCCGAAAAGATTTGTCCAAAAATTAGTATTAAGCTCGGTATAGATTGCATTGATAAATATATTGACCAAAAAGAAGGCAGGGACGAGCATATAAACCGCAGCGTATAACTTGAAAAATGAGTAGGCCAGGGAGCGGAATTTTTCAAATACCGCTAAGCTAATAACCAATGGAAAAAAGGCCTGCATTATGCCCAATAGAAAGTAACGTTCTGCAAGAAATAGTGGGTAAATAAACAAATCCAAAATCCAAAGGAAGAGGCTGATAATAAAAGCGAAAATTTTGAAGCCATATAATGGTGTTATTAGGGCTTCATATAATAGCGTCATAGCTGCTTGCGCTACTTCGAGGATACTTACATCTTCCTCAATAGGAATGTCTTGCATCTGCAACGGTAATAGCGCAGGCGCTGTTCCACGATATTGCCCTTCTATGGAAACAAGGATGCTATCAAAGAATCCCAATACTTGTGTTGAAAAAATAACCAATAGCACTACTGCAAAATTTTTGGCCAATTCACCAGGACTCAGTCCCCAAGTGTAACCGTCCTTATCTGTAATTCCTTCATTGTATTTTTTCAGGATATTGACCAGGAAAAACAGCACGGCAAGCGTTTTCATTCCTGCAATGGTGTATTGCGAGAAACTGCTATTCTGTATGGTCTGGAAAATAGTATCGATATATTCCAGTCCTATCCCTAAAATGATGGTTGCGGTCATCTCTAATATTCGGTTTCGCGGTTATTGATTTTATCCTGCATTTTTCTGAAGGAAATAATGTCCTTGTATCGTCTGGTTTTGGTTTTGATATTGGAAACCATTTCTCTAGATTCCAATTCTTTTTCTTTTAAAATTTCGGCACGTTCCGCATCACTCATTTTCAGGTAATCGCTGGATAGAATTTCATCGATGAAATCCATTGTGTCCAGGGAATTTTCAACAATGGCGGTAAACGATTCAGATACTCTTGCTACTTCATCGGGTTTGATGTAAGGGCTATCAAGAATATCTCTCAAATCACTTTGCAATACTTGGATGAGGCGTTGGTTGTTCCGTCCAATTTCACGTACAGCTTTTAATTGTCTAACCACATCGTTGACCTTTTCAATGTTTTCTTTTTGTGTCTTTAAGAACTGGACCGTCTTAATTATGTTTGCGGTCTGTTTCCCTGATTCTATCAGTTGTTTTACCAAACTGATAAAATTAGTGTTGTCATAAGTGGGCATTCCTTGGCACGCAGCGCGTGCAGGCAATAACAAAGCGATGGCCATTGCTATCATTAATGTTTTGATTTTTGCTTTACTCAAAGCTTGCCTGTTGCTTGAGTGTCCGTATATTTTCTTCGAAAATTTCATAATGTTTATATTTAAGAGTTGATATAGATTTTGATAGCTTCTTCCATTGAGCCAGTCTTTTCATAAATCGCAATTATGGCTTCGTTTTCCTGTCCATCGGTCAGGTAAGCTGCATATACTTCTTCCGGTACTTCGAGCCGGAAAATGTTGCTTTCCTTCCCGATCTTAATGAACATTTCCGTGTACTTGCGTGGCCCGGAAAGATTGTTCTTGATGGATTTTAATTGGTTCAGATCGTGGCTGGACAGGTTGAGTCGCTTGACCAGTTCGGTATAACCTTTTTCATTGTTCAGGCTGTAAATGACCTGTGTATTTTCCAGTATGCTGGCCGATGTGGAATTATTTGGAAGCTGGTTAATGGATTGCAGGATAATCCCAATCGCACCGTTCTGTTTTCGGATAGCTTGGTAGTAGAACTCCACACTTTCCAATACGTTTTCAAACTTCAGTTGCTTGGCGAACTCATCAAATAGAATGATGCCTTTTTCCGCACGATTCTTCCAAATGGTTCGTTGGATTGCCGACTTAATCAGCTTCAACATTACAGACAAAATTTCCTTATTATCCTTTACTTCATCCAATTCGAAAACAATCAATCGTTTGTCCTCAATTTTATAGGTCTGGTCTTCACCTAACTCAAATAGGAAGGTATATAGGCCATCGCCGACATACTCGGACATAACATGCAAGAAGCTTGTGACATTGAAATAGTCGGGATGGATTTTAAGTGTGTCAAGAAGGTTTTCCTGATTCCTTTCTATAAAGACGTAGAAACTTTCCAAGGAATGTTTTTCGGAAGTGCTATCGTAATAATGGCGCAGTATTTTCTTAACGGAAACGGATTGTGCCTTGGTTATTTTTAAATCTGAAGCGAACAGCTCAAACAGGAACACAGATAAATCTTCAAGACGTTCTGGTGTCAAATCAGTTTGGTTGCTGATGTAAAATGGATTGATACCCAGATTCTTTCCGCTTTCGTAACGCAGTATTGTGTATTGTTCGGGATAGAGTTTAGCAAATTTGGTGTAAGAGCCACCTAAATCAATAATGACCAGGCGAACACCACTTTCAAAATATTGGCGAAGAATATTATTGGCCAAAAAGGATTTGCCCTCCCCAGTTGGTGCGAAGATGGCAAAGTTTCGAGCCTTGATACGCTTTTTGTGTTCGTCCCAGACATCCTTTAAAACAGGAATATTATGTTCCCGGTCATTGAAGATGATTCCGGTAGTATCCGATTTGTAATTGGTGTTATTGATAAACAGGCAAAGTGCGTGTTTTAAGTCCGTTACATATAAGTCGTTATTCGAGAAATTTGACGAGAAGCAGCAGTAACTGTTCAATATATAATTCTTCCGCTCTTCGCCTCGTGGATAGTATGGAATGATATCCAGTTCCTTGAATTCAGTTTTAATCTTTGAAGTTATTTTATCCAGTTCTTTTGCATCTTTCGACCAATACACAATATTGAGATGACCACGGACAATCCGTGCATTATCATCAGCATTAATTTGGTCGAGGATGTGCTGAATCTTCCCAAGCACCACTTTGTTCTGAGAACCAAAATTGGAACTTTTGTTCAGTTCCTCTATTTTCTTATCGAGCAACTTGCGCCACTTGTGTTTGTCATCCAAATACAGGATTTGGTTGACGATATGGTTCTCGTTAAGCGTAAGCCCTAAACCATCAATAAACCCTTGATGAAACACAAAATCGTCAGAAGTGAATTTCTCATTGGTTTTGCTACTCTGCACACTTTCGCCAAAGCACAGTTCGCTATTGATGGCTAGGGCATCAAAATGGTTTTCGCCAATATTGACGCTTTTATTCTCCAGTAAAATATCGGTATCAAAGCCTTCGTTAAAGCCATTGAAATAGGTCTCTGTGAGACCGACAATTTCTTTTTCATTTAATGGTCTGAGAGACGCTCTCCGGCTATTGTTGATAAAGGAAACTGAATCATTAACTGAGTTGGCGAAACTATTAATGTTGTTATCCAGTTCCTGTACAATTCCCTTGGAAACCTTTCTCAAGGGATTAACGTATTTTGGATTGTTGATTGCTTTATTCTTGGTCAGGATAAAGAACAAATAACATTTGTGCTCAATATACCCGCGACCTTTAAAATGCTTGTGTGTGGCTTTTTCCAAAAAGGTTGAATTCGGAAGCTTTTCTGAAGAATAAGACCTCTTTAAATAGATATCCTGTTTGTGAACCACAGTCCCAACGGGTAAGGACTTCAAAGCCTGGCACCAGGCACCGTGAATATCCTCAAAATCCTTTTCGGATAAGGAATAGATTTCTGGCAGATTCCCTTCGTAGCAGAAAATCACGTTGCCATTATTGGAAAAGATGATATTGTCCTGAATATCTGCAATGGGTTGATATGCCGAAAGGTTAATCTTGTTCATAATCAATGCCTGAATTTCTTTTATTGCTAATTATGGTTGGAAAAGCCTTCTTCATGTGAAAGACTTGTGGTGTGTTATGTATTTTGGTCAAAACAATGTATAATGCAGCATTGATTATGAAGAGTCCTATAATTATCTCAAAGCTGAATGAAAAGATGATAACCAAAAGCGAAGCGAGTATGGTGACCATCATTAATGCAAACAGTGAAATAGACAGTCCAAAGATGACCGCTTGTTTTCTGATATTTTTATAGATCTCGAACGTTTTCATCGCTATACTACAATTCCGATTAGATATGTAAATATTCCTACGACAGCCCCTGCGATAAGGACGAAGACGAGCACCCGGGTAATCCCTTTTTTGAGGTCTGCATTTTCCCCGAAGAAGTGTCCTGCGTTAAATAGGAAGCCAACCAAAAAAATTGCGCCCAGAAGAAAAGGAAATATTCTCCTGATGGTATCAGAGATTTCATTGACACTATTCTCGATCCCACCAATTTGTGCAAAAAGAGAAGTCGAGAGCAATGAAAGAAAAATTGCCAAATAGAGTGATTTTTTTATAACGGAAAAGTTTAGATTTTTGATTCATTTTCGTTATTTTAAACTTACATATATTTGATTGTAATTATCTGAAAATCAATTATTTGTGAATAAAATATTATTTGATTCTGTTTGAATTCCGTTGCTATTATTTGACATCAAATTCTATGGATTTTGGAAGGTACGTTGTTGATAACCCGAAAAGTGAAAATGAAAAAAGTGCTCAAAAACGTCAGTTTTGTCTATTTGCTTCTAAAAATGTGTTTCGTTTTTGGGCAGGAAATAGGCACTC
>NZ_JH594606.1:1194909-1232651 GCF_000243235.1 Gillisia limnaea DSM 15749
TTGAAATAGGTCTCTGTGAGACCGATAATTTCTTTTTCATTTAATGGTCTGAGAGACGCTCTCCGGCTATTGTTGATAAAGGAAACTGAATCATTTATTGAGTTGGCGAAACTTTTAATGGTGTTATCCAGTTCCTGTACAATTCCTTTGGAAACCTTTCTCAAGGGATTAACGTATTTTGGATTGTTGATTGCTTTATTCTTGGTCAGGATAAAGAACAAATAACATTTATGCTCCATATACTCGCGGCCTTTAAAATGGGCGTGTGTGGCTTTTTCTAAAAAGGTGGTGTTCGGAAGTATTTCTGAAGAATAACACTTCTTCAAATAGATATCCTGCTTATGAACGACAATCCCAACGGGTAAGGATTTTAAAGCTTGAAACCAAGCACCGTGAATGTCTTCAAAATCCTTTTCGGAAAGGGAATAGATTTCTGGTAGGTTCCCTTCATAGCATAAAACTACATTGCCATTGTTGGCAAAGACGATATTGTCCTGAATATCTGCAATGGGTTGATATGCCGAAAGGTTAATCTTGTTCATAATCAATGCCTGAATTTCTTTTATTGCTAATTATGGTTGGAAAAGCCTTCTTCATGTGAAAGACTTGTGGTGTGTTATGTATTTTGGTCAAAACAATGTATAATGCAGCATTGATTATGAAGAGTCCTATAATTATCTCAAAGCTGAATGAAAAGATGATAACCAAAAGCGAAGCGAGTATGGTGACCATCATTAATGCAAACAGTGAAATAGACAGTCCAAAGATGACCGCTTGTTTTCTGATATTTTTATAGATCTCGAACGTTTTCATCGCTATACTACAATTCCGATTAGATATGTAAATATTCCTACGACAGCCCCTGCGATAAGGACGAAGACGAGCACCCGGGTAATCCCTTTTTTGAGGTCTGCATTTTCCCCGAAGAAGTGTCCTGCGTTAAATAGGAAGCCAACCAAAAAAATTGCGCCCAGAAGAAAAGGAAATATTCTCCTGATGGTATCAGAGATTTCATTGACACTATTCTCGATCCCACCAATTTGTGCAAAAAGAGAAGTCGAGAGCAATGAAAGAAAAATTGCCAAATAGAGTGATTTTTTTATAACGGAAAAGTTTAGATTTTTGATTCATTTTCGTTATTTTAAACTTACATATATTTGATTGTAATTATCTGAAAATCAATTATTTGTGAATAAAATATTATTTGATTCTGTTTGAATTCCGTTGCTATTATTTGACATCAAATTCTATGGATTTTGGAAGGTACGTTGTTGATAACCCGAAAAGTGAAAATGAAAAAAGTGCTCAAAAACGTCAGTTTTGTCTATTTGCTTCTAAAAATGTGTTTCGTTTTTGGGCAGGAAATAGGCACTCAAAAAGTAATTGTAATTGATCCCGGACACGGTGGAAAAGATTCTGGTGCGCTTGGAATAAATGGAATTAAGGAGAAGGATTTCGTACTCGATATTGCTTTGGAAATTTTGAAGGTAAACGAACAGTCGGAAATACCATTGGAAATCTATTTAACGAGATATACTGATACGCTCATTTCGCTATCGGATAGAACTAAGCTTGTCAAAGCTCTAAATGCAGATGTATTTATTTCGTTGCATTGCAATCATTCCGACAATCCAAATGCTAGAGGGATTGAAGTGTATGTGGCCAACGGGAAATCTAAATATTTTGAAGAAAGTACTTGGCTCGCTTATCAATTGCAAGCTGAGTTTAAAGATAGATTAGGTTTTGAGAGTAGGGGCGTGAAGTTTGCGAATTTTCAGGTGTTACGAGAAACTCAAGATTATTTTCCAGCTGTGCTTTTGGAATTGGGTTTTTTGAGTAATAAGGATGAAAGTAAATATTACCAAAAGTCTAAAAATTTAGTGATTACATCAAGGGTGTTATTGGAATATTTAATGAGAAATTTTAGGAAATATGGAAACTCTAGGAATCGAGATAATTAAAGTGATAAAAGAAATAATGGTGGTCATTTGGAAGGCATCACTTTTAGTATTTAGAAATCTAAAACATTGAATTTTAATTTTTTGG
This sequence comes from Gillisia limnaea DSM 15749, assembly GCF_000243235.1. Classification (GTDB taxonomy): domain Bacteria; phylum Bacteroidota; class Bacteroidia; order Flavobacteriales; family Flavobacteriaceae; genus Gillisia; species Gillisia limnaea. Next base: position 1,196,956 of record NZ_JH594606.1, read on the forward strand.
CAAAGTATAGCCCGTCAAAGTGCTGCTGTAGTAGAGGATCGGTCACAACGTAATCGCTACTTTCACATATTTTTTTGAAATTTGATGGATTTTTTAGATACATCGCACACACATCCAATTCATCCCTTGAAAATAATTTTTCATTCAATAACTCTCGATATTCTAAAAATTCCGCGAATCTTCTAGTGGGGTTATTAAATTCTAAATCTAATGTTTTCAGAAATATTTCTAAATCATCGATGCTTATTGACCAAGGATAAAGGTCTTCTGCAATCGGTTTATTCAGCAGGAGACCTAAATCAGATTGAACAGTTGCAAATCTTTCAGATGTTACTATAACACTGAATACATCTCTGATATAGGAAGTATCAAGGTCTTGCACCAAATTGTTACTCTTAATTGAAATATTTGGACAATTGAGAATTAGTTGTTCTACTTGATAACATTGTTCATATCCTTTTTGAATACAATGGTTAAAATCTGATTTTATCCTTTGAAAAGCTTGGGTAATATCCCTTCGAGGCTCCCTATTTCGGGATGATTTACACTCAATTATAAAAGCATTTCTATCAGCAATTATTAATAAATCTTTTTCTTCTGTATTTTCGTTAACATAGTAATTGTTGAATATTTGTAGGTGCTTCGATTTTTTGAAGAATCTTTCAAATATTTCTCTGGTATGGTTTTCTAAAATTACTTTGCCCCGTCTTAAGTTTACTTGTTCCGTTTCTTTACCTGATGCTGTGAGTGTAGTGTACAATAGACTGTATAGGGCAGTAGGCAATTGTTTTTGATAGACATTGAGATATTCGGTATCATTTATTTTTATTATTGGTTTGGAGCCTAAAGGGTTTGGTTGTGAATAGAATAAGATATCATAGACGCCATCCATTGGAAGTGAAAAAAGTTCACAAAAAATATCTACATCATTTTCATCAAACATATCGTAATAATCTGCTTTTGTAAATAAAAGACAGCTATGCGGGCGCTCATAAAAATCTAAAAAATCATTTTGAATATGTTCTGATAAATGTGAGAACTCATTAGAGAATTCATTGTTAGGTATTTCGCCATTAAAGGATTTTCTAGCGAATTTTGCAAATTCATTTTTAAAAGCAAAGGATTTGTACTTAATGGATTTTTTGCGGTAATCCTCTTCCGAATATTGAAAGATATCAATCAGGCTTTTAAATTCAATTCCTAATCTTTCCTTTATTTTATCTTGATACGGATGAAATAATCGAATCACTTTATTTAACTCTTGTTCCCTGTAATTTAAAACACCATTTTGGAAATAGTCCTTGAATGCCATTTCGTGTACAATTGTCTTGTGCCTTTCATTTTTAATTTCATCGAAATCTTTGGAATAGATATCCCCGAGATAAAAACCCACTATTTGCAAAAGAATATCAGCTACCTTTTGAAGATTTTTATCAACCTCTTCGGAAAAAATCAAAACTTCTTCACCAATTATTGGGGATGATAGCCTTAACATTATTAAATAGAGGGAATCTTTTAGCTTAGATTTTAGTTTGTGAGAAAAACCGAAATGATTTCTCTCAGGATTATGCCTAATAAAGTCTGCAAAAAAACATACAAAGCTTTCCTTTGTGTATATCGAAATGATATCCTGAATTTCAAGTGATTTTTGGCGAATATCGAAGTTTTCCAATTTATAAATTTAGCAATTGTAGGTAGGTCAGTTTCAATGGCAAAGATAAATAATTAGAGAAGAATTTAAGACTGTATCGAAATATCAATTTGATTCATAACTGGTGTATATAAATCGATGTTGTTATCTGGGGAATCAATAGATATTATCAAGCTGTATCGAACCGCATTAGTATAGCGTTCCAGTTTTTTTCTTGTTTTCCACCAACCATTTACGGGGTTAATTGCTATAATATTTCGAGTTGCAAGTTCTGCGGCACTACCTTTCCAAATATCCTTATGTACAGAACCTTTGTCTCGAATTTGAGCACCAATAATCCAAGATTCGCCGGGATAAGAACCATTGCTGTCTTCGTCCCGTGCTTCCCTGTTAACTCTTTCCCGAAAGTTCTCAAAAGATTCTCCGGCATCAATCATTTTGAACCTTAAGCCGTGGGACTGATAGTAGTACGATTGTGTATATTGTTTGTTACCCGGATTGGGTTCAATGAAATAGCACAACGTTATCGTCAAACTAACCTCGTTGTCAAAAAGCTCAGTTAAAACATCTGCGGGCCACGGTAACTCGTGCTAATGCATATCGTTAGTTTTGACGGTACTTCCATCAAGTCTATATGGTGTCAAGGATTCTTGAGCAATGAGTGTCAGCGAGTTGTTAGCACTTCTAACTGCCTTTTGAAAATCGGGAACGCCATACCCATATATTCTCAATAACTCTTTAAGTTCTGTTTTGGGGAATTCATTAATATTCCGATTACCCAGCATTTCAGGAGTCCAATTTGCAGAGTGCACTAAAAGACCTTTAATGGTTTCAGGCCATAATGTGGGATATTGAGAAGTTAGCAATGCCGCATATCTTGATACCATTCCCGTTGCACCACTCGTATCGCCAAAGCTGTATAATGGCTCTGTCCTAAAGTTTTTTCCAAGGGAAAGCAAGCGCAAAGAGTCTGGGTCGATAAGACCGTTGTTATGGATGCCATAATTACCGCCTTCCATTACCAATTCTGGTTTAATTGCCCAACCATTATCCCAAGTTAGTGAAGTACTATTGCTTGGAGACATACCTCCTGCATTGACTAATGGTGTTGCTCCTCTAAATCTATTCTGGTCAATTACTGTTTTTATTGTGTAAGCACCAATTGTAAGCACATTGAATGCTTGCCCTGGGTCGTGTATGGATTCTTCAAAATTCTTACTTGGATATTCAGAAGCATCATTAATTACGGTATTTCCACCAGAAACGCAGAAAGTGGATTTATCATTAGATATGCCTTCCTCGCCAAAAGCGATTTTATCTACCGCACTTGACCAAGAAGATGGTTTGCCTTTGTCTCGACCGTCTGTAGCCGTAATTGCCATTGTGATAACCCTCTTATTTGAAGGATTCAATATAATTGCTCTGGCAACTGCTTCTTCGGTAACAGCACCGTATAATTCAGGTTGATGTGGGTTATTGGGATGAATAAGTTTAACGGATTCAAGACGATGGAAAATTTCAATATTCGAAGTATCTTGAATGATATCAGTAAGATCGCCGTAAAGTACTGACCCAGCCATTGGAGTACCATGACCGTAGCTGTGCGTATCGGCTGTACCCCATTCAGGTTTAATAGAATCCATATTCCCTTCAGGAAGAAAATCTTCTAAAAGTGGATGCCCTCTATTAACACCAGTATCTAAAATGCAAACGATTACTGAATCGTCCGTGGTTCTATTTATTGTACGGCTTTTAAGGTCCTGAACCCAATCATTGGCATCTCCACTTTCAAGGCCTGTGAAAAAGTCTGCCGCTTCTTTTGGTTTCCTTAACTCTGCAAGTTTATCTGAATATAAAATTGTCGTCGAAAGTGTTCTCGCAGTAGTGCGCACCATACGTACAATATGTTCAGGAAACAACAATCTACGTTCAGCAACTTCAATTAGGTAGTCAAGGAAAGTATTTACAACACTTTCATCTTCACGAGTATCATTTTGAGTATTCTCTCTTCTCAACCAAATTTCCCACCACACTTCTTCATCTTGGTCTGGAAATTCAATTTCATCCTCTTGCCAAAAACTCGCTAAAGTTGCTTGCTGTATTGCAGCAATGTTATTCAACAGTTTTGTATTTCTTGGATTACCTAATGGACTATCCTTATCAGGATTTAGATAAGCTTCAATTTTATTGAGGAATTTTGAAATTCCGTTGGTGTTCAAATAAACACAAGCTCTGTATAATTTGTATTCTTGACCATCAATTATAACCTTTTCTAATTTGGAAGAAACGAATCTATGGTCGCCAGTTCTGCCATCTTCAAAACTATCAAATGCGAGTAAGCAATCCCTTTCAGAAATAAACTCCAAATAAACAAAATCATTGTCGGAATGTTGCCTAAACGACGTAACAGCCATACCCAATTGGGTCATTAGGGCATTACCGTGGGAGTTTCTATTTCTATCAATGGGGTTTACACGGTCGCGACCCGTATTTGGACTTGTGTATTGCTCGGTAGATACATACCCAGAAAGAATTATGTGTTCTAAATTTCTTGGCATTTATATATTAGTACGGGTTTTTTCTATTCTTAATGAATTTAAGAAGGTTGGTGGAAGAAACATTTTTTGAATTATGGACAATCATTTCTTTGATAGCATCGTTACAGGCATTTGAAATATCGGCAAAACTTAAACCTACTGCCTCTTTAGCGATTGCGTTTATAGATTTACCTTTTTCAATAGAGTAGCCTTTGAGCTGTACTGCAACTAGTTGCGCTATTTCTTTATCATTTGGAAGGGGATATTGAATTATATCGTCGAACCTTCTAAATAAAGCTTTATCGAGGGATTCCGGTATATTGGTAGCAGCAATTAATAAACTGTTTGACTTGTCTTTCTCAATGTTCATCAAGAAACTATTTAGAACTCTTTTTATTTCCCCAACTTCATTTCCGTAGCTTCTGTTAGAGCCAATAGAATCAAATTCATCGAATAGATAAACAGCTCTATGTTGATACATAGAGTCAAATATTAATTTTAGCTTTGAGATTGATTCTCCCATATATCTGGAAATCAATCCATCCAAACGAATTATGAATAGAGGAATTTCTAAATCTCCAGCAATGGCTTTGGCAGTCATTGTTTTTCCGCAACCAGGAGGCCCTACAAGCAATAACTTTCTTCTTGGCTCTAAATTGTGCTGTAAAAGTTGGTCAAATTTCTGCTGTTCCGAAAGGATTCGCCTTATTGCTTCCGAAACTTGCTCGGTCAAAACCATATCTTTGGTTTTGATATGTGGGCGATATACTTCAAGTAAATCTTTTAATTCCCTTTGGGCTTCATTAATTGGAAGAATTCTCGTTTTGGAAACTGAATCTAAATTTCGTTTAGACTTGATTTTTTCAATAAGCCCTTTTAGTTCTTCAGAAAGTTTGGTATTTCCTTTTTTCGCTTCAGCAGCGGCAATCTGCATTGCGGTGGTGTAAAAACGGTTCGCGTCTTCATCACCATAGCTTTGTAACAATGCCTTTATTTTTTCTGCTGCTGCCAATTTATTTTTTAACAAATGTAGTGAATTCAAAAATAGTTAGATATGAAAACTTATAATCCTTAAAAGGGATTTTTTTTCGAATTAAGTTCTCAAAAACATATTCTATTTCCTCTTATCCCCATCCCCCTCATCAAATGCAATTAAATTAAACAATTCCCTCATTCTACTCCGAACTCGGTTTCCATAGCGTTCTTCTAGTTCCTCGGCATTCAGATTGGTAGTGGCGTGCGTTTTTATTTTATATTTTGATTGAAGGTAAAGTTCATAACGGGATAAAAGAACCTCACCCATTACGTTGAGATCCTTGCCATAAAATCTTCCGGGAGGTTCAATACCCAGGTCGTCAAAACAGAAAAATTTTGTGTTCCCGTAATCCTCGATTGTTTTAAATCCGAGATGATTAAAGCTGAAAATTACATTCCTGCACGGAATCATCTCGTACGATCGTTGCATAGGCACTATATGGCGGAGTAGTTTCATCAAAGTTGTTTTTCCACATCCTACCGGCCCGGAAAGTAAGATTCCCTTATCGGGATCAATGCCATTCTTTTCGCAGTTCTCTTTATCGCAGATAAAGTAATTGCAAAGCTTAAGCAGGATATCCTTGTCCTCGTCATAAATTTTAAATTTTGCTCCGAACAGAAGCTTGCCTTTGGCATCCAGGTAAATCAGGATTTTGTCAAAATCATAAAGAACGCTTTTGCCATCGAACTTTCCAAGCGAATATTCCACGCCACCTTCGGTAATTTTAGAGGGGTTGTCCATAATCCTTGTTTTTAGTGGTTCGCAAGTTGTCCTTGATTCGGGACGCTTGTTTTTTGTTTGGTTTGTTTTCCTCGTCGAATAATTCAGTTCTATCCATCCAGTTAGTGGCCAAGGCGCGCCAATCTCGAATTTCATTTCCGTCGCTGGTTTGCCAATTCCGAGTTTCATAATGCTCGAAGAATTTTTTTCCTTCAACAGCATCAAAACTTTTTTCAATAAAAAAATTAATAACGGCCTGCCAGCCCTTTGGTTGTTTTATATTGTTTACTTGTTTGGTATTGTTTATAGTAGATACCAATGCTTGTCCACTGGTGGGATGGTGTGGGTCCACAGCTTGTCCAGAGATGGGATGGTGCTGTCCTGCTACCCGTACGTTTCTGGGACGGTACTGTTCCGTGAGCTGTTCCAATTCGGGATTGTACTGTCCCATATCCGGTTCATCAGTTGTACCGATAATGGACATCTTGATTTTACTCCCTTTGTATGGATTATTAGATGGAAAATAGGAAAGATACTCCCAAGTATCTAGGTCGGTCACGCATCTGTGATAGGTGGATTTTGAACCTATTTTGGACGCCATCATTAAATCCCTGCGATTCACATAGAATTCATCTGCAAAGCGGCTGCTGTTCCATTCCTGAAACAGCGCCATATACAAACTGATATGTGTGGGATTTAGGCGGTCATCAAAAAAAAACTTTTCAAAAGCCGCATTGAGTAGCTTTATATAGTTCATCGATTAAGAATTTAGACTGTGCTGCACACGGTTTACGGTCATTACATTTTGAATTTCCTCGGCATCGTAATAAATAATTCCGCCAACTTTAGTATAAGGTAGCGTACCATTAATGCGAAGGTTTTGAAGTGTACCTGGACTGATTTGTAGCAATTCCATTACCTCAGAGGATTTGAGGTATCTTTTTAGTTTTCCTTTTGCTTGTTTTGCTAAAAGGTTTTTAATATCATCGAGCAATTCAATTTTAAATTCTCGAAGGTCGTCGGTGGTAATAATACTTGTTGGCATTGTTTTACGGTTTTAAAAATCCCGCTGCAGGTTATAAGTTTTAAAGCAGCGGGATTAGGTTAATTTGACTTTCGTATTACAAAGTTGTATTAGATTTAATTTGATTTATCACAAGAGGATTCCCAGTACGAGAAAATTTAACAGTTTAGAATTGATGCATCAATTAGCTGTATTCAATCTCAAAAAAAATTATTCTGAGAATAATTGAGGAGAAAAAGAATGGGATTAATTAAGGGAAACGAAAAATCGGAGTTACGATTTTTTGAGAGAATTTAAATAGCATCGTCCCGGTGGATCTTTTGCTGTAATTTGATGATCAATTCTTCAAGGAACTTTGTTTTACTGCCCTTTCTTGCTTTGATTTCTGTATAGGTTTTATATACATTATCGAGTTTTATGTTGAAGTAATCTTCAAATGAGGAGGTAATTGTGCTTAATTCTACCGCACCGTTATTTAAAGCTCTGGTAGAATATAATGCATAGATTAATTCTATCAATGCAGTTTTGGAAGCGGTCCAGAGAAGCAACTGGTGCTTTTTTTCACTATAAACCGGAATACTTCCAGGCTTAATTTTTTGCATGGATTCCCTGATATAGTGAATATACTTATACATCGCCTGGATCTTTGCCCACAGCATATCATGCGAGGTAGAAAATTCAGGATATTGATAATAATTAATAGTTGGAGTAAAGGGGAAATTGTTTCTATGATTACGAGTGAAAAACTGATGGTCCAAATAGGTATGCCCCTGTTCCATATAATGAACAAAATCACTGTTCTTTGAAAAGAATTTATTAATCTTCTTTATTTCTTTCTCTAAAAATCTTATTTGGAACTCCACACCCGCCTTAGGTTTTTTCAATTCACATGCTTTTACTTCAGAAAAGTAAATAAGATAACTCATTGGAATTACCTTTACATTTTTAAAAAATGAAATTTCTATGTCTGGAGAATCGAAATCATCCTTCTCAATCAAGGCCTGCATTTGGGATAGCGTTTTATTGCAAATTGGAATCGCTCTCTCCGCCCGCTTTAATAGATCCTCCTCCTGAGAATTGATTTCATCCATCAATTTTTGAAAATCTTTTAATATCCCTTCAAACATAATTAACTCATCTTGAACGATTAAATAAAACCAAGGCAGTATTCTCAGCAAAATCTGGCAAATTAAATGGTAGGGATAATCATTTTTTTATAAGAACCAGGGAAAGACATTTATATTATCGCGATTCATTTGGTAGGAGCTCCAGCATTTCAATAGAATAATTCTCGCGTGTCTGAACATAAGAAGTCTGCTGTCTAACGGTTGCTCCTACCTTTTTCTTTTCAAAAGAAGCTGTCATTCCAAAATCAACTTTAAGAAATCCTAAGGCTTTTGTTCTTTTTATTGTTTGAAACAAAAGCTGCCTGTAAATTTGAAACTCTTCGCTATATCCGTAATCTAAACCAATATAGTTCGGGACATATGTATGGTTTAAATTTTTATAGCAGAACATAACCCCTACCGGTCTTTCAGTTTTTGTACTGAAAAATTTCTTTTTTAGACGCAGGACAATAAATTCCCAGTTTCTATTTTTGACCATTTGCTCAAAAAGGTTTTTAGGATAGGAAAAGGTATTTAAGCCCCTGTTGTTATTTTTTACATTTAGGTATAGGTCATAGAATATATCAAGATCCGTTTGCTTGGGAGATTCTTCAATGGTGATGTCAAACATCTCTTCATACGGCATAATGTCTTTCATAAAGTGTCTACGTGATCTGGAGGATAGTGTAGCTATATAATCGTCTACTGTATTCCAGCTAAAATTATCATACACACAAGAATCCGGCATATTTACTTTAAAAAAACCTTGCTCGTGTAAGATATCATTTAGATAGTTATCTGCTTGAAAATCCCTAAAAACCAACATGGTTGTTTTCAATTTTTTCTCAAGGCCTTCCAATTCAAAATGAAGTCTACTTAAGGCAGCCTTAAAGGATGGGTGAGATTTTTCCAAAAACAGATGTTCACCTTCGGTGAATAAGGACCCCATACTTAAAACGTAAGATGTTAAATAATATGGGTTCTCTTTTCTTTTTTCTTCCAGCTTAGAGGAAACTGCCGCAGGTGCCAACATATCATCCTTCCATAATGAATAGGTGAAAAAAGTAGCCAAAATAGGTTGGAAATTCTTGTCTCTTATCACAAAATAATGGAAAGACCAATTGTTCTCGGGTTTCTCCTGTTCTTTAAACACCTCCTCTATAAATTTAAGCCCCTCCCAATCAAAAGTACTTTTCTTGCCCATTAGTTTATTCCATTCCTCCTTATTGACCTTATTTATTGAATTTTCATACTGCACAATTAAATCTTCTTCCTTCTCAATACTTTGACTATTCACCTCACTTAAATTAAACGCCCTTCGTATCCTGTTATTTGAAGTATTGGTTTCTTCCAACGCCAGTGGAAAATGATAAGTCATCGCTTCTACCAGGGATTTTATCTCTGCCTTTTCATTATGTCTGGAAATGGTAATCCTAACCCCCGTATTTTTTACCGGTACTGCGGGGAAAAGACCCAAATTCACATAAAACCCCTCCTTCATAAGGCGTTGTACAAACTTATATCCTGTAACCGGCATCCCTGTGCCAATAAAAAACACGGGGGAATTGTTATATTCCACCAGCGGCAGATCTGTATTTTTCAGTAAAAAATTGAAATAATTTATTTTGTCAGCAAGTTGATTTTGTAGTTTATATATTTCCGGGGAAAGATGGATATCCGCAGATGCTGATGCAGCTGCAACCGAGGCGGGTTCGAGCTGAGCAGAAAATGTAAGTGGTCCCCCAAAATTTTTGATTTTTGAATGTAATAATTTGTCAGAACATACCAGTACGGCTCCGCTTGCTCCAAATGTTTTGCTCAAAGTACCAAATAACAGGACATTCTCCGGTAACTCTTTTAACACATCCATCACGTATCCCGTTCCGTTTTTGCCTTTCCAACTCATGCCATGTACATCGTCGAAATACAAATGGAGCTGAGGATATTTGTTGCTTAACTCTACCAATTCGGCAATTGGGGCAAAATCTCCATACATGGAATATATTCCATCTGCCATATACCATATCTTATTACATTTGGAAGAAAGGGTTTTAATTTTATCTTCCAGCATTTCTAAGTTGTTATGCCGAATCATTTCTACCGGTATCCCCCTTGTTCTTAAAATTTGTGCAGCGCTTTGAACGCTCCAATGAACCTGGTGATCCAGGATAACCCCATCTTCATCCCTAATTACACAGGGAATAACGGCCATATGCCCAAGAGTACTGTTCTTGGTAATGATTATAGGATTGTTATACATTTGGAAAATTTTCTCTTCCAATTCCCTGTATAGTGGATGAGAGATATAGGATTTTGACAAGGGAAACTGGGTACCGTATTGCCGGATGGCACTTATGGCTGCATCCTTTAACCGCTCATCCTGTTCCAACCCAAGATAACCGGTCGTTCCAAAATGAAAAAGATCCCTTGCGCTTATTCTAATTTTTCTCCCTTTAAATTCGTTACCCTCAGCGTAAAGATGCAGAACACCAGCCATTTTAGCGTTAGAGATCACATCATCTACGGTATCCAGAAAATTGTTATGTTTAATTTTTGCCATTATCCCAGTCTTTTATTCAAATTATTCATTATTAATCAACAAGCTAAGGAATTTGTTAATCAAAAATGGAAAATTGATATTTCCAGAATGAAATAATCCTTTTAAGGCAAACCAATCTCCTTTTTTGGCAAATTTTGGAGCATAGGATATAGAAATACTACATAATTTTAAAAAATCCTTTAAGTTTAATTCTTCATCCCTTATGGACAAAATGCCTTATAAAAGCTTAAAAACGTTGGTTATTGAGCTATCTCTTTCTCCTAAAACCACGAAAAAATGACTTTTGATTAATATTTTTTGTCTTAAATTGTCTTAGTTTATTGAAAAGAAATTGTAAAATGGGTAGTTTTATCGAAAATGAATTTGCAGAATTTTGGATAAGTGACGGAATTCTTTTTTTCGTTTATAAGCCCAATACTATTGTCGATTTTAAGGCCGCTGAAAAGATTGTTGCAGACAGGCTTAAACTTCAGGACGAAAAAGCCTTTCCTGTTTTTTGCGATACCCGGGGTATAAAGGATGTAAATAAAGAAGCAAGGGATTATCTCGCCAAACAAGGATCAACATTAGCAATTGCAGTAGCTTTTCTGGTTAATTTCCCATTAAATGAAGCTATAGCCCAGTTTTACGTTAAAACAAATAAACCCTTAGTCCCTACAAAAGTATTTACAATTAAGGATGAAGCAATGGATTTTCTGAAATCTTTCCTCTACTAACATTTTTGCTTTCCTTATACATCTAATGAAGGGAATTTCAAACTTATTATTAAATTTTCACTGGTATGAAAAGCGAAAAGGAAAGAATAGACCGTATCAACCGCATGATCATTGAAATGGCAAGCGGCAATTTTTCATATGAGGTCCAAAGATCAGAGCATGACGATGAGCTGGAAACCTTAGCCGTTCTTTTGAATATGATGGCTGAAGAAATGAGAGAATCTTTTCATCACTATGGATTTGTCAATTCCCGCGGTAAATATCGGCACATAGCCCAGATAACCTTTATCCTTAATCAAAACTTTAAAATTCAAACTTTTAGTGCCCTTACTGCTGAAATTTTAATTCTTCAGCCATACGAACTTTTAGGAAAATCTTTTCCCGAATTACTTACCGAAGATTCGAAAAAGGCCTGGAAAGATCTGGAACCGGCTCTAGAAAACAACACATTTAATAAAACCGTTCATTTGGATTTCCATACCCCTGACTCTCTTATCGTACCAGCATTTTGTTCTGTTTCACTCCTCTTCAATCCTGATGAGGAAAGCAAAAAAATCATTATTACTGCTGTCCAAACTGTTGTCCAAAGCGAAGAAACTGAAGCAGTTTTACAAAAAGCTATACAAAATGGAAATATGGATAACAAAGTGCGAAAAAAAGCGGGTAAACTTCGTGTTCTTCGAAGAGAATCTGATGTTGCCAGAATAAAAGAGGTGTATCTTCATATTCTGACAAATTTAGATGAACCCCTACTATCCCTAAAAGAACTTGCACATCATTTTGGCACTAACGAATTCAAGCTGAAGTATGGTTTTAAAGAACTGTATAACACAACTGTCTTCCGTTTTCAAACGGATGAACGCCTTAATAAAGCAAGTCTTTTAGTTCAAAACTCCGAAATGCCCCTCAAGACAATTGCCTCTATAACAGGCTTTAAAAGCTTCCCCCATTTCTCAAAGGCTTTTAAAAAGAAATTTGGGTACAATCCCAGTGATTTACGAAGGGTATCAAGAAAAAAATAGTATTATCCTTTCTTTATTTCCCCTTAAAAAGCCTTAATCCCTCTAAGGTAATTGTTAATCCATAACGAATAAATCCTTTTCATCACTTTTATATCATAGAAAAAAAGAAGATGATGGCTTTGAAATTCAGAACAACAGAAAAGAACTTAATGGTAGAAATAATTAGCTACCTCTTCATAGTGCTTTTTGTTTATGCCGCCGTGAGTAAGCTGCTTGATTTTGAACAATTCCGGGTACAAGTAGGTCAATCTCCACTAATAAATACCCTTGGAGATTATGTTGCCTGGGGAGTACCGGTGGTTGAAATTTCCATTTCTCTTTTGTTTTTCTTTTCAAAATTGAGATTAATTGGTCTATGGGCTTCCTTCTTTTTAATGAGCATATTTAGTGCCTATATCATTCTTGTCCTAAATTTTGCAGATGCTATTCCCTGTTCCTGCGGAGGAGTGATAGCATCCCTCTCCTGGAAAGAACATTTAGTTTTTAATATTGGTTGGTTGCTACTGGCCTTACTGGGTATTTTCCTTTCCCACAAAACTAAAGAGCCAAAGAACATTGATACCCGCCCTTTCTTAATTCAAAAAATGAAATAATTACATAAAGAATTTTGTTGCAACAAAAGCAGGGTACGCCGAAAACCTGAACACAGAGTAGGCATTTACTTTAATTTAAATATTATGAAAACTAAATTTTTATTACCTGTATTGGCAATGATTTTTGCCATTGGAATGTCGTTTACTTCCTTAGATAGCGCAGGTGATCCTAACCAGGATTACATACTGCAAGATGGTGTCTTTATGCCCTTAGGTGAGGAACTGAACTGTGGAAATGGCTCGATTGTATGTAGGGTTCAATTAGAGCCTAATGGCCAAATTTATGAAGTTTATGATTCCGTTAATCCAAGTGTCTTGAAGAAAGGAAATGGAGATATAAAAAAACTTTATTAATTTACTCTATTTAATAAGATTGCACACAGGATATCAACCCTGTGTGCAATTAATTATTTAATTAGCCTTATCTATTTTTTTATCACTCATTACAAACTCATAAAAGTTTTCTTCTTTACAATATTTATTTGCCACTTCTACTATATCTGCCACTTTAAGAGATTGAACGTAATGTTCAACTTCTACTGGATTCACTAAAGGTTGCCCGTACCTGAAATGTTCATATAACCTTTGGCTTGAAATCTTTGGTTCCTTAGCTCTCTGAAGTTTATAAAATGAATACATTCTTGCAAGACTTTCTTTTAGTTCTTTATTTGAAAACAACCCAGATTTTAGTTCTGTATAGATTTCTTTTAATTCTTTTCGGATCATTATAAAATCTTTCGGTTCACAATCTAGGTATGAAATGATTTCATAACGGTTCAAATGTTCATTATAAATTCCGGCGGCCTTCACATCATATAATGCGTAGCCTTTTTCAAAGCGCAAAGACCAAAGCTTTTGTCTTAAAATTTCCCCTAAGGCTTCTACCTTTAGTTGCTCACGCCAATCGTTTGAATCAATAGCATTTTCAATAAAGCGAGTTCCATAGCTAATGTTCTCAACTTTATAATTTCCCTGAGAGGGAAAGAGATAATAAGAGGCTCCTTGAGATATAGGCTTTGCCTCCGTAGCCTTAAATAAAACTTTTTTTGACCTATCTACATCAGGAAGATTCCCTAAATATTTTTGCACCAGTGGTAACACTTGGTTAATCTCAAAATCTCCGCTAATTAAGAAGATAAAATCACTGGCATTTCCAAAAATTTTATGATATAAATTATAGGACAGATCAAAATCTGTCTTTGCTACGCTCATAAATTGCTTTGTCCCTGATGTCGATTCTTTACCAAAGGGATCTCCTGTTATCTCACCTATTTTATTCTCAAAATCCGTAGTAATGAGACTATATGTTGGATTGATATACGCTTTATACTCTTTGGTTTTCCAGTCCTTAAATGCTAACACATTTTTATTAGGTTTTGTAAAGTACGAATAGATTAATTGTAACATGGTTTCCATATCTTCAATTGCAGCTAACCCCTTTATCCCACTTTCTTGGCCTTTCACGTAAGGAATAACATAACCAGTACCAGAACGCAAGGAGGTTGTGTCGAGGAAACGGTTTAATTCAAATTTATCAAGGCTATTTACACCTGAATTCCTAACAATTGCTGCAGCATTAATTGCTGAAAAATAACTCTCTTTAGAAAAAGAGTTTGCCCCTCTTAAAGAATATCCATGGATTTTTATTTTAGACTGAGCTGTCCTGGAAGCTGGTTTATAAGGTTTTAAAACCACTTTCACCCCATTTTTTAAAACAACTTCTCTGATACCTGATTCCCCAATTCCTGTTTTTAGATATCCTTTTTCTTTAAGCTTTTCAACCCCTTTGGCAGTCATTAGTGATACAGGTTTTTCTGGCTGCTTATATGGTTTCACGAATTTTTTGAATTCATCCTCTATTATGAAACGTACTTCTTTTTCATCCCAGAATAAAGCATTATGAAAGGAAGGAGCTATTATTCCTATATCTTCGGGTGTCTTTATAAGAAAATCACTTATAAATTGGTTTATTTCTGCCAAAGATAAACTCTCCCACATATTTTTCACATACTCATTTTTTCCTGATGGCAGCGATTCTTCATCAATATAATATTTGGAGATTTCATCTATCCAATAACTAACATTTTCTTCATTTCTCTGTTCTATCGACACTATTTGCTTTTCTCTATAACTCAACCATTCAAGATCTGACACACCATATTTTTGAAGTTGATTTAAAACTTCAATGGTTTCCCTCAGAATTTGTTTTTCCCGTTTCTTCTCCATATTTACAATCACCTCCATGGCTCGTGGCAATCCATTATGTTTTGATAGATCTGAAATTTGTACATCAAAAGATTGGTATTTATTTGTGGTGTGATAAAAGCGTTTCCCAACAATGTCCACAAGAAATTGAAATTTCAATAATTCAACAATACCTTGTTTAGTATTGGGATTACCTCTACTAGGGTTACGATAAATTAAATGGATTTTAGCAGCACTATCTTCGAGAAACTTTGAGGTATCTTTTTGTTGTTGGACCACATAGAATTGGTGGGGACAGCTAAAATATGCTGAATCACATTTAAATTTTTTCCTAATTGTTTTGGGCGGTTTTAAATTGGAAAAAGTTTCCTTTACTAACCTTTCCATTTCACCAGGATTGTCAATGTTGCCCACAATACTTATGGCCATTAAGTCGGGGCGGTACCAATCTTTATAAAAGCGTTTAAGAGCTTCCGAACTAAAATTTCCATTATATTTTATAAAATTAAACCAATCCTCATTACAAGGAAATATTTTGGAATACATCTGGTTAACGGCGGAGATTTTATTTATATCGTTTCCTTCTTTCATAAGAAATTCCTGCCGTAACTCCCCTCTTACATTATTTATGTCCTTCTCATTTAACTTGAGCCCAGTGGCAATATCCTTAAAAAATAACATCCCAACTTTCAAAGCCTCCATATTATTTTGTGGAGCATCAAAATGGAATACCGTAGCTCTTGGTCCACTGAATGCAGTTAAATCATACATTTCCATTCCTAATTTATCCATATGGTTACTATTACGTATTCCTGAGGGAAAATTTTGAGTAGCTTTAAAAGCTAAGTGTTCCACCGCATGTGCTACATTGAACTGATCATTATCCTCCTGATTCGATCCGGATTTATTGTATAGCCTCAAAAATAATTTTGATTGGGGACTAGGAATAGATTTTATGAAATAGGTAAAACCATTTGGTAAACGTCCATGCCTAATACTGTTATCTAAGGAAAGAGTATCTGGAGGCTGTTGAAATTTCTCATGTGCATCTGCAGATATTAAGCTAAAATTAAAAAGAATAGCTAATATTGAAATTTTCAAGATCTTACAATTTGGGTTTTTCACTTTAGTATCCATCATTTTGAGTTAGATTAGGATTTTTCAATCTCTCTGATTCCGGAATAGGATATAGCACATCGGTATCCTGCCACATTGGATTTTGAATATCTAAAATTTCACCAGCCGTTCCTGTACGCTTTAAATCCAGCCACCTATGCCCCCATTCTGCAAACAGTTCTTTTTTTCGTTCCTCAATAATCTTAATTAGTAAATCTTCCTTCTCAATTTCTGGATTGGCATCGGCAAGAAGCTCCAAACCTGCCCTGCCGCGAATTCTATCTAAGTCGGCTATGGCGCCTTGTAAGTTATCCAGCATCGCCCTTGATTCCGCTCTTATAAAATATTGTTCTGCCAACCGTAGCACCATTGAATATTCTGTAACAGCATCAGAACTATTTTTAATTTTGTATTTAAAAGGATAATAAACAGAAAGTCCTGAATGAAAATTAACCCAATGGGTTAAGCGGTTATCTTCACTCTCAAAAGATTTTACAAAGTTTTCTGTGAGTTTTAAATGGGATAAGACTGAAAAAAAAGGATGTATAATGAAAGTTGAACCTTCATTTGTATTTGTAAAAAAGGTACCTCCCCCTGTGGGAGATAATTGCCATATAGCCTCCCTGCTGTTCGCTAAATAAACCTCATCTAAGTTTTCAAGAATTTCAAACTTTTCATTGTTGGCAATTATTTGGCTACTCAAAGCTTCAGCCTGTTCCCAATTTTCCAAGTAAAGATTTACCCTTGCCAGAAAGGCTACTGCAGTGTACCTGTTAACATGAGTGCGCCCCTCCTGAAAATAATCGTTACCCAAAACATCTGCTGCTATTTGAAGATCATCAATAATCAACTGGTATATTTGCTCTTCAGAATCACGTGCTGCCAGAGTGTTTACCCTATAGTCTGTTGTTAAAATCATGGGGACCCCCCCATATAAGTTTACCAGGTAGAAATAGGTAAAAGCCCTGACAAACTTTGCTTCACCTTCCAATCTAATTCGGATATCCTCCGAAATGTTTTCGGACGATTCTATACCTTCCAAAAGTGCATTGGTCATATAAATTATTTTATACGCACTAGACCAAAGGTTCAGGTTCCTCGGATTACTAGGTTGAACTTCGTGAAGTTCAAATTCCCTATAGGTTAAATTTGTAGTGCGTATAGTGGTCAAATCATCCGCAGACAATCCCGATAAAACCGTTACACTATCAAACCCTCCATTGCTAAAAGATGCAATAAGTAATTGATTATAGATACCGGTCATAGCGCTAAGTGCAGTTTCCTCATTGTTAAAAACAACTTCACTCACTACTTTATGATCTGGCGCCTCCACTTCCAAAAAATCTTCACAAGATGTAAGGAAACTCATCAGTATTGTTAAAACTCCTGTTATTTTAATTGATGCTTTCATATTTTCAGTTTAAAAGTTAATTTGTATACCACCTGTTACTGTTTGTAATCCGGCAAATTGAGAACCTCCAGTAGGTACTTCTGGATCCATTCCCTCATAATTAGTGAGGGTTAATAGGTTTTGTCCATTAAGAAATATTTTGCCGTCTTTTAAACCTATTCCTTGTAAAAAATTTGAAGGTAAAGAATAGCCAATAGAGAAAGTTTTTAACCTTAGAAAAGAGGCATCCAGAAAAGGGAAAGTTGATTCCAATGCATCAAAATAAGCAACAGAAGCTTCATAAGATTGAGAAACCCTTTGAAACCCGCTGCCGGGATCCAATGCCTGAATCACTTCCTCACGTTGATTGCTCAGATTACCTGGGTTTGAAAAAGATAAACTTCCTTCCTGTTTAACAAATTCCCACAGAAAATTCACAGAGAAATTTTTAAAAGAAAAATTGTTGTTTATACCACCAAAGAATTTTCTCCCCAAATCTTGTACAACAATTCGATCTTCGTAATCTAATCTTCCATCCTGGTTGACATCCGCAACACTATAATACCCTGTTTCGGGGTCAATTCCCTGATATTGGTATAGCAGCCTTATATTTAATGGACTACCTACTTTAAATGTATTAGCATAGGAGGATTGTTCTATATCTGGATAATTCACCAGTTTATTTTTAGGCACAGTAAGGTTAAAGAAACTTTGCCAGTGGAAATTTTTAGATCTAATATTGGTAATAGCCAATTCTACCTCCCACCCAGTATTTTCTACAGTGGCAGGTAAATTAGCTTGAACCGAATTAAAGCCTGTGGTAGCTGCAAGAGGATATCCAACCAGTTGATTAGATGATCGATTGCGATACCAACTTAAAGAAAGATTTATACGATTTTGTAAAAAACCAAATTCTATAGCTGATTCCAGTTTTTTATTTATTTCCCAGGAATAGTCTGGATTTGCAAGTTGGGTTGGGTAAAGACCTCCTGGCCCTATTGTAGCTTCATAAGCATCAAGATAACCGTAATCCCCTATTTGGTCATTCCCTGTAGTACCATAGCTACCACGTAATTTTCCCAAACTCAAAAAGGAAAGGTTATTTTTCAAAAAAGGTTCTTCGGTAAATATCCAGGCACCACCTATCGCTCCAAAATTGGCAAATCGCTTTCCTGGTCCAAAACGTGATGAACCATCACGTCTTCCTGTAAGGTTTATAAAATATTTCTGGTCCAAGGAAAAGCCTAGCCTTCCAAAAATGGCAGTATAGCGGTAGGTTGTGTTTTGGTTCACAGCGTTTGAAATACTTTCTGCTGCACTTAAATTCCCAATAAGAGATTCAGAAACATATCCTTGTGCCTCTAATCCTAAACTTGTGTAGTTGCTTTCTTGAAATGTTCCCCCCAAAAGCGCGTCCAATTTTCCATTGCCAACCTTTTTTGTATATAGCAATTGAGGTTCGATAATCCAGGATTTTCTGTCTACATCAAGATTTGTTGAATTATGATCTATACTTTCCCGGTTTGCAGGGTTGTAGGATCTTTTCGGTTTTTTTAGTACTTCCGTGCTACTTAAATTTGTATAACCCAAATTTGATTTGATAGTTAACCCTTGTAAAAGTTCATAGGATACTCCTAGGCTTGAAACCAAATTGTTTGCCCGAGTTGTACTTGCATTGAAAAAACCTTCTAATGGGTTACTCCAGCCTGCTTCAGCCCAATCTTCCCAATGTAAACTGCCGTCTTCATTAAATATTTGAGGGGCATTCGGCGGTAAGTAAAATGCATTAAATGACAAGTCAGCAAACCCAACCAGGTTATTATTGTCTAATCCATAATTTACCGAAAGATCTATATTCAGTTTTTTATTATCGGAAACATGGTTTAAATTTAAACCTGTGGTTACCTTATTATAATCAAAATCCCCGGGGTATACAGTACCCTGCTTATGATAAGAACCTCCTAATCGAAAAGAGGTATTTTCATCACCGCCTGAAGTTGAAAGGTTTACATCTGTTATAGAAGAAGTGCCTCCAAAATAGAAATCCTGCCAATCTGTATATCTGTTTTGGTCCCATAAAACCAAATCAAAAGCGTTGAACTGATCAGGCTCTACTCCGTCATTTATAAAAGCTTGTTTGCGGATTTGTATGTATTGTTCCGTATTCAATAAATCCATCCGGTTTGGGACTGTAGCTGCACCTGTATATACCCTGGCTTCAAGTCCTGTCTTTTGATTTTTACCTTTTTTAGTTGTTATTAATACTACCCCATTAGCTCCCCGTGAACCATAAATTGCAGTAGCGTCAGCATCTTTTAAAACTTCAATGCTTTCAATGTTGGATACGTTTAGGGTGTTTAAAGGATCTATACCTGTATCCCCCAATAAACTATTACTTTCTATTGGAGCTGAGTTAATGGGCACTCCATTAATTATGTAAAGAGGGAAGTTCCCATCCTCACGTAAACTATTCCTACCCCGTATTCGTATGGTAGGAGCCATTCCAGGTTGGTTTCCTCCGGGAATAATTTCTACCCCTGCCATTCGTCCTTGTAGCGCCTGGATTGGACTTATTACGGGCTGCAGTTCTATTTCTTCTGCTGTCACCCTTGAGATATTCCCGGTACTTTCTCTTTTAGTGGTGCTGTAATACCCGGCATTAATTTGTACTTCCCCCAGAGAGGAGATATCCTCCTCCATCGCTACCAATATTTCCCGGCGTCCGTTAACAGGTTCTTCATGAGTTTTAAAACCTATAAATGAGAAAACAAGAACATCTTCCGGTGCTATGGCTAATGAATATTTGCCATCAATGTCTGTGGTCGAACCACTGTTTTTGCCTTTTACTATTACTGTGACACCGGGTAAAGGCATTCCCGTTTGGTCACTTACTACTCCTATTACTTCCTGCTGTAATAAAATTTTAAAATCATCATAGGAAGTATTTGCTGCCATTGCATCCATGGTAAGCATGGAAAGAAAGAGCAAAATCGAAATAAGAACGATTATCATTAACCGGCCGTAGATTTTTTTCATAATTTTGTATTGGTTATTTAAACTTTAGTTTTTATAATTAGGCCTCCTGTCTCCCCGTCAAAGTTGATTAGGAGGCCAATTTTTTACTTGAAATTTCCTTATATGGTTTTTCTCATAGGCACTTCTTTTATTAATGGTTTATTCATTTTTAATAAGCTCCTTTGTTCCCTCTAGGGGCACGGGGCCTTTCCCACCTCCTACCCGCCATTGCTGCTGTATGGGGACAGCTTTAAATGGCTCATACGGGGCTAATTCTCCCCATTATATTTGTTCACTGTTACCCTGCAAACCAATAGGACTGCATAGCCGGTGATTAAATAGAATAAGCTTTTTTTTAAATGCAAGGCTTCTAAGGCAAAAATAAAGCTGTGCTTTGAAGAAAAGTAGGTACCGCAGGAAGCCGTAATGTGTAGACACAAAAAGGCGTGGGTACTCAACTTATCACGTTAGAGGTACTGGTATACCATGCAATGATAAGAGAGCCCACGCCCGGGTCGTGAGCATCCTTGCTTATCATCTCGTTGCATAAAAATTACCAGTTTCCCAACGCGAGATTCAAAGCGAATGCTTCTAAAATTGTATTAAAAGAATCGCAATATATTAATAATGAATCAAATATATAAAAATATTTCTAATGTGGTTATATAATGCCACATTAATTATGTTAAAATTTTTGAGATTGCTCGTATAAGCACCTTTATATGAATATTGATTTATCAAATAAGGAATTCCTAATAAGATTTGGGGAAAGACTTAAAAAATTACGCCTAATCAAAAAATTGTCTTATAGACAGATGGCGCAACGGTGCGATTTAGATTATAGCTATATTAGTAAAATAGAAAAGGGTAAACACAATATCCAGTTATCTACAGTACTAGAGCTTTCTAAAGGTTTAAATATCAAGCCAAAAGAATTGTTTGATTTTGAGTTTGATATTAAGAAATATAAGATTGATATGTAGTTTAATTATAAATTTTTCCATCAAAAAGATCTCTCTTTCCAAACCCATTAAAATTAAATTTTATTGGTGTAAGTATTATTCTATTTCAAGACGTCATTAATGCATAAATAGCAACACTACAAACCGAAATATCTATGCAGATTTACTAAGACTTTCATCTTCTGTCTTAACAAAAATGAGAGAGGAAGAAGGTTATAAGGTTCCTCTCGCAACAATTTATAATATCTGTCAAAAAGAAAATATATCTCTAACCGAATTCTTTAGAAAATTTAAAAAGCAATATAGCTACCATATCAGAAATTAAGTAATACTTTTTATCATCTTTGAATTATTACCAATTCTTTTAAATAAGAATTGGTAATAATATAATATATAAGCTGCGTTTATCCCGTAACAATTTGGTATAAATGAGTATATTGCTGGGGATATAACACGTTGCATGCAATAAAACGGGCTTCTGGAAATTAAAATGGATTTTGCGGAAAGGTTACTAAAATGTGGACAACTCCTGGAATTAAATCAAGGGAGCGGACAAAGGAAGGCTCCCTTTTTCAGACTTGTGCGATTGAAATCGTTGAGAGTTTTACTATCAGAACGTTGACACGTACCAAAGTCTGAGGAAAGGTAGCGGAAAGAAACCATATTTTCTATGGAGGATTTCCGGTAATTTTACAGTTTAATTCCAGGAGTTGGACTCGTAGCCCGAATTTTTTACCAACGATGCTTTATCCAGCGCGAGAGGATAAAGACACATAAGTAAAAATAAAATCCATTTTAAAAGAAATTATTGTAGCACCCGTCTGACTTCGTAATTTTTGATTCGCATTATTAACCAAATAATGCTAAATTACTGCACGCAACGGCGCATAAGCGCCATTTGAAAAAAAACGGCGCTTATACGCAGACGTTGGGCACAATATTCACAATGAGCAGAACAAAGAAAAAATGAAAAAATTATTACTCCTACTATCAATTCTAACATCATTTTCATCTTGTGCACAGGAACTGACTTGCGCAGATTTTAAAGAAGGTGAGTTTTTGATTCCAGCAGATTCATTAAATCCTGAATCTTATAAAATTTCAAGAAAAAATGGAACACAACTTGAATTAGACGAAAATGGAGATGAAATTAAAATTAATATTAAATACAAGGATGATTGTAATTATATTTTAACCTATCAAGAATCTCAAAATTTAGATGACCTAGCTAATTACATAAATAATTCTGGAGGAATTCATATTAAAGTTTTAGAAATTAAAGGTGATACTTTGACTTATTCAGGATTAATTAAAAATGATACTTTATCATACGAAATGCCAGGAAAGTTGATAAAACTTGATTAAAAAACTAAATGGAAATAAATGTTTACCTAACCTACGCAATTTCGATAATCGCGATAATTTTATCGATTATTGCATATATTCAAAATTGGAAAATTGCCACAAGGCAATCTAGAATTGGGAGGATTGAAGAAATACTTGAAATAACTCATATTTTAAATATGAATTATAACTACTTCTACGACACCTATTTTTTTAAGGAAACTGTTTTATCCGAATTAAAAAAAAACGAAGATGAAGAAAAATACTTAAGACAGATTAAAGCTCTAACAGATATTTCTAACAAAATTGACCTTCAGAAGAAACTTTCTCGATTATACGTAATAAATAATTCATATCTCCCAAAGAAAGAATTAAAAGATAAAATTGGAGTTTTTATAGCTGTTTATTCCTCATTAGCAGGAAGTACAATCTCTGAACCTATTAGAAAAACGGATTTACCATTTAACAATTTTCCAAAACCTTGGGAATTCTTAGAATTTACACAGGAGATTCATAACGAACTGATTAGAGAAATGAATTTGGGATACAATAATAATATTTCAAACACGAACGCATACGAGAAAAAATTTAAAGAACGATATAATCTAGAATAAATACTGTGCCCAACATCGGTTAAGCGCAAATAGCGGGCAATTGAGTAAAAAGTAACATTTTAGAGACCAAGTAAAAACCAACAAAGCCGACAAGAACGTGTCCTTACTCCACACTACTTGCCTTAACCAAGACCGTTGTAAACAATGCCAGAGCAGCCAAATGCGAGAAATAAAAAAAGTAGCCAAGACCATAACAGACAAAAGTTTTAAATATAATTTATGCAATCAAAGGAAGAATACACAATGTGGATAAGAAGTCAAGACAAAAAACATTTAGTTAAATGTACATCATTTTCATTAGCAAGAAATTGGGGAGGCAAGAAAAAAAATGCCATAGTTGGTAGTGTTTCAAATGCTTCGTGGTTGGGAAAAGACGTAGTTCTCGGATTATATGACACAAATGAGATAGCTCTAAATGAATTAACGAGACTTCAAACGGAATTGATTAATAATTCTGATGTATATGAAATGAACTAAAAAATTAATCCCAATCTCTTCTGACTGAAAAGTCCGTAGCTTTAATTCTACTTTTAGAATAAGAGTAAAAGTACAAGATAAAAGTTAGCACAGTTTACAACAATGTTTGTTAACAATGTAACCAAAATTTTAACTAATACAATAATTTAAAAAAATTCAAAAAATATATGAAATCTATAAAAATATTTATTGGCATATTACTCGGATTCGCATTATCTTATATACCGAACAATTATATGGACGAGAAATATGAAAACTATGCGTTCTATCTGGTTATTGGAATAATAATTATTGGAACTATTTGGAATGTTATATCAAATAACAAAATGAAATCGAAAGAATGAAATACGCAGAATTTGAGATAGATTCAAATAATATAGAATTCTTTAATTCCTTATTTGGAAATGAGAGTATTTTTGGTGATAAAATTGAGGTTTCGAATAAGTTTTCATTTTTTGCAACAAAACACAAATTTGATTTGGGTTCTGACCAATTTATTTTGAGTTCCTCTTTTAAAGCTTTAGGTAAACGACAATTAGACTTAAGAATAAAAAATTAATAAAAAATCTAAATATAGATTTGAATCCGAATTATAAAATTCACTGGGGAGCATTAGTTATCATTTTTGGAATAATAATTTTTAATTATTTGAAAAGTTGATTAACAAAAGCACAGTTTACAACATCGTTTAACAGCAAATGGCAGGCATTATGCTGAAAAGTATTATTTTAGAGACCAATCAACAAACAACAAAACCGACAAATTCGCGTCCTTACTCCACGCCACTTGCGTTAAACAAGACCGTTGTAATTTAGGGCTCAGAAAAAAATAATTGAAAAATAATGAATTATCGAAAAATATTTCAAATTATAAGTTACCTCCAATATCCATTTATTTTGCTCGCGCTTTATTTTTCAGTTAAGCCTTATTTGAATGGGTTTAATTATTTGATTAAAAATCCCGACATAATTTTTGAACAATACAACTTTGTTTTGATCTTTATGGGATTGGGAATTAGTTTTTCTACACTTCAAGACACAACTAAAACGCAAAGTAATTTTTCAAAAAAAATATGGGAAAATCCGAAAAAAGGAAAATTATTTATTGGCATATTGACAATTCTCACCTTCTCAATTCTGACCTTTGGAATCTTTGGTTATTTTATTACAAATAATGAGAATATTGAACAGTTATCTTTCGGAACAATAGTATTAGGAATTGGATTTATCGGATTTTTAAAAACCGGTTTAGATGTGTTTGAAAATCACAGATTAGATAAAAAAACTATTGATAACGTCTTATAAAAAACTAGAATTCTAAAAAACAACATATAAATGAATAAAAGAAAAATCGGTATCGGAATAATGATATTTGCAATTTTCATTATCGGAATTGGAATTGGGCTAAAATTTAGCAACTCTCAAATGAATACCAATATGTTCACAATTGGAGGTTTAATTCTTAATGCTATTGGCCTTTTAATTTTAGTTACTGCCAATAAAAGAACGGATAAGTAATCTAAAAATCGATGTCGGAATTAAATATGTTTGTAAAAGCAAACTCAACTCTGCTGAGTTTACTCATATGTGAAAAACGGATATATTTAATACTTACTCGGAGTATCGCCCCAAAATACAACATCGGTTAAGCGCAAATAGCGGGCATTTGAACAAAAAGTTATATTTTAGAGACCAAGAAACAAACAACAAAGCCGACAAGTTTGCGTCCCTAATCCACGCCACTTGCCTTAACCAAGACCGTTGTAGCGCATTTTTCAGAATGAAAATTCAAAGAATATATAGAATAAAATAACAAAGATAGCATCAGAAGATATTTTTAGATTCAGCATTTTTAATTTGAAAAACTGATTGAAAATTAGAACTTTAGAATAAATTAAAGTTTAAAAGAGCGCAACCATTTGAAAAGTCAATATCTATTGTATAGAACATTTTAATAGAGCTATTATGAAACAGATTGGATATTTAATTATAATAATTTTTTTAATTATTAGTTGTGACAAAAATGATGATAATCCTGTAGAATGTTCCGAATCGGGCAATTGCGATAAATGTATTATAATTAATAGTGATCTTTATAATCTGACAAATACGGACAATTATACAATACAGAATATAACAGTTAATCAAGATTGTTTAGAAATTGAATTTGGTTCGTCCGGTTGCGATGGAAATAGTTGGGAAATTGATTTAGTGGATTTGGGTGGAATATCGGAAACTGCTGTACCTCAAAGAGATTTAAAATTAAGATTGATAAATATAGAAGAATGTGAAGCATTTATTACTCGAACTATTTCCTTTAATCTTGAACCATTACAACTAGGTAATTATGAAGCTATTAATTTAAAAATTGCGGACTATAACGGTTTAATAAGATATGAGTACTAAAAAAACGCGCAACAACATCGTTTAACAGCAAATAGCGGGTATTTGAACTAAAATTGTTATTTTAGAGACCAAGAAAGAAACAACTAAGCCGACAAGAACGTGTCCCCTACTCCACGCCACTTGCGTTAAACAAGACCGTTGCATGCAATAAAACGGGCTTCTGGAAATTAAAATGGATTTTGGGGAAAGGTTACTAAAATGTGGACAACTCCTGGAATTAAATCAAGGGAGCGGACAAAGGAAGGCTCCCTTTTTCAGACTTGTGCGATTGAAATCGTTGAGAGTTTCACTATCAGAACGTTGACACGTACCAAAGTCTGAGGAAAGGTAGCGGAAAGAAACCATATTTTCTATGGAGGATTTCCGGTAATTTTGCAGTTTAATTCCAGGAGTTGGACTCGTAGCCCGAATTTTTTACCAACGATGCTTTATCCAGCGCGAGAGGATAAAGACACATAAGTAAAAATAAAATCCATTTTAAAAGAAATTATTGTAGCACCCGTCTGACTTCGTAATTTTTGATTCGCATTATTAACCAAATAATGCTAAATTACTGCACGCAACGGCGCATAAGCGCCATTTAAAAAAAAACGGCGCTTATACGCAGACGTTACCTACAATAGCTCCGCGACAAAAACGAAGAATATTTTAAAGAAAATAATTCCAGCTGACTCTAATTCGAACGGAATTAAATGAAAAATATCTTAAAGAACAAAAGCTTCAAATGAGAAATTCAGAGATAAAAATAATTCGTTCTGATTCTTACTCGAATGGAATCAAATGAAAAATAGAAGTAAAGAACTAAAACAAAAATTTAAGAAATTAGAAATGAAAATATCTCTCTAAATCTTACTCGAACGGAATTAGATGAAAATAAATCTAAGGAATAAATTCAGTAAATACTTACTCTCACTCAATTTCAAAAGTTCTACTAAAATTTAACCAATAAAGAGAGGAATGCGGAATCGTTCGTTCTTACTCAAACCTGGTCGCTACAGTAGGTAACATCGGTTAAGCGCAAATAGTGGGCATTTGAGTAAAAAGTATTATTTTAGACACCAAGAAATAATCAACTAAGCCGACAAGAACGTGTCCCTACTCCACGCTACTTGCCTTAACCAAGACCGTCAGACTGTCTAAAAACCTTCCTTTTTCTTAACAACTTTGTTGACTACTTTTTCAGGATCGTTTTCGTTCTTTTTAGAACTTTGGGTATCTTCATGCTATGAAATTTATTATAGGAAAAGATCGGAAACAAGCTGCTTTGTTTCCTGTTTCATTAGAAGAAAGTATTGAGACAGAGAATGAAGTCCGTGCCATCGAGCTCTTTGTCAACAGCCTTGATTTGGAAAAAATGGGTTTTAAGGTACGCTTTCCCGAAGGAGGAAGACCCGCTTATCACCCTGCGGTACTGCTCAAATTGTTCATCTATGGGTATTTGAACCGGATACGTTCCTCCCGGATTTTGGAGAAGGAATGCAGGCGCAACATTGAAATGATGTGGCTCATTGAACAACTTTCCCCGGATCACAATACCATTGCCAACTTCAGAAAGGACAATCCGGATGCCATTAAAAGGGTCTTTCGTGCCACAGTGCAACTTGCCAGGAACTTTAACCTGATTGGCGGTAAGATCATCGCCGGTGACGGCACCAAACTCCGGGCACAGAACAGCAAAAAAAAACAATTTCAACACTAAAAGAATTGACAGGCACCTGCAGTATATTGACAACAAGCTGGAGCAGTACAACCAGGATATCGCCAGGGCCGATGGGGAGGCTGAAAAGCAGGAAGCCCAAAAAGAATAGCGACATTCACACCGGCAGAAAAGAAGGCTAATAAAAAACTGAAACAACAATTGGAAGAAACAGGAGAATCACAAATTTCAACCTCTGATCCGGAAAGCCGTCAGATGATTCTCCGGGGCAATATTACAGAGGTAGCCTACAATGTACAGTCTACCGTAGATGCGCAGCACTGCATCCCCATCGATTATGAAGTCACAAACCATAATGATAAAAAAGCGATGGGAGCTATGGTGAGAAGAGCGAAATCTATTCTTGGGAACACTGATTTCACCGCTCTTTTTGACAAAGGCTATCATACAGGTTCTGAACTGGAAATCGCCCGGGGTTTAGGGATTAAAACCCTGGTTGCCATTCCTGCCACGGCCTCCAATGCACCGGACACCAGATATAATGTTCAACATTTTGTGTACGATGCGCAAGAAGATCATTACATCTGTCCTGAGAATCATTTTCTGAAAACCAATGGGAACTTTTACATCAACCACCGGGGAAAATCCAATCAGTCTGAATTTAAACAGTATAAAACAAAAGCATGTAACGGATGCCCGGTGCGGGAGTTATGCACCACGGCCAAAAACGGGAGACTCCTGGCAAGGAACATATACACTCCGGTTTATGAAGAGAACAAAAGAAATATGGAGGCTGATCCTGAACTCTATCGCCGAAGGCAAGCCATTGTAGAGCATCCCTTTGGAACTATAAAGCGGCAATGGGGTTTTGATCATATCCTTTCCAAAAAGGGAAAGAAACGAGCCTCTGCAGATGTAGGCTTTATCTTTATAGCCTACAATCTCAAACGAATATTAAGTCTGATGGGTAAAAAAGGGTTCCGGGAGATGTATGCTCAGTTGATTCTTTGTTTATCTGTCTTAATCCAGGCTTACAAAGCCATTTTTAGGACATTATATTCAAATGATACTATAAACCCTAATTTCAGCCCTACTCCTAATCCCACGGTTAAAAAGCTTATTTTGGCCCATAATTGGCAGTAAACGTAGGTTTTTAGACAGACTGCCGTTGGCAACAATTAAAATCAAAAATGAAATATGAAAACTAGATTAATATTATACCTTTTTCTTGCGATTTTGATTTCCTGTACAAATGATGATCCCAAGGAATGTATCGGATATAGAAACGAATACGTAACAGAGGTTAATGCTCCTTCTTCCGGAAAAATAAATGAAGCGGTAGAAATTGAGATTGATTTTGTTGTTAATAATGGGTGCGGAAATTTTGAAAAATTTTTAGAGAGTGGTAGTGAACAATCTAAAACAATTGAAGTTCAGGCAAAGTATGAGGGTTGTATCTGCCCACAAGTTACTCGAACGATAACAGCTGTTTATGAATTTATTCCTCTCTCAACAGGAGAATACGAACTAAAGTTCAAGTCTGGAGAAACCGAATTTACTACTGTGAATCTTATAATAACCGAATAAAAACTGTTGCCAGTCGAGTAGGCAAGGGGAATTTCACCCCGAGCCTCTCACAGAACCGTACGTGAACCTCTCGATTCATACGGCTCTTGTTATACAGTCGATAGAGCCTAATATTTAGACCAATTTGTATCCCAGTTCCCAATGATAGAACAGATTTGGATATGACTTTGTAATAAACCGAAGCCATTTTACGGCTTTGATCTTGCTTCCTTTGAAGCTTTTGTACTTGTTCAATATCCATCTGATCATACGATTGTGCAGGTAATAGAACACTGGTTGCAGGCTCCTACGACTTACTTTTCCATAATACTGAATCCAACCACGAATCTTGGGGTTCAGCAAGTTTGCTAAATCCTTTATCCCACGTTGAGTTTTATTATGGAAAGCAAGTTTACGGAGTTCTCCCGTGATTCGAGCTTTGGACTTTCGGCTCATTTTACAATCAAACTGAAGGAAGCTTCCGCCCTTTTTCAATCTGAACCTTATCGGCTGAAAACTGAAACCCAAGAAATCGAACTGTACAGGGTACCCTTTGAGGTCTCTGCCATCCTTTTTACAGTACACTATTTTGGTCTTTTCAGGATGTGCGGTCAGACCGCATTCTGTCAGACGTTCTTTTAGAACTGCAAGTGTATGGACAGCCTCCCCATGGCTACTGCAATGCACAATCAAGTCATCTGCATAGCGCACCATCTTTACTAGTGGATAGTATTTCTCTAACCATTTGTCCACACAGTAATGCATATATAGATTAGATAGCAGTGGGCTGATTACCCCTCCTTGAGGGGTGCCTTTGCCCGTGGATATTTTAACCGTTCCATCTTCTAGTATTACTGGAGCTTCCAGCCACCGTTTGATGTAGAGCAACACCCACTTCTCCGAAACATGGCGTTCCAAAGCTTTCAACAGAAGGCTATGGTCTACATTCTCAAAGAATTCTTGTATGTCCAAATCTATCACCCAACTATATCGCAGCACGTTTCGACGTACAATCTCAATAGCTGTATATGCACTCCTGTTGGGACGGTATCCATAAGAGTTTTCTGAAAATATGGATTCCAATCTAGGTTCAAGGTACTGCTTCACTACTTGTTGAGCTATCCTATCGCTTACTGTGGGAATACCCAAAGGTCGGGTCTTACCCCCTGCCTTGGGAATATTGACCCGCTTTACCGCAGGTGCAAAATAACTTCCTGATGCCAGTCTATTCCAAACCTTGTACAGTTCCTTGGAACGTACACTATCGAATTCCGATAGGGTTTGATGGTCTATTCCAGCACTTCCTCTGTTACTTTTTACCTTCTTGTAGGATTCCCACACCATCTCCTTGGTTATGGGGATCGACTTTGTTTGTTCTTTAAAAATCATCCTTACAATTTTTAAGTTGTTCTTAAATTTAAACTGTATAACTGAAGTCCTTCGCTCCGCTCCCATTACAGGAGTTTCAACACTACTACAACTTCATCCGCAACCTATGCGCTCATTAGTAATCGACTTACAGGTATTTCCTGCTTGTGTTTTCCTTTTCCCATAGCGCATAGGCTTCCTGTGGTTCCATAATAAAGCCTGGATAGAAGTCATGCCCGCTTTATGACGGTTGCCGTATAGACAGTAATTAGGTTCCCTCTACACTTATCCCTGATTCCTCGATATAAATCAGGTTTTGACAACAACTGGTCATTTCGTCACTTCATCGCAAGGTTCGCTTTCGCTCATCTCTTCTATCCTTACCTGACTATTTTAAATAGCCTTTTCTCCTATCGCTTCACACACCTTTGTTGCCTTGGATGCGTCATAGAAGTGGTTTGATGAGTTTTCCTAAAAACCCTCATCGGAGGACCTGCCTCCATCTTTATTATAGCTTACACAGCACACATCGAGTAGACGGCTCCGCCAGAAACTGACGGAGTGCGCCTCTCACACCACGGTATCCTTCGACTTCGCTCTGGACAAGCCAAGCGGGTCTCGTATACGGCGGTTCACCAAATCGAAGTTTGCGTTTTGTTTAAATAATCTGTCATAGGTTTATAGCCTCTTCGCTTCGATCTAGATAGGGTTATTGTAGTGCCTAATATGGGGCTTTGGGATACTGCCCAGCCTCCCATTCGGGTTCTACTCCAAGCATAAGCCTGTCCTTTTTCTATTCCTAAACGAATCAAATTCTTGCGTTTCCGTTCTGCTTTCTTCCAATGATGCCAAATGCAATATCGCAGTCGGTTGCGCAACCACTCATCCAGCTTTTTCAGCTTTGTGTAAATGTTTGTTAACCGATAGTTGTTAAGCCATCCTCGGCACACTTGTGTGAGTCGGCTTAAACGTTCTGATAAGGATACTGGATTGGTTTTCTTGGTTAAAAGTTTTAGTTTTCGCTTGAATTTTTCCCAACCTCTTTTGCTTACTATAAGTTGATACTGTCCTTTTACACCTTTCTTATAAATGGGTACAAAGCCATGTCCTAGCAATTCAAAATTTACGGGACGGCGTATGCCACTTTTTGCTCGGTTTATGGGTAGATGTAATTTTTCTTTGAGAAAAATAGACACCTCATTACCCACTTGCTTTGCTGTTGCTTTCGATCTTGTATAAATACTAAAATCATCTGCATAACGGACATAACGAAGACCTTGCTTGCTAAGAAATTTATCTAAAACATCTAATACGATATTAGATAACAACGGACTTAGGGGACTCCCTTGCGGGATGCCTTTTCGCCGTTTGACTAAGCGCCCTTTTATAAGTATGGGCGCTCGTAACCATTTGCGGATTAATCGCAGAGTTACTGGGCAGTTTACTTTGTTGTAAACCAGTTGTAGTAATAGACTGTGATCTACTTCATCAAAGAATCCTTTTAAGTCGATATCTACAATATCTTGGAAGCCATCATTGATGTATTCCTGTGCTTGTAGTACCGCTTTGTGGATGTTCTTCTTAGGGCGGAAACCATAACTAAATGGCTCAAATTCGTATTCAAATTTGGTCATTAGTATCTGGTTTACTGCCTGTTGTAAACACCTGTCTACTACGGTGGGGATACCTAAGAGTCGGGATTTACCCTTTTCTTTGGGTATGGGCACTCCTAAAATTGCTTGAGGTATATAGCCATTGGTGTGAATAGAAGAAACTATTTGATCTCGATTTGCCCGTATATACAGGGCTAATTTTGAGACTGCCATACCATCTACTCCACTCGCTCCGTTATTTTGCATCACTTTGTGCGCTGCTTTATAAAGGTTACCGGCTTGTAATACTTCTGCAATCATAAATTAAAAAAAAATAATGCTTACTTCTGTTGGCTTAAGATTAGGCTAGCTAAGCCTCCTAATCGAATTTCAACTTGATTTAATGTTCCGTCCTTCCTACTGTTGTTCCTGATGGGGTATGGTATAAGCAATCCCACCGCTTGTCCGTTTCTAAGTAGTACTATGACTTCTGCTGACTTCTGTGCTTAACCAACTCGTAGTTGCACAGACCTCCCCAGGTAAGAACATCTTCTTTCACTCAATCCCTGCCGTATCTACATACTTACCCTTTTTGTGTTCTTAGGGCGTTACAATGATGTGTTTGCTTACCCAAGTAAATATGCCTCTGTATACGGTTTCTGCTTGGTTTATCCTGAGCGTAGCCGAAGGGTCAGTACCGAGTTTTGTAGTCTCGCTTTCTTCAGATATAACCTCACGGTTACCACCCTTGCGACTTACTAATGCTTCCAGACGTTACTCCAGCGCATAAGGGACTTGCACCCTCTAGATTAATAAACTACTTTTAAGTAGTTTTAAAGATGCCCATACTGGGCACACACAACATATAAAAACAATGCTTAATTTGTTCTTGAATCGAAACTCCGTGCTTGCTTGCAACGCCTGATTGTCCTGCGGACAATCAAGCTCGCCCGCTCGCACTGTTTTTATACGAGACGTTGGGGTGCATGTAGATAAAATCGAGATTTAGATAGAAAAAGTAAATGGACAATTACAAAAAAGATAGCTTAACCCTTAAAGGTGCTGTGGCGCTTGGCACAGGAGTGATGATTGGAGCAGGTATTTTTGCTCTTTTAGGTCAGGTAGCCGAATTATCTGGAACATGGTTTCCATATATTTTTATTCTCGGTGCCATTATTTCTGGTTTCAGTGCTTATTCGTATATCAAAGTTTCGAATGCATATCCCTCAGCAGGTGGTATTGCCATGATTTTGATGAAAGCTTACGGTAAAACTACTTTAACGGCAGCTGCATCAGTATTGATGGCGCTTTCTATGATTATCAATGAAAGCTTGGTGGCCAGAACATTTGGGTCCTATACCCTGCAGCTTTTTGATATAACTAACAAGGATTTATGGGTACCCGTGCTGGGAGTAGCTTTATTAATACTTGCTTACATCATTAATGTATCAGGTAATAAAGTGATTGGAAAGACTTCTCAATTTATGGCCGTTATAAAAATTGTTGGCATCATTGTGTTTGCTATTGGAGGTCTTTGGGCTGCCCAGTTTACTATAAGTGATATTCTACCCGCATCAAGTGATGTAAATAACTATTCAGCAGCTAGTTATATAGGAGCTATTGCGCTCTCCATATTGGCTTATAAAGGATTTACGACCATTACGAATAGTGGTGGAGAAATCACCAAACCCCACAAAAAATGTAGGACGATCAATCATTCTTTCATTAATCATTTGCACAGTAGTCTACTTTTTAGTGGCAATTTCAGTGAATTCCAGTCTAACGATTTCAGAAATAGTAAAAGCAAAGGACTACTCTTTGGCAGAAGCTGCAAGACCTGCTTTTGGTAATTATGGCCTTTATTTCACGGTAGGAATAGCTATAGTAGCTACAATTTCAGGGGTGATTGCCAGTATTTTTGCTGTGTCTCGTATGACAGCTATGCTTACTGATATGAAGCTTATTCCGCACAGCCATTTGGGAATGTCAGGAAGCATTCAAAAACATATGCTAATTTATATTGTCGTCATTGCCATAACCCTAACCGTTTTCTTTGACTTATCACGCATTGCCTCAATAGGAGCTATTTTTTACTTAGTTATGGATATGATTGTCCATTGGGGGGTGTTTAAACACCTGAGAAAAGAAGTAAAAGCAAATGGAGTGATACTGATATCAGCATTGTTACTCGATTTAATCGTATTAATCGCTTTTTTATGGATTAAAGCAACTACGGACATTTTCGTAGTCATTATTTCAGCAATTGGAATTATTTTGGTGTTTGCCGGTGAAAAATGGTTTTTACATTGGAAAGAAAGTGAATAGGACGTTTAGATTAAAACACGACACCCCAGTCGAGTAGGCAAGGGGAATTTCACCCCGAGCCTCTCACAGAACCGTACGTGAACCTCTCGATTCATACGGCTCTTGTTATACAGTCGATAGAGCCTAATATTTAGACCAATTTGTATCCCAGTTCCCAATGATAGAACAGATTTGGATATGACTTTGTAATAAACCGAAGCCATTTTACGGCTTTGATCTTGCTTCCTTTGAAGCTTTTGTACTTGTTCAATATCCATCTGATCATACGATTGTGCAGGTAATAGAACACTGGTTGCAGGCTCCTACGACTTACTTTTCCATAATACTGAATCCAACCACGAATCTTGGGGTTCAGCAAGTTTGCTAAATCCTTTATCCCACGTTGAGTTTTATTATGGAAAGCAAGTTTACGGAGTTCTCCCGTGATTCGAGCTTTGGACTTTCGGCTCATTTTACAATCAAACTGAAGGAAGCTTCCGCCCTTTTTCAATCTGAACCTTATCGGCTGAAAACTGAAACCCAAGAAATCGAACTGTACAGGGTACCCTTTGAGGTCTCTGCCATCCTTTTTACAGTACACTATTTTGGTCTTTTCAGGATGTGCGGGTCAGACCGCATTCTGTCAGACGTTCTTTTAGAACTGCAAGTGTATGGACAGCCTCCCCATGGCTACTGCAATGCACAATCAAGTCATC
>NZ_JH594606.1:1232751-1235922 GCF_000243235.1 Gillisia limnaea DSM 15749
TAAACACCTGTCTACTACGGTGGGGATACCTAAGAGTCGGGATTTACCCTTTCTTTGGGTATGGGCACTCCTAAAATTGCTTGAGGTATATAGCCATTGGTGTGAATAGAAGAAACTATTTGATCTCGATTTGCCCGTATATACAGGGCTAATTTTGAGACTGCCATACCATCTACTCCACTCGCTCCGTTATTTTGCATCACTTTGTGCGCTGCTTTATAAAGGTTACCGGCTTGTAATACTTCTGCAATCATAAATTAAAAAAAAATAATGCTTACTTCTGTTGGCTTAAGATTAGGCTAGCTAAGCCTCCTAATCGAATTTCAACTTGATTTAATGTTCCGTCCTTCCTACTGTTGTTCCTGATGGGGTATGGTATAAGCAATCCCACCGCTTGTCCGTTTCTAAGTAGTACTATGACTTCTGCTGACTTCTGTGCTTAACCAACTCGTAGTTGCACAGACCTCCCCAGGTAAGAACATCTTCTTTCACTCAATCCCTGCCGTATCTACATACTTACCCTTTTTGTGTTCTTAGGGCGTTACAATGATGTGTTTGCTTACCCAAGTAAATATGCCTCTGTATACGGTTTCTGCTTGGTTTATCCTGAGCGTAGCCGAAGGGTCAGTACCGAGTTTTGTAGTCTCGCTTTCTTCAGATATAACCTCACGGTTACCACCCTTTTGCCTATATGAAGGAAAAGTTGAACTACAAAAGAACGGTTGCCAAAACAATGGCAAGGAACTCATTACGGTTCGGCTTCAACTGCATCCTGTACAATATTTTTAGGGCAAGTTACCTGCTTTCGAAAGCCTAAGATGTGGGGACGTGCGTCTCATTGGAAAGAAAATGACGGAAAAATCGACTGAATAATGGATGGAAGGGGAAATAACCTAAAAAAATTCTCCAAAAAGAGAAGTAAAAGAAAAACCACTACTTATTCAAAGCTTCCTAATAATTGTTTACACCACCATTTTTACAGATAAAGTAAATACTAGAAATTTAAATTTCGTCTTGAATTTAATTTTTCATAACCTAAGCTTAAAACTTAGAAAACGGGAAGCCCAGTTTAAAGGCTTTCCTTTGGGAAAGACTAAATTTTAATGAAATCCAAAGAAATTTTCATATCAGACGAGCAGTTATTAATAGATTTGAGTAATGGGAATGGTACCGTTTTTCCTTTAATTTTTGACAGGTATTGGAAAAGACTCTACTCTTACGCCTTTAAAATCTACCGCGATGATAAGGTTTGTGAAGATATTGTTCAGGAGATCTTTATTAGTCTTTGGGAGAAAGCTTCAGAATCCCAAATATTAAACCTTGAGGCTTATTTATTAAGATCGGTAAAATACCGGGTAGCCAATCATATTAGAAGTTTAAAATTCTCCAATAGCCAGGAAGAAATTTTAAATAGCATTCCTTATCCTTCCAACTCAGTTCTTAATTTAGAATATCAGGAGTTTGAAAAAGAAGTGCTTTCTCAGGTGAAGAAGTTGCCACCCAGATGCCGGGAAATTTTTATCCTTAGCCGTTTCGATAATTACAGTAATTCAGAAATTGCCGAGAAACTGGATATTTCTATTCGTACTGTAGAAAAGCAAATAAGCAACGCGCTTTCATACCTTAAGGCTAATTTAGTTAATTGCCATATCGCCGGTTTTATTACCACAATATTGCTTCAATGTTAAGCACCCTTCTTCAATATTAAGAGTCTTTTAAGAGTTGATTTTTGCGTACGTGTTCTCTTCAAAAAATGTGACTTATAGTCAAAAGCAGGTTTTGAATAAACATGAACTTATTTATTTGGCAGAAAAGTATGCAGCCAAAAAAGCAAATTCTCAGGAAAAGCTGGCGATAGATATTTTTCTCAAAAAAATGCAGGAGCAGGAAGTTTATTCTTTTGTGAACCTGGACCAGGCAAAGCGCGATAAAATCTTCCGCGGAATAGAGGATAAAATCCAGCTTAAGAAGATTTCCCGAAAGAAATACTGGCAAGGCATCATTGCATCAGCGGCTGTTTTTTTACTGTTAATAGGTACCGTTTTACCTAGCCTAATCCTTGATAATAATCTTACCCAGGTTGCTGCCAAAGGCGAAAAGAAAGAAATTGAACTCAACGATGGGAGCAGGGTTTTCTTAAATTCTGGTTCTAAAATAAGCTATCCCAAAAACTTTAAAGAAGACCGAAAGATCACCCTGGAGGGGGAGGCATTTTTTGAAGTTGCTCCAAACCCTGAAAAACCTTTCCGAATTAAATCAGGGAGCATAGAAACTAAAGTTTTAGGTACCTCATTTAACATTAACTCATATTCCGAAGGGAATGAAAAGATAAGCGTTAATTCCGGTATCGTTGAAGTTTCCGGTCTAAACAATCCTTCTCAAAAAATATTGCTAACTAAAAATATGCAACTAAGTTTTGTACAGGACGATAATCCAAAAATTTCTAAAGAGAATAGTGCCAACTATAATGCCTGGACTAAAAACATTATTGTCTTAAATAAAACAGGTCTGGGAGAAACCGCAAAAATTCTTGAAAACTGGTTTGATGTAACTATTGAATTTGCCAATCCTGCCTTAAGAAAACTCACTATTTCCGGGAAGTTTAAAGATGAAAATCTGGAAACCATATTACTAAGCATCGCGCTTATCAAAGATTTACAAATTGATTATAAAACCCCTAAAAACATAGTTATAAGAGAACAAACCGAAAACATTAATTGAATTAGCCACGGAAAATTACAAACCCGTTTCTGCTGAAACAGAAACGGGCTATTTAAAAATTAGACTACAAATATTAATCTATAGCCAAATTGTAATGAATACTAAACTACAATTTTTTCCAAATTATTTAACCAAATCCTACCTGTTTTTGGTGGTGGGAATACTCATTTGTTCTGCTGGAACAAAAGCCTGGTCGGCAATTAACAATGATATTCAAATCAGTATACAAGTTAAAAATGCTTCAATTACCGAAGTTTTTTCAGCTATCGAAGATGAAACCGGTTTTACCTTTGTTTTTGATGAAAGCATAAGTAATGCAAATCACAGTTTTACTTTTCAGTTTGAAAATGAAAGATTAGAGAGAATATTTCAACGAATAACTACTAAAACTGGTTTTCAGTTCAAAAAGATAAATCATACCATAAGTGTTATGAAACCAGACATTCAGCA